>CAVOKM010000007.1:0-113775 GCA_963696515.1 uncultured Gammaproteobacteria bacterium
TCTATCCGATCGCCAACGCCATGTATGCTCCGGAGTTAGGCAAAAGAGA
Source organism: uncultured Gammaproteobacteria bacterium (assembly GCA_963696515.1). Classification (GTDB taxonomy): domain Bacteria; phylum Pseudomonadota; class Gammaproteobacteria; order Competibacterales; family Competibacteraceae; genus Contendibacter. The sequence goes on from CAVOKM010000007.1 coordinate 50, forward strand.
TACGCATAACACTTATCTGAATCTCGCGGCGGAAATTGGACTGCCCGGACTCGTGCTCTGGTGTGCATTGTTTGGATCACATTGCTCCATGCCTCACGCAGTCGGCGGGATATGGAAACGACGACGCTAGCGGCTCAACAAATCTGGGTCGAACGGGCGCTCATAGGGTATCTCGTGGCTAGCTTGGTTGGCACTTACTCGGCCCTTACCTTCCCCTATCTCATGCTGGCGGTTCTGTGGTGTTCGGCGAACATTTTATCGGTTAAGGCGCATTCTGCGTCAAGTGTGGCGGGTACAGCGGTTACCAATAAGGTCTAACAATGTGCGGCATCGCGGGTTTTGTGGGGATACCTCTCTCCGAAGCGAAGGCGGGCGAGCGTGTGCGGGCGATGTGCGATGCTATCGTACACCGTGGTCCGGACTCTGATGGCTATCACATAGCCGATGGCGTCGCGCTGGGCATGCGGCGCCTGAGCATCATCGATGTCGGTGGAGGGCGACAACCCATCCATAACGAGGACGGTTCCGTCACGGTCGTCTTCAATGGAGAAATCTATAACCACCATACTTTACGCCAACAGCTCGAGCGTTCGGGGCACCACTTTCGAACGCGAAGTGACACAGAAGTCTTGGTGCATCTCTATGAGGATCTGGGGTCCGAAATGGTCTCGCGACTGCATGGCATGTTCGCTTTTGCGATCTGGGACTCGCGGTATAAGACCCTGTTGATTGCTCGGGATCATACCGGTATGAAGCCGCTCAGCTATCTGGCATTGCCGGGAGGGTTGGTTTTCTGCTCGGAATTGCGCTCGCTGTGGGCCTTCCAACCTGATCGGTTGCGCGTCTCGCCGAGCGCGGTCATGCAGTATCTCGCGTTCGGCTACGTGCCGAGCCCTGCCAGCATTTTCGAGGGAGTACGAAAATTGCCGCCGGGGCATCTGCTGCTGTGGAACGCGCGCGACGGCGCGGAGATTCGCAGATATTGGAAGCCGCCAATACCGGAAAGTCCTACAAGTGACGAGCTGGAACTGGTGGACACTCTTCGCGTAAAGCTGGATGCAGCGGTCGCATCGCATCTGGAATCCGAGGTGCCGCTCGGGGCGTTCCTGTCGGGCGGACTGGATTCATCGACGGTCGTTGCCTTGATGAGTCGTCATGCGTCGGGCCGCGTACGCACGTTCTCCATCGGATTCGCCGAAGAACAATACGACGAATCGGCGGTAGCACGGGCCGTGGCGGCGGAGTTGGGGACAGAGCATACCGAACTCATCCTTCATCCAAACGTCGAGGAAATCTTCGAAACCATCGCCGTGATGTTCGACGAGCCTTTTGCCGATTCCTCGGCGATTCCAACATTTCTCGTGGCGCAGCTCGCGCGGCAAACGGTGACGGTCGCGCTCTCGGGCGATGGCGGTGACGAACTCTTCGGCGGTTACACACGGTATCGTGAGGTTTTGCGGCACAAAGCTGGAAGTGTTGGGTGGCTTGAGCAAGCTGGTCTCCGCGTTGGGCCTGATGCTGCCGCACATTTTCCCCGGCCGGAACCGCCTGGTAGATTACGGGCGTTCGAGGGGGGGCCGATACGCCGCGACGGTGGCGCAGCCGGTGCGCCTGGACGAAGGAGGCGTTGCACGTGCGGATCAACCCGGCGGGACTACGCGCATCGCCGATCAACTGCTTGATCGCGCGTCCTTGGAGCTAGGCGATGATTTTGCCGCCGCCATGATGAATGTTGACCTCGAAACCTATCTTCCAGGGGATATCTTGACGAAAGTGGACCGAACAAGCATGGCAGTTTCACTGGAAGCCAGAGTGCCGCTATTGGATTTCGACCTTCTGGATTTCGCGTTACGAATACCGGGAAACTTGCGGGTCACCGCCAGCGAGAGCAAGCGCTTGTTCCGGCGCGCCATCAAAGGGATCGTTCCTGATTCGGTGCTGTCGCGACCGAAGCAGGGATTCGAGATTCCAATTGGACGCTGGTTTCGAGGGCCGCTCCGACACCGTATTGAAGCTCTTCGTCATCCATCATCCGTACTCCAGCAATATGTGAACGCGGGCGCTACGCGGCGATTGGTTTTCGAGCATTTGATGGGTCGAAGGGACCACAGCGCTGCGTTGTGGCGCCTGATCGTGCTCGACTGTTGGCTCGCGGGACTGGACCGGGGAAATTTCGGGCATCCGCCGACATTGCCCGAACTTCGCGTGGGATAAGGCAAGGGTGGCAAGAAATCGAATATGCGAGTTCTACACGTACTGCACACCTCGATGCCCTATGTTTGCGGCTACAGTGTCCGCAGCGAACAGATTCTTTTCCTTAGAACGGAAGATGGGTATCGAGGTGGCCGTTGTGACCTCCGCGCAACAGCCGGACGCACCGCCGGACGCGGTTCTGGCAGGCGTACCGTACTTTCGCACCCATTGCGAGCGGTTAATGCGTTCGCCGTTGCGCGAGTTCCAGCTCATGTGGGCGCTGGCACGCCGAATTTCGGCCGTGATCGATCAATTTAGGCCGGACGTGGTCCATGCGCATTCGCCGGTTCTGGTTGGACTTCCGGCCTACTTCGTCGCTAGACGGCGCGGATTGCCGTTGGTCTATGAGGTTCGGGATTTGTGGGAGAATGCGTCTGTTGATCGAGGCAAATTTGCGGTCGGTTCGGTTCCCTACCGCGTAGCTCGTGGCCTGGAAACCTGGCTCTTGCGGCACGCGGATGCCGTGGTCACCATTGGCGAGACGCTCCGTGATGAACTCCAGAGGCGCACAGGGCGCAACATCACGGTTACATCGAACGGTGTCGATCCGGATCTGTTCCGACCGCTCGAACCCGACCCGGAGTGGCTCAGACAGTGGAATCCTGATGGGCAGCAGGTGATCGCCTATGTCGGGGCGTTCCAGCCCTACGAAGGATTGGATGTTCTCGTGAAGGCCATGTGCCTGATCGTGGCCCAGCAAGATCGCGTTCACCTGCTGATCGTTGGCGGTGGTCCCGAGCGGCGCGACCTTGAGACGCTTGTGGAAGGGGAAAAACTCCAGGCTCATGTGACGTTTGCGGGGCGCCTTCCGCATGATCGGGTGAAGGAAATCTATGCCATTGCCGATCTGCTGGTCTACCCGCGAATCGCGACGCTCACCACGCGGCTTACGACCCCTCTCAAGCCGCTTGAGGCGCTGTCGATGCGGAAGGCCGTGCTGGCCAGCGATCTTCCGGCGATGCGCGAACTCATTTCCGATCAGGTGACCGGTATGCTGTTCGAACCTGGAAACCCCGGGGATCTGGCGGAGAAAGCGCTCAAGTTACTGAGCGATCCTTCCCTGAGGAGCAAGCTTGGTGGTGAAGGCCGTTCTCGAATTCTACAGGAGCGGTGTTGGGATTTATCGGTTGCCAAGTACAAGCCGATTTACCTCAAGCTGCTTGCTGAATGAGTGGTGTACCGCTAACCTGTGTTCCGCTAACTCTGCCATGTACCACTTCATCGTAGCCGACCGCAAGACCGATTATCTGCTGCCTTTTTCGTTGAACGACTCGCTCAAAGTGGCAAATTCAACAGCAATTCCCGGTCTCTTGAAAAGTTCTATATAATCAATGTACTATAAAAGGTACTTCTTGACTTCGATTTTGAGTTTTTAGAGGTTTTGGATTTAAAATTTATCAGGTATGGTTTGATCATGAAGAAATTAACTTCTCCCCCTTCACTAACCTCTTTAAATAAATACGTATCAGCGCCTGCCCTGCTCAATCAGGTTCGGCGGTCTTTTGAAAGGATCCCTGATCCACGCCGTTATGGTCAGCAATTTTCATTACCCGATGTCCTCATGTCAGGTTTGGCCATCTTTGGCTTGAAATATCCATCCTTGTTGAAGTTTGATGAACAACGTAATGAGGAGCGAATTCGGGCGAATCTAAAATCATTATATGGTGTTGAACAAGCCCCTTGTGATACGCAACTTCGATCCGTCCTTGATCGGGTCAATCCAGCAGAACTTCGGGCGCCATTCATTCAAATTCACCAGAAATTGTATCGTCAAAATTTTTTGGAAGGTTTTCGTTATTTAGATAGTTTTTTAGTCAGTATTGATGGGACGGGGCAATTCTCTTCATCACTCGTTAGTTGCCCAGAATGTTGTGTTCGTCATCATAAAAATGGCCAAGTGAGCTATTATCATCAATTATTAGGGGCTGTTATCGTTCATCCGGATCGGGATCAAGTCTTACCCCTCTTTCCTGAAGCGATTACGCATCAGGATGGTGCGACCAAAAATGACTGTGAAGCGAATGCGAGTAAACGCCTGTTGAAACAGCTTCGCGAAGCCTTTCCCACCTGGCCTTTGCGCGTGGTCGAAGATAGCCTATCAGCGAACGGTCCTCACATTAACTTATTGAAAGAATTGAATATTGGTTATATTATTTCAGTAAAGCCCGAGGGTCAAGAATCTCTATTTCACGAGGTTAGAAATCGCGTCCTGAAGGGTCAAAGCGAAGAATTTGAGGTGTTGGGAGAGGATAAGATTCTCCGTGGTTATCGGTGGATTAACGAGATTCCTTTGAATAAATCGCATCCCGATTTGCTGGTCAATTTTCTCGACTATTGGGAGATTCGCGATGGCAAAGAATTTAACTTTTCATGGATTACCGAAATAAAACTCACTGCCGATAATGTTCACTTAGTGATGAAAGGAGGTCGAAGTCGCTGGCATATTGAAAACCAGACGTTTAACACCCTGAAAAATCAAGACTATGAGTTTGAGCACAACTACGGACATGGGGAACAACATTTATCGACGGTTTTCGCGATGTTGATGATGCTGGCTTTTCTAATCGATCAAGTGCAGGAATACGGCTGTGCTTTTTTCCAAGCAGCTCGTCAGCGTTTTCATTCGCGTACCTCGTTATGGATCAAAATCAAAGGACTCTTTAAAGAGTTCTTTATTAAAAATTGGGAGTCACTATGGTATGCAATTATTTATGGACATTGTGGTGGATTCTTACAGCCCAACACTTCTTAGTCTCTCGATGATCTGTAGGCTGTATTCTATTTCTTTAGTCTGAAAAGCAGGGTGGTCTTTATTATAGTTGATTGGGCGTTCCTGAACGCGTAAGGGTGTTTTTGTCTTTATTATTGGATTGTTTTATAATTACCAACGGCCCTATTAAAAAGCAGGCCTAAATAAAGAGAGCGGGAATTGCTGCAAATTCAAACGGGCGTAACCAGTCGAGCGCACCCCTAAATTATTGAAAATACTTGAGGTGTCCGTTTTGAAACCTCTAATCAGGCATTTTTTCGCCTTCCTAACCCTATGATTTTCAAGCCTGAGCGCTCGACTGGTTACGCCCAATTCAAACAGATGCTGAGTTCCAAGCCCAATGCGAGCGTTGGATGGCCAAAGGCTATACCTCTACTGTTTGCCGTGTTACTCACCAGAGTTGAACTTAAATTCCATGAAGCAAGTTATCCGTAAAGGCTTAAAAGAGATCATCGTTGACGAGGTGGCTGATCCTGTGGTGACACCGCATCATGTCTTGGTTCGTCCTATTTATTCGCTCATAAGCGCAGGGACTGAGACCGCAGATATACATTCTGACAACATCGTCAAGGAAGTCGCAGAAAACCCTTCCCATCTCAGAACAGTCTGGGAAGTGATGAAGCAGGTGGGGCCACTCAGTACCATCGCTGAAGTCCGCGCGAAGTTCAGCGAGTATGCTGTGCTTGGTTATTCTGGTGCGGGCGTGGTGATTGACAAGCACGAGACTGTGGCCGATTTGGAAATTGGTGATCGCGTCGCTTACGGTGGTGAAGGCACTGGACACGGTGAGACAATCTTAACCGGGCGCAATCTGGTCGCCAGAATCCCAGCCACAGTTCCCTTTGTACATGCCTGCTTCACCACGCTCGGCAGCATAGCGATGAACGCCGTTCGCATTGCTAACATCAGTGTGGGCGATGTCGTCGCGGTAATAGGTCTAGGGCTGATAGGCCAACTCGTTTCGCAGTTAGTCCGCGTGCAGGGCGGCGTGGTTTTGGCAATTGATGTGAAACCAGACCGCGTAGAGATTGCTAAACAGGCTGGTGCAGATCACGGACTCATCGGTAGCGAGTCAACTCTGCAGCAGGTTCTAGCTCTAACAGAAGGCAGAGGCACGGACTGCGTGATCGTTGCGGCTGCGTCCAAGTCTCCGATTCCCGTACAGCAGGCTGTCCAGATGAGCCGTGACCGCGGGCGCGTAATCATCGTCGGGGCTGTCCCGCTGGATTTGCCGCGCGACCAAATGTACATCAAGGAACTACAGGTTTTGATGGCTCGTGCTTACGGGCCAGGTAGCTACGATCCCGATTATGAAAAGCGCGGGCGTGATTATCCGCTGGCTTACGTGCGCTGGACAGAAAACCGCAACATGGAAGAGTTTCTCCGCCTCATGGCAACTGGGCGCATACAGATCACACAGCTCATCAGCCACGAGTTTCCGCTAGACGAAGCAGCAAAAGCTTATCAAACGATTATAAATCCGCAGATGAACAGTCTTGCAGTTCTGCTACGGTATCCGGCTGCGGACGCGCCAAAAGAAGTCGCTGTGGGTTTTACGTCCGTACGCAAAGTGGAAACTGGCAAAGCTAGTGCAACGGACAAAGACACTTTGCGGGTCGCGTTGGTCGGTGCGGGTAATCTGGCGAAATGGGTGCACCTGCCCAACCTAAAGAAGATTTCCGGCGTGGCGTTGCACGCTGTCTATTCCAACCATGGAGCGCGCGGCAAGAGTTATGGGCTGCGTTTCGGCGCGGTTTACAGTTGCACGGACTACGAAGAAATCCTGCACGACAAGAATGTCGACATTGTGTTGATTGCCAGCCGTCATCAGTATCACTGTGAGCAGGCTGTGCAGGCACTGCAGGCGGGCAAACACGTCTTCCTGGAAAAGCCTTTTGCAATAACACTGGAAGAATGCCGCCAGCTTTACTGGGCGACACAAGCGACAGATAGGCAATTGACAGTAGGCTTTAATCGCCGCTTCTCACCGTACTATGTAGAGATAAAAAAACTGTTGATGCAACGCACCGGCCCAATCGTCATCAACTGTCGCATGAATTCGCCGGGTCTGTCGGGAGACTTTTGGGCCGCAGACCCACAGATAGGAGGCGCGATTATCGGTGAAGGTTGTCACTTCGTAGACCTGTTGTACTGGCTACTGGAAGCAGAACCTGTCAGCGTCTTAGCATATAGTCTGCCCATCGGCAAGCAAGACCCAATTGGCGAAAACAACATCGCTGCCACATTTCGTTTCGCAGACGGTTCAATCGGTAATCTTACTTACTGTACGGTTGGAAGCAAGACATCCGGCGGGGAGCGGCTGGAAGTCTTCGCGCCCGGTATAGGCGCCGTAACGGAAGATATGAAACAACTCACGGTCAAAGCGGCTAAAACAAAGGCACGCTCGCGCTGGTTCCCGGAGAAAGGCTATATGGCCCAGATGGAAGCGTTCATTCACGATTTGCGGACTGGTAACCGGCCTAACGTGACAGCACGTGATGGTGCACGTGCCACCATCGGTGGCTTGCTGATGCTCGAATCCGCGCGAACTTTGCAGCCGTGCATGTTTGACCTTAATGCGATCTTGGAAGCCCAATAATAGTTCACCTCTAGCAGTATTCGCTAACAAGGGATCTAACGTCAATAAGTCAAAGGACAAGACATTGGCTTTTGTTCTTTCCTGTTAGTTTTCGCCCTGCAGTCTCTATAGTTATTTCAAAATTTCGAACATAACGATCCAATGAGAGTTTTGCAACTTGGCCCCTATCCGCCGCCGCATGGTGGAGTTCAGGCAAATTTATCAGCTATTCGAAAGGCCTTGCTGGCGCGCTTTGAGGAGTGTCCCGTTATAGTATTATCACGATCTATGGATACTGACGCGGATGACTCTGATGTATATCGTCCAAAAAGTATGTGGCAGCTTTTTCGGATACTGCTCGGCTTGCCTTGTGACATAGTTCATCTACACATTGGTGGCAATCTCACTTTTAGATTGTTGGGGCTCACGCTGTTGTGCAGTCTGTTGCCGGGATGCAAATCGGTGCTAACGTTTCACTCTGGAGGCTATCCGTCTTCGCCTGCGGGCCGAACGGCTGGGCCAATGACTTTACGCGGTTTTGTATTTCGTCGCTTAAGCAGAATTATTGGCGTCAACACACAGATAGTCGAGATGTTCCACCGGTTTGGCGTGGCTGCAGACAAAGTGCAGCTCATTTATCCCCACGCCTTTTCCCCACCTTCGCCCGACACAATTATCCCTAAAAACCTGCAAAGCTTTCTGCAAGCGCACGAGCCCGTAATGATTTCTGTCGGACTTTTGGAACCAGAGTATGATCTTGCGCTGCAAATCGAAGTACTGGGGATGATACAGGAGGAGTTTCCGCATGCTGGTTTGATAATGATTGGCTCTGGCAGTCTGGAAAGCGACCTGCGGACGCGCATTGCAGAAAAGCCCTATGTCAAAGACATACTGCTTTGCGGTGATCTAAATCACGATGTAACTCTGCGCGTGATTGCCGAATGTAATTTGATGCTCAGAACTACTTTGTATGACGGAGATTCCATCTCGGTGCGTGAGGCTCTACACTTAGGCTTGCCTGTCATTGCCACAGACAATGCCATGCGTCCCGAAGGCGTTGAATTAATTCCTGCCGCAGACCTCAAGGCGCTTCACACTGCTATCAACCGTATTTTGACGCAAGGCCGCCCGCAGCAGTCTGAATTCACCTACGACGGCCAAGCAAACATACGTAAAGTGTTAGAGCTTTATCAGGAACTTTTGTAGCTGATGAGCCTCAGCAGATAGCTTGCACCAGCAAAGCTCTAATAAAATACCTCCTGTAAATTTTCCTGTGATCCGAACTATGGGTCGGGCGAGCATAGTGCGTATAACTCAGCAAGATCAATGAGTTAAATTATGGTCGATGATCTGGCTCGTGCTGCGAATCAGCGCCATCCATTGTACAGGACAAAAATAACTTACTGAAAATTAAGATAAAAAATTGCAACTATTTTGAGAGCAGCAGGATCGGAAGGTTTGTGTTATCATAATTAATTGATTAATAACATTAATTTCCTAACAGGCGAGGTTAATTCCGTGAATCCCCCCCTTTTTAATACCCGGCACTTTGCAGAAATGCTTCACCATCATTTTCACTGGAACCGCGCTCGTATCTATTGCATTATCTATTTGATCATCGGAATCATCCAGATGGGAACAGTCAATCTCGCAAAGATCGCCACCACTTTTCCTGGAAATGCACAACCCTCCTCTAATTACAAACGCCTTCAACGGCTTTTTGGTCAATTTTCTCTGGACCTGAATCAGGTAGCTCGGTTCATTGCCGGTCTCATTCCTTTACTTCAGTTCAAATTGACGCTCGATAGAACCAATTGGAAATGCGGTGACGCTAATATCAATTACCTCGTTTTGGGAATCGTCTATCGCGGATCCGCTTTTCCTATATTATGGGTCGCTTTAGATAAAAAAGGCAACTCAAATACCCAAGAAAGAATCGAAATAATCACCCGATTTCTAACGATCTTTGGCGCTCAAACGATCGCCTGCTTGTTTGCGGATCGTGAGTTCGTCGGGATCAAATGGTTTGGATATCTTATTGAAAATAATATTAAATTCGTCATACGCATCAAGAAAAACACGCAAGTCTCTAATTCCCGAGGCGTCCTCGTTCCTGCAGAAAATCTCTTTCGAGGCCTACCACGCGGCGGCGCGCTCATTTTATCGGGTCAACGAACAGTATGGGGGCACTCTCTTTATGTCATTGGCCTGAAGATGCCCGACGGTGAATTCGTCATTATCGCTACGCAAGAACAACCGGAAACCGCTTTGGAAAATTATAAGGAACGCTGGCCCATCGAAACGCTTTTCATTTGCTTGAAAACCCGAGGTTTCGATCTGGAATCCACCCATATGACCGACCCTCAGCGACTTGAAAAGTTGATGGTCTTTCTCGCTATTGCCTTCAGTTGGGCGCACATTATTGGTGAATGGCGCCATGAAGTTAAGCCGATCAAAATCAAAAAACATGGCCGTCCTGCCCAAAGTCTTTTTCGGTATGGATTAGATTACTTAAGAGGTTGTTTATTCCACCACCAGGAATCTGCCCGGCAATACACTTTTCATCAGGCGCTGGAGTCGCTCTTTAAACGGGTGGGATGGAGCCCTCAAAATCGCTGTTCTCCACCTCTAATGAGTACGCTGCCGGGTAAAGATTTAACATTTAATTCATTGGGTTAGCCGATTTTGTCCTGTACAATGAGCGCCATCACAGAAAAATTTACAGGAGGAAACAATGTCCGGTTATCAATTAGCGGGACTATATTAGCTGGACTATATTATGATTATGCCGATATCGATACTGGAAGCTTACGCAAATGGACTGGCCGTGGTTACCACCAACCCCGGCGGAATTCCCTATATCGTCGAGGATGAGCTCAACGGAAGGCTGGTGGGGTGCGACGATGACGCAGAGTCGTTGGCCAAGAAGGCATTTGAGGCCGTCGGTCACCCGGCCCTTTTCACGGAACTGACGCGGAATGGGTATGCCGAGTGCCCGAAATCACTTGGGACTCGGTGAAATTAGGATGGATGGCAATTTATTCGGAGGTGACGCAGCAGAGACGTTGTAATTTTCCAAAAGGAACGTATGGGTCAGGATCGAGTTGATTTGACAGAGGAATTAGATATGGCTACTTTAAAGGTGAACGGTGGAATACTTTTCTTTTATGGAACAACAGGGCGTGGCTTGACCCTGCAGACGAAGAACCTCATGGCGACATTCGACCTTGGGGACACGGGAAGTTTTTCCATCCCAAGCGGCCCTCATCAGTCAGGTGAGGTAGTTGATATTTCCGGAAATCTCGCTGGAGACCAAACTCTGCGCTCCGGCCCCGCATACCATAAAGGGAAGAAATACCCTAAGCTGTGGTACGAGGGATCGCTGGAGTTCAGCGCCGTACCGCTTACCGTCCCGGGCGATTCGGCTCGGCCGGTTGCGGTTCGCACCCGTTTCACGTTCCAGGGAACGCTCAAGTCTTTCTTATCCAGCAATATCTCCGGCCAAGGTGGTCCAGCCGTATTCGACATGGCGTTGACTGGCGGTGGAACGGCCACCGCATTTTTTTCCGCTTCTCATTCTGCGGGAGCCAACCTGCTCGTTCGAGATGTGTTGGCCCAATCTTACTCCTTCACGAGCCGTTGATAACCGCTATTTCTGAGTTTATTTGAAAATTATAAACATAGCCATCGTGGCGCTTGTTCCGGCGGGTGTTGCGAAAGCAAAGGCATCAAACTCAATTGCGTAATATTACCCTCCCGGAACTCTTTGACCGTACTAGGCAGGCACTGCTGGCGAGAGCAGAGGGCGTTTTTTGCTTTCGAAAATGGGTACTGCCAAACGCGGATAAGTTTTTTATAGATGGTGCTCATCGCCTCGTAGCATTCGCCCGGCTTTCCGACCTCCTGCCGTTAGGCCCCGTGTCGGAAACGCCGGGCGATTCCGTTTTTGCCGAGTGCTGTCTGCAAGACGAGCTTTGTCGCGATGCGGATCAGGCTCTCGAAGGCAATTTCAGCCTGTTGGGGTTCGAGCGATTGGAATTCGGATACCCGATCAACTGGCACCTCGATCCGATCAAGCGGTCGTAAAATCCCGCTAGCGCCATGGAAGCGGCTGGATTCGTTGGATCCGTCCGTGACGGGTGACAAGAAGGTAGTTTGGGAAGTCAACCGACATCAGTATCTGCTGACGTTAGGGCGCGCTTTTCTGCGCACCGGCAATCAGCGCTACGCTGTGGCTATCGGGGAACATATTGCTTCATGGATTCGTGAGAATCCTGCCGGATTGGGGATCAACTGGGTTAGCAGCCTCGAAGTCGCGTTTCGATGCATAAGCTGGCTCTGGGCGATTGCGCTGGTCCGAGCCTGGACAAGATGGTCAGTCGCTGCCTTTGTTGGACATCGAACGATCCCTGTACCTCCACGGCTGCCATATCGAAAAATACCTGTCGACATACTCCAGCCCCAACACCCATCTGACGGGTGAAGCCCTCGGCCTCTACTACCTCGGCACCTGTCTGCCCGAACTGAAGCGCGCCGAACGATGGCGCAACCTCGGTCGATCGATCTTGCTCGAACAACTCGAAATACACGTCCGACCCGATGGCGTTTATTTCGAGCAGTCCACTTGGTATCACCGCTACACGGCCGACTTCTACCTGCATTTCATCCTGCTGGCCGAGCGTGCTGGTGATCCTCTACCGACACACGTCCAGCGAGCGCCTCGCCGCGCTCTTGGATCACCTAATGTGGATCACGAGACCCGACGGGACGTCGCCCTATATCGGAGATGACGATGGCGGCAAACTCGTGAAACTGGAAGATCGCGCGCCTAACGACTGGCGAGCCGTCTTGTCCAACGGCGCGGTCATGTTTGGGCGCGGCGACTACAAGCACGTTGCCGGCGAATTTGCCGAAGAGACCTATTGGCTTTTTGGGCCAGATGCGAGGGAGAAGTTTGAGCGCATCCCCGCCAGACCGCCCACCTTGACCTCGCGCGCCTTCGTCGATGGTGGTTTCTACGTGATGCGCGAGCGGGTGGTGTCCGGATTCGAACTATCTGCTCATTGATTGCGGTCCCCACGGCGTCATGAACTGCGGCCATGCGCATGCGGATGCACTTGCTATTGAGGTGGCTGCCCTGGGTGCGACGGTCCTTGTCGATCCGGGAACATTCACGTACACGGGTTCGGCTGAGTTGCGGGATTTGTTCCGGTCTACAGCCATGCACAATACCCTCACCATCGACGGTCTCTCATCGTCGGTCCCGGCTGGACCTTTCAAGTGGAAACATGTCGCCGAATGCACCCTGCATTGCTGGCACGATCATCCGGGATTCACTTTCTTTGAGGGTAGCCATGATGGGTACAAGCGGTTGCCGGATCCGGCAACCCACACGCGGACCGTACTGTTCGTGGGTCGAGAATACTGGTTCATGCTTGATCGCGTGGATGCCAAGGCGAACATGAGTATGCGGTACACTTCCACATAGCTCCAAACATCGAGACGATCCTAAGCACCAGGAGACTGGTCGCTTGTCGGCGCATTGCTGCGTTCGGCAACATTGGATTTGGTCTATCTTGAGGATCACGGCGCTTGGCATTGTGATGAGGGCTGGTTTCGCCATGCTATGCTGCCAAAATGCCTGCTCCGCATGGAATATATTCAGTGCGGGCGAAGGGGCCGGTGGCGCTGCTTTCGGTTCTATTTCCGAGGGTTCCGGATCAGCTACCGCCGGAAATCCGGAACCTCGACTCAAAACAAGGGAAAGGGTTTGAGCCTCGACGACGACGAACCATCACGATCTTGTTGTTTGGTCGGGGGAGGCCGTTCCTGAAGAGGGCTTCTCCAGAAACTGATTTCGAGTGGGTATGGATGCGCCGCGCCTTGATTGATCATGGCGCTCTAGAACGTGCCGTTTTTCTTCACGGGACAACGATTTCTCGCTTCGGATCTTGAGATAGCTGCAGAACGTCCGCTTGAGTTCGTTTCAGTTTCAGTGAAAGAAGGGGTGCTCTCGATCGATCTGATGCCTCTGCCGGGATCAGGGTCCGGCCACCGCCGGCAGTCGGCCGTATCGTCGTCAATGGCCGAAATGCATTCTGTGGTTTCTGCCGAAGCGCTCGCGCTCTCTGCGGATGATGTGCCGGCCTTGACGGTATTGCGGGACCAGACGGAGCGTTGCAAACATGTGCGGCATTAGCGGTATCGCCCTCTCCCGCCGACGTGGCTACGATGTGAACGAGGCGATCCTCGTCCGCATGCGGGATATCCTGCGGCACCGTGGTCCGGACGACGCGGGCCTTTTCATCGAAGGCCCTGTCGGTCTCGCGCATCGCCGCCTCAGCATCGTCGATGTGGCTTCGGGCCATCAGCCCATGTCCAACGAGGACGGATCGCTTCAGATCGTCTTCAATGGGGAGATCTACAACCACGCCGATCATCGACCCGGCCTTGAGGCGCGGGGCCACGTATTCGCGACGCGCTCCGACACGGAGACGATCCTGCATCTGTACGAGGAGTATGGCGACCGCTGCGTCGACCACCTCAGGGGCATGTTTGCGTTCGCCATCTGGAATCGGCGCACGAAGGAGCTGTTCATCGCGCGTGATCGTCTCGGCGTGAAACCGCTCTATTACGTTCACACCGACGATGGGTCGCTTTTTTTCGCCTCGGAGATCAAGGCGCTTCTGGCCGCCAACGCGCTCCGCCCGGAACTCAACCTCGCCGCGCTGCCCGATTACCTGGCCAACCGCGCCACCTGCGACGACACGACATTGTTTGCCGGGGTGCGACGACTTCCGCCGGGGCACACGCTGCTGTGGAAAGATGGGAAGGTCGATATCGAATGCTACTGGGATGTTCATCCTGGAGACGCAGTTGAAAACCATCCACGGTCTGCCGACCGAATACGTCGACGAGTGGCGGGAACTGTTCCAAACCTCCGTGAAGCTCCGGCTAATGTCGGACGTGCCGCTTGGTATGTTTCTTTCGGGCGGCATCGATTCATCGGCCATCGCCGCTGTCATGAGCCAGATGGTCGCGGAGCCGATCAAGACGTTCTCCGTGGCCTTCAATGTTCCCGAGGCCAACGAGCTGGATTACGCGCGGCTGGTGGCGCGGGCTTTCCGCACCGATCATCACGAGATCATGGTTGAACCATGCTGATTTCGCGGCGGCCCTCCCTCATCTGATCTGGCACGAGGACGAACCGCTCGCTCACTCGGCCAGCGTCGCCCTCTACTTCGTGTCGCAGCTCGCACAGCGATACGTGAAGGTGGTTCTGACGGGTGAGGGAAGCGACGAGCTCCTTGCGGGTTATTACCGCTATCGGACAACGCTGCTCAACCTTTCCGCAGGGCGGATCTACCATCGATTCTCGACGGATGGCATCCGGCGCTTCGTCCGTGGTCGCGGCATCCGGCCTCGCGCCTGATTCACTCCGACGCAAGCTGCCACGGACGTTCCTGTGGCGCCCACCCGATGTGGATGCCTTGTACTTTGACAATTTCGCGGTGTTCCCGCGCCACATGCAGCGGGATCTGTTTTCGAGGGATTTCTGGGAGCAGATCGAGCACGTAAACCCTTACGCCGGCATGCGCCGCTACTTCGACGCTTACCCATCGGCGACCCTGCTGCAGCGGCTGCTGTATGCGGACTTAAAGACCTACCTGCACGAACTGCTGATGAAGCAGGACCAGATGAGCATGGCGGCATCGATTGAAAGCCGGGTGCCGTTCCTGGACCACAAGCTGGTCGAGTTTTCAACGGCGCTGCCGGACCGACTGAAGCTCCACGGTTGGACCACCAAGTACGTGCTCCGCGAAGCGATGAAGGGCCTGCTCCCGGAGACGATCCTCAAGAGGCCCAAGATGGGATTCCCCGTTCCGCTCGGGCGCTGGTTCCGTGGGGCTTTCCGTCCGCTGCTGGATGAGTTCGTTGTCGGCGAACGTACGGTCGCGCGCGGTCTCTTCCAGCCTGATTTCTTACAGCGACTCGTGCAGGAACACTCGATGCGGCACTGCCGATCATACGGAGCGGCTGTGGACGCTGCTTAACTTCGAGATGTGGCAACGTCATTTTCCTTGATGGTGAGTCTCCGCAGGGCACCCTCCCGCAAGTTGCGGAGGCAACGGTCAGGAGGTGATTTATGTCGGAATGCGCCGGTCCATCCTTGAAGCTTTTGAATTCGAGCTTGCCCGTTACCGAATAAAATCGGAAATGGGTGACAGCTCATTGCATCACCGATCTTTGCAGCAATCGTCGAGCAAGGAAGAATAACGTGCTCCAAGCCTGTCCCAACTATACTCGTCACGAGCACTAGGATAGTTTGGCAGTTGTCGGGTCGACACCTCTTCCTTTTGAAGAAATTCCCTATACCAAGAGGTGATCGCGTCTTTGGCACCATCTCCATCGTCCGGGGCAACCACCCGCCCTAGACCAACGCGTCGTATAAGATCTGCAGTTACCCCCTCTTCTATAATTGCCAGAATAGGCTTCCCAGCAGCGATATATTCGTAAACCTTGGCTGGGATTGAATGACGGTCCGTTCCTGCCCCTCCCAGCAAAACCAGCATGCTAGAACGGAGAGTCTCCCTCAAAGCTTCGGGTCTCGGAACAAAGCCGACAATCTCGACAACGCCGTTAAGCCCACTTTCGGCGATCAGCTCCGCCACGGATCTGCCGCCCGCATGTTGGCTAGGGCCAACGAACCTGACGGCTATGTTCTGCCTCTCAATCCTTCCCTCCGCAATCAGTTCTGCAACGGCTCGTAGTAGAACAAGAGGGGTACGGGAATAATCAAAGCAGCCGACGTAGCTGAGAGTGAAAACGTCCGGCTGTTCTACAGAACCCAGAGCTGCGAACTCATCTAAGTCATAGCCGTTGGTAATCGTAGCCCACTTGTCGTCACCCACATCTGGATACAATTCCCGATACCGATCCGTTATTATGGGTGTCACGCATACAATTCTGTCGGCAGATTGCATAACCCTCTTCTCGAGGGCCAGGTTTATACGGTCAGATGTTGTGCTGATTATGTCGGCAGGCAGACCCTCACGCCACGACCAAGGATCTCGAAAATCTACTATCCATTTCGTGCCACGGATTTTCTTCAAAACCAAGCCTACTAAATGGGATGTGAAAGGAGGTCCCGTGCTGATTACGCACTCTGGTCTATAGCGAGTCACAACTCGAAGGGACGCGTAGAGGGCAAAGGGGAACCACCCTAGGAATTCATCCGGCGTATAGAACAAGGAGAGCAAGGCCCGCTTTAGCGGGCCGGAGACAGGTCGTGCAAGATCGTGTCTTTCGTTTGAGGGTATCTTATCGGCCTGTGCTACGGGAGGGTTGATAGCCAGTCGACGAATCTTTGCTAACAGATTCTTTACCCATAGGTACCCTTGGCGAGGATTTGGTAGGCAGCGCGTCCGAATGACGAGAGCCGAATCAGTACCAGCTACACCGGCAGGATTCTGGAGTTCGTAATAATGTTCCCGAACAGTGACAATAATAGGTTGCCATCCCAAGCGAGCCAGTTGCCGGGCCAGATAGACGGGGCGCACTGCGCCCACGTTCGCATCTGGCGGCCAACTATGTGCCAATATCAGAACGGAGCGCAAGGTAATGGAATCTCTGATTTGGCTAGATATGTGTCTTGCTTGACTCGGCAATTTGAAGGTCATAAGCACCTAGTTTTGCTTGCATGGAATGAATTATAGTGTTGCCAATTATGATCTATACATTGCTAATAGTGTAGATTGATTTGGGCGTAACCAGTCGAGCGCTCAGGCTTTAAAAACAACAGGTTACGAAGGCCAATAAACGCCAAATTCCGGGACTCAAAATGCTCACCTTATTATTTTTCAACAAGTTAGGGGCGCGCTCGACTGGTTACGCCCGATTGATTTAGTGGTTAAAAATTATAGGGGTATTCCCTTGGCTCCAGTGGCCACTATATGTAGTATCCTGAAGCATGGAGGAATATCCGAAAACCCTGGCAGAGTTTGAACGCGAATTGGCTACCGAAGAGGCGTGTGCGCACTATCTTTCCTTCTGAAAATATTCCTTTGATAGCAGGGGTCCGTCGCATGAACCAGGCCATAGCTAGTTATTTAAGCATTTGTTTTATCGATTAATTCGCTACGTGCTCACCCAGCTTTCGGCTCGGGTTACAGGAAATTTTACAGCAGAAACTCTTTATCTACGGCTTATGCAGCAAGCCGTAGCATTTGAGCCTGTCCTCCCGCACGCTGCGTTGATCAAACAGGTGAGAGGGCAAAACCTAAGAACCACAAGATATAGTAGTTACTGGAGTCAAGGGAATACCCCTAAAAAATTATAAAGTTAGCATTAAAATAATGTACTGAACTGAATTAGGAAGACTATAGTACCACTGGTTAACAGCCTTATTAGAATACGCTGCAAGCGTCTTAGCGGCAACAAGTTTATATGCCGTCAAAAAAACCGTCAAATACCACTCGTATTGTCTGGGGTATTTGACGGTTTCGTGGGACATTGAGTGCTTGAGCAAGCCGTGGGGCATCTACCTAAGCAGTACGGTAGGCACCATAATAATTACGAGCTATGCTCATAGTGTCATCCATCCAAGTGATACCCATGCCTATGTTACTGAACAATTTTTAGGGATTGGGGAGCCGCAAGACTATTGCTCCCTCCACCCCCTCCACCACTAGAAGCTGCGGCAATCGCATCAATATCCGCACCAAGATCCTTACCATCAGTTCCTGCTTTCTTGTAAGGGCTCGAAGCAGACAGGCGATAATCTTCTCCTGAATAGTTTACAAACCCTACTGTACCAGCATCCACCGGGAAAAAGTTATTGGCGGGATAATATGTCGAGGCCCCACCGATAATGGCATTTTTAACAAATTGCCAATTAGAATAGTAGGTACTCAGAGTGTTAATTGCATTTCCTGAACCAGTTCCCGTAAAACCATAACTAGCTTCTGTAACAATATTATTACGAAAATCGAATTGATCTACTTTGGGACTGTTTTCAGAAAATCCGAATGCTGAAGTACAAAATCCGGTATTGTGATCGATGGTGACATCTGTCGGACCCTTTAAAATTTGGAGCAGGCGGCCCCCAGAACTGCCAAGATTAGTCACGCTAATAACATTATTTTGAACCAAAAGACGCTTTGTTCTTTGGCTTGGGTGAATATTATCTTCGGCAGATATACTTATTCCTTGACCTAAATTTTTAAAGATATTGAGTCTAATAGTAATGTCTTGCGTAATGCACCACGGGCAACCGCCATTCTCATTACGCGGAGTCACCAGCAACGAAAATCCATTTTGCGCTGCGGCCCAGTTATTCTCAAAGCGGTTCCCCTCAACTAAAATACGCTGCGCGTTCTTAAATTCGAGGAGATTCTTTACTGACCATGAGGAACCCCGCCATGTAAGTGGTTTGAAAAAATGATTGCGTCGAATTTCGATATCGGAAGGAACGACGTTTGATATTGCTGGATCAGCTCCACCGAACATCACGTTTTCACCCGCCGCCTCAAGATAGTTATTGACTATCTTGAGAGGTCCCGGAGTGCTATGCGCCCATAGGGCTTGAGTATCAGCGCCACTTTCTTTGAAATCAGAAACGTAAGAATCAATAACAGAAATATAAGTACCATCCATCGCGACACCGCGCCGACCCCCGACAGAAGGGTCACCATGAATGTAGCAGCGATCAAAGACGATATTGTTGGGAAGTGTTCCAGTAGATGCCTCCCTATTGCCAATGTTAATCAGGTTGTAGATAAAATTACCTACCACCGGCTTAAATTCAATCCCGACAAACCGGTAATGGTGCGAGTTGGCCACGGTTGTGACAGTGGTTCCGCCGCTGGCTGTTGCGACGATCTTTGGCATATTAGCGGCATCGGATGGGCCGACCCGACTGCCAGGAGTGGGAAGGCTGGAATGGTTGCTCGAACGGATGTAAATCCAGCCTGAACCCGACGTTTTGTTCGGCAACGTAAACGGACCTGTATATGTCGTCCCCGCCTGCAAGACAATCGTGCTGTTGAGCGCGGCATTATTCAGGCACGTTTGAAAGGCGGAACTGTTGGCGGCCGTACAGGTGGCGCCGGTCGGTGCGGAATAGGTTGTATCAATATAGACTTGTGGAAGCGTCGGTAACGTCGCCGCAATGCCTGATATCGGCCAAAAGGACAGCGACGCAACACCCAATAGGGAGGAAATAAGGAAGCCTTTGAACTGAATTGCCATAGGTGTATCCAGGCGGCTTGTGGTTTTCCAGCTTGAGAGATAGGTATATTCAGTGTTCATAGTATTACACCTTTTCGATTTGATCCAGCATCACCGGTTTTGATACGGCGCTTTAGGCCACCGCCTTTGGGCGGTGGCCGTTCGTCAAAGTTTGATTAATACCCCGCCCCGTGTCCCGACAGCGGACCGTTGGCGGAGACCGTACCGGTCGACCAGGTGCTCGGCAACCTGGTCAGCGCGGTGCTGCTAGTCTCGCTGGGTTGCGCGATGCTGCCCACCTTATCGCGGAACTTGAGCGCGCCGCTCGTGCTGAGAATCGCGGTCCAATACTTCGTGCCGGCATTGACCTTGGTCGCGGGCAGAAGCACCGTATTCCAGCTTCCCGCCTTGGGCGAACTCAAGGTTGCCGTGGCCAGCCGAGCGCCCGGACGGCCGTTGCTGTCAGCGTAGAGGCCCACAATCAGATTGGTGGAAGCCGAACCCGTATCCACGTACACGGGAAGGCTGGTGATCTGCCCGGTGACCGAAGCCGTGGTCTGGAATGCCGCCGCCGTGCCCTGCTGGAGGGAATCGGACACCGAACCGATCACCTGCTCGCCCAGCAACCGCTTGGGCGGCGAGGAGGTCGCGACCGCCGCGTTCATGTCGGTCTTGATTTCGGTGGCGCTCAAGGCCCGGTTGTAGATGCGGATCTCATCCAGGGAGCCGTTGGTCGGTTGGTTCCCGATGTGGTCGAGGCCGATACGTAAGGGGTTCCCTTTGGCTTGGATGCTAAACGTGCCAGGGGTGGTGAACTTGAGCACGCCATCCACATATCCTTTCACATTGGCGCCGTCATAGGTGAAGGCGATGTGGGTCCAGACTCCTAATGGAGCGGACATATTGTACGTTTTGGAAGAGCCGCTGGTATCACCCAGATAAAGGGTGAACATCTGACTGCTGGCGGTGAACTCGACACCGTACTGATAATACGGAGCGGGAAACGAGGTGGCATTCCATGGCTTGTCGATGAGGACCTGGTCGCTGCCGGTATTGGTTATCTTCGCGAAGAAGGAGAGGGCCAGACCAGTGCCGCCGATGTCCAAGGAAGAGGAGTTCGGAACCGTAAGGTACTTCGTGCCCCCAAAAGTCAGCGCGTTGTCAAACTTGCCGCTGGTCCTGCTGGTCTGCGTGGTGCCAGAGATCATGCCGTGATTGCCCTTGCCGGAGGCATCGACCACGGTCGCGCCGCTGGCTTCCGCAAAGTTGTAGGCAGCCACCGGTCCACTACCCGCCGCGCTGGGCGCAGAAACCGTGATGCTGCCGGTCTTGGTGCTGGGCGTGGTGCCACTGGCGCCGGTGGCGGTCAGCGTCACGGTGTAAGTGCCCGGCGTTGGCATAGGTGTGCGAAGGGTTCTGCGCGGTGCTGGTGGTGCCGTCGCCGAAGTTCCAAGCTATAGCTGACGATGGTGCCGGTCGAGGTATTGCTGAACGTCACCGGCAGGGGAGCCGTTCCGGAGGTGGAACTCGCAGTGAAATTGGCCACCGGCGCCGTGGCGGTCGCCGAAATAGTCTTGCTCGTCGTGCTGCTGCCGCCTGAATTGCTGACGTTTAGCTTCACGTTGTAGCTGCCCGCCGAGTTGTAGGTTTTCGCGACGCTCTTAGCGGTGCTGGTGGTACCGTCGCCCAAATCCCAGGAACGGCTTGAAACAGTGCTGGTCGTGGTATCGGTCAAGGTCACCAACAACGGCGCCGTCCCGGAGACGGGGGTAGCGGTGAAACTGGCCACCGGCGCCGTCGCCGAGGGGGCGTTCACCGTAATGGTCGGTTGGTCGCCGGTGTTGCTGCCGCCCGGCCCGGTGACCGCGAGCGTGACGGTGTAGGTGCCAGCGCTCGAATAAGTCTTGGAAGGGCTTTTGGGCGGTGCTGGTGGTGCCGTCGCCGAAGTTCCAGGACCAGGCCGGTCGCGGTGCCCGTCGAACCGTTGGTGAATTGCACCGCTCAGGACGTGGCAACCGTCGTTTTGCTCGCGCTGAAACTTGGCGATCGGATTATTGGTCTCGTTGGTGTAGCTGACTTTCTTGGAAGCCGCTGCTTCCTGGCGCTACCGCATAAGCCTTGACCGCGAAATAATAAGTGACTCCGTCGGGGATGGTTAGGCGGCGTATGAGTCGTATTGGCTCCGGCATCCACGTTTGATGGAGTAGCTTCCACTGGCCGTCCCGTAGTAGACGCGATAGCCAGTTGCGCCGGTACTCGCATTCCAGGCCAGATTGATTGTGGCAGCCTGGGCCGTCGCCACCGAGATCAAAAAAAAGACCGCCAACATCGCCACCGAATAAACGGCTTTGGCTAGGTTAAGCGGTTGCAGGGTATTGACAAACATTCAAAACCTCCCAAAATTCGTGGTGCCCTGCGAAAGGCACAGCACGGGGGAGGTCACAAACATCCCGAGGCACTGTGTTCGCCTGGCGGTTCAGCAACCATATCTCGCACTAAATAACGAGAATTAGGCCGGAAACTTTGCAGTCGCCACTTTTCAGTGACTTTGCCTTTATTCAGACGCTTGACAGATCTTTAAACTATGATCGCCCTCTTGATGAAATTCGGACATTGCGATACCGGTCATTGAAAAATTTAAGGCCTGCTCGTTGGGGCATGGCCTGTTCTGGAGTCGGTTTAGAGCAAGATGCGGGCCAGAATGAACCAGCGATTCCCGGTTGATTTTTATTAAATGTTTGATTTAAAAAGATATTTTTTCAAGATCGCGCCATAATCGTCGCTAAAAAAATCATTATAAATCAATAAATTATAACATGTTGATTTTTGTGACAAAAATGACGATAAGGGTCACTGACTGACAATATAACGCTGATAAGTGCTAATTTTTGTCATGTGTAATGTATAAACTACAACACTGTTAAAAGCGATTGCTGCGATACCTCTGGTTAGTACTTATGCGACGTTGAAGCACTGTATAACAGCCAAACTGTCATCTTAATAATCCACTCCTAACCCGCTGAACGGCAGATAATCCACCGCATCGCCGGGCGCGACCCCAGCGCACGCCTCCGGCAGTTCCACCAGCCCCTCGGCCCAGGCCAGCGACGACAGCGCCCCGGAACTGTGAGTGTGGTAAATGCTCGCCAGCGGCCCCCGCTCATCATCCAACCGCAACCGCGCCCGCAGCCACTCGCGCCGACCCGGTTTGCGGCGAAACGCGAAATCCGCCACCGCCCGCAGCCGCAACGGCTCGCCCGGTTCCATCCCCATCAATGTCCGCAACAGCGGCCGGGCGAACAGCAGAAAGGCCACCATCACCGACACCGGATTACCCGGCAGACCCAGCACCAGACAATCCCCGATTCGCCCGAAGGTCACCGGCTTGCCCGGCTTGACCGCCAGCCGCCAGAACTCGATCCGCCCCAATTCGGCGATCACGTCCTTAACGAGGTCCGCCGTCCCCACCGACACCCCGCCCGACGTCAGCAACACGTCGTGGCGCGCCGCCGCTTCCCGCAACGCCGGCAGCACCACCGCCCGGTCATCGCGCAAAATCCCCAAATCAGTCACCGCGCAGCCCAGTCGCCGCAACAGGCCGATCAGGGTGTAGCGGTTCGATTCGTAAATCCCTCCCGGCGGCAACGCAACCTCCGGTTCGAATAGCTCATCACCAGTCGACGCCACCGCCACGCGCGGTTGCCGCACCACCTCCAGCGCGGCGATGCCCTGCCCGGCCGCCAGCGACACATCCTGCGGCCGCAACCGCAACCCGCGCGACAACAGCACCGTGCCGACTTGCACATCTTCGCCACAGCGGCGAATGTTCTCACCGGGTTTAAGCCGTGCGGCCACCGTGGAATCGATCTCGATCCCGCTTTCATCGGGCGCGATCCGACACTGCTCCTGCATGACCACCGCATCCGGCCCGTCCGGAATCACGGCGCCGGTGGTAATTCGCACCGCCGCGCCGCGCGGTACGGTCCCCGCATACGGATGACCCGCCAGCGCCTGGCCAACCACCGGCAACCGGGTCGGTTCATCCGCTCGCAAATCAGCCCGATACAGCGCGAAACCGTCCATCGCCGAATTATCGTGCGGCGGCACGTCGAGCCGGACCGGCACATCGGCGGCCAGCACCCGACCGTAGGCGTCGAGCAGCAGCGCGGTTTCGGTATCACGGATCGGCTGGACGGAGCGCAGAGCGGCGGTGATGGCTTCGGAGAGCGTCAGCAGGCGGTCGTCGGAACGGAGGTCGGACATGATTCACCTTGTGAGTACATAGGGGTATCGGGCTACCACATCAACTAAAACTCTACCAAACTTCAAACATACAAGGGGAGTTTTTGTCCAGACTATAAGGAGAGGAATACGATGGTTTAATTCCACCGATCGATGAGGCTCCAGCAGTCCTGCCCTTGCCAAAGGGGGTGGCGAAGCCAGAGGATTTGTCGAGCGACGAAGGAGGCGCAATGACCGATTACGATTCGCCGTGGAAGACGGTGCTGGAGCGGTACTTTCCGGATTTTCTGGCCTTTTTCTTTCCAGCGGCCCATGCCGGGATCGACTGGTCGCGGGGCTATGCGCTGCTGGACAAGGAGTTGCAGAAGGTGGCGCGGGACGCAACGCTGGGGCGACGCTGGGCGGATGTGCTGGTGCGGGTGACGGGGCGGGATGGGGTAGAGGACTGGGTGCTGGTGCATGTGGAGGTGCAGGGGGAGCACAAGACGGATTTCGATCAACGGATGTTTGTCTACAACTACCGGCTATACGACCGCTACGCCCGGCCGGTGGTGAGTCTGGCGGTGCTGGGTGAGCCGTACCCGGCCGATTACGGCGAATTCGGCTACGAACGCTGGGGGTGCCGGCTGGGGTTGCGGTTTCCAGTGGTGAGTCTGGCGGCCTATCGGGAGCGGTGGGCGGAATTGGAAGCGTCGACCAATCCGTTTGCGGTAGTAACCCAAGCGCATTTGCAGGCCCAGGAGACGGCCGGGGCGGTGGGCGCGCGCTATGCGGCCAAGCTGACGCTGGTGCGCAGCCTGTACCGGCGGGGCTATTCGCGGCAGGATATTCTGGAGTTGTTCCGGTTCATCGACTGGGTGCTGGCCCTGCCGGAGGCGCTGGAACAACAGCTCTGGACGGAAATCCAACAGTTCGAGGAGGAAAAGCGGATGCGGTATGTGAGCAGCTTTGAACGAATCGCTCAACAGAAAGGGATGGAGAAAGGGATGGAGAAAGGGATGGAGAAAGGGATCGGCCAAGGACAGATCAAGCTGTTAAATGTGTTGCTCCGGCAGCGCTTTGGCGAGGTGCCGGCATGGGCGGTGACGCGGTTGCAGGAGGCGGAGCCGGCGCAGTTGGAGACTTGGGCATTGCGGGTGCTGGAGGCGGGAAGTCTGGAGGAGGTATTTGAGGTAGGGCATGAAATACCGCATTGATCCCGATGCCAGGGGGATAAGCCGTTGAATCGCAAACTCTCTCTCCCGCTCCCTCTCCCGCAAGCGGGCGAGGGAGCGAACGGTTATAGTGCTTCAACCTGACAACCTGACAAACGGGTTTCTCTCCGCCGGTCAAGGGGGGTGGTCCGAAGAGCCAGGGGGTCTGCTCGGGCGATCAAACCACCCCGGCGCTTCGCGCCACCCCTCCTTAGCCAAGGAGGGGAAGTGTTGTGGTGTCCAGTTATACCGCGAGAGACCATTACGTCCAGCCACTGCGTATTCGATATGTTTTCTGACTTCAGGGGACGGAAGGCCAATACAATGTGCTCTTTCGGGATACCTGCCCGGATCAGTTCCGGAGCCACGCCGTGTTCGTTGCCATCGCGTTGGATCTAAATCTTGCCGTGAAACACCGCAGGTTGGGCTGAGCTTTTTAAGCACAACATTATGATTATTTTGGCTTATTTCTCGAAATGTTGGGCAACGCTACGCTTTTGCCCAACCTACAAATCAGGTTTCGGTCAGGCGCTAAATGGTACAGTCTGTCGAGCTGATTGTTCGATAAAACCGATCACGAACCGCGCGATCGCCTCCACGTCGTTCAGCGGCAGCGCCGGCAGGCCGGGCAGGCCGTAACGCGCCGGATCGATCAGCGGATCGCTAGCGACGGCGATGATGCTCCGGTCATCGGGAAAGCGCGGCGGTTTGTCTTCGTCCATCGGCCGCCAGATTTCCAGCTTGGGGTAATTCCCCGTCTTCCAACCCTCCACCAGTACCAGGTCCACCGGCTGCAGATGGGTCAGCAACTCGGCCAGCGTCGGTTCCGGTTCCTCGCGCAGTTCGCGCAGCAGCGCCCAGCGCCGGCCGGTCGCCAGGATCACCTCATGCGCGCCGGCCTCGCGATGCCGCCAAGTGTCCTTGCCCGGAGTGTCCAGGTCCACGTCGTGATGCGCGTGCTTGAGGGTGGATACGGTCAGACCCTGCGCCCGCAGTCGGGGAATCAAGTCGACGATCAGGGTGGTCTTGCCGCAGCCGCTCCAGCCGGTGATGCCGAGAACCTTCATTCCCGTTAACGCATCACCGGCGAATCGGCGCCCAGCAGATCAATACCGCTGATGTCGGCGCGGCCGATCAGCAGGGACAAGTACTGACTGATGGCTTGGCGCTGCACATGTTCGCGCAGGTAGGCGGCAATGCGGTCGCGCACCATCTGGTATTCGAGTGGCTGGCCTTCAGTTTTCCGGTGCAACTGGATCACATGAAAGCCAAAACGGCTTTCCACCGGCTGGCTGGAGGTCTCGCCTTCTTGCATCGCGAACAGCGCCTGCTCGAATTCCGGCACGGTCTGCCCTGGGCCAATCTGGCCCAGATTGCCGCCGGTCTGTTTCGACGGGCAGTCCGACCATTGCGCCGCCAGTTCCGCGAACTTCCCGCCATCGGCCGTTAATTGACCGATGGCGCTCTCGGCGCGGGCGCGGGCGGCTGCGCGCGCTTCGGAATCGTCTGGCGGCGCGGCGCACAGAATGTGGGAGACCTCGAACAGATCACCGCTACGCAAGCGCGGGCGATTGGCCTGGAAAAACCGCCGACAGTTCTCTTCGTCCGGCTCCGGGGTCTTAACCTCACGCTCGATCAGCGCCGCGATCCGCGCGTCCTCATCAACGTCGGCAATGTCCAGCCGGGCCGCTTCCTGCAACAGCAGTTCCTTGGCGACCAGCGCCAGTTTCGCCGAATATTCAGTCACTTCCCGCGACGGTGCGGGGTGGTGTTGCATCTCGGCGTGAATGGCGGCGTCGGTGATTTCGACGCCGTTGACGGTGAGGGGCATGAAGGGTCTCCACCAACAAACAGGGCAAAAGGGAACAGGTCAAATTTGATGCCCGATCAAGCGAAACGCTCGACTGCTGTATTTGATCGACTATCAAGTTTTTCCTCCAATAAATTTTCCTGTGGTCCGAACTGAGGGCCGAGCGAGCACAAAGACGCCTGCCCTGCAGTGATGCCGTAGCGCCTCAAAACCCGCAGGATGCTGACATGCAGAAGCAACGGCCAGAGCAGTTTACTGCATCTGAACATCCACGATAATGCGGCCTGTTTGTAACCGCCTAAGCCTACCCGTTCAAACTCCACCCAACGCACTAACGATCATTGACTCGTTGGCCGCCCTCGTGGCCGCCTGCTGCATCCTGCGCACGCTCTATTATTCGACGAAGGGGGCTATTTTCTGGCGCGGGAGGGAAATCAAGCTGCGAGGATGAACCGGCGTCTGGGGAGTACGCTCTAAGTTTCGATTTGTATATGTATTGTCTAATATTGTTAGAGCCGCGGCCTCCGCCATCTTCGCCGGCTCAAATCAGGAGAGATCATGACCATGCCGCTTGCCGTCGATATTCCGGAGGGCGTCGCCGAAGCCTGGCGCGACAATTTGCGCGGCGAACTCGACGCGGAACTCATTGGACCCCGTCCCGCATGGTGGTGGACGGGCCGGTCGCCGCAGGACTGCCCCGGCCGCCAGCCGGACGGCGTGCTCACTTCGCTGCCGTTGCCCAACCTGGCGGTCTGTACCCGCCAGCAGACGCTGGATTACTTCGACAATAGTTGGACATTGACCGAGGTGTTGTTTTCCGGCCTCCGGGGCGAGGAAGCCTTTTTCCGCCCGCCCTACCATCGCCTGCGCCACCCGATGCTCTTCTACTACGGCCATCCACCAGCGCTGTACGTCAACAAGTTGCGGATCGCCGGCTTGATCGAAAAGCCCCTGAATCCGTACTTCGAGCGGCTGTTCGAAACCGGCGTGGATGAAATGCGCTGGGACGACCTGTCCAAGAACGAAATGCGCTGGCCGCAGCCTCCAGGAGGTTCACGCCTATCGCCAGCAGGTGTATCGCATCGTCCGCGACCTGATCGAAACCCATCCCGACCTGGCGCCCGGCCATCCGCCCATCACCCCACAGCATCCGCTGTGGGCGCTGTTCATGGGCTTCGAACACGAGCGGATTCACCTGGAAACCTCCTCGGTGCTGATCCGCGAACTGCCGTCGAACCTGGTCCAGCGCCCCGCCGAATGGCCGCGCCTGCATCCTTCGGCCACGCGGGCGCATCCGCCAACCTTCCCGCCGCACGCCGGGGTGGACTATCCACCGAACGAATTCATTAGCGCGCCCGGTCAGTCGGTAGCGCTCGGCAAGCCGGCCGATTGGCCTTCCTACGGCTGGGACAACGAATACGGCCAGCGCGAGACCGCTGTCCAGCCGTTCCAGGCCAGCCGCTGCCTGACCAGCAACGGCGAATTCCACGCCTTCGTGGCCGCCGGCGGCTATCGCGAGCAGCGCTACTGGTCGGAAACCGGCTGGGCGTGGCGCTCGTTTCGCAACCTCAAATGGCCAACCTTCTGGGTGCCGGACGGCCCCGCCGGCCTGCACCGCTACAAATTGCGCACCCTGTTTGAAACCATCGACATGCCCTGGGACTGGCCGGTCGACGTGAACTATCACGAAGCCAGGGCTTACTGCGCTTGGCGCGCCGAGCAGGATGGAGCGTCGTCCTACCGGCTGCCCAGCGAGGCCGAGCATCAGGTGCTGCGCGCCGCCCAGCAACGGGAAGCGGCGACCCTCGGCGTCGCGGCCGATCCGGTAATGCGCTTCGACGGTGCGACCCTGGCGCGGGAATGCGGCTGGAATCTCAACCTGGCCTGGAGTTCCTCCTGGCCGGTCGCGGCGGGACAACCGACCGAGGCTGGCTTTCACGATGTGTTCGGCAACGTCTGGCAATGGCTGGAAGACCATTTCAACCCGCTGCCCGGCGCCAAGGTCCACCCGTATTACGACGACTTCAGCACGCCCTGCTACGACGGCCAGCACCAGATGATCCTCGGCGGTTCCTGGGCGTCCACCGGCGACGAAGCCAGCCTGTGGGCGCGGTTCCACTTTCGCCCGCACTTTTTCCAGCACGCCGGGTTCCGGCTGGTGCGAAGCGACAGCGATGGCGGCGCGGTGCGGTTGGACCAGGCCGGATCGCCGGGCCAAGTCTACGAAGACCCGCAAATCCTGAACGAATATCTGCTGTTGCACTACGGCGCGCCCCGGGAGCAGATGCCCTACGGGTTCGGGCCAGGGGATGCGGTGGAATTCCCGGTGCGCTGCGCCCGCTGGCTGCTCGACGCCGCCCGCGAGTACGGCGTGCCGACCGCCACGGCGCTGGATGTGGGCTGCGCGGTGGGCCGGGCCAGTTTCGAACTGGCGCGAGATCTACGACCGCGTGCTGGGCGTGGACCTCAGCCGCGCCTTCATCGACGCAGCGGATGCCCTGCGCCGCGACGGCGAGCTGCGCTATTTCCGCAAGGACGAGGGCCGGCTGGGCGCCACGCTGAACGCGATGATCGATCCGGCGATTGACCGGAGTCGGGTGAGTTTCCGCCAGGCCGACGCCTGTTCGCTACCGGCCGAACTGGCGAATTTCGACGCCGTGCTGCTGGCCAATCTGCTGTGCCGGCTGCCCAGCCCCAAGGCGCTGTTGGGACGCTTGGGCGGTCCGCTGGGGCTGGTGAAGCCCGGCGGTCTGCTGGCGATCTTCTCGCCGTATAGTTGGCTGGAGCAGTTCACTCCACCGGAAGCGTGGCTGGGCGGCTACGAGCAGGAGGGGAAACCCGTCACCAGCGCGGCGGCGCTCGGCGAGTTCCTGCGGGCGGAGGGTTTCGAGCTGCTGCGCGAGGCCGACGTACCGCTGGTCATCCGCGAACATGCCCGTAAATACCAATACATCGTGACCCATGCCACTTTGTGGCGGCGGGTGGGCTGATGTGCTTCAAGTCCAGATTCTGTTGGCTGTGGCTGGCCGGCGGTCTGCTGCTGGCGGGAACGTCGATCGCAGCCGATCTTCCGGCCTGTCTGACCCGCGCGGCGGGCGAGACCACGCGCACCGCCATCATGAAAACCGGGCCGGCCGATCAGGAACTGCTGGCCCGGCTGGCCTACGCCGAGGGCCGCTCCACCGGCTTCGCCGACGATCCCCGGGTCTACCAGGGCATCGCCTGGGGGGTGATGAACCGGGTGCGGCTGAGCGAGATTTCCGCCGCCGCGCGCCGCCAGTATGGGAGCGGGATCGCCGGAGTGGTTTTTCAACCGCGACAGTTCAACCCGGCGGTCTCGCTGCGTTCGCCGTTCTCGAAGGACTTCCTCTGTCCCCAAGACCCCGCCCACTGGCGACTGGCCGTGGACGCCGCCGGGGTGGCGTTGCGCGGTCAGAACAATCCCCTGATCCAGACCCCGTGGGAACGGCGATACGGCCGGTCGCTGGTGGTCAATTTCTACTATCCCCAGTCCTCCCAGGCGCGCGGTTCCCTGGCGCCCTGGGAAGGCAGTCTCGCCCTGCGTTT
This sequence comes from uncultured Gammaproteobacteria bacterium, assembly GCA_963696515.1. GTDB lineage: Bacteria > Pseudomonadota > Gammaproteobacteria > Competibacterales > Competibacteraceae > Contendibacter. The sequence continues at coordinate 30,691 of CAVOKM010000007.1, forward strand.
CATCGGCGATCCGCCCCCCGGCAGCGGCCTCCCGCCGGCAGAGCGGATCCGCTTTTACCGGCTTGCCCAACCGCCAAACGAACCGCGCGTCCCGGCCCGCTAAAGGTTGGGCGGATTCGGGACCCGCTCCTACAGCACGCCGGGTTCTATACTTGGCGCCATCCCCCTCACGGCGTCACCGGGAGAATCGTGATGCGCACCGGCAACCTGTCCCTCTCAATCCTCCTTGTCGCGCTCTGCCTGTTGGTACTGGGATGGACCGCGCCACCCGCTCGCGCCGCCGACCCGTCGGTGACCGCCAACGCGCTGGCGCGCGTCCCGTTGGCCTTGCAACCCTGGATCAGCTGGGTGTTGCGCGAACCGGCCGACTGGCACTGTCCGGTAGATTACGCCGACCCGAAACAGCGCCGCTGCATCTGGCCGACGGCGCTGAGCCTGAATCTCGACGCCCGGGGCGGCAACTTCAGCCAGCAGGCGCGCGCCGACGCCGAAAGCTGGCTGACCCTGCCCGGCGACCGCCGCCACTGGCCCCAGGAAGTGCGGTTGGACGAGTTTCCCGCGCCGGTGCTGGAACGGGACGGGCGGCCGGCGCTCAAGGCCTCCGCCGGCGATCATCGGATCACCGGCCGGTTCTTCTGGGGCGAACCGCCGGAAGCGATCCGCGTTCCCACCAACGCCGCCCTGCTCGATCTGCATCTGGAGGGGAAGCCGGTTCCACTGCCCCGCTTGGAGGATGACGGCGTCCTGTGGCTGCGTCAGCGCCCGGCGGCGACGGCCCAACAGGATCAGCTTGAAATTCAGGCTTTCCGCCTGCTGAGCGATGGGATTCCATTCACGCTGACCACCCGGCTGGAACTCAGCGTCTCCGGCCAGGCGCGGGAGGAAACACTCGGTCCCGTGTTGCCGCCGGGTTTCCTGCCGCTGGCCTTGGACAGCCCGCTGCCGGCCCGCCTGGAACCCGATGGCCGGCTGCGGGTGCAATTGCTGCCGGGGAGTTGGACGATTAGCCTGATCGCCCGCCATCGTGGCCCGCTGGACGCACTCGCCCTGCCCACGGTTCCGGCGACCTGGCCCACCCAGGAAATCTGGAGCTTTCAGGTGCAAAACGCCCTGCGGGTGGTTCAGGTGGAAGGTGCGCCGGCGCTCGATCCAGCGCAGACCAACCTGCCCGAGGACTGGCGATCATGGCCCGCCTATCTGTTGCAAACCGGCGGGGAACTGCGCTTTGTGACCCGCCAACGTGGCGACGTCACCCCCGCCCCGGAGCGCCTGAATCTGGAACGCACGCTCTGGCTCGATTTCGCCGGCGGCGGTTACACCGCGCGGGACCGCCTGAGCGGCAACCTGAACGCGACCCGGCTGGACGCCGTTCCCGAGCTGCGGCTGGGTCGAGTCGCCATCAACGAGGAGGATCAGTTCATCACCACTCAGCCCGGCGCGGAAGCGGCTGGCGTGGAAGTCCGGCAACTGAGCAACCTGCAACTGGTCGCCGACAGCCGCCTGGAACCGGCCGCCATCAGCGATCTGCCGGCGGTCGGCTGGCGGATCGCGCCGCAAAGCATCCAGACCACGCTCAACCTGCCGCCCGGCTGGCGCTTGCTGGCGGCGACCGGGCCGGACAGCGCCGGCAATGCCTGGCTGTACGCCTGGAACCTGCTCGACCTGTTCCTGGTGCTGATCATCGCCTTCGGCTTCGCCAAACTGTGGGACTGGCGCTGGGGCGCGGTAGCGCTGGCCGGCATGGCGCTCGCCCTCCACGAACCCGACGCGCCGCTGTACGTGTGGCTCAACGTGCTGGCGGCCATCGCCCTGCTGCGGGTGCTGCCGCCGGGTCGGCTATACACCTTGGTCGACGCCTACCGACGGCTGGCCCTGCTGGCGCTGCTGGTCATCGGCGCACTGTTCGCCATCCAGCAGGTCCGCAGTGCGCTCTATCCGCAACTGGAGCCGCTCGCGGCCGGGTCCGCGCGGGTCGCGCCCGACCTCATGATGCGGGCCAATGCGCCGCTGTCCCAGGCGCTTGATGAAGCGCAAAACTACAGTCGCTCCCGACTTCCGGCCAGTCAAGAGCCCCCGAAAAAGGGAGAGCGCCTGCAAAAGCTCCAGCAACAGCAATACGCGCCGGACATCAAGGTGCAGACCGGTCCGGGCCTGCCCGACTGGCGCTGGCAAAGCGCCACCTTGCGCTGGAGCGGTCCGGTCGCCGCCGACGAGCGGCTGCGGCTGTGGCTGTTGCCGCCGTGGGGCACGCGCCTGCTGTTGCTGGCCGGGCTGGGCCTGCTGCTGGCGATGGGGGCGCGGCTATTCATCGCGGGGCGGCGGGGAATCCCCCCGTCCTTCGGACATCCCCCTTCGCCAAAAGGGGGCGAGGGGGATTTGAGACCGGCGGAACCGGGAATTTCCTCATCACTGGGCGCGGTGGCGCTGCCCGTGCTACTGCTGGGATTACTGCTGGCCGCGCCGTCCCCGGCCCGCGCTGATTTTCCCTCGCCGGAACTGCTCCAGGAACTGCGCACCCGGTTGACCGAAGCGCCGGACTGTCCGCGCTGCGCCGATCTGGCGGCGCTGGCGCTGACCGCCAAGGGCGACGACCTGCGGTTGCGGCTGACCCTGCACGCCCAGGCGGATGCCGCCGTGCCGTTACCGCTGCCCCGCGAGGGGCTGATCATCCGAAGCATCGAACTGGACGGACAGCCGGCGCTGCTGTTTCGCGACGCTACTCACCTGCTGTGGCTGCGGCTGCCGGCCGGCGTACACGAAGCGACCGTTACCGCCACCGCGCCGGAGACGGTCGCCACCCTGCAACTGCCGCTGCCGATGGCGCCGGGCCGGATCGAACTGGATGCCGAGGGCTGGCGGGTGGAAGGTTACGTCGAGGGCCGCGCCGACCGGCAATTGCAACTGACCCGCCAGCGTCCGACCGCCGGCAGCCCGCTTCAGGCCGGCGTCATGCCGCCGTTCGTGCAGGTAGAGCGGGAGCTGATGCTGGACGTGGACTGGCGGGTGGAAACCAAGGTGCGGCGGCTGAGTCAGGCCGATTCAGCGGCGGTGGTGGAAATCCCCCTGCTGGCCGAGGAGCGGATCACCACGCCCGGCATTCGGGTGCGCGACGGCCGGGTGCTGCTCAACCTGCCCCCGGATCAGGCGGAAACCGGTTGGAGTGCGGCCCTGAACCGAACCGATGCCCTGACCCTGCGCGCGGCGGACAGCCAGGACTTCGTGGAAGTCTGGCGGCTGCGCGCCGGCCCGCTGTGGAACGTGCAAACCGCCGGCATCCCGCTGGTGCAGCGGCTCGACGTCGAAGGCGAATGGACCCCGGAGTGGCGGCCGTTGGCCGGGCGAGAGCATCACCCTGAGCATCAGCCGGCCGGAAGGCGCGCCCGGCGGCACCGTGACCGTGGATCAGAGCCATCTGCGGCTGAATCCGGGTCGGCGGCTGAGCGAAGCCAGCCTGGAACTGACGCTGCGCGCCAGCCGGGGAGCCGAGCGAATTGTGACCCTGCCGCCGGGCGCGACCCTGACCGGCGCGCGGATCAACGAGGTTCCGCAACCGCTCCGGCAGCAGGGGCAACAGGTGGTTCTGCCGCTGACGCCTGGCGTGCAAAAGGTCGCGCTGACCTGGCGCGAGGAGGAGGGCGTCAGCGCCCGCTATCAAACGCCGCCGGTGGATCTGGGTGGACCCAGCGTCAACGCTCGCCTGAGCGTCGTCCTGCCGCGCGACCGCTGGCCGCTGTGGGTCGGCGGACCGACGTTGGGACCCGCCGTGCTGTTCTGGGGCGTGCTGCTGGTCATCCTGGCCGGCGCTATCGTGCTGGCCCGAGTCGGCGGCACACCCCTCCGCGCCCATCACTGGTTTCTGCTCGGCGTCGGCCTGAGCCAGAGTCACATCGTGGCGACGCTGCTGGTGGCGGGCTGGCTGGTGCTGTTGGCGCGGCGCAAGACGCTGGCAACCGGGGCCATCGGCAATTTCCGCTTCGACCTGTGGCAACTCGGGCTGGCGGCGTTGACGTTGGCGGCGCTGGCTGCCTTGCTAGCAGGTATCGAACAGGGTCTGCTGGGCGCGCCGGAGATGCAAATCGCTGGCAACGACTCCAGCGCCTATCAGCTCAACTGGTATCAGGATCGTAGCGCCGGCCCCATGCCGACCGCGTGGGTGGTCTCCGCGCCGATCCTGCTCTATCGCGGCCTGATGCTGGCCTGGTCGCTGTGGCTGGCGTATGCCCTGCTCCGGTGGCTCGGCTGGGCCTGGGAATGCTTCAGCGCCGGTGGCCTGTGGCGACCCTTGCGCTGGCGCAAGGGATCGAGCGATGAAGTGCGGCCTTGAATCAGCGGGTGGGCGGCCATACCAGCGTTCGGACTGTGAGTATTAATCATCGGGTTCACCCTCCGCGCTGAAGCGGGAACGCTGGACAAGCGCTACTGGGTCTCCACCTCGAACCCCACCACGGTGCGGGTTTCGCGGCTGAACTCGACCCCGATCAGATGGATCGGCTCGCCTGCGGCGCGGTACTTGTCGGCATAGCCCCGGTCCTTGATCTGCTGCAGCGCCCGCCCCTCCGGCGCCAGTTCCACCACCTTGAACTCGAACAGATAGAGGTGGCGGTTGAACCGCACCGTCATGTCGAGCTGGCCGTGGTGGGTCGCATCTTCCAGGGTGATGGGCAGGCCCAGGGCGGCGAAGTAGCTGTAGAACACGCTGGCGTAATAGCCTTCGTATCGGGCGATGGGGTTGTTGCGATGCCAGTCGTGGGGGATGCTGGCGAAAAAGGCCTGGAACAGGGCCTGGAGCCCGGCGCAGTCGGCGCGGGTTAGCAACTGGAGCAGGCGCAGGCGGTTCTCGAAGGCCCGCTGGCCATCGGCGCCGTAGCCGATCAGCAGGGCGGCGTTGAGGCTGGTTTCCACTTCGTGATTGGGATAACCCAGCGTATACACCCAGTAGCCGAGCAAGGGCTCCTCGACCTGATGAATGGTGAGATACCCGGTCTGGAACAGCAGGGCGTCGCTGTTGATCTGTTCCACGTCGAAGGTGGACAGCAGTTCCAGGCTGGTTTGCCGCCGCGCCAGGTCGGGGGTGAAAAAGCCCCGCTGGGCGAGCAGGTCGACCAGGAAGGTCGGAGTGCCGGTTTCAAACCACCAGGGCTTGAACTGGCGTTCCTTGAACAGCAATAGTAGATCGAAGGGGTTGTAGACCGCCTCGCCGGTCCAATTGTAGCCGTTGTACCACGCCCGGATCTGCGCACGATCCAGTCCCTCCAACTCGGCGGCGAACACGGTATCGACATCCGCCTCGGTATAGCCGCAAATCGCCGAATAGCTCGCGATCCACCGTGATGTCGTTCAGGTTGTTCAGCCCGGAAAACAGGCTGACCTTGCTGAATTTGGACACCCCGGTCAGAAAGGCGAAACGGAGGTGGGCGTCGGAATCCTTGATTACCGAATACAGATTGCGCAGTCCCTCGCGCATCTCGCGGGCGATGTCCGGCGCGGTCAGGTTGTCCAGGATCGGCTTGTCGTATTCATCCACCAGGACGACCACCCGTTCTCCGGTGGCGGCGTGGGCGTTACGAATCAACTCGCCAAAGCAACCGGAAATCGTCGGCTGCTGGCACCGGATACCCAACGCCGCCTGATTGATGTCGAGCAGTTCGCGGATTTTCTGTTCCAACTCCGGGCGGCTCTTGAGCACCCCGCCGCCGAAGCTCAGCCGGAGGACCGGCGATGACTTTGACCAGTTCCAGCGGTCCTGGGCGTACAGCCCGCGAAACAGCGGCTCGTTCCCGGCGAACAGTTCCGCCAACGTGTCCAGAAACAGCGACTTGCCGAACCGGCGCGGCCGGGAGAGGAAATAGTACTTGCCTTCCTCGATCAGCTTCAGGGCAAAGGCGGTCTTGTCGACGTAGTAGCAGTCGTCTTCACGAATCTCGCGGAAGGTCTGGATGCCGATGGGGAGTTTTTTGCGGGTCATGAGTGGGTAACCAGGCCGGTCGGGAGGGTAGGGGATGATGCTATTGTAGCGCCGGGCAAATAGCGCTGGGGCGAGATCGCCGTTCAATCTCCACATCGTTCGGCGGCCGCGTCGCTTGCCAAGGCGGTCATTGTTCAACGACGGCCTGCAAGGAAAGCGCGCACCGCTTGTTCGGTGGTGGCGGCCAGATAGTCGCCGCCCGCCGCCAACGCCTGCTCCAGGCTTACCGGTCCCGGACACAGGCTGAAGACCGCGCTGATGCCCAGCGCGTGCAGCGAATCCAAACCGTCGCCGATGCCGCCGGCGATGGCGATGCAGGGCACGCCGCGCGCCTGGGCGCGCTCCGCAACCCCTGCCGGCGCCTTGCCGAAGGTGGTCTGCGCATCGATCCGTCCCTCGGCGGTGAGTACGAGATCCGCGCCGCACAGATGTTCGTCCAGCCCGACCAGATCCAGCACCACGTCCACGCCGCGCCGCAATTCAGCGCCGAGAAAAGCCCTCAATCCCGCGCCCAGGCCGCCCGCCGCGCCAGCGCCCGATAAATCGCGCACGTCCAGCCCAAGGTCGCGTTCGATCACCCCCGCCAGGTTGGCCAGACCAGCGTCCAGTTGCCGCACCTGTTCGGGCGTGGCGCCCTTCTGGGGACCATAGACCTGGGCCGCGCCGCCTACCCCCAGCAGTGTATTGTCCACATCGCAAATCGCTTCGATCCGGACCCCGGCCAGCCGGTGATCGAGACCGCTCAGGTCGATGCGGCGAATCGCCGCCAGCGCACCGCCCACCGGCTCCACCGTCGTGCCGCCGGCGTCCAGAAATCGCCCGCCCAGCGCCGTTGCCATGCCTACTCCGCCGTCGTTGGTGGCGCTGCCGCCGATGCCGACGACCAGATGGGACACCCCCAAATCCAGCGCCGCTGCGATCAGTTCGCCGGTGCCGAGGGTGGTAGTGAGCAGGGGGTTGAGAATGCCTCGGGACAACAATGCCAGACCGCTGGCGGCGGCCATTTCAATGACCGCCAGCCGGCGCGCGGGGACGTGGCAGAACGAGGCTTGCACGGGGTCGCCGCGTGGGCCGGTGACGGTTGCCGACCGTTTTTCGCCGTGTAGGGCGTCGACCAGCACCTCGGCCAGCCCATCGCCGCCGTCGGCCACGGGCAAGAGCACGATGTCGGGCGCCGGGCAAGCCCGGACCACACCGCGCGCCATGGCATCCGCCGCTTGGGTGGCAGTCAGACAACCCTTGAGGGCATTGGGGGCAAGCAGGATTTTCACAATCTTCCATTTCTCCAGGGCGACCCGTTGTTAATTACCTAGGTAAGTTATGGTTTTTTGTGTTATGCTATTTACCGTTAAACGATTCAGGACAAGGCCGAACCTACCGTGAGATAGGGGCGGAAAGTCGCGGATCCTGGAACAGTTTTCAGGACAGCCGGACTGCCGGAGACGACACCGTCAGGGTCGCCGAGGGCAGTCCGGTTTATTTTTAGGAAGATGCAGATAGCTGTAGAGAACGGGAGATGTGTCATGTTGACCTACGAGGATTGCGTCGGTTTGACCGACTTGGACGAAGAGGAAATCGAGGCCATCGCCCAACACGAGCATGTGCCGGAAATTGTCGCCGCCGAGATGGGTTGCTGGCTGGCTCACAACCCTGGCGGTGAATCCACCATCGAACATATCATCGAAGATGATATCGAAATGGCCACGAGTCATGGTCACCCACAGGAAGCTCGGCACTGGAAGGAAGTGCTGAATCACTTCGCCGTGAATCACCCCCATTTGTGGGAACGCGAAGCCGCCTAACGGCATCAAACAACCCCCGCCCCGCGGGGGTTGTTTATGGGTCGCCATGCCGAGGGGCAGGGCAACACCGCCTCGGCGAGAAAACCGCCCAGGTCCTCGGAGCGGCCCAACCGCAAGGTCCCGCCGTATTGCGCGACGATGTCGTCGGCGATGGCCAGCCCCAAACCATGACCGGCGCGGGATTCGTCGATCCGCGTCCCGCGTTGCCGCAATGCCTCCAACTGGTCTGGCGGACAACCTGGTCCATCGTCCTCGATCCGCAACCAGAGGCTCGCCGCATCCACGCCAGCGGTCAGCCGCACCGCGGTTTCCGCCCACTGACAGGCGTTGTCCAGGAGGTTGCCCAACAGTTCCAGCAGGTCGTCGCGATCGCCGGCAAACCCGCTGCCCGGCGGGACTTGGGCTTCAATGGCAATTTCCCGGTCGCGGTGAATGCGGCCCAGGGTCTCGATCAGGTCGGCCACTTCCCCGTCGAGCAGCACCCGCTGGCCGGGCGCACCCCCACCCGCGATGCGCGCCCGCTTGAGTTCGCGTTCGGTCAGGGCGCGGATGTGTTGCAGTTGCTGGCGCAAATCCCGCCACCAACTGCTTGCGTCGCCGGACGGAGGAGGTTGTTCGGCGAGTTGGGTCAGGGCGGTGAGCGGGGTCTTCAACGCATGGGCGAGGTTGCCCAGGGCATGGCGAGAACGGCGCTGGCGCTGATTCAGCAATTCCAGCAATCGGTTGAGTTCGGCGATCAACGGCCGCACCTCGGCCGGCGCTTCCAGGGAAAGTTGCGGAATTTCCCCGCGCGCCAGCCGGGGCAACTCGCGGCGGATCTGCTCTAATGGTGCCAGGCCGCGGCGTACGATCAATCTTTGCAGCAGCAGCAAGGCACCGAACAACATGACGGCGATGAGGCTGAATTCCACCAACAGGCGCCGGAGACCGGTACTCACCGGGGTGAAATCCTCGGTCACGGCGATGGTGACCGGATGATTCTGCACCCGGAAGGCGCGACCGACCAACAACAACCGTTGCTCCTGAGGGCCAGTAACGAAGGCCCGCGTTACCCGGTCGGCAGCGAGAGGCGGCAACGACAGGTCAGTGTCCCACAACGAGCGGGAGCAAAGTTCGCCGCTGGCGGTTTCGATCTGGTAATAGTGGCCTGAATAGGGTTGGCGGAAATTGGCGCCGATTCGGTCGGCGGCCAGTTGCGGCTGACCGCTGGCATCGAAGGTCAGGGCGGCCAGGACGGTTTCCAGATCGTGCTCCAGTCGGGCCGCGACGAAATTCTCGGCCATTTGGCGCAGCGAATAGCCGCCGATGGCGACCGCCAGAACAGTCAGCACGGCCAGCGTGAAAATCAGGCCGGTGAACAGCCGGCCTTGCAGCGAAGTCATCCGTTGTCGGCTCCGAAGATGTAACCCTGGCCGCGCCGGGTGGCGATCAGTTCACGGCCGAACTTGCGGCGTAGCCGGTTGATGTAGACCTCCAGCACGTTGCTGTCGCGCTCGGCGTCGAAATCGTAAACGTGCTCGGCCAGACGGCTTTTGGATAGCACCAAGCCGGGATGGCGCATGAAGTAGCGCAGCAGGCGAAATTCGGTCCCGGTTAGCTCGACGGTTTCGTTCGTGGCGAGCACCCGCGCGGTCTGGGTCTCCTCGTCCAGCTCCAACCCGGCGGTTTGCAGCGGACCGTGCGGCCGGGCGACACCGCGTCGCAGCAACGCCTGGAGCCGGGCGAGCAGTTCGGCGACATGGAAGGGTTTGCTCAGATAATCGTCCGCGCCGGCCTTGAAACCGTCCACCTTTTCATGCCAGGCATCGCGGGCGGTCAGGATCAGCACCGGCACCGGATGACCGGCCGCGCGCCAGCGACGCAGCACATCCAGCCCGGAACGGCGGGGAAGGCCCAGGTCCAGCACCACCACGTCATAGGGTTCGGATTCGCCCATGAATTCGGCATCCACGCCGTCGGCCGCCACGTCCACCGCGAAGCCGGCGCGTTCCAAATCGTTCCGCAGACGACTGCTAAGCAGGGCATCGTCTTCGACCAGCAGCAACCGCATCCCTAGTTCCGTTCCACCTGCCACAGTTCGCCGCTGCGGGCATCGTATTCAAATTCCCGCACCACGCCATCGTCGCCTAGCATCTTCAGTTCGTAAACATAGCGGTCCTGCTCGAATTCCAGCTCGGCTTCCAACAATTGACCGCCGGGATGTTGGCGGCGGTGGTTGGCGATGATGCTTTCCAGCGACAGAATTTGACCAGCGCCGCGCAGTTGCCGGACCTGGTCGTGATCGAGGTCGGCCAAAGCGGGGGCGGCGTCAAGCAGACTCCCTACCAGGGTCAGAACAGTGACGAATCCAGCAGGACGGTACATGGCTTCCTCCTGGCTGGCGAAGACCGACTCAGACCCGCTTGCGACCGGTGATCATGGCATGGGCCAGGTTTTCGCGGTGCAGCAGGCTTTCCCAGATCACGCCGATCAGGTGCCCGACCACCAGAATCACGGTGAAGTTGGCGAAGAATTCGTGGACCTCCTTGATGGTGTCAATGGTGCTGTCACTGCTGTCAACCAACAGGCCGGCCAGCGGACCCAGGCCCTTGTCGGCGCCGTACAGCATCAATCCGGCGAGGACGGTGACGGTCAAGCTCAGCAGTAGGATGACGATCATCGCGCCGCCGGCGGGATTGTGCCCCAAATAGCGCGGCGCTCGCAGGGTCAGCACGTCCCTGACATACAACAGGGTTTCGTGCGGACCGCGAACGAAATCGCTAAAGCGGGCGTGGCGCGTACCCGCGAAGCCCAAGAACAGGCGGAACAGCAACAGGACGACGATAGTATAGCCCGCCCAGACATGGATCATTTGCAGCCACTTGCCGTCCAGTAGATCTTCCAACGGTCCCTCCTGGCTGAAATAGGCAAGGACGAAAGCGACCGCCAGAGTCCAATGGAACAGGCGGACGGCGGGATCCCAGACAGTGATTTCGGTTGCGGTGCGTTCGGTCATGAGTCAAATTTTCGGTGGCCTCTCCACCTGGGCGACGGCGCCGCGGTGGAGGTGGGATTGTGGATGGAGACTTCTCAGTGCTTACTTGCCTTCTTCGGCGACCAGTTCACCGGTTGCGATCTCGTAGTACACCTCCCATTTTTTGCCGTCGTTGCCCTTGATTTTAACTTCCCAGGTCTTCTTACCCTTCTTGGTGTCCTCGTAAACCTTGGTGACTTCGCCCGGATGCGCCTGAAGGGCCTTCTCGGTCGCCTGTTCCTTGGTGATGGCGGTTTTTGCTGGAGTGGTGACAACCGTAGCGGGTGCTGGAGAAGTGGGGGATTCGCTAGCGGCGAAGGCTGCGGTTGTGGCGATGGTGGTTACCATGGCAAGCGCGACGGTACTGAGCAGATTATGCAGGTGCATTCGGATTGACCTCTCGGTTGAATTGGAAATGTTGAAATCATGTTCGGTTGTGGGTTCCGTCGAGTTTGTTCGCCGGAACCACAGCAGCCTTGAGGTGCGACTTTAAAGCGCTTGCCTTAAGCCAAGATGAATTATGGGTATGCGGGGAAAAAGATGGGGTGGCGGGGTTCTAACCGTAGTTTTAATAAAAAACAACAACAGCCATTTTTCCAGGATCCAGATCCAGCCAGGCCGGCGTTGTTGTTGTTATCTTTATCTTTGTTAGTAGTATTAACTACAATTAAGGGGATGAAAAAATTCATAAATATTAGTATCTTACAAGACAATGGTGGGGGAAGTGAGGGGAGTAATGTGGGGGTTGCGCGGGGAGTTAAGTGGGGGAAGTGAGGGGAGTAATGTGGGGGTTGCGCGGGGAGTTGTTCGGCTAAAGTGGGGGAGGTGCGGGGAATATTTTGGCCTAAAGTGGGGGAGGTGCGGGGAGTCATCGATCCTAAAGTGGGGGAAGTCAGGGGAGTTATTAGCCTAAAGTGGGGGTTGCGCGGGGAGTTATCGACCCTAAAGTGGGGGAAGTCAGGGGAGTTGGATGAAGGTGGCAGCGAGGACGGGGAGCGATAAAGGCCCCAGGAACGGTCGTCGCGGCGATTTGGATTGGGCGTTGGAGGGGAAATAAAGGGGCGGCGGCGGGCCAGTCCAGCGAAAGTGGGGGAAACGCGGGGAGCAAAGTGGGGGGGATATGCGATTGCAATCCCCCACTTTATGGCTTATAACTTTCGGGGAGGATACTCAGCCACGAGGTACGCCATGAGTCCCGACATCACCGATCTGCTTGGCAACGACGTCAGGAAGCCCACTGCGCTGGTTCATTTCGAACGGGATATGTCGCTCACCGAACAGAAGGTGATGACGTTGATCATATTCCACTGCCAGGTTGCCGACAAGGATGATATCGGTTTCTACCACATCCGCAAAAGCTTCGTGCGCCGGTTCCTCGGCTGGGAGGACAGCCACAACTATCCGCGCATCTACGAAGCCTTCGAGAAAATCTTCGACAACACGATCCGCTGGAACCTTCTGGGCAAGGACAAGACTTTTAAGAGTCTGAAGTGCAAGTTGATCGTCAGTCTGCTCGAACCGACCGAAACTGGCCCGTTTATCGGGTTCAAGCTCCATCCCGATCTGGAGCCGGCCATTAAGGACCCCCGGCTGTTCGCCCGGATCAAGCTCATCATGATGGCGATTCTGGCCAAGCCCAAGTACGCCTTTCCGCTGTATGAAATTCTGTCCGACTGCTACTCGCGCGGCGAACGGGTCGCCCGGCTTTCCCTGCGGGAACTGAAGGAATCGCTGGGCATCGCGGGGCCCTATTACGATCAATTCATTGCATTCAAGAAGGAAGTCCTTCGGCCGAATCTGGCGGCTATCAATCAGAACACCGACTGCCATGTCGCTTACGATACCTATCGGGAGGGAAGAAAAGTGGCTGGGGTGGTGTTCACCATCGACAAGCAGGCATGGCATCCTCCCCTGCTTGAGGAGCATCTGCGCGAGCTTCAGAGCTACTACCGGCCTGTCACCGTCGATGTGCCAGCATTGAGCGCGCCGCCGGTTCCCAACACCGACGAACAGGCGTTTCTGGACAGCGTGAAGCCCTATCAAGTCAACGAGTCTGACGCGATGCAGGCGATCCGTACCCATGGTCTGGGGGGCGCGCGGGCGATTCGCGATTACGCTCTGCGCCAGGCGATGCGCAGAAAGGGATCAAAGGATCAGGTTCGGGATCTCGGGGCTTATATGGCGCGCTGCTTCCGCGAGGGCTACGGCCGGTGGGAGGAAAAGGACCAACCGAACACGGAACGCGCCGAGACCCCGAGCAAAGAGGTTCAGCCCGCGCGGGAATCACCGTCCGAGTCCGAGCAGCTTGCATCCGAGATAAAAACCGCGTTCCGGGTATATCAGAGTCAACTCGTGGAGGAGCGGCTCGGTCGCATGTCGGCGGAGGAGCGGGCGCAATTCGACGACGAATTTGCCGCTCGCCATGCGATTTGGGCACGGAAGTTTCGCGAGGTCGGTCTCACTACTCCCCTGTTGCGTTCCGCATTCCAGGCGTTCGCCGTGGAGGGGCTCCTCGAACCTTGGCAAAAGGATATCGTCACCTTTGCCAGGGACCGCGCGGCGCCGATTGAGGTTATTGAACGGTTGTAACGGACAACTTGAAAGCGTCCGGCCTATAAATCTCCCCAATACCCTCAGGCCGGCGAAGGACCCTGATCCCGCCAGTAATCCAGCCCCTGTGCGTTGAGTGCGATATTCAACTCCAGCACCGTGCGCCGCTGTTCGATGTAAACCCCCGCAATCTGCCCATTCACGACGATCCCTTCTTCATCAGGGCAAGGTTTCAAAGAGTCCGGTAAGTCAATCCCAGGTGTGGAGAGCGTCTTAATCCCTTCTTCATCAGGGCAAGGTTTCAAAGCTCACCAATTACAGCAACGAACGAGATTGTTTTGGTCTTAATCCCTTCTTCATCAGGGCAAGGTTTCAAAGCTGGAGATTTACTGCCAGTTGTTTGACCGTTATAGTCTTAATCCCTTCTTCATCAGGGCAAGGTTTCAAAGCTTATGGATTTCATGCATAAGGGTATGCTGTCGGTCTTAATCCCTTCTTCATCAGGGCAAGGTTTCAAAGCATCTGCTCGAGCGGCGTATCACCGTTACAGCCGTCTTAATCCCTTCTTCATCAGGGCAAGGTTTCAAAGGTCTCTTCGGAGAGTACTGCCTGATGAGCTCTGTCTTAATCCCTTCTTCATCAGGGCAAGGTTTCAAAGGACGCTGGGCAAGTACATCAACCAGTTGGAAGGTCTTAATCCCTTCTTCATCAGGGCAAGGTTTCAAAGCAGGGGCAGTGAAATCATTGCAAGCTGCCGAGAGAGTCTTAATCCCTTCTTCATCAGGGCAAGGTTTCAAAGATCCGGCACTTGCCGGATACTTATGGAATGACTAGGTCTTAATCCCTTCTTCATCAGGGCAAGGTTTCAAAGCAGGGGCAGTGAAATCATTGCAAGCTGCCGAGAGAGTCTTAATCCCTTCTTCATCAGGGCAAGGTTTCAAAGATCCGGCACTTGCCGGATACTTATGGAATGACTAGGTCTTAATCCCTTCTTCATCAGGGCAAGGTTTCAAAGACTGCTTGCAAGGGATGTTGCAATCGCCGCTGATAAGTCTTAATCCCTTCTTCATCAGGGCAAGGTTTCAAAGCTCACCAATTACAGCAACGAACGAGATTGTTTTGGTCTTAATCCCTTCTTCATCAGGGCAAGGTTTCAAAGCTGGAGATTTACTGCCAGTTGTTTGACCGTTATAGTCTTAATCCCTTCTTCATCAGGGCAAGGTTTCAAAGGTAACAAAAGTGTTAGGTAACGCGGCCCTCAAGATGTCTTAATCCCTTCTTCATCAGGGCAAGGTTTCAAAGATTTTCAAACGCTAAGCTTGAATGGTTGATGGGGTCTTAATCCCTTCTTCATCAGGGCAAGGTTTCAAAAACCCTTAACGAAGTAAACCGAAATGACCACTCCGTCTTAATCCCTTCTTCATCAGGGCAAGGTTTCAAAGGTGAACTCCGTAAAGATCGAGCTGAACTCGCGGTGTCTTAATCCCTTCTTCATCAGGGCAAGGTTTCAAAACACTGGTAGGCTCAAACCCATACGTTGCTGTAGGTCTTAATCCCTTCTTCATCAGGGCAAGGTTTCAAAGGAATTCATGGTCAAAGGCATGGCGGCGAACTCGGTCTTAATCCCTTCTTCATCAGGGCAAGGTTTCAAAAAGCCGGAAAATTCAATCAGCTATTGCTATTAGTCTTAATCCCTTCTTCATCAGGGCAAGGTTTCAAAAACGCATTGAAAGGACTGCAATAAAAGGAATGGAGTCTTAATCCCTTCTTCATCAGGGCAAGGTTTCAAAGATTGCGGAATTAGACATTCCGAAAGATTCCGAGTCTTAATCCCTTCTTCATCAGGGCAAGGTTTCAAACCAGGTGCATGAATGAAACGCAGTCGTTCACTCCCCCCTGACTACCCTGACTTTGACGGGGCAGAATGGAGAAAGAGAACAAAGGTAAAAGAGATGAGTTTACCGATTTCATGCACCTGAGAGATCACAGACTGCGACAGATAGATGACGCCTACGTCCGGTCATAGGAAAAGGAGGAGTTGCGCGGGCTGTAGTTGCGGCTGTTGGCGGATCTCAAGGAGGAGCGGGAGCGGTTGAACCAAGGGCCGACCAACAGCTCGCGCAAGCCGAGCAGTCGGGCGCCGTGGGACCGGGGCGAGACAGTGTCGAGCCCGACGAGGCCGAGGTGTGCTCGGCGGTGGCGGCAGAACCGGACGAGGCGACCGCCACCACGGGCTAATCGGCGGCGGTCGACACCGCCGCCCCCCTGGCGGCGGTGAAAGCGGAAAGGAAAGTGGGAAAGCAGAAAGGAGAGAAGGGGGTGGGAAGGACACAGGTCTTCAAGGCGAAGGAGGAGATACCTCACTATACCGATGTTTGCGCCGGCTGCGGACAGGTGCTGGCAGACCCGGTAGGGGCGGTAGCCATACCGGTTTACAGGCGGTGGACCTGCGGAGGGGAGAGGCGGAAGAGATGGGGTTGAGACTGTGGGTGGTGGAACACCGCTATTATGAGGTGCTCTGCGCCTGCGGGCATCACTCCCGGGCGACGGCGGGTAGGGGTGAAGTCGATACGCTGCTGGCCGGGGTGGAACTGAGCGAATGGCGGGTGGTAGGAAAAGGCTTGGCGGGGTTGATCGTAGAACTGAGACTGCGGTTAAGGCTGTCGCGGGCGCGAATTAAGGAATTACTGAGAGAGTGGCTGGGGGTGGAACTGAGCATCGGCACGATCCACCAGACGCTCCACGAAGACGCCGCCGAGTTGGCCACGGCGGAAGAAGAGTTGGTGGACGCAGTGCTGGACAGAGGTCTGCTGCACGACGATGAAACGTCCTGGCTGGAGCGGGGACAGACGCTGTGGCTGTGGGTGTTCACCGCTGCCACCGTCACCCTGTACTCCGTAGATGGCTGGGGCAAGGAACTGGTCGAGAAAGTGCTGGAGGGCTTCACCGGCTGGCTGATGAGCGACGGCTGGGTCTCCTACCGACACTAAGAGAGGCGGTTGAGCTGCTGGGAGCAACTGATATGCAAGGCGAGAGGCTTGGCTGAAAGCTAAGATAGAGAAGAGCGGGACTTTGGCTGACAGGTGCTAGACACCCTCAACGCCCTGGTGGCGGCGGTGTACGCCGCGCGGGAAGGCCCGCGACGAATGCAGACCCAACATGCGCCCCTCCTGGCCGAGCTGCGCGCCGCCTGCGAGCAGCACCAGGGCCACCCGCACGCCAAGACCCACGCTCTGGCGGTGGAGTTGCTCAACGACTGGGACGAGATCTTCCAGGTCTTGCACCATGCTGAACTGCCGCTGACCAACAACGACGCGGAGCGGGAGCTGCGGCACTGGGTGATCGCCCGCAAGATCAGTCACGGCACCCGCACCGCCACGGGCTCGCGGGTCTTCGCTCTGCTGGCCAGCGTCATCGACACTTGTCGGCAACGCGGCCACTCGCCCTGGCTCTATATTGAAACGGCTATCGCCGACCGGCGCGCCGGCCTTCCTCTCGCACCTCTGCCGCAGCCGGGGGGGTGAACGACTGCAATGAAACTATATATCGGAAATGGTCTTAATCCCTTCTTCATCAGGGCAAGGTTTCAAATCTAACAACCTGGAGTATAACTCTGAAACCACGAGTCTTAATCCCTTCTTCATCAGGGCAAGGTTTCAAAAAGGTTATATCCTAGTCACCGGAGATTATGACGGAGTCTTAATCCCTTCTTCATCAGGGCAAGGTTTCAAAGCCCTCGTTGCCAAAAAACAATTCAAAACAACTACTTGAAAAGGTGGTTGCCAGAATTTTCGTTGTTTGAAAAGTTATCTTTTTTGCCATGGCGCAACAGCGTTGCTTTCGTGCAAAAACCGGCAGCGAAGAAATCAAAACTTGACTGAGCGTAGCAGAAAATTAAACGGTGGTTGATCTATCGTTCGAGGGGCGGGATGCCTGCTCGGTTCAGGACGCCTCCAACACCCCCTCATAAACCTCCGCGATGGCCAAGTCCAATCCGACGCTGCGCAGGTTAAAATTCCCCTCGGTTTCATACACCTCCAAATCCCAGCCGGTCTCACGCCGGTACACCTCCACCCGCCGCACCTCCTGCGCCACCAGCACATACTCCTCCAAACTCGGCAAGCGGCGGTACGCATAAAACTTGTCCGAGCGGTCGTCGCGTTCGGTGGAATCCGACAGCACCTCCACGACCAGCTTCGGCTGCTCGACAACATACGGATCGGTGTCGCCGGTTTCACAACCAACCACGACATCCGGATAATAAAACCGCTCGCGCCAGTCCCAGGCCACGTGCACCTTGACATTGCCAATAAACACCCGGCAGGGTGTATTTCTAAGATGCCCATGGAGAACGCGAGCCATATTGAACGAGATCAGGTTATGCGCCTTGGTTCCACCCGCCATCGCATAGACATCGCCATCCACATACTCATGGCGGACCCTGGCCGCCTTCTCGCCTTCCAGATACTCAGCGGGCGTAACAGAATGTTTAGGCGCCAACTCAACCATAACCACCTCCACAATAACGAATATTTCCAACATGTTATACCGCTCGAAGCGCATCAAGCTCCAATCGCGCGACGGGAAGTAGCCGTTCGAGGGGATAAGTCTTTGAAACTGCGGCCCTCACCCCCAACCCCTCTCCCAAAGGGCGAGGGGAGAGAACGGTTACGTTACGAACAAATCCTCCTGCTGGATCGACCGCGCCGCCTCCGCGCCCAGCCGCAGCACGTTATGCCCGTCGCGGATCAGCAAAATATCGTCGGGAAACATCTGCGGCCCCAGCAACACTACCTCCGCCCGCTCCGGCAACGGATAGCAGCGCACATCGTCCTTGCGTGGATCGATGATCCGCTCCAGACCGCGCAACACTCCTTCCAGCGAATGCTCGAAGAACGCGCCCACGAACACCGAGTACTGCACCCGCCAGGCAAACTTCTCCAAATACCGTGCCACCCGAGCTCAACCGCTTCGGGTCCTCGGCAATGTCGTAGCAAATCAGATAAAGCCGCCGTTGCCGCGCCATGATTCAAGTCTCCAGCCATTGTCCCAAGCGGCCCAGCAACATCCGCCCAAAACGGAACATCTCCTCCCGCCGCGTCTCGACCAGCGCCACCAAATCCCGGTCATCGCCCCAGATCCGGCCCCGCCTCGTCCCGGCGCCGCGCCGCGGTCAACACCGGCTCCGCCAGCGCCCAACCTAACAACTCCGCCAAATCGTCCACCAGATGCAACGGCTCCAGATGCGCCAACCGTTCCGCGTTCAACCCCGCCTCCACCAGCAATTGCGCGCTCAACCCTGCCAGCAACCCGCGCAGCCGCCGCATGACCGCTGCATCCGGCGCCGCGACAGCCGCCCGTGGCCCGACTGGCGCCAAACCGCGCCATGCCAGCACCGGACCCGTGCAAACACCCACCTGTTGCAACTGTTGCTCCAGCGCCCGCCGGGCGTGGCCCGCCATCATCCGCCGCCAGTCCGCGTACCGGCTCAAACCGTCGGACCGGAGCAGGCAGGCGCGCAACCGCAGGTACAGCCCAGAGTCGCCGGACGATGGCCCGAACAGATAACCCCGCACGCCGCCGTCCCCATCCAGGAACGTTACCGGAACGCCGGCCTCGGCGCAGGCCAGCAAGGCGTCGCAGCTCCAGCGCACTCCGCCCTTGCTCAGCACCCGCGCCAGCCGCGCCAGCGGATAAAACACCGCCGCCCGTTCCGGCTGCCGGACCCGCAGCGCTGGCCCGTCCAACTCCACCTCCAAACCATTCCGCCCTTGCAGATACAACGGCTTGCGCGAACCCTCCGCGTGCTCTTCCAGCAAACCGTGAAATTCAGCTCGCATCGTCTCCGCCCTCCGGCAACGCCGGCGCTCGCCCGCTCAGCCAATTCGCCAGCCGGTAGCACTCCCACCGCAGATAGCGGCGCAGCGGCGGAACCCAGAACTCGTAACCGGCGTAAAAGGTCTGCCGGCCCGGTTTGTCCAGCAAACAGGCTCCCTTGTCGAACAGAAAATCCTCCGCCCGCAGCCGCCGCTCGCGGAATAGCGCCCACACCCAACCGTCCAGCCGGGGCCGCAGCGGCTCGATCAGATCGCACGCCAGCGATTCGCGGCCATAAGCGGGTTCATGAAAAAAACCGAGCAAGGGGTCCAGCCCCGCGCCGTGCGCGGCGCGCACCGCCTCGAAATGCAACAGCGTGTAACCCAGCGACAGACAGGCGTTAACCGGATCGCGCGGCGGGCGACGGTTGCGCCCGGTGAAGTTCAGCGACGGTGGGAACAGCGCGGTCAGACCCCCGTAATGCGCCGCCGCCCCAGCACCTTCCAGCCCGAGCAGCACATCCCGATCGGCCGCACCGCCCACGTCCGGCAGCAGCCGGCGCAGGGTTTCCAGCGCATCGTGCAACGGCTTGCGGACATCGGGCCGCTGCCCCAGCGCGGCGTCGAGCAGGCGGATTTGCGCCCGCAGCTTGCCCGCGATCAACTGGCGGGCCAGCGGCAACCGGGCTTCCGGATCCAGCGCCAGTTGATATTGCGCCAGCCGGCGGCGAGCGTCGCCGTGGCCAGGACCGAGCACAATCGCGGTGCGCCGGCTGTGCCGGGCGCTCAAGCACACCACGCTGGTTCCCTGCTCAGCCAGCGCCCCCAGCACCCCGCTGTCGAACCGCACCAATCCGCGCAGCACCACCCGCTCCAGCAACGCCAGCGGCACCCCGCGCGGCCGGGCTTCCGGCTCCTCAATCACCAACCGCTTGCTATCCAGCCGCAAATTCAGATTGCGGCGATCCAGATAGAGCGTACCCATGTTGCACCTCGCATGTTTCACTCCCCTCGCCCTCTGGGAGAGGGGGCCGGGGTGGGGGAAAAATACTCACCCTACGTAATAGAACTCCGGATCGCTTGGCCGAACCGCGATGCCCAGCCCGCGAATGCCCCGGTCATCCGGCAGCGGCAGCAACAGAAAACGATCCTCGCGCGGCTCGAGCACCTCGCGAATCGCATCCAGCAGCGCCAGCCGTTCGCGGGCGGTCAGAAAGCACTCGAACACCGACTTCTGCCCGCCGCAGGCGTAGCCTTTCAGCACCCGCAGCGCCGCCTGCAACCGATCGGGATCGGTCACGTCGTAGGCGGCGAGGTATAAGAGACGGGCGGACATCGGTGTTCTCCGGCGATCAACCTGGCCATGGTTATACGCCGGCGCGAGCGAATCGGCGGGAACGGCAAGCTTGCCAAGACACCCCTCGCCCTTTGGGAGAGGGGTTGGGGGTGAGGGCGCTTCAATCCAGCCGAACGGCTGTCACCCGATATTCTTCCAGCCGCGCCCCGAAGCGGCGCAGATCGGCGGCGGACAACTCCCGCCCGCGCCATTCCGGTGGCAGTTCCAGGCTCAGGTGCAGATAGCGCCCGCCGCACTGGCAAACCCGCGCCGCCAGGTGGATCGGCAGGGTGCCGATCACCACATCGCCGGGCTGGATGGTATCGGGATCGAGATGAGCGAGCCGCGCATTCACGGCGATGCCTTCCCCGGCGGCCCAGTCCAGCGCGCCGGGATGGCGGGTGACGAAGAGGGTGGTCATGCGAGCAACCGATCCTGCAATTCTGGGTAATGGTGAAAAACCCCGTCCAAACTGATCAGCGCCGCGTCGTGGATCAGCGTGGTCGCGATAATCATCCGGTCAAAGGGGTCGCGGTGAATCGCCGCCAGATCCACGGCAAGGCTGGCGATCTCCGGACTCAGCGGTAACAATCGGATTCCCGAGGGTTCCAAAGCCTCCGCGAACCATTGTGAGGTGGCGCATGGTAGCAACAGACGGCCGCGCTGGGCCGCCAGCGCGACCTCATAGCAGGACACCACCGATACGCCCAGCGACTCGCTTTCTTCCAATGCCGTCCGCATCGACGCGGAGAAAAGGTGATGTTCCAAGTTGATCCACCAGAACCAGACATGGGTATCCAGCACGATCATTTGAGGCAATCCCAATCTTCCTCCGGCACGATCGGCGCGATCAGATCGCCTAGCGTCTTGCCTTTCCCGGCGATGCTGGGCGCGGGGCGGCGCTTCGCCGGTGACGGCAACACCGGTTCGTCCAGCACCAAAAAAATGGCTTCCACCCGACGGTTGGGCGGCAGCGTGGGCAGGGTTTTCAATCGGCCCTGCGGATCGGTTTCCAATAGCATTTTTTCGGCGTACATCTCAGCCTTACTCCAAAGCGCGATGAAGAGTGGTCATGGTTTCGATATTCCGTCAGGGCAGCAGGCGTTCGAGCAGATCATCCAGAAATGCCCGCAACTGCTCCGCGCTGGCCAGCGCCTTCTGGATTTCCGCCTGTGGCGACATATTGCCGTGCGCCAAGTGATTGCGGAGATCGCGCAGCAGGCAATAGCGCTCGTATTCATCCTGGCGTGGATGAATGGCCTTATTCCGCGCTTCATACTCCTTTTTGACGGTTTCCCGCTGCGTCCAGTTATCCGGATTGGTCATGCCCTGTTGCTGCATCAGCCGGGTAATGAACGCCTCGAAGCCCAACAGCGCGGCTCGCAGAAAGTCGCCGTGTTCGAGATAGAGGCGCGCCAGCGCCTGTTGCCGCAGATAAAGTCGATCCTCTCGATGCCACGACAGCCGGGCGCGCAAGGTCGGCGCGAACAAAGAACCGATTCCGGTGAGAGGTCGCCGATCAAACAGGGCGTCCAGTTCGCGCAGTTTGCCGCGGGCCTGGCCGGGTCGCGTGATGCGCTCGTAGAACGCCGATTCCCGCAACAGGCCGGCCGCCGCCGGCGACTGCTCCCGCATCAGTGTGGCGAACACCCCGTAATCGCCGTCCTTGTCGAAGGACTGCACCGCGCCGGTCCAGTCGGCGATGTCCAGCAAACCTTGCAGGTTCATGACCGGCGTCAGGCCATCGCGGGTCATGTCCAGCGCGCCATAGTAGAGGCCGCGAACTTCGACGTTCTTTACCCGGCGCAGGTACAACGCGCTCATCTGCGCCAGCATCGGCAAATGCCGCAGGCCATGCGTCACATCCAGCGTCACCGCGTCGCCTTCGGCGGTGTCCAGAGCCATTCGCTGCAAAATCCCCACCTGCTCGTCGGTGTCGCGGCCGTATGGAATAAGGCGCAATACGACGAGGAGCCCCAGTCGCTCGCTCACTACCGAACTCAAACGATCCAGTTCCTCTGGCGTGGTCCGATCGGCATCGGCGGATTCCGTCAGCGCCAGCAACGCCTCGTCGTGTTCCTGACCGAGCCCCAACGAGAACAGCAGCACGTCCCACATGCTGCCGGTGGTGCCCAGAATCAGCAACCGATCCGGCCTGATTTGCCGGGTGAGGCCGAGGCCAAAAAACTCCGTGGTTTGCTGTTGGCCAGCGCCGAATACATAGGTGGCTTGGCGATAACGCTTGCCTCGGTCGGGGTTGCCACGGCCGAGAAAGGAGATGAGGGTGTGGGTCAATAAGTAGCGCTCCAAAAGCCAGGGGATTGTGGATTCACGCGGTTGCCAGGGGATGCCGCCAACGCAAACCCGGATATCGGGCAAATCCTCTATCGGTTGTGATCCAATCGCTGTCGGACTCTATCGCCATCGCGGCCAGGTAAGCATCGGGGATCGAATTGCCGGTCGCGGCGGCAGCGCGACAGAGTTGATCGAAAATACCCCAGTGACGCGGGCCGGGTTGCACGATCACGCATCGAGGATGCGCGCGAATCTGTTCCGCGAAGGCGAAGGCCACATCGAGCGGCGTGGGGGCGCGGAATATCCTCGGATGGGTCACGATGCGCAGAAACCCGCTCAAAACCAGTTCCGCAACGCCAAAGGATTGGCCTCGGGTCTAGACGTCCTCGAACCAGTTGCGATAAAGACCGTGATCTGGCGTATCCTGACGATGAGCGTAAACCAGCACATTGACATCAGGCAGGATCATCGGCGTCGTCCATGATCGCGAGTAAAGCGGCGGAATTATTCAAGTCTACACCGGGCAGGAGTCCGCCTTGGCCATAAGTGATCAAGCGCACCGATGGAACGGCTTGTTGTCGCGCCAACCAGTCACGCAACGCCTGTTCCACGATTTCGTTCACATCATGATGCGTAGCGGCGGCGATATTTTCCGTTGCCTTCAACAAATCGTCGGGTAGTTGAATGGTCGCTGGCATGGAATTTCCTCCTACCAAAGAATTGAAGCCGGATATGGTTCAAACGATTTCAACGATCCGCCAGTTATTGCCGCCGATCCGCTCTACGATCAGTGTCGCCGTAACCGCCTTGCCCTTGTCGAGCTTGTTCCGTTGCTCGGCGCTGAGTTTCTCGCGCAGGTCCATCCCTTCCTTGCCGCCAGCGAATGCCTTGCCCTGAGCAGTCGCGCTGTACAGTTCCCGCTTGCCCTTATTCCAGGACAGAGCCGCGTTTTCCCAGCGCTGCGGGCCTGTTTCGGGCGCGGTTATGGCGCTGCCTTGGATTTCGCTGGCGGCAGGCGCGGATTTCTTGGTCTCGTCCGGCTTCGAGCGCTGTCGGGGAACGGTCTCCACCGTGCGCATCGCTCCGTAACCCACCGCCGTTTTCGCGCCGAACCCCAGCCAGTCGAAAGCGTGCCGGAACGCGGATTCCAACAGGGTTTGCCAAGAATTCCCAAGCGATTTCGGCAGCATGGCGGGATCGCATTGCACGAAGAACTCAAAGCGACTGCCCGGCGGCACGGTCAGGAACAGGATCGGATTGGGCTGGCCACTATCATGCGGCGTGGTGTTACCCTGGTAGTAGTCGCCGTAATGCGGGGTCATGATGTCCACGGCCAACTGGCCACTGGCGGGTTCAGGAATCACGTCCCAGAACATCAACGCGCCCCGGTTGCGATTGGTTTCATTATCGCCTGATGCCGTTTCCCGCCCAAATAGCGCATCAATGATCTGCTGGCTCCAGCCTTGAGTATCACCGTAATCACCACAAACCAGGTTTTCTGCCGCCTGCCGCAGTACGCCCTTGACGCCGCTGCCGGGGAGATAGGGAATCCCATACGGGTTGAGAAAGGCAAAACCGTTTTCCAGCGGATGCTCGTTGCCCAGGCCGGTCATGAACGGGGCGACGGATTGCGCGGGCAAGCGCCAGACCGAATCGCCGAGGACGTCGGCCAGCGCTTTCTGTCGGTCGAGCAGGCTACTAGCCATTCGCCAGGCATCATTGCCGAAGGGAATGATTCGGCGAATCGCACCCTGTTTGCCCTTGTCTTTATCGTCCTTGCTATCGGCTTCCCGGAGCCAATCAGTTAGATTCCACAGTTGGAAGTACAGCCCGAAGCGATGTCCTGGGGGAGCCTCAGCAAAGAGTTCCTGTTTTACATAGCTTGGAACAGCGGCAACGGCCATATCAAATCTCCTCGATCATCCGCTAGGCGTACATGAGCCGACGGCCCTTGGGAGCCGGGATAGACTCGCTCTGTTCGCGGGCGACATCAAGCCAGAACGCCATCGCGTCCCGCACATTGCGCAACGCTTCCTCATAACTATTACCGTGAGCCATGCAGCCGGGTAACTCAGGGGCCTCTGCGAGGAACGCCTGATCCTCGTTGCTCCAGTAGATGATGATCTCGTAATGGTTCATGACTGATCTCCAAGCTTGTATTGAATGATCACGTTCCTGACTTGACGCACCTGATAGGGTTTGGCCTTGCCATCATCCCGTTGCAGGTTGATCTTTTCGGCAATGCCGGGTTTTGTGAACAGATGATGACTACCCCGTATCCGTTGCTCGAATCTCAGCCAGAGCAGGAGTCCACGAAGTTCGTCGAAGCCGATGTTGGCGTCGGACATTCCCCGTAAAATCTGCTCGAGCAATCTGTCATGCTTGCCCATACCTACCCCGGTGCCCTTGCTGCCGCAAACTGGCGAATCCAGCGTAATAGAGCGAGGGTTTCCTCGGTGGCGCGGCGGAAGAGTTCGGGTTTGGCGTTGTACAATGCCGGCATGACCGTGTTGAAATAAGCATCTTGCTCAGATGGAAAGTCATTACCGCCAAATTGACGACCCAACCAGCGCATGAGGTGAGCATTCAGGGCGTGGTAACGATCCATGATGCTTTCTTTCGTTTTGCCTTTATCCTGATAGAAAGCCAGCGCTTGCATCAGCCCATTGTTCATGATCAACGCCGGCGCGGCCTTCGCCAATTTGTCGTAATCCTTGGGGATATGCTGAACGCATTCCCAAGAATAGGCGGCTCGCTGTTGGTCGAGGCTGGTGGTTGACAGGGAGGCTTTGGATTTCAAGGTAATCGTCGCTTTGGGTGTGTAGTCGGCCATGATTATCTCTCCACCGCCTTGCATACCACTTGCCCACGTCCGGTCGTCGCATCACCGCCGATTTGCAGCAGCTTGCCGTCCAGTCCACCGAAACCATTACCGTCGCCCGCAAGCACAATTTGGAGTGCCTGCCCGGCATTGAAACGCATTTTGTCGCCGCGAATTTTGTCGGTGGAGCGTTCGGCCGACGCCATGACCGGCGCGAGCAACAGGCTTTCCGGCGGCAGGTTTTCGGTGTAGAACAGGCCACCATCATCCGCCGTCCCGGTCTCGTTATTGATCCGCACATGCGGTTCAACCACTGTGGCGTTACGGACGAAGTAGCTAAAATCCTCGTCGGACAGCAGTACCAAATCCGTTTTCAACTTTTCGCGGAAAAAATCGTAAGCGGCATCCGGCGGCAGCGCGTGTTGAGAGAGCCATTCGGTGACTTTCATCAACGATTGATCCATATGTGCCGTGAATTCAAATGCTTCCAAATGCAATTTATCGCCGTTCATCAGATTGTGATTAGCCAGTTTGCAATGTCCAGCCTCAACGGTCACTGTCGGCCAGTCGGAATTTGCCCCGACCAATGCCAAGGTTCTAGCGGTCCGCGCCAGCGCTGTCGGCGATGTGGCGTAAACAAAAGCGCCCTTGACGCAACGCACCGGAAACGCGACCAGTTGCGCGTCGCCGAAGCTGACCGCGCCGGCGAATTCCGAAGCATCGGTTTCCGGCCCGAACAGACGGTTAAGCAGGTTGGCCTTGTCTTTGCGGCTGCTATCGTCCAACTGACTCCAAAAATGATGTCGCACCGCGCCTTTGAGCCCGGAACCGGCGATCATGGGATATTCGGTATGCCGTTCCCGTTGAATGGGGTTGTCGATCAGGCCGATGGCCGTACCCGCCCCCATGTGAACCGGACTGACACAATAGATAAACAATGCTTTCGATGCTTCAAACATGACGGTTCCTCATTCCTTGACCGGATCAAGCGGATTGACAATTTGCAGGCGGTCGGCCGCCGCAGGTTTCAGGCGAAGATCGTTGGTCCAAAACTCCGTGCAGCCGTGATGAATGGCGGCGGCCAGATGCAGCGCATCAGGGGTCTTGAGATTTTGGAAAGCACGCAACTCAGTGGCGATTTCAAAAACCTGTTCGTTGATCAATAGCCGACTTGTTTCAGGCAGGCTGAAAAAATTGTCGTATTCCTCCAGAATTCGTTGTTGCCCTTTGCGCAGTGGCAGCGCCCGGCATTCCAAACGGGTCAAGCCAGTGAAACACAGTTGTCCGCCACCTGTTTTACGTTTTGCCAGCGCTTGATAGCAAGTCTCCCGGAAAGGGTCTGTCCCCTCAATCAAATAGATCACAATGCAGCTATCGAGGTAGATTGCGGACATCATCACGCTCCCATGAATGGCGTTCTTCTTCGAGGTTGCGATCTATTTCTTCTTGGGTGCGACGGGGAATATCCGCTTCCTGCAAATGTTGCATGAATTCTTCGAGAGAGCGGGGTTGGCCGACAGCCGGCGTTTCGGGATACAGCACGATGACCTCCGCCATGCCGGGCGGCACATCGGCGGGTAATTGCAGACTCAGCGTATGTTCGGCGCTGATCTGGGCAGGCAGTTTAATAGCGCGCATGGGATGTTCTCCTTTCAGTTTCAAGCAGTTTTTGGCCACGCTGCAATCAAGATATTGTTAAAACCCTCGGCGCGGCGGCTGGGATCAAGGTAGTCGCCCATCGCCCAGAAACCTTCGGCGGCAAGCTTGCCGAGCGCTTCGGCCTTGCCCTGGAAATCGTCAAACCAGTACACCGAACCCACCGGTGCGACGCGCTGCGCCGGTTTCGGTTGCCACTGCGCCAAATCCCAGCCGCTGACCGTATCGGCGCGATGGACCGCCGCCGCAACCAGCCGCGCCGTGCAACCGTCCGGGCCATGCCAACAGTTGTCCGCATCAAGGCCGGGCAAGCGCCAGCCGTCGGCGAACAGGCCGGGCGTCGCCAGCACCAGCCGAAACCGGCATTCTTGTTCGATGCGCCGCCCGTCGGGAGCCGGCAGCAGGTTCTTGGGCGAGACCGCTTGCAGCGCCGCGCCGCGTCCGTCGCCGCCGAAGCGCAACAACCCGTTTTCCGGCAACAAGCCGCTCGCGCCGTCCACGCCGTCCACGCCGACCAGAAAACCCACATCCCGCAGTCGATTGCGACCATCGCGGTGGTTCAGAGCGACGGTCTGCGCGGTGTACAGCATTCCCTTGGCGACGGTGCGTTGCGCGCCGTTCAAGGCGATGCCGAGACGGTGATCGAATTGCCAGAGTTCGCCGCCGCGCAGCAGGTGTTCCTTGCCGAGTTGTTCGCCGTTGAGATACGCGCCCAGCCCGGCGGCGTTCAACCACAGATTGCCTTGCGGCTTGGCCGGATCAGCGGCGCGCAACAGCGGCGCTTGCGGGAGCGCGTAGCTGCTGGACAAGGCGGAGTGCGGCGCGGTCGGCTGGAGATACGTCGCGTCGTCCAGCGCCTTGGCCGTGACCACCACGTCCGATGGCAGCGGAAAACACGGCTGTACCTGCCCCTGTTCCCGACAGGCCAGGGTGAACAGGCTGACCCGGAAATCGCCCGGCTTTTGCGGCGTGCCGAGGCAGGCGTGCAAGGCGTCGGACAGCTCCGGCAAGCGGTCGCGGGCTCGGGCGAAGGCGGCCAAGTCCACCTCGTGCGCGGCCAACATGCGGGAACGCAACGCGCCGGCGGCCAGCGACGGCCACGGCGGCATCAGCGCCTCGCCATAGCTGCCGGCGTCGCCAAACAGCTTGTTGCCGCGCAGATAAAGCACGTCCAGGGGTTCGATGAAACGGTATTCAGTCATGGCGATTCTCCTTGTCGCTGTTCGCGCGGCCTTCGCGGGCCAGAAATTCGGCGACGGCCAGAAAATCGCGGATGAAGTCGGGGGCGGTGCCTCGGTCTTCCTCCGGCCTGGAGGATGAGGCCGCGAGCGTCACCGCCAACTTGCCGAGTCCCCGCCCTAAATCGGTGGCGCATTGCTTGTCATCCCCCTGGCACTGCCGGGCGAACTGATAGGCCAGATTGTCGGCCAGCAGCTTTTCGTACAGCGCCGGATCGCTGAACTCGCCGGGCGGCGGCAGTTGCGGCAACCAGCTTTGCGCCAGATAGGCCACGCGCCGCGACAGTTGCGGGTTGGCCAGCGCCTCGCGCAAGCGCAGCAACATCCCGATGGGGGTGCTTTCCAAACCTTGTGCCGGTTCGAGACCGTCAAACCAATGGCTGACCAGTTCCACCATGCCGCCGGAACGCTTGAGCACGCGAATGGCAAACGCATTACGGCCGCCGCGGTTCTTGGCCTGTTTCTCCGCGTCCCGCAGTTGCCGCAATACCGCGCCCAGCGAGGCGGAATGATGAGCGACGACCGCGCCGGCGGAGGCGGTCGCTTCGCGGCCCATCACCCGATATAGCCGGTCACGAAGCAGCACATGACCGCTGGAAATCTTCAACCGATTGTCGTCCACACCCAGCAAGCGCCAGGCATGATTGGCGGCATCGCCGGTTGGAAACACCCCGCTGTAGGCCAGTCGCAGCAGCGCCAGCGCCGGCAACAGATCATCCACCGACACCATCGCCAACACGTCATCGCCACCCGCGTAAATCAGCTTGCCCTTGCAAACCGTCTCGACGATATACGGGGCCAGATGCAGCGCGAAGCTGTTGAGCGCCGAGGAAATGGCGATGTGGCGGGCGGGCGAAACCGGGCGTTTGGCCTTGGCGTAACTCTGCAAGTCCGCTTGCTGGAATTTTCCGGCGATGGCCTGACGAATTTGCGGATGCCAGGTTTTCTGATACTCCAGAGCGTAAGCCTTTTCACCAGACAGCCACGCGCCCATGTTGTCGCCGTCCAGCATGATCAGCGCGTAATAGGCTTCGGGTTTCTGGCCGAGCACTTTCTCGATTAAGCCGTTGACGCCTTGCAAAGCATCATCGTCAACGCTGTCTTCAGCTTCGCGCAGGGTGTCCAGCCAAGCCGGCAACCGTTCGGCGATACGCCGGACGTGCGAGGGATACTGGCCCCAGCGCAATTCATCCGCGATTTTCCGGGGAAGCGTAGCGCGCTCGGTCGCCGCTTCCATCCGCGCCGCCAGCTTGCCCACGTCCCGATCCATGATGTCGGTTTTACCAGAGCGGCCTTGCAGCCAATTCCATAAGCTGGTCGCCAGCGCCATCGTATGCGTGGAGACGACGTAGCGCCGCATATCCTGATCGAGCTGGCCCTTGATTTCTTTAACGAACAGCGTCGGCCACAGCCGCTTGAGCGTACACGGGGCGCAGAGATGCTCGCCCTTCCGCGCCCAAGGCGATTTATCCTCGGCGATTACCGTCCAAAGCGTCTTGCGCTCGCCGGGCGGCAAGGCCAGTTGATCGCGGTCGGTGGTCAGCCATTCCCGCTCGCCGCACAGGGAGCAGCGATAGCCGGTTTGCTCCAGTTGCGCGAAGGGTCGCACCGCCTTGGCCGCCGCCTGCATCCGATCCAGCAGATCGTAAAGCGCGGGATAAAGCACTCCAGCGTTTGGGTAATAAAAGCGTGCGCCATCGACCTTGATTTCCCGGCTCAACAATTTCCAAGCGTCCCCACCTAGAAAACCCTTGTCGCCAGGCCGGAATGGCGCTTGGGCCGCTTCAAGTTCCTTGACGTCTACCCCCGACCCAGTTTCCTGTACCAGCGGCGCGAACGGAACCAGCGCCCAATGAACTTCCGGGAAATTTTCCAGTTGCGCGGTGATTTGTGCGTGAGCGTACAGGTTTGGAGCGTTGGTTATGTCGGCGGTTTTTAACAACTCCGTTAGTGCGGCTTCTGCTTTTTCCTTCACCCACGCCCGCACGTCAGCGGTGATTTGATGCGCCAGTTTCGCGCCTGAACCCGCCGGGACGATGGCGACAAACTTGTTGGGCAACGCAGCGGCGAACAGCGGATTGGCGTCGGTTTGCCGGTTCAGCCAGTCCGCGCCGTCAAAGTAATGCTCCGGCAGCCCCATGTCCTTGAGCAACCACAAATCCACCTGCGGCACGCCGCGCAGTTGCGGAAAGATCGCCGCATCCGGTCCCAGTTGCTCGCAAATCACCTTCAAGCCTTCCCAGGCCAGCCGGGACAGCAAGTGCGAACCCGCCCACAAATCGGAGGTGGTGCGCGCTTGGGCGATGAAATCCTGAACCGGCCCAAAGCTCATCGCCAGCAGCGCCGGGTTTTTTTGCGGATCGAGAGCAAAAGCGCTGGCAAAAGCAGAGGTCAGGTCAAGATGATTCCAGATCGTGTGATCGGGCACGCGGGTATCGGCGGGCAACAGTTGCCAGAGCGCGCCCAAATCACTGGCTGGCGACTCCGGCCCGAAGCGCCAAAACGCAAGCGCCGTATTTTTCCAGTCCACCGCTCCGTTATCCGGGACAATGAATCGCTGAAAGTGATCGGTGCTGATCGCTTTCAGTTGCGCCGGTTCCAGCTCCATTTTTTTCAGGTCATATTCTTCTCCGGTCAGCGGGTGACTTGAGTACCGGCTGTTCGGCAAAGTTAATCTGAGTCCATTTCTGATAGCGCCCGCCGTCCTGATCCTGCGGAAATTGCGGACGGTCGGCAGCAGCGGCCCAGCGATCCGCTTGGTGAATGTGCTGTTTGATGGCTGCGGGAATCCCATCAGGAAAGAGTTGTTGCCGCAACTTCCGCACGGTGCCGCCTTCATGGCCGGCGGGGTCGCGCAACAGCACCAGCGCCTTTTCCGCTGGGTCGTGAATCCAGGCGGCAAGTTTGGTTTGCCAGAGAGAGTCAGTCATTTCGTCAAATCCTTATGGTAAGGTCTCAAATGAACGGCGCGGTAGTCCGGATTGCCGGATGATGGATTGCAGGGTACCAATCCTTAACTCGGCATGATGGGGTACAGGAACAGTTGTCGTACCGTCAGGTGTTACTTTCTGCATGACGATATGGCTACCACGCCGCCTGACTTCGACGAAGCCATGGCTTCGCAAAATGGCACAGACCGCCTCACCTGAGAGCACCCGTAACTTGGCCATCCGCCACCTCGATTTGCGTGATGTAAATCTCCCCGGAAACCCGCTGTGTTATTTCCCCCGGGGAGGGCACATTCCAAAAACAACTCAACGGCTTCTTGCAAATTGTTTCGCGCCGAAGGGATGTCATCCCCTTGGCTTGCAATATCCAATTCCGGGCATAGGGCGACATAACCTGTTCCTTCCCGTTCGATGATGGCGGTCAGTTTCATGGTTTGAATTCCTGAATTGGGATCAATCAAAAAGAGGCTTTAATCTACGACTTGCATTTAAGTGGCGATGTATGTTTTCCCAGATTTTCTGCTCGTTCTCTTCAATCCAAGCTTTCTGCTTCCCCCTCCAGATCGGTACTCAATTTATCAGGGAAACGGCAAGGTAAATGGAATACCATACCTCGTAACCGATCCTTAGTGTCTCTTACAACTTTGAAACGGAGTTGGCTTGCCAATCGCGCCTCTTTCCCGAGTTTACGAATCTCCCATTTGCCACCTGCTGGGTAACGGAGAAGATGAATTCCTCCAATACCGGACGGACCCTGGATGGTTTTTGCGCTGTACCTCACTTCAACTTTGATGTTTGCAAGACAGCCCATAACGGCCCTCCAATCTGGTTTCGGCTCCGAAATCCAAATAAGTGGTTTTCCTTCTTCAGTGCCCAAGGCGTGCGGCCAATCCTCTTTAAGGCACTGTTTCCAAGGCCGACAAATTTGGTTGAGTATGACATCGTCAAGCTGCGGCAATACTGATAAAATCAGTTTATTTTCTTGAGCAGGTTCAAGCACAACAGACCCCCAACCGTTACGAGATCGACTTCCCAAGGATCCAAACCATTGGATCAATTGCAGAGCTGTCGAAATATCATCCTTTAATTTGTGCTCAAACCCCAGACATAGCTCTTTGGAATCTGTAGGGTTAATAGCGTTCCGAATCGTAATACGTGGGCGATTTTCTTTTTTGCTTGGAGGTATAACCGGCCCATATCCCATATAAAAATCAGCACGAACTCGACCTTTGCCATCGCGTGTAGTCACAACATCATCAATTGAACCGCCCGGCCATGTATTGGATGAGAATCCACCCATGACATCCCAATAGGCACGGCTGGTAACTGATTTAGCTCTCCTTTATTCCAACTACAATCGAGCCTCACTTGACATTTACAGAGTTTCATCCGCGGCATTCCCAAACAATCTCCCTCCGCTTCACGCAATCTGACGTGGTCGTATTGTGCTCTTTCGCCGCTGCCACCCGCCACCATTGCCGCAGCAGAATCTTGAACGGCGGGGTGCGCCAAGCCCCATTCTGTTCGGCATCGCCCAGAAAAGCCGGTGTGACAAAACTTACGGTGTAGAGTTGTTTAACCATCATGCGTGCAATCTCCATGCTGTGTTCGAAATAGTGGCGGTTATATAGTCTTGCCAATGATTATCCGTGCATGTCTGACCTTCGATCAACCCTGTTAGGGGCGACCGGCCGGTCGCCCCTACGGATATCGATTGGGAAGTCTATAGCGCCCGGCAAAGGTCGTTGTCCGCCCCGGCAAGCTTGCCGGCTCAGTCCCCCTCCAAGCTGGCGAACCGAATCTGATGCGGTTCCAGGCCCAGCGCGTGGCCGGCGAGCCGCTGGGTCCCCTGGCGCTGGGGCGCGTAGCGCGCGGCCATCGGCGCGCCCAGCATCCGGCTCAATTCCCGCTTGAGCTTGCTGGTGCGCTCTTCGAAGAACGCCTTGCCGATGCCCTCCTCGCGCCGGGCCGCGATCAGCGGATGGTCGTCATCGGCCAGCGGATCGTTCAGCGCCGCCTTATGCTCGATCAGAAACGCCGTGACCTCGGCGTGACCGATCCGCTTCCAGTGCAGCGGCGGCAAACCGGCCAGCGCCCGCCGGGCGAACCAGGCCAGCCAGGCAAAGCTGATCGGGGTCAGCCGCAGCACGGTTTCCCCGCAGCCCACCCGGCAGGTCGCCACATCCAGGGTCAGGCTGGGCGAACCCAGGTTGCGCTGGGCCTGCCGCACCACCTGGCTGAAACTCGCGCCCTCGCGCAGCAACGATTCCTGCAAGCCGTCGCGCAGCCGCACGAACGGGATATCGGCCAGCATCACCTCGGCGTCGCTGGCGTCGAGCGGGCGCTGGTCGGGGCCATTGCCGAAAATTACCCGCTCGACCGGCGCCGGATAGAAGAAGTTGGGGTTGGACTCGAACGCGTTGGACACCAGCACATGGGACAGCCGATCCTGCGGGCGGCCGAACAGCGACAGCGCGTAGCCGAGATAGAAACCCATGGTCTTGCGTCCGCCGGCGATGGAGGCGTGTACCACGCTGTCCGGGTCGGCGGTCAGCGCGCGCACCGTGGCGGTGATGGCGTCGGCGATGGCTTCGTTGTCGGCCACGCCGCGAATGTCGTTGAGCAGGCGACCGTCGGCGGCGCGGAGAATGTGGATCGTGTCGAGGGTAAAGCGAATTTCGGGCAGGCCGTGGTCCCGGCGCAGCCGGTGGAACCAGCCGGGCTCCTCGCTGAGCAGGGTCAGCCGCGCCCGTTGCGCACCCTCGGCTGTGGTGAGCAGGTGGATTTCGGTCGGCACGAAGCGGGGCTCGCCCGTGACCGTCAGGGCGTACAGGGTCTCGGTGACGATCTGCGGCGACAGGCCGGCGACGCACAGCAGGATACGGCGGGGGAAATTTTCCGGGTTCATGGCAGCGTCCTCAATTCAGTATAGTGCAAACGCAGCAACAGTAAACCCGGAGAGACAAAATTACCGCTTCGGCAAGCTTGCCGATCAATCCATGACCAATCGATACCGCCCCAGCCCCATGACCGCGCCCTTGCCGGCATGGGTCCACTGGCCGAGCCAAAGATACGGCCAAAATGGCTCCAACCCAGCCCCATCCAATTCGATTTCGCCCAGCAGCCCGCCCATTTGCAGCAGCGTGTCCTGGCGCGAGGAATAGCGGACCCATTCGTGCCAGCGCAAGCGCGCGGCTCGATGCTGGATTGTCCAGCCGGCCCGGTTCAGCGCGGCGAAATCGACAACCAACGGAGTGTCGGTATGGAAGGTGGTCAGCAACGAAATCCGCCGCAACAGGTTGGCGAACAGCGCGCCGAACTCGAACGCCTCCGGTCCCACCAGCTTTTCGGCCTGTCGCAACCGCAGCGGTGTTTCCAGACACAACGTCATCCGCGCCGGACAGGGCGGCGGTTCGGGAACCCTCGGCGGCAAGGGTTGCAGGGACCCGCCAGGATGGTAAATGACTTGCCATTCTCCAGTCGGCGTTTGCTGAGCGACCTGGGCCAATTCCAGCAGGCCATCGCTCTGGCCGATGCCGCGCCGGCCCGCCTGGTCGAAGGCGTGCAGTACGTAGGGCAGATGCCGGTTGCCATGCCCGAACAACACCACGTCCACGCCGACCGACGCCCCGACGATGTGCGCTCCCCCTTCGCCTGGCCGCAGCAGATACGGGTGCGGAGCGGTGGGGTACTTGCGCAGCTTGCCGGCAGTCGGGTCGGGTGGGGTCTCGAACAGGTAGGGATAAACGCAGGAGCGGTACAGCAGGCAAGCCGGACAGGCCGGTTCGCGGGTGACGCAGACTAGCCGCTTGAGCGCATGGCCGAACACCCCGCGCCAGGCGGACCCGGCATAAACCGGCAGGCGCAGCGGCCCCAGAGCCGTGAAGCGCAGTTGGTAGCGGGCCACCGGCAACGGCGGCACAGCGATGGGGGCCGGATAGGAACCGGCGAGGGGAGCGGGCATGGGCGCGATCCTGATAGGAAACGACGGTATCATGCCACGCCCGCCGGCGAGGGCGGGACCGGCAAGCTTTCCGGCGACGGGATCGGGCGGGATTACGGAAGCTGTTTCAGTCCTCAGGCATGAACCACCGCCGCTGCCTGTTCGGCCTCCCGGTCATGGGCGTGGTCCTTGGCCAGCAGCATGTACAGCGCCGGCACGACAAAAATGGTGAACAGCGTGCCGACCGCCATGCCACCGACCAGCACCAGACCGATGGAATTACGGGCAGCGGCGCCGGCGCCGGTCACCAGGGTCAGCGGCAGATGCCCCGCGATCGTGGCGGCGCTGGTCATCAGGATCGGGCGCAGCCGGATTAGCGCCGCCTCATGCACCGCCGCCAGCTTGGCGAGACCGCCCCGCTGGAGCTTGTTAGCGAACTCCACGATCAGAATGCCGTTCTTGGAAATCAGGCCGATCAGCGTCACCAGCCCCACCTTGGAGTAGATGTTGAGCGTGGTGGTCCAGCCGGCGGTCAGCGGAAACGGAGTATTCGGATCGGGGATCTTCAGGAAGGTGAAGACCAGAGCGCCGAACAGCGCCAGCGGCACCGAGCCGAGCAGGATGATCAGTGGGTCGCGGAAGCTGTTGAACTGGGCCGCCAGCACCAGAAAGATCAGGACGATGGCCAGGCCCATGGTGGCGAAGAATCGGCTGCCGCCTTCGAGGCGCAACTGACGCGATTCGCCGGTGTAGTCGATCACATAGCCTTGGGGCAGCAGCTTGGCGGCCTCGTCCTCCAGAAAGCGCAGCGCCTGGTCGAGCGGGCGGATGGCCACGCCGCTGAGCTTGACTGCGTTGAGCTGCTGGAAGCGGTTGAGCGAGCGCGCTTCGACGCCGTTACGCAAGGTGGCGACGGCCCCCAGCGGCGCCAGTTGACCGTTCGGGCCAGTCACATAGAGATTTTCCAGTTGTTCGGGATTGAGCCGGTCGATCCGCTCGACCTGCGGAATGACCTTGTAGCTGCGGCCGGCGATATTGAAGCGGTTGACGAAGTTGCCGCCCATGGCGGCGGCGAGGTCGGCGCTGACCTGCTGGAGATTGAGACCGAAGGCGGCGACCTTGTCACGGTCGATGACCACCTCCGCCTGCGGCTGGTCGATCTTGACGTCGATCGGCGGCGGAAAAGCGAACAGGCCGCTGCTGATCGCCTTGAGTTGAAGCTGCTGGGCGATGGCGAGGATTTCCCGGGTGTCGGCGGTCGAAGCGATGATGAATTCCACTGGGAATTGACCGCCGCCCGGCAGCGCCGGCGGCGTCACCGGGAACATCTGGATGCCGGGGATGCGTTGCAGTTTTTGCTGCACTTCCGGCAGGATTTGAAACACGGTGCGCTCGCGTTCATCCCAGGGCTTGACCACCATCCCGCCAAAGCCCGAGGTGGGAAAGGTGATCTGAAAGGTAAACTCGGTTTCGGGCACGCCCAGGAACACCTGATTGGCGGCGGCGGCGAACGTGCTGGTCTGATCCAGGGTGGCGTTGGCCGACGCCTCGACGATGCCGAAGATCACCCCCTGATCCTCGCCCGGCGCCAGTTCCTCGGGCGAAAACATCCACATTGGCACCACCAGCGCCGCCAGCGTGCCCCACACCAGATAAACCGCCGGGCGCGCGCTCAACGCCCCGTCGAGCAGGTGACCGTAGAACCGCTTCAGGCGCTCGAAAGCGGCGTTGATATGGGCCGGCAGCCAGTGTTGCTCGTCCTCGGCGTTGAGCAGTTTTGACGACATCATCGGCGACAGGGTGAGGGCCACGATCCCGGAAATGGTGACCGCGCCCGCCAGAGTGAAGGCGAACTCGCGAAACAGGGAGCCGGTCAGTCCGCCTTGCAGGCCAATCGGTGCGTAGACCGCGATCAGGGTCACGGTCATGGCGATGATCGGGCCGATCAGTTCGCGGGCACCGAGAATGGCGGCGTCGAACGGCGTCTGACCCTCGCGCAAATGGCGTTCGACGTTCTCCACCACCACGATGGCATCGTCCACCACCAGCCCGACCGACAGCACGATGGCCAGCAGGGTCAACAGGTTGATGGTGAAACCGAACAATTGCATCAGGAAGATGCCGCCGATCAGCGAAATGGGAATGGCGATGACCGGGACCAATACCGAACGCAGCGAACCGAGAAACAGGAAGATGATGATCACCACGATCAACAGGGTTTCCGACAGGGTTTTCACCACTTCGACGATGGCGTTGTTGATGTAGTTGGTGGCGTCGTAGGCGACCGTGGTCTGCAAGCCGGTCGGTAGTTCCTTCTCGATCAGCGCCATCTCGGCGCGGACCCGCTGGATCACGTCGATGGCGTTGGCGTTGGGCAGCGGAAAGATGCCCATGAACACGGCGGTCTGCCCGGAAAAACGCACCTCGGCGTCGTAGTCCTCGGCTCCGAGCACCACCTCCGCGACATCCTTCAAGCGCACCAGCGTATTGTCCTTCTCCAGGACGACCAGATTATTGAATTCCTCGACCGAGCGCAGATCGGTGTTGGTGGTGAGGTTGACCTGGATCAGCGATCCCTTGGTGCGGCCGACGGCAGCCAGCACGTTGTTGGCGGCCAGCGCTTGACGGATCTGGACCGGACTGAGGTTAAACGCGGCCAGCCGGTCGGGCTTGAGCCAGATCCGCATGGCGAAGGTGCGGGCGCCCAGAATCTCGGCGCGCTGCACGCCGGCGATGGCGGTGAGACGCGGCTGCACCACCCGCGCCAGATAGTCGGTGATTTCGTTTTGTTGGAGGAGGTCGGAACTGAAGCTCAGATAGGCCGAGGCGAACTGGCTGTCGGCCGACTCGATGTTGATAACCGGCACCTCGGCTTCCGGCGGCAGGTCGCCGCGCACCTGGTCCACCTTGGAGCCGATTTCGGCCAGCGCCTTGGTTGCGTCGTAGTTCAGCTTCAGGCGGGCGCGAACGGTGGAGAGACCCTGCGCGCTTTGCGATTCCAGATAGTCGATGCCGTCCGCCGCCGCGATGGCTCGCTCCAGCGGCGTGGTGATGAAACCGCGCACCAGATCGGCGCTGGCGCCAATATAGGCGGTGGTGACGGTGACGCTGGCGTTATCGCTGCGCGGGTACTGGCGGACGTTGAGGGTAAAAATGGCCTGAATGCCGGCAATAATGATCACCAGGTTGACCACAATGGCCAGCACCGGCCGGCTAATGAATAAATCGGTAAAGGATTTCATATGGATTTTACGACGTTCCGAAGGTCGGGTTAGCGCAGCGTAACCCGACGGTTCGCGACCGTTGCGGGGCGTCGGGTTACGGTGAGCAGCACCTAACCCGACCTACGAAAGATGCAATGAAAGGGGCAAGGTCCGGAACCCATGTGAAAAAAGTATTACGAATTGTCTGGCCGGGGCGCGATTTGGGGTTGTGGCGCCAGGGCGTTGTCCACCACCACGCTCATTCCATTGCGGAGCTTGAACACGCCGGTGCTGACCACGGTCTGGCCAGCTTCGAGGCCGGAGGCCACCACCACGAAATCGCCGCGGGCCGGCCCGAGCCGCACGAACTTCTGGTTCAGCGCCTTGCCGACCGCGCTGGTTTTTTCGTCCTTTTTCTCCTCGATCACGAACACCGAATCGCCATAGGGCGCGTATAGCACCGCCGTGGCGGGAATCATCAGTACCGGTTCGGTGTCCGGCAGCACGGCGGCGACCTCGACGTACATGCCGGGTTGCAGGCGGCCCTCGGGATTGGCCAGGGTGGCTTGCAGGCGGACGTTGCGGGTGACGCTGTCCACCTCGGGGCTGATGGCGGTGATCTTGCCGGCAAAGGTTTGTTGGGGAAAGGCATCGGCGGCAACCCGCACGGCCATACCCGCGCCGAGTTGGGAGAGATAGCGCTGGGGTAGCGAAAAGTCCACATATACCGGATCGAGCGACTGGAGCGTGACGATGGCCGCGCCATTATCGAGGAACTGGCCGAGGTTGATCTGGCGGATGCCCAGCCGGCCGGCGAACGGCGCGCGGATGGTCTTTTTGGCCAGGACGGCGCGGATGTTGTCCATCTGGGCAATGGTCTGCTTGGCCTGAGCCTCGGCGGCGTCGGAATCGGCGGCGGAAACCATGTTCTTGCCACGCATGGCCCGGGCGCGCTCCAGGTTGGCGCGGGCCAGATCGGCACTGGCGGCGGCCGAACGCAGTTGGGCCTGTTCGATGGCGGTGTCGAGCTCCACCAGCGGTTCGCCCGCCCTGACGGTCGCGCCCGATTCGAAGGCGATCGTTTTGACCGTGCCCGAGGCCTCGGCGCTAACCATGACGCCCTGGACAGCCACGACGGAGCCAATGGCGGTCAGGGTCGGCTGCCAGCGATCCGGTTTCACCTCGGCGGTGGTGACGGTTTCCGGCGGCGGCACGAACTTGGCGCCCTGCGCGAACATCGTCTGGAACTGCAAAACCTTGGCGCCGGCCAGCGACCCCACGAGAATCAGCAGGCCAACGACGGTAAGGATGATTTTCTTGGTCATGTTCTACTGTACCCGAAAACCGGTCCCAGGTTCCGTAAACCGGGCCAACGAGCGGTCGAGAGCCCGGCGCGGCGGGTGTTTTGAACCCGAAGCGTAAGTCCTGTCCTGATTGGATGTGCCGGTGATATGGCACGCATCATGCTTAAATAACCTTGACTCGCCCGGGATTACCCGCTGGGTAATCCCTTACGAGGGGACGATTTGATTAGGAGGGGATGAAGATGAGCATTACGATCCGGATCCGCCGCGCCCAATTGCTTGGTGCCATGACTTCGCCGTGCGTGCAATCGATAGCTGCCCTGCAACAGGGCCGCCGCCTCGTTCACACCAGCGTCAGTTCAAAACAGCGCGCTGCCCTGGCTGGGATTAGCGAGTATTGGGCCGCTCGCGTCTTGCCTTCCCGGCTCGCCGGGCACGACCATCACGGCGCCTCGAGCCCCGGTATCTCCCTGTTGGGCAACTAATTATTCCTCAGTGAGAAATTGCGGCTTTGTAACATGATAACCTTTCGCTTCGATGTCGCTCAGCGCTTTATTAACATCAAGACCGATGGTGGGCTTATCAGCCGACAGTTCGAACTCCTTGAGGCTGGAGTCCTCGCTTAGAAGACGCTTCACCCCTGCTGGAAGCGAGGCAGGATCGGTCGAAGCCGGCATGACGACGAACAGGCCATGAGCCATTTCGGAGGAGTAAACACGTACTTTCATGTTTTATTGATTCCTCGAAGTTCGAGCGTTCGCTATCCCTGACACCCGAATTTTACCCATAATTCGGGTGTCAGGAGTCCACATTGAGCCACTTTACCCGAAGGCGTCAACTGCTTGCTTGATGTGCGCCATCGGGCCGGGCTTTGACCCGCATGCTTTAATGAGGGTTTGACCGAAAACCTGTAATGTAGGTCGAATAAAAGCGTAACTTTGCCCGACATTCAGAATATCAGCTCCAGGAATCATGGTGTTGGGCAACGGGGTTTCGGGGGTTTTCGGCCGGACAACAATTAGAATGACGCATGGGGGGCCAAGGTTCCTTACAAGTGTATTTTATTCATATCCCGGCCAGTGGATACCGTCAGCGGTTCCACAAACCCAACTTCCTGACCTCCGGCTTGCTGAGGCTGGGGAAGCGACTGGCAATTAGACCGTTGCATTGATCAAGTTCGGGGAGGGAGAGTGAACTGTACGACGAGCTTATCACCCCGTCTCGTCGCGATGGAGGGTGAAGCGTGATGGACCAGGCATCCCATAACGAAAGCCGCGTGGTAACCATTGCTCCCGAGCGGATGTTCGACCTCGTCGCCGACGTGGAGCGCTATCCTGAGTTTTTGCCGTTGATGCGCGAAGCGCGGATCGTCAACCGCGCAGCCGACGCTTACGAAACCGAGCAAGTCATGGCGCTGGGGCTGTTCGTGTATCGATTTCGCACCCGTACCGTACTGGATCCACCGCGTTCCATCATCGTAACGTCGACGGATCGGGGCTTTCGCCGCTTCAACATCCATTGGTCGTTCGCGCCCGTGCCCAAAGGGGGCTGCCGCATCGATTTTTCCCTCGACTGCGAGTTCCGCTCGATCTGGCTCAAACCCTTTGGCGACGTCTGGGCGGCGCAGATGGCGTTAACGACGGTCAATGCCTTCA
This sequence comes from uncultured Gammaproteobacteria bacterium, assembly GCA_963696515.1. GTDB lineage: Bacteria > Pseudomonadota > Gammaproteobacteria > Competibacterales > Competibacteraceae > Contendibacter. Next base: position 72,236 of record CAVOKM010000007.1, read on the forward strand.
TAAAACGGGCGCATTCGCTGGATAACGCCGGCAACTCCTGAAGGGTCGGGATTAGGTCTTTCTATTTGTTAGTTCCGGTCCGACCGGTCATTTGAGGGCGCGATAGCTGAAGGCGCGAAAGACCAGGTTGGCACGTGACGTGCTAGGAAATCCGCATCCGTTACCCCCGATCCTTAAGGAACTCACCCATGCTCCATACGATTGCCACCGTCCCGACCCCGCGCATGATCGAGTTGTTGGAACTGATAGAGGTCGCCAGTCGAAACGATGCCGAACCGCGCCTGAGCGACTATCTCCATCATTGCCGCCGGACCGGCTACGAGCCGCCCGCCGAGTTGCTGCAACTGGCCCGCGAACATATCGGGCGCAAGGGGGTCTGCTGATCCGCCACTCCGGCCTTAAAGCAAGGTTGGTGAATGTCGCGGATGGTTAAATTGGACGGGCCGCCTTGGCCCGCCCGGCCACGCCGCGCTGGGTGGCCACGGGACCGCATCGCACCTCTGCCCTGTGTGTGCTAATATTTTAACATTTGCTGTCATTGTGTGACAAAAAATGGCAATGACTTTTGAAAATCAAACCATATTGAGCTTACAGAAGAGTCTAGGCGATTTCTTGAAAAGGTTATACCGAACCGGGCGTTGTCTCCCCCCTTTGAAAAAGGGGGGAACGGCTACGTTCCATTCCTCGGCCAAGCAGGTAAGTTTTTTCCCAAAATCGCCTTAATTCATTGGCTTAGAGATCCTTTCTAAACCACCGGTTGCCCAGACCATAAAAAATCCTTTTTTATAAAAGAGTTGCGCGCCCAAGTCTGACAAGACGCACGGGTCAGGCCGTCATCGCGGCACGGCAGAAAGTTGGGACGGAGGCCGGCGGCGCCTCCGCGCCGAAGCTTTCGCGGATGTGGCTGGCAAGGCACTCCGCCACCGCCGAAACCGTGCGGCCCCGATGCAGGGTGATACTGGTTGGCGGTAGTGGCGGAAAACCCTCTTCGATCCCAAGCGGCCGCACCCCGGTCGGCAGCACGCTGCGGCATAGCGCGCTCACCGCCAGGCCGGCCCTGACCGCCGCCAGAATGCTGCTGAAGCTGGCGCTGGTGTAGGCGATCCGATAGGGACGGCCGATCCCGTCCAGACTGGCGAGCGCCCAGTCGCGGAACAGACAGCCGGACTGGAACAGCGCCAGGGGCAACGGCTCGAGTTCGTGGGCGAGATGGCGTTCGGCGGTGGCCCACACGATCGGTTCGCGACGCAGCACCTCGCCGGTTTCCCCGCCCGGCGTGCAGCCTGCGGTGACCACCGCTAAATCCAGCCGCTCCTCGGCCAGCAGCCGGTGCAGATTCACGCTGGTTTCGCAGTTGACTTCCACCTGCACCCGCGGGAAGGCGCGAGCGAAGCGCGCCAGGATTTCGGGCAGGAAGCGGTCGACATAATCGTCCGGCGTGCCGATGCGCACCAGGCCAAACAAATCCGGTCGGCTCAGCGTGGCCACGGCCTCGTCATGCAGCTTCAACAACCGGCGCGCGTAGCCGAGCAGGGCCTCGCCGTCCGGCGCAAGCTGGACGCCGCGACCGTCGCGCTGGAACAGCGCCCGGCCCAGCGTCTCTTCCAGCCGCCGCACCTGCATGGATACCGCCGATTGCGTCCGATGCACCTGCTTGGCGGCTTGAGTGAAGCCGCCGGCATCGACGATGGCGACGAAGGTGCGCAGTAAATCCGGGTCGAGTTGGGCGGTCATGATAAGGCTCCCGATTCATCACGAATACTGATTGATCATATCAAACATATTCGTTGGATGAATCGATTTCTTTTCAGCATACTTTGCCCAGATCACGATGGGAGGGCAAAAGCCATGCTCCGCGACGCAACCTTGTACCAGGAATTTCCCGCCGACCACCATGCCGGCGATCGCTCCCGATTCGCCGCCGCGCTGGCCCGGCTGCGCGACGGGTATGTCGTCTATCGCCAGCGCCGCGCCCTGCTGCGGCTCGACGATGCCATGTTAAAGGACCTCGGGATCAGCCGCGCCGATGCGCTCCAGGAAGGCGACAAGCCGTTCTGGCGCTCGTGACGTCAAGCTACAGCCAGCGCCGCCGCCGCATGAAGGCGAGCATCGCCAGCGGCGTCGCCGCCATGCCCAGCAACGCCAGTCCCAGCACCGCCCAGCCCAGCGGTGCCTGAGGCACCTCCAACGCCGCGCCGAAAAAGTTCATGCCGAAGAATCCGGTGACGAAGGTCAGCGGCATGAACAGCGTGGTGACGACGGTCAGCACCTTCATGACTTCGTTGGTGCGGTTGGCCATGACCGAGAGGTAACTGTCCAGCGCGCCGGTGACCAGGTCGCGCACCGATTCGTTCACATCCGCCAGCCGCACGAAATGGTCGTAAACATCGCGGAAGTAGACGCGGTTCTTCGGATCCACCACCTCATAGGGATCGCGGGCGAGCTTGCTAACCACTTCCCGCTGCGGGCTGAGGATGCGGCGCAGGCGCAGGACGGCGCGCTTGACTTGCAGGATGCGCGTGACCTGGCTGGTCGCCGGCGCGTCGAACACCGCGTCCTGAATCTGATCGGTGACCTCTTCAATCTCGTCCAGGCACGGCATGTAGTCGGTGGCGATCCGGTCGTACACCTGATAGAGCAGGTAGTCAGCGCCGTGCGCCCAGTAGCGGTCGTCGCGCTGGGCCTGTTTCCACACCTGCTCCAGCGCCGGGATCGGCTCGAAGTGATAGGTCACCAGCAGCTTGCGGCCCAGGAACACATCGAGTTCCCGGGTTTCGAGCCGGGCGATGTCCGACTTGAAGACGACCGCGTGCAGCACCAGGTAAAGGTAGCGCGTCCAGTCGTCCACCTTGGGCACATGGGTTTCAAGGAGGGCGTCGTCCACCGCCAGCGGATCGAAGGCGAACACCTCGTGCAACAGGTGGTGAATCTCGGGATCGGCGGTGGGCTCGCCGACGCCCTCGCCATTTTTACCCGGCGCGTCGTCGAACAGCTCCACCCAGAGCAGGACGTGCTGGGTGTTGCAGGCGGCGAGCAGCGCGGGCAATTCGGCGGCGGTGGCATCGGTCCGGACGGGCGCGGCGCCGGCTTTGCAAAGAATGCGGATCATGGGGCGGGCGGAGGGTGGTTCGGTGGAAGGAAGAGACGGCGGCGTTTCATAACCCGATTCTAGCCTATGCTTCAAGGGTCATCAGCCGATTCGCGGTTGTAGGAGGCCCATCCCCGGGCCGATTTTGTAGGCTTTTCCCTTTCCGGAACCCCTGACCATGCCCGATCTCGTCATTTATTTCCAGAAACCCGCCATCTGGGCGGACACCATACACATTCATTACTGGGATACCCGGCCCGGTGCTCAAGCCTCCGCCTGGCCCGGCGTGCCGATGACGGCGGCAGCCGACGGTTGGTTCGTCCACCGGTTTGCGGGTATCGAGGCCGCAAGCCTGGTGTTCAACGACAACCAGCGCTGTCAGACCGGCGATCTGCGGTGCGAGGGCAGCGGGTTTTACGCCCATGGCCAGTGGCACGACAGCCAGGCGGAAGCCGAAGCCAGCGCCGCCCCCGCTGGCGCGTGCGAACAAGCCTCGACCAACCCAGCATCTCCACCAGTCCATCGCGAGCCCATCGACCCGGCCGGACCGCTGGGCGATTTCCGGGAGGAGACGATCTATTTCCTGCTCACTACCCGCTTTTACGACGGCGATCCCAGCAACAACTTCTTCTGTCGCGACCGCATCCAGTTCAACCGGACCACCGGTCAGCCGGAAGACCCGCACTGGCGCGGCGATTTCAAAGGTCTGATCCAACGGCTCGACTACCTCCGCGATCTGGGTTTCACCGCCATCTGGATCACCCCGCCGGTGGAGAACCGCAGCGGCCTCGACTACCACGGTTACCACGCCTTCGACTGGACCCGCATCGATCCCCGGCTGGAATCGCCGGGCGCGACCTATCAGGATTTGATCGACGCGGCGCACCAGCGCGGCATCAAGATCATCCAGGACGTGGTGGTTAACCACTCCTGCCAGTACGGCATTCGCGGCAAGGTCCACATCGATCACCTGCCGATCAAATACTACGTGCCGCAAGGCTCCGAACAGGGCCGGGTCAATCATGGGCCGTATCAGGGCAACCTCGGCAACTACGCCTGGCCGAACCGGGACGACATCGACAATCCGGTCGCGCCCGCGTGGTATCGGGAGCGGCACACCATGGACCCGGAAGGCAAGGTTCCGCTGGTGGACCCCAAGACCGGGGAAACAGTGCCCAACCCCGGCTATAACCCTGGCCGCTTCTTCGGCATCGACGCCAACACGCTCGATCCTGAATGGTACATGCAGGAGGGTTTCATCTGTGGCGGCGACTGGGAAAGCGCGGCGGTCCAGCGCAAGCATATCGCTGGGGACTGCATCAACCTCGCCACCGACCGGCAGAACGTCAAGGATTATCTGATCGGCTCCATCAACCGCTATCTGGATATGGGAGTGGACGCGCTGCGCATCGACACGGTCAAGCACGTCCCGCGCGACAACCTGCTGGAATACGTCAACGCCTGGAAGGGGCACAAACCGGGGTTGTTCGTGTTTGGCGAGAACCTGGTCAAGGGCTACGGCTGGGGCGATTTGGGCGGGGGCGACAACGGTCCATCCTTCATCCGTCCCTGGTGGTACACCCGGCTGGGCCACGATCCGCGCGACCCGAACTCCGGCGGCGACTCCGGCTTTCCCCAGCTCGATTTTGGCCTGTTTTCCACCTTCCGCGACAATCTGAGCCGAGGCAGCTATGAGGGGGTCGCCCGGGTGTTGGAGATGGACTGGATTTACGGCAACGCCAGCACCCTGGTCACCTTCCTGCAAAACCACGACGTCGGCCCGGACAACGATTTCCGTTTCCGCTTCAAGGGCGAGCAATGGATGGCGGCCGCGGCCTATAACCTGCTTTGGACGGTGCGCGGCATTCCCTGCCTGTACTACGGCGAGGAAATCGAGTTCATGAAGGGCGCGCCGCAGGACGTGATCGGCAACGACGACACCCTGGATCAAACCGGACGCGCCTATTTCGGCGACCATCTGACCGACGAGCGGATCGCCGAAACCCAGAGTCACCCGCTCTATCAGCATATCAAGCGGCTCAACCAGATTCGGCGCGCCATCCCCGCCTTGCAAAAGGGCGTGATGAGCCATACCAACGAGTGGGGTAGCGGTATGAGTTTCATCCGTGACTATAACAACGGCGAGAGCTACGCCGTGGTGGGACTAGCCATCGGCGGGGGGCAGGACATCAGCGTCGGCGACGTTCGCAACGGGGTTTATCGCGACGCGGTGACGGGCCGCGAGGTCGACGTGAGAAACGGCCATCTGATCTTCCACGTACGCGCCAACTCTGCCGGGATTTACGTGCTCGACGGGCCGGGCAAGATCGGGGTGGACGGGGTTTTTCTGCGCTAATACCGCGCGTTGCACGGTTTGCTATCTCTCCCCGGCCATACGCCGGGGTTTGTTGTGAGAAAGCCGGATGAATTTCGAAAAACTGGATGCATTGAAAGCGAAGCTGGATTCATTTCGCCCGCTGCCTGTCGAGGTGGTCCAGAATCTGCGTGAAGACCTGATTTTACGCTGGACTTACCATTCCAATGCCATCGAAGGAAACACCTTGACCCTCAAGGAAACCAAGGTGGTCCTGGAAGGCATTACCATCGGCGGTAAAACCCTGCGTGAACACCTTGAGGCGATCAACCACCGGGAAGCCATTTTTTTTGTCGAAGCGCTGGTGCGGCAAAACGAACCACTATCGGAGTGGCAAATCAGGTCGCTGCACCGGCTCATTCTCAAAAACATCGATGATACGAATGCTGGGCGTTACCGAAACATCAATGTCGTCATATCCGGAGCGATGCACCGTCCACCGGACCATTTGAAGGTGGTGGATGAAATGGCGGCGTTGATTGGGTGGTATGCAAGCGAGGGTCATCGCTTGCATCCCGTGGAAAGAGCGGCAAAGGTTCATACTGATTTTGTCAAGATTCACCCTTTTACCGACGGGAATGGGCGCACCTCGCGCCTGCTCATGAACCTGGAGTTGATGAAATCCGGGTTTCCGCCGGCGATATTGTCGGTGGAAAAACGGCTGCGCTATTATGAAACCCTTGACCAGGCTCACACTCAAGGCGATTTCGAACCGTTTTTAGCCCTGGTTGTTGAAATCGTGGAGCAGAGTTTCGATCCATACTGGTTTGCGCTGGGGTTGCAGATTCGCTCGCCGTAATTGGCGGGCGTGGATTGAAACCATATTGTCCTGATTATCAGTCGTTCCCGCCTTGTAAAAGGGGCGATGGGCCCCATCCACGAAGGGAGCAGCGGAATAGGTTTCGTCCGCGTCCAACATGACGGGGAAAGCTATGGGGTCGTCGGACTGGCTTTCGGCGGCGGTCAGGTCATCAGAGTCGGCGAGGTTTGCATGGGGGGTTATCGCTACGTGGTCACGGGCCGCGAGGTCAACGTGGTCAAGGGCTATCCGAGCTGTTATGTGCTCGCTGGTCCTTGCAAGATCGGCGTGGATTGGGAGTATCTGCGGTAGCATCCACTCGACCGAAGGAGACGACATCATGACGCTTAACCGAATTGTCCCCCTGTTCATATCGGTCCTGTTGGCCGGCGGTGTCATGATGGGCGGCCACGCCGCCGAACCGGTGATCTCCAGCGAGGAGCACGATTTTCGCGTGGTGGTCGCGACTCGCGGACTCGAACATCCGTGGGGACTGGCCTTCCTGCCCGATGGCCGGTTTCTGGTGACCGAGCGACCGGGTCGATTGCGCCTGGTTGCCGCCGATGGGACCCTGGACCCCCGACCCGTGGAAGGCTTGCCGCCAATCGCCCCCCACGGTCAGGGTGGTTTATTGGATGTGGCGCTGCATCCCCAATTCGCCGAGAACGGGTTGGTGTATTTGTCCTACGCGGCACGGGGCGAGGGCGGCATCGGTACCGAGGCAGCGCGGGGTCGGCTGGTGGATCACCGGCTGGAGGACGTGAAAGTGCTGTTCCGCCAACAGCCCAAGTCCGGCGCCGGGCGACACTTCGGCTCGCGGCTGGTTTTTGATCGGCAGGGCCATCTTTACATCACGCTGGGCGACCGGGGCGAAATGGAGCGGGCGCAGAAGCTGGACGATCTGGCGGGAAAGATCGTGCGGCTGACCGCCGACGGCCTGATTCCCGCCGATAATCCGTTCGTGAATCGGGCCGGCGCTCGGCCGGAGATCTATTCGCTCGGCAACCGCAACGTGCAGGGCGCGGCGTTGCATCCGGTCACCGGCGAACTCTGGGCGCACGAACACGGCCCCCAGGGCGGCGACGAGGTGAACGTGATCCGAGCTGGCCGCAACTACGGCTGGCCGGTCATCACCTACGGCGTCGAATACGTCATCGGTGCCAAAATTGGCGAGGGCACTCACAAGCCGGGTATGGAGCAACCGCTGCACATCTGGGTCCCGTCCATCGCGCCGTCGGGCATGGCTTTCTATCAGGGTGAACGGTTTCCGCGCTGGCGTGGCGACCTGTTCGTTGGCGCGCTCAAGGACCAGATGTTGGTGCGGCTGCGCTTCGACGGCGAGAAGCAGGTGAAGGAAGAGCGCCTGCTGAAGGGAGCCCTGGGCCGTATCCGCGACGTGCGCGCTGGACCCGATGGTCTTCTCTACCTGCTGACGGACTCCAGTGATGGGGTAATCGCCCGGCTGGAGCCGGTGGCGCGGTGAAGCAAGGCTGGGCGTCCGGCAACGCGGTTGGTGCGCCGATGGAGCTTGCTCGATGCGAATTCCGCTTTCAACCGGCGTGACCGCCGAGCAGGTCCCAAAGGCTGCGTTCGGTAAACGAGAGGTCCGTGGATTGACAAGGCGACCATGCGCCGCCAGCCGGCAGAAAAAAGCCGCCCTGGGCTCGGGTCGGTCGGTCAGCCACAACATGATCAGTCACTTCATTCCTCGCTCATCGCGGTTCTGATTTCCGGGATGATTACGCCAGATCGTTGACTTGAATACGTCCGCAAGCAAGCTATATTTCAAATCCTGTCGTCAGCGATAACCAATAACATCATAAAGGGGAGGCCGCTTGCTGCGCGCGCTGGGGTTCTGGTTGTTCTGCTTTGGCCTGTGGCTGCTGCTGTCCGGCTATTTCGACGTTCCCCTGCTGCTGAGCTTCGGCGTGTTGTCCTGTGCGCTGGTGGTGTTCGTCGCCTGGCGAACCGAAGTGATTGACCCCGAGGAACGGCCAATGCGCCTCCGGCTCAACATCCATGTCCTCGGCTACTGGCCCTGGCTGCTGTGGCAGATCGTGCTGGCCAACCTCGACGTCGCCAAGCGCATCGTCGATCCCAAACTGCCGATCAGTCCCACGCTGATCAACCTGAAACCGACCCAGCGCAGCGATCTGGGGCGGGTCATTTACGCCAATTCCATCACCCTGACGCCGGGCACGGTGACCACCGCCCTGAGCGGCGACACTCTCGAAGTCCACGCGCTGACCCGGGAGGCGGCCGATTCCCTGCTGGAAGGCGACATGGATCGGCGCGTCACCCGGTTGGAAGGAGGCGATTGATGTTCGCGGCCGCTGCGCTCGGCATCCTGGCCTGCATGATCCTGGCGATGGCTCTCGCCGTGCTGGGTCCCACCGCCTACAACCGCATCCTGGCGGTCAATTCCTTCGGCACCCTGACTGTATTGCTCATCGCCGTGCTGGGATTCATGACTGGACGCCCCGATTTTCTCGACATCGCCCTGGTGTACGCCTTCATCAACTTCATCGGCGTCATTGCGGTACTCAAGTTCATCCGCTATGGGGACATGGGTTGGCCGCGCAACGATCCCGACGAACCGGAGAGCGATTTGTGATGGCCGTGCTGATCGATCTGCTTAGTTGGCTGGCCTTGCTCGGCGGCGTGGCGTTCGCGCTGATCGGCAGCGTCGGCCTGCTGCGGATGCCGGATTTCTACACCCGCCTGCACGCGGCGGGCATCACCGACACGCTCGGCGCCGCCTTGATCCTGCTCGGTTTGATGTTGCAGGCCGGTTGGACCCTGGTGAGCGTCAAGTTGTTGCTGATTCTGATCTTTCTGTGGTTCACCAGTCCGATTGCGACCCATGCCCTGGCCCGGGCGGCGCTGATCGATCCCGAGAATCCGCCCCCCATCCTGCACGAGGAATCGCCGCCATCGAAGTCCTAGTCGATATCTTCCTGCTGACCCTGCTGGTCGTCACCGCCCTGGCCGCCGTCCGCTTGCGGGATTTGTTCGCGGTGGTGATGCTGTTCGGTATTTACAGCCTGGTATCGGCCAGTCTGTTCGTGATTCTGGACGCCGTGGACGTGGCGTTCACTGAAGCCTCGGTCGGCGCGGGGGTGGCGACGGTGTTCATGCTGGGCACCCTGGCGCTCACCACCAGCCGCGAAAAGACGCCGGTCGCCCACAAGCCGCTGCTGCCCCTGCTGGTGGTGACCATCACGGGTCTGGTGCTGGTCTACGGTACCTGGGACATTCCGCGTTACGGCGATCCGGCCAATCCCATTCACCATCACCTGGTGCAACGTTTTATCGAGGATTCGCCCCGCGAGATCGGCATTCCCAACATCGTGACCTCGGTGTTGGCCAGTTACCGGGGCTACGACACGCTCGGCGAAACCACCGTAGTCTTCACCGCCGCCATCGGCGTATTGGTGCTGATTGGCGGCGCGCGGCGGCGGCGTTCGGATCGGGACGAGAAATGAAGCGTTACACCATTCCGCGCCTCGGCACCAAGCTGCTGTTGCCGCTGATTTTATTGTTCGCGTTGTACGTGCAGTTTCACGGCGATTACGGGCCGGGCGGCGGTTTTCAGGCCGGCGTCATCTTCGGCGCGGGCTTCATTCTCTACGCGCTGATTTACGGGATGGATCACGCCCGCCGGCTCATGCCGCCGTGGTTGCTGCGGATCGGGGTCTCGCTGGGGGTCCTGATCTACGCCGGGGTGGGTCTGGCGGGGCTGTTCCTGGGTGGCAATTATCTGGATTACGGCGTGCTGGATAGCCACGATCCGGCGCACGGCCAGCACCTGGGAATCCTGTTGGTGGAACTGGGCGTCGGCATCACCGTCTCGGCGGTCATGGTGACCATTTTCTATGCCTTTGCCGGCAGGGGGCGCTAGTGCGGATACTGGGCCTTTACAATTACTGGATCTTCATCATCTTGATGATGTGCGGGTTTTACGTGGTCATCTCGAGCGGCAACCTGGTGAAGAAGCTGGTGGGTCTGAACATCTTCCAGACCTCGGTGTTCATCCTCTACATCAGCATGGGCAAGATCATCGGCGGTACCGCGCCCATCGTCGTCGACAAGGCGGTGGTCTATAGCAACCCCATGCCGCACGTGTTGATCCTGACGGCCATCGTGGTCGGCATCGCCACCACCTCGCTCGGTCTGGCGCTGGTGGTGCGCATCCACGAAGCCTACGGGACCATCGAGGAAGACGAAATTCACGCCCAGGACCGGGAAGAAGCCCTGTGATTGCCCATCTGCCCGCGCTACAGGTCATCATCCCGCTGGTCTCGGCGCCGTTGTGCGCGTTGCTACCGGCGGGCCGCGTGGTCTGGCTGGCGGCCATGGCGGCGAGCTGGCTGGCGTTTCTCATCGCCGCCCTGTTGCTGGACCAGGTGTTGGCGCACGGCACCATTTCCTATCTGATGGGGAGCTGGCCCGTGCCCTGGGGCATCGAATACCGGGTGGACGCGCTCAACGCCTACATGCTGCTGATCGTGGCGGCGATTGGGGCCGTCGTCATGACCTTCGGGCGGGAGATCGTCGAACGCCGCATCCGTCTGCCCGAAAACAAGCAGTCCTGGTTTTACACGGCGTACATGCTGTGTCTGACCGGTCTGCTGGGGATCACGATCACCGGCGACGCCTTCAACGTGTTCGTGTTTCTGGAAATCTCGTCGCTGTCCAGCTACGTGCTGATCAGCATCGGCCGCGACCGCCGGGCGCTGACCGCCGCCTATCAATACCTGATCATGGGTACCATCGGTGCCACGTTCATTTTGATCGGCATCGGCCTGCTGTACGTGATGACCGGCACCCTCAACATGGGCGATTTGGCCGCGCGCATCCCGGCGGTGGCCGACAGTCGGACCGTGCGCGCCGCCTTCGCTTTTCTGACTGTCGGCGTCAGCCTCAAGCTGGCGCTGTTTCCGCTCCACCTGTGGCTGCCCAACGCCTACGCCTACGCGCCCTCGGTCGTGACGGCCTTCCTGGCGGCCACCGCGACCAAGGTGGCGATCTACGTGCTGCTGCGGTTTTTCTTCACCATTTTCGGGGCCAAGTTCTCATTTGAAACCATGCAGTTGGATAAAGTCCTGCTGCCGCTGGCCCTGGTGGGGATTTTCAGCGCGTCCGTGGTGGCGATTTTCCAGACCAACGTCAAGCGGATGCTGGCCTATTCCAGCGTCGCCCAGATCGGCTACATGATTCTGGGTATCAGCCTGGTGTCGGTGACCGGCCTGACCGCCAGCATCAGCCATCTGTTCAACCACGCCCTGATGAAAGGCGCGCTGTTCATGGCGCTCGGCTGCGTATCGTTCCGGGTCGGGGCCGCCAAGCTGGAGCGCATGGCGGGGGTAGGGCGGACCATGCCCTGGACCATGGGCGCCTTCGTGATCGGCGGCCTGAGCCTGATCGGCGTGCCGCTGACGGCGGGTTTCGTCAGCAAGTGGTATCTGGTCGTCGGCGCGCTGGAAAAAGGCTGGTGGCCGGTGGCGGTGCTGGTGCTGGTCACTTCGCTGCTAGCGGTGATTTACATCTGGCGGGTGGTGGAAGTCGCCTACTTCAAGCCGGCGCCGGAAGGGCAGGCGCCGCGCGAAGCGCCGCTGGCGCTGCTGATTCCCACCTGGGCGCTGGCCCTGGCCAATCTCTACTTCGGGCTGGATACCTCGCTGAACGCGGGGGTGGCCCGATTGGCGGCGCAGAGCTTGCTGGGGGTGGGGCAATGAAAAAGCTGCGAATTTATGTCGAGAGGTCATCAGCCATGGATCGGAAGACTGAAGAATTTCACACCGTCGATTTTTTCCGCAAAATCCGCGACGAACAGGCCGCCGTTTTGGCCGGGAAGTCACCTGCGGAAATCATTGCTTTCTTCTCACCGAAGCCGGAATCAACGGAACGTTCCGGGGCAAAGCGCCAGCCAGCGGTACAGTCGTGAACAGACATCCATTTTCTGGCGTAACCGTTCACCCCCCTCTCCCGCAGGCTGGAGAGGGGCTGGGGGTGAGGGTCGTGGATTCAAAGACTTACCCCCTCACCCTAGCCCTCTCCCCCATGAATGGGGGAGAGGGGACTGAATGGTTATTTCTGGCGTATTTCTGGCTTGGCTGCTGTGAGTTATGGCTTGGCTGTCGCGGGCTAATTCCTTGAATTCCGAAGCCGCCTTGCTGCTGGCGTTGCTCATCCCGCTGCTGAGCGCGTTTTTCATCGCCGCCAACGACGACCGTCCCGACTGGCGCGAGGGCGTGACCCTGCTGGCGTCGCTGCTGTTGCTCGGCGTGGTGTTCTCCCTGCTGCCGGCGGTACTGGCCGGTGTTCGTCCGACGGTGGATTTGTTGCCGTTCGCGCCGGGTTTGCCGCTGCGGCTGAGCGTGGAGCCGCTGGGCATGACCTTCGCCTGCGTGGCGGCGCTGCTGTGGCCGCTGAATTCGCTCTATTCCATCGGCTACATGCGCGGCAATCAGGAACAACACCAGACCCGGTTCTACGTCTGCTTCGCCATCGCCATCGCCAGTACCATCGGCATCGCCTTCGCCGGCAATCTGCTGACCCTGTTTATTTTCTACGAAGCGCTGACCCTCTCGACCTACCCGCTGGTCACCCACACGGGCACGCCCGAGGCCATGCGAGCGGGACGGCTGTATCTCGGCATCCTGCTGGGCACCTCGATCGGTTTTTTGCTGCTGGCCATCGTCTGGACCTGGTGGATCGCCGGGACTTTGGACTTCGCGCCGGGCGGCATTCTGGCCGGCAAGGTCGAAGGTCCGGCCGTGGCCGTGCTGCTGGCGCTGTACATGTTCGGGATCGGCAAGGCGGCGCTGATGCCGTTTCATCGCTGGCTGCCGGCGGCGATGGTAGCGCCGACGCCGGTCAGCGCGCTGCTTCATGCCGTGGCGGTGGTGAAGGCCGGCGTGTTCGCGGTGATGAAGGTGACCGTTTACGTCTTCGGTATCGACTTCCTGAGCGCCACCGGTGCCTCGCAATGGCTGCTGTGGGTGGCCGCGCTGACCGTTTTGCTCGCCTCCTTCGTGGCCCTGACTCAGGACGATCTCAAGGCCCGGTTGGCCTATTCCACGGTCAGCCAGTTGGGTTACGTGGTGCTGGGCGCGGCGCTGGCGACCTCGATGGGCGTGATCGGCGGCTCGATGCAGATCGTGATGCACGCGATGGGCAAGATCACGCTGTTCTTCTGCGCCGGCGCGATTTACACCGCGACCCACAAGACCGAGGTCAGCCAACTGGACGGGCTGGGTCGGGCGATGCCGTTCACTTTCGGCGCGTTCCTGATCGGCGCGCTCAGCATCGTCGGCTTGCCGCCGCTGGGCGGTTCGTGGAGCAAGTGGTATTTGCTGGCGGGGACGGCGGATGCCGGACAGTGGGCGATGATGGCGGTGTTGCTGGTCAGTTCGCTGTTGAACGTGGTTTACCTGCTGCCGGTGGCGGCGCGGGGGTTTTTCGTGTCGGGACCGCCGGACGGCCACCCTGCCGGCGACACCCCGACCGGCATCCGCGAAGCGCCGCTGGCCTGCGTCGTGCCCTTGTGCCTGACCGCCTTCGGTTGCCTGCTGCTGTTCTTTTTCGCCGATGGCTTATACGCGCTGCTCGCGCCCATCACCGTCCGCTGAGGAGAACCGTCGATGACCGCTCCAACTCCTCCCGCCGACCGTCCCGAGCGGAAATATTGGCTCGATGACCGGCGCAACGTGGACAAGATCTTTTACGGACTGGCGCTGATCTGCGCGGGATTGTTCCTGGCCGATTTGTTCTACCACAAGCACGTTACCTTCGCGTTCGAGGACTGGTTTGGCTTTTTCGCCTGGTACGGTTTTATCTGTTGCGTGACGCTGGTGCTGCTAGCCAAGCAGATGCGTAAGCTTGTGAAGCGGGACGAGGATTACTACGGTGATTGACGGTCTCAACCCGGCGCTGATTCTGGTTTGCGGTTCGCTGCTGGCGTTGCTGACGCCGCAAGGTCTCGTCCGTAACGGCTTCTTGCTGGCGCTGCCGGTGCTGAGTTTGATCCAGCTTTTGGGTCTCCCGGACGGCCAGTATGCCCAGATCGAACTTTTCCGTCTGACCCTGATCACACTGCGGCTCGACGGGCTGAGCTTCGCCTTCGCTCTCGTTTTCCACCTCGCCGCGTTGCTGGCGGTGGTTTATGCCTGGAATTTGCGCGATCCGGTGCAGCAGGTGGCGGGACTGCTGTATCCAGGCGCGGCGCTGGGCGCGGTGCTGGCGGGCGATCTGGTGACGTTGTTCATTTGCTGGGAACTGGCCGCTGTATCCTCGGTATTTCTGATCTGGGCGCGGCGCACCCAACGGGCGTATCGGGCCGGCCTGCGTTATCTGGTGATTCAGGTCGGTTCGGGCGTGCTGTTGCTGGCCGGCATCATCGTTCACATCCGGGCCACCGGCTCGATTGCCTTCGAGCATCTGGGGCTGGGCAGTCCCGGCGCGACCCTGATGTTCGTCGCTTTCGGCATCAAGGCCGCTTTTCCACTGCTGCACAACTGGTTGCAGGACGCCTACCCGGAAGCCACCGTGACCGGCACCGTGGTGTTGTCCGCCTTCACCACCAAGATGGCGATTTATGCCCTGGCCCGAGGTTTCGCCGGCACCGAGATCCTGATCACCATCGGCACCGTCATGGCGATGTTCCCGATTTTCTTCGCGGTGATCGAAAACGACCTGCGGCGGGTGCTGGCCTACAGCATGAACAACCAGCTCGGTTTCATGGTGGTCGGCATCGGCATCGGCACGCCCCTGGCGCTCGACGGCGCGGTGGCCCACGCCTTCGCCGACATTCTGTTCAAGGCGCTGCTGTTCATGAGCATGGGCGCGGTGCTGCTGCGCGCCGGCACGATCAACGGTTCCCAACTGGGCGGGCTGTACAAATCCATGCCACTGACTACGGTGTTCTGCATCGTTGGCGCTGCCTCGATTTCGGCGTTCCCGCTGTTCAGCGCCTTCGTCACCAAATCGCTGATTCTGGAAGCGGCGGCCCAGGAAGGGCATTGGGTCGCTTTTTTGTTCCTGCTGTTCGCCTCCGCCGGCGTGTTCCACCATGCCGGCATCAAGATTCCCTACTTCGCCTTCTTCGCTCACGACAGCGGTATCCGTTGCCAGGAGGCGCCGAACAACATGCTGATCGCGATGGGAATCGCCGCCGCGCTGTGCATTGGGATCGGCGTGTTTCCAGATGCGCTTTACGCCATCCTGCCCTATCCGGTCGCCTTCGATCCCTACACCACCACGCACGTCATCGCCCAGTTGCAACTACTGACTTGGTCGGCGCTGGCGTTTTCGGTACTGGTGCGAACTGGCATCTACCCGCCGGAACTGCGCTCGGTCAACCTGGATTTCGACTGGACCTATCGCAAGCTGCTGCCCACCGCTTCGACGTGCGTCTGGACACTGGCGCTACGGGGCTGGGAAGCGTTCAACGCCGGCGCGGTGCGGCGCGTGGAAGCGCTGATCGCGGGCTTGTCTCGCCACCACGGTCCGCATGGCCTGCTGGCTGCGACATGGCCCACCGGCAGCATGGTGCTGTGGGCGGTGCTGCTGCTGGGCGCGTGCCTGGTGTTTTATTACCTGTGATGCGATCTGAGAGGCTGTCCAAAAACGCCTCGGTAGTGTTCCTAACGTGGGTACGGATATCAATAACTCGATCACAAGGCATTGATTATGAAGCGCCTTAATGTTTTGATATCCACATCCGGAGCACTTCCGGCGCACGGTTGGCTGAGAAACAGTTGATGGTTGGCGCGTTCCGGACCGTCGGCGTCGCGCCAGCGGGTCAGGAAGGCGTCGAGAGCAGCGGAGGAGGGAGCGAGGGTGGAGTGCGCCAATCCGGCCGTTTCCTGGCTGGTGCGGTTTAGCGTCTTGGCGGATGCCATCCTGCGATGATCCAAAGTCGTCGGGCTGGAACGATGTAGGCGTTGTTCATCTTGAGGGCCTCGACGGTCGCGCGCCCCACAGGCGTTAGACCGACGATATGCAAGCCGTCGTCACTCCAGGTGAAATGCTCGAACCAGCACTGGGTTCGAGGATTAAACAGGTTGACGGATTCTCCCGTCTGGGGATCGATGGCTTCGGTTTGGGTGCCCTTAAAGCTGTTGCACCATGCGCAGGACAACCACAAGTTGTTTTCATCGGACGTGCCGCCCCTGGCTTCGGGAATCAGATGCTCGATATGGAGGGGTGCGCCGCTGACCCGCTGTTCGGTCAGGCAGTAGCCACAGCGACGATTGGCCTCGGCCGCGATTTTCTGGCGCAACGCCTTGGGAATATACGCCATGACGTGGCGTCGAGAGAGGTTATTGCAATAACTCCTTGCCGCTGCGAAGGCTAAGCAAAGCATAGGCGCGCGCCTTGCGCAGCGTGATCCGCCCGTAGCTTTCGCGCAAAGCTTGTAGCGCCTGCCGTTCTTGGTCGGTTAGCCGGTCCATCCGTTTACCGAGCGTGGCGAGTTGGGTTTGTTCGTGATCTGGCATCTGGCCATGGGAGATATTCAGCAATTCGCGGTCGTCCAGCCACGTCATTTGCAAAAGTTCGGCCTGCATATCGTCGGGAACATCCTCCACGTCGGGAAGCGCGCTGGCCAGCGTCGCCGCCAAAACCTCTTCCAAAGAACGGTGCAATACCGCAGCCGCCTTGTTTGCACGTTGCAGGATCGGCTCGGGCAGATTCAGGGTGACCGTGGTCATTGGAACTGTTCTCGTCTGAAAAGTTGGTACGTTAGGACTTTGATACGGATTTTCCCAAATGGCAAGGTTCCGAATCGCAACAGGATTACAATAGCAAACTATGGTTGTTCGACCTGCCACTCGGCCAGATTGCGCTGCTCCGGGTCGAAATTGATGCCGATCAGGGTGACGGCCTTGCCGCTGCTCGCGTAGCGCGCCGCGTAACCCCGCTCCCGGATTTGCCGCACGCCGCCTCGGCGCTTTGCCCGCATTTGAACTCGATGACGTAGACCCGGTCGGCGAACTCCACCGCCAGATCGATCCGGCCCCGGCTGGTCAGCACCTCGCTGGTCGCTTCCACCCCGGTAGCGGTCAGCAACAGATAGAAGATGGTGTGGAAATACGCTTCGTCGCGGCGGGCATTCAGGGTGTAGGGAATGGCGGCGAAAATGGCGGTCAGGGTCTCGAAAAACGGCTCCAGTTTCCCCTGCCGCAGGTAGATTCCCAACCGTCGGGTCTGGCCGCTCATCCGCCCGTCTGCCGGTTCGGCGGTAATCAATAGGAGCGACTCGGCAAACGCAGTCTTCACCTCCTGATTGGGATAGCTCAGAACATACAGGTCACCCAGGGCATCCTTGATGGTCAGATAACCGGTTTGGAACAGCAACGCTTCCAAACGCAACCGTTCCAGATCGAAAGTGGTGAACGCGCTGGCACTGACTTCCAGATTTTCCAGCGCTGGCAATTCGTACTGCTCCTGCTTGAGCAAATTGATCAGGAACGTTGGTGTGCCCGACGCAAACCAGTAGTCACCCAATTCCTGTTCGCTGAGCGCGTTCAGAATGGAGAACGGGTTGTAGACCGAAATTTCCTGTCGGGAAAACCGGTAGCCGTTGTAGCGCAACGCTAGCTTGGCCCTGACCGTTGCGGGCGAGCAACCGAGCGCGGCGGAAAATTGCTCCAGATGGCCGGCGAAATTTTGCTCCAACTCGGCTTGGGTATAGCCCAGCAGATCGGCGTACTGGCCGTTCATGCTCAGGTCTTGCAGGTTGTTCAGTTCCGAAAACACCGACAACTTGCTGAATCGGGAGACTCCAGTCAGCAGCACGAAGCGCAGCCGGCGGGAAACTTCGCTGTCTTTCAACACCCCGAAGAAGCTGCGCAAAATACTACGGTTGGCCTTGGCGATGGCCAGACCTTCTTCACCCCGGCCCAGATGTTCGATCAAGGATTTGTCGTACTCGTCGATCAACACGACGACCGGGGTTAGGGTCTGCTGGTACAGAGCCAGAATCAGTTCCCGAAACTGCACCGCCGGAACCTCGCCGTCCAGCGTTAAACCGGTTCTGGCGGCAATGACCTGTAAATAGCGGCTGAGACTGAATTTCAGTTCTTCGGGATCGCTGGCGGGAATCCCGTTGAAATCGAGCACGATCACTGGGTGCGACCGCCAGGGCCAGTCGGTCTGTTCCGCCAGCCAGAGCCCGGCGAAAAGTTCCTTGCGCCCCTCGAACAGGCATTTCAGCGTCGAAACCAGCAACGACTTGCCGAAACGCCGGGGGCGGGACATGAAATAGAACATGCCCTCGGTTACCAGACGATGAATCCACCGGGTCTTATCCACGTAGACGTAACCCTGTTCCCGCATCGTCTCGAAAGCTTGAATCCCGATCGGCAGTTTGAGCAGTGGGGTCATGGCATAATCCTCGGGCGTTTCAACTGGGCCGTTTCATGCAAGCCGCCGGCGGCCGAAGTGCGGTTCAATGGGCAGGCTGAGTTCTAATTGAACCCCGCGCCATTCAAACCCGGGGACTGTCGGCGGGCGCCGCCTGGAACTCGCGCAGGTATTGATCCAGGCTGCCGGTTGTTCCGCAAACGAGCAGGACGTCGTCCGGACGTACTTGGAAGGCGTCATCGAATTTGACGAACACGTTCTGGTTCCGCTCCACCGCGACCACCGCCGCGCCGGTACGCTCGCGCACCCGGGCACCCCACGGATGCAGGCCAACCAGCGCGCCCGGGGCCAACCGGACGAACTTGAGGCGCTGCTCGACCGCGACCGCGTGGTCGCCGAGCAGGTGGTAGGCGAGAATTTGCCCCGCCACCTGGCCCACCGACAGGGCGAAATCCGCGCCCGACTGATACAGCCGCGCCACGTTCGGCGCCCGGTTGACCCGGACGATGAGCGGGACTTCCGGCGCGTAGTCGCGGACCACCGCCGTGGCGAACACCCCTTCGCTGTCGTTGCTCAAGGCCAGCACCACCGCGCTCGCCGACCGCACGTTGGCCTGGGCCAGCGTCGCGTGTTCCAGCACGTTGCCGACGATATCTACCCCCGGCGCGAGTTGCTGGTCGATGGCGATGGTGAGTTCGTGGGCGTCGCGCAGCATCTGCACCACCTTGCTGCCGACGGTGCCGTAGCCGGCCACCACGATGGGGCCGGTGCGGCGGATGGGCGCGGCCAGGTGTTCGACCTGGGCCAGATTGGCGTGGGCGCCGACCACGACCAGGATCGCGCCGGGTTCGATGCGGGTGTCCGGCCCCTTGGGGACGGTGAAGTTCCCCCCGCGCCACTGGCCGATCACGGTCACGCCGTGGCGTTCGCGCAGGTGCAGGTCGCCGAGCCGCTGCCCGGCCAGCGGACTGTCGGTTCGAACCCGGAATTCGGCCAGGCCAACTTGCGCGCTGAGCAGATGCAGGCCCTCCGCCGGGGGACTGATGCGGGCGCTGGCCCGGGCCGCCGGCGCCGCGCCGAGCACGTGGGTTGGGGTGTAGACGGCGGACGCGCCCACCTGGAGCATGGGCGACCGGTACAGCGGATCGTTCGCCAGCGCGTAAATCGGCCCTTCAAACCCCTGCTCGCGGGCGATCAGGATGCAGATCGCGTTGGCGTGATCGTCGGCGTTGGCGACGATCGCCCGCGCCTGTTGCACGCCGGCCAGCACGTTCGGGTCTTCGTCGAGCTTGCCAAACACCACGGGGTAGCCGCGATCGCGCAGGTTGCGGGCCAGCGCCATGTCCTCTTCAAAGATGACGAATGCGGAACTGCCCTGCTGGAATTCCTCCAGCAGCGAGTCAATCGCCGGGCCGTAGCCGTAAAACAGCACCCGTCCCGTCATCGGCGGCAGGAAATGCGGCAGCCGCATCTCGAACCGTTCCTCGATGTACGGCAGCACATACACCGGGAAGACCAGCACCAGAAAGAACATGCCGACGAACTGGGTCAGGATAACCAGCAGAATCATGACCGGATGATACCAGGGCGCATAGGCGCCGTAGCCGGTGGTGGTCAGGGTCTCGGAGGCCCATTCCAGACTCGACCAAAAGGTCGCGGGTTTGCCCTCCAAATAGGTTGAGCCGATCATGTAGAGGATGGCGAAGACCAAAAGGGCCGCTGGCATGCTCGCGAGCAGCGCGAGCAGGCGTCGTGTCGAACGCGAGATCTTTTGGGGCATGTCTCGTCGCTCCGGGCCGGGGCGTCAGCCTCAGATTTCGACCAGCGTACCCAGTTCGACCACGCGGTTGGCGGGAATCTGGAAGAAATCGGTGGCGCTCTGGGCATTGCGCAACATCCAGATGAAGTAAAGCTCACGCCACAACATCATCGGGGGCGTCATTTTGGGCACCACCACTTCCCGACTGACGAAGAACGAGGTTGTATTGAGGTCGAGCTCCAGACCCTTCTCGCCGCATCCCTCCAGCGCCTGGGGGAGGTTCGGCTGTTCCATGAAGCCGTAGCGCACGAACACTCGATAGAAGGTGTTACCGAGGTCGATGACTTCGATCCGGTTCGCATCCGCGACATACGGTATTTCAGCGGTTTGGATGGTCACCAGGATATTACGGGCGTGCAGCACCTCGTTGTGCTTGATGTTGTGCAACAGCGCCGAGGGCGCGCCTTCGGGCCGACTGGTCAGATAGACGGCGGTGCTGCTGACCCGCTTTAGCCCCGCCTTTTCGATCGAACGAATGAACTGGTCGAGGGGCATGGTCAGGTTGCCCATCTCCTGGAACAGGAGTTGCCGGCCCCGCCGCCAGGTGGTCAGCGTGGTGAAGGACGCGATCGCGATGACGATGGGGAACCAGCCGCCTTGCAGCAGCTTGATGGCGTTGGCGGAGAAGAAGGCGAGGTCGATCAGCAACAAGGCGCCGAGCAGGGGCGCGGCCAGCCAGGGATTCCAGCGCCAGGCGAGGAACGCGACGAACGACACCAGGATGGTGTCGATCATCATCGTGCCGGTCACCGCGATGCCGTAGGCCGCCGCCAGGTTGCTGGAGGACTGGAAGCCGAACACCAACGCCATGACCGCGAGATAGAGCGTCCAGTTGGTGAACGGTACGTAGATTTGGCCGGCTTCCATGTGCGAGGTATGGACGATCCGCATCCGCGGCAGGTAGCCGAGTTGGACGGCCTGCCGCGCCACCGAGAAGGCCCCCGAAATCACCGCTTGCGAGGCGATCACCGTCGCCGCCGTGGCCAGCACCACCATCGGGATCAGCGCCCAGCCGGGCGCCAGCAGGTAGAACGGACTCTGGATCGCGGTCGGATCCTTGAGCAGCAGGGCGCCCTGGCCGTAGTAGTTCAGAACCAGCGCCGGCAGCACGAAACTAAACCAGGCGGCGCGGATCGGGAATTTACCGAAATGCCCCATGTCGGTGTACAACGCCTCGCCGCCAGTCACGGACAGGACGATGGCGCCCAGCGCGAGGAAGCTTTCCCAGGGATGACGGAATAGAAATTCGACGGCATGGACCGGATTGAGCGCCGCGAGCACGGCCGGCGCGTCCAGGATGCTGATCACGCCCAGTACCCCGAGCACGCCGAACCAGGCGCACATGACCGGGCCGAAGAAGCGGCCGACGACGCCGGTACCATGCTTTTGAATCCAGAACAGGCCGGTCAGGACGATCGCGGTGATCGGCAGGATGTACTCTTTGAGCCCCGGCGCGACCACGTTCAGCCCTTCGACCGCGCTGAGCACCGAGATGGCCGGCGTGATCATGCTGTCGCCGTAGAACAGCGCGGCGGCGAAGATGCCGAGCATGGTCACGAACCAGGTGGCGTGCGAGTGTTTGGTCAACTCCGTCACACGGGCGAGCAGGGCCAAACTGCCGCCTTCGCCGCGGTTGTCGGCGCGCATGATGATGGCGACGTATTTCAAGGTCACCAGCGCCATGATGGTCCAGAAAATCAGCGACAAGACGCCGAGAATACTCTCCGGTTCCACCCCCATGGGGTGATGCCCGGCGAAGGTTTCCTTGAGTGCGTAAAGCGGGCTGGTGCCGATGTCGCCGAAGACGACCCCAATCGCGCCCACGATCAGCGCCGACGGGCGGCTTTTGCTTTCATGCGCGGACATCGTGCTGTCCTCCCGGTTTGTCGTTGTTCGAATCCTGGCATGTTTCGCCTCCATCGCCGGAACAGGCGATGATGCGATGCATCATAAATTTCGCCCGTAGCAAAATCAATTGACATGGGACGTTACAGGTATCGCCAATACAGGTAGACCATGCTGAGAACGATGGACAGCAGCATGATCGGGAAAGCCATCAGGGTGTACTGGACAAAACGGATCGGCTGGCCGGCGCGCTCGGCGAAACCGGCCACCACCAGATTGGCGCTGGCGCCGATCAACGTCCCGTTGCCGCCCAGGCAGGCGCCCAGCGACAGCGCCCACCACAGCGGCATCAAGCCTTCCGGCCCGCCGAAGCTCGGGGCCATGGCCTTGATCAGCGGAATCATGGTGGCGACGAAGGGTATGTTGTCGATGATCGCCGACAGGATGGCGGAGGACCAAAGGATGACCATCGCGGTGGCGGTCATGTCGCCGCCGGTCAGGGCCAGCATCTTGTCGGCCAGCAGCTTGAGCAGGCCAGTGCCATCCACGCCATGCACCACGATGAACAGACCGATGAAGAAGAAGATGGTGATCCATTCCACCTCGGTGAATGCTTCCAGAACGTGCTTGCTCTGCTCTTCGGTGTCCCGGTCCCAATTGGCCAGCAGCAATAGCAGCGCCGCGCCGGTCATGGCGACGGTGGCGGCTTCCAGGCCCAGGAAACGCGCAAGGACGAAACCGGCCACCACCAGGCCGATCACCAGCAGGCATTGCTTGAGTAGTCGTGGGTCGGTGATGGCTTCGTGTTCGTTGAACTGCATCACCCGCTGGCGGTCCTCCGGCGTGGCCTTGAGATGCCGGCCCCAGATGAAATAGATGGGGATCAGCGTGGCCGCCATGATCACGAAAATGACCGGGGCCAGGTTGTAGGCGAAATCGTTGAAGGTCAGGCCGGTGGCCGAGCCGATCATGATGTTGGGCGGGTCGCCGATCAGGGTGGCGGTGCCGCCGATGTTGGACGAGAAAATCATCGCGAACAGATAGGGGTACGGTTTGACCTTGAGTTCCTCGGTGATCAGCAGGGTCACCGGCACCACCAGCAGCACCGTGGTCACATTGTCCAGAAACGCCGAGACTATGGCGGTCACCAGCGAGATCATCACCAGTATGCCCCAGGGCTGGGCGTTGACCTTCTTGGCCGCCCAGATCGCCAGAAACTGGAAAATGCCGGACTGGCGGGTGATGGCGACGATCAGCATCATGCCGATCAGCAGGCCGATGGTGTTGAAGTCGATGCCGCGAATGGCGGCTTCCTGATTGAGGATGCCGAGAACGATCATCAACCCGGCTGCCAGCAGCGAGACGATGGCGCGGTTGATCTTCTCGGTCATGACCACCACGTAGGTGAGCGCGAACAGGATGGCGGCCACCCACATCGGGTTGAGGCCGAACAGGACCGCCGAGGCGGCGTCGCTGGAACCGTGCATGTCAGTGGTTCTCCCCCAGCAGTTTTTCCAGTACGTCCCAGAACGAAATGATGCCCTCCAATCGGTTGCTGGTCTTGTTCACCACCGGCACGCTGGTGGTGCGCCCATGCAACATCAGGAGCATCACTTCCATGGCGGGAGTATCGGGATGCGCGACCTCGTGGATGTTCAGCCAGTTTTTTACCGGCTCCTCGCGGCGCCCGCCCAGGCGCCGGGCCAGATCCTCAATGTTTTCGGTGATGAAGGACACATGATCGAGCCCGTACTTATCCAGTACCGCCTTGGGCAGGGTCAATTTCAGCAGCGAATAGACGCTGAACGTGCCCAGGTAGCGCCCCTGTTCGTCCACCACGGGCAGATGGCGCAGATGGTGTTTGAGAATGCGATCGGCGGCGGTAGCGACCGTATCGGTGGGCCGCAGCGTCATCGGGTGGGGGTTCATGAGGATTTTTGCGTTCATGAAAAACCTTCGCGTGTTGAAAAAGTGAAACCGACCTAACTATAGGCGATGCATCGCCGGTCGGTGGGGATAACACCTGACCGCCGGGCGAGTAGGATTCAGCCGAAGGTGCCGCCGTTCCAGCCCCAATTCTCGGCGCTGACGCTGGTGAAACCAAGGTAAACCCGGTCGGGCGGGATACCGAGTTGTTCCTGGAGCAGGGCGCAGATGCGTTCGGACAGCTTGCGGTTGACCGTACCGTTCAAGCCGCCGATGCTGCGGATGTCGGCGTAGGCGGCGGGACCTTCGACGCCGGCCATCAGCATGGCGGTTTCGCTGACGGTGACCATGACATAGCGTTCTGGTTTGCCGATGCACTCAGCAAGGATTTGCGAGAGCGGCGCAAGCAGATTGTAGCGCTGCTGGTTGGAGAGGCGGGCCGAGGTTTGCAGGGCGAGCAGGGGCATGGGATAAACCTCCAAGGTAGAAAACAGCGAACGGAAGCCCGACAGGCTGGTTCAGTACAGTATTCGGGAAAGCGCCTGGCGGCGGAATATTCCACGGGGAATATTGATACGGTGATTTTTCAGAAAATTGCCTTAGGGCACGGCCCGGTTTTGGCGCCGCCAGCGATACCCGCCATAGACCAGCAACAGGGCCATCCCCACCAGCGTGACCGCCGCCACCCACGGGTTGAGTTGCCGGAGGAACCCGAGAATCGCGCGCCAGTGTTCGTCCAGATAATAGATGCCCAGACCCCAGCAGCCGACCCACAGCGCCGCGCCCAGCACGTTGTACGCCGTAAAGGTCCACCAGGGCATTTCCAGGATGCCGGCGGCGATGCCGTTCAGTTGACGTAGCCCGTCAAAGAACCGGCCGATGACGATCAGCCCCCCGCCATAACGGCTGAAACCCTGTTCGACCCGCTGCAAGTGGCGCTCGTCCACCCGGAAACGGTGCAGCAACGCCCGTCCGCCCCGGCGGCCGAGGAGATAGCCCAGGCTGCTGCCCAGGATCGCCGCCAGGAAGGCGGTCAGCAGCAGCAGGCCGAGGTAGAAATCGGTTTGGGTGGCGGCAGTCACCGCGCCGGCGATCAGCAAGGTTTGGCCGGGCGCCGGGATACCGAAGCCTTCCACCCCCACCGCCGCGAACACCGCGCCGTAACCATAGCGGTCCAACCACGGTTCGACGGCCGCGATTTCATGCTGGATCTCACCCAGCAGGCGGTGCGGAAACGATTCGGTCGGCATCGCGCTGGGCGCTGGAGATGCCGCGGGGACCGTTTGCGCGGCCGCCCAGCCAGCCACCAGCATCCACCCCAATAACAAACTTGCCAGCCATCGTCTAAGGTTGTGCATAATCCGAAGCCTCAAGAATCAATCTCTCTTCACCTGCCCACCAGGATACCGCTTCGATGTTGAAGCACGATCTCATCATGCTGATAAGGGCCGTGGTGGCGCTGATTCACACCTTGGGGGTGTTGTCGGCGATCAATGCCGTGGCCAGCGTCAGAACCCCACAGGGCGCCATCGCCTGGGCGATTTCCTTGCTGACGTTTCCCTACCTCGCCCTGCCACTGTACTGGATTTTGGGCCGCAACCGCTTCCACGGCTACGTCGAGGCCTTGCAGCGCGGCGCGCTGGAACAGGCCGATCGCGGCGGAATCGCCATTATCCTGGAGCGACTGCGCAGCCACCAGGTCGATCTGCCGCCCGAGCGGGCCGGCGATCTCCAGGTCCTCGCCCAATTGAGCCGCGTCCCCTATACCCAGGGCAATGCCCTGGAACTGCTGGTCGATGGCGAGGCCACGTTCGGCGCCATTTTCGCCGCGCTTGAAGCGGCCGAGCGCTACATCCTGATTCAGTTTTTCATCATCAAGGACGACGACCTGGGCCGCGAGCTGCACGCCCTGTTGCTGCGCAAGGCGGCTGCCGGCCTATCGGTCCGGGTGCTGTACGATGAGATCGGCAGTCACGCGCTGCCGAAATCCTATGCGGAGACCTTGCGCGCGGCCGGCATCGCCGTGTCGGCATTCCACACCAGGCGTGGCTGGCGCAACCGCTTCCAGCTCAATTTCCGCAATCATCGCAAGATCGTGGTGGTGGATGGTCGGGTGGCTTTCGTTGGCGGCCTGAATGTGGGTGACGAATACCTGGGGCGCGGCCCGCTCGGCCACTGGCGCGACACGCATCTGCGGGTCGGGGGACCGGTGGTGCAAGCGCTGCAACGGGTATTCGTCGCGGATTGGTACTGGGCCACCCGGCAGGTGCCCGACCTGGAATGGCGGCCGACGGCGACCGGCGACCAGATCGCGTTGATTTTTCCCACCGGCCCGGCCGATGCGTTGGAGACCTGCTCGATGTTTTTCCATCAGGCCATCGTCGGCGCGCGGCGGCGGTTGTGGATCGCCAGCCCCTATTTCGTGCCCGACCCGCCTGTGTTCGAGGCGCTGCAACTGGCGGCCTTGCGCGGGGTAGATGTCCGCATCCTGCTCCCGGTCAGGCCAGACCACAAACTGGTCTATCTGGCCTCGTTCTCTTTCCTGGAAGTGGCGGACCGGACCGGCATCCAGCTTTATCGCTACCAGAACGGCTTTCTGCACCAGAAGGTGGTGTTGGTGGACGATGAGGTTGCCGCGGTCGGCACCGCCAATCTGGACAACCGCTCGTTGCGGCTCAATTTCGAAGTCATGGCGGTGGTGGTGGACCGGACGTTCGCTGGCCAGGTGGCTGCGATGCTGGAGCGGGATTTCCAGCAGTCCCGGAGAACCTCCGCTGCTGATTTGCGAGACCGCAGTTGGCCGTTCCGATGGGCGGTGCGGGCGGCGCGGCTGTTCGATCCAATCCTCTAAACCTCAATTGACATCCATCCCTCGCCGTAACTGTGCCATAGAGATTCACGCTCCGCCGCGCCATATCGCGGCAACCGCGAAATAGCGTGGTCCTCCATCCGTGCTCCCGCTTTGCCTAGTCCGTACTTAATTAAATTAAGTATTTGATAAATATTATTTATTTTTTCAAATCGCAATGTGGCACGGGGTTTGAAACAGGTTCACGCGGGTCACCGCCACAGGTCGAAACCCCCAGCAAACCTAACCCACGGGTTCGGATCGGTTCGGCGGTACATCCAGATGCGCCAAGGCGACTCGCCAAATCCTGTCGCCCGGCCATCGCGGGAAGGTAGCCTCCCGCGACACATTCGATGTTGTGAACTTTTATCAACCCTATAGGAGCCATCGCTCATGAACAGCAAAACCCTGGTCCATTCCGCTCTCGCCAGCATTTTCACCCTGGGCCTGTTGACCGCCGCCGGTCAGGCCAGCGCCGCCGAGGAAGAGAAGGGCAAAGGCGCCGAGAAATGCTACGGCATCGTCAAGGCGGGCAAGAACGACTGTCAAACCAGCGCGCACGCCTGCGCCGGTCAGGCCAGCAAGGACGGTCAGGGGGATTCCTGGGTCTACGTCCCCAAGGGCACCTGCGACAAGATCGTCGGTGGCAGCACCCAGCCAAAGGCCTGAGGCGATCCCGATGACCGCCAAGCCGGCCCTGTCCAGGCTTGGCCCCGGTTCGATTCCGGCCCGCGCCGGAATCGGCCTGCGGGCCGAACACTACGACGCGGTTCTGGAAACCCAGCCGCCGGTCGGTTGGCTGGAAGTCCACAGCGAAAACTATTTCGGGGCGGGCGGCAAGCCGCTGCATTACCTGGAGCGCATCCGCACCCATTACCCTTTGAGCCTGCATGGCGTCGGGCTGTCGATCGGTTCGACCGATCCGCTCGATCGGCGGCATCTGGGCAAACTCAAGGAGCTGATTCGGCGGTTTGAGCCGACCCTGGTGTCCGAACATTTGTCCTGGGGTTCGGTGGGCGGGCGTTACTTCAATGACCTGTTGCCGCTGCCCTATACGGAAGAGGCGCTCTACCACCTGGTCGCGCGGGTTGCGCAGGTCCAGGATCGGCTCGGCCGGCCCATTCTGATCGAGAACCCATCCAGCTATCTGCAATACGTGGAATCGACGATTCCCGAATGGGAGTTTCTCACCGAACTGGCCGAGCGGACCGGCTGCGGGGTGCTGCTGGATGTCAACAACATTTACGTCAGCGCCCGCAACCACGGCTTCGATGCCGATGCCTATCTACGGGCGATTCCCCGCCACGTCGTTCGGGAAATCCATCTGGCCGGTTTCACGGTGAATCGCTTCGAGGACGGGGAGATTTTGATCGACAGCCACAACCGGCCGGTCTGGCCGGCGGTTTGGGCACTCTACCGCCGAGCGGTGCAACGCTTCGGCCAAATTCCGACGCTCATCGAATGGGACACCGACCTGCCCGAACTGGCGGTGTTGGTGGACGAGGCTCGGCGGGCGGATGCGATTCTGGAGGAACGCCATGCCCAGGCTGCGTGAACTGCAACTCGGTTTCGCCGCCGCGCTGCTGGACGGCGACGGGGACGGCTTCGACCGCCATATCCGCGCGGCCGGCCTCAGCAGCGCCCGCCGCTTGCAGGTCTACCGCCACAACACCGTGCTGAGCCTGACCGGCGCGCTCGCAGCGGTTTATCCGGTGGTGCGCCGCCTGGTGGGCGAAGAGTTTTTCCAGTACGCGGCGGCGCAATACATCACGCGCCATCCGTCCCGGTCGGGCGACTTGCACGAGTTCGGCGAGCACTTCCCGCTGTTTCTTCAGTCGTTCCCGCCAACCGCCGAGTTGATCTATCTGCCCGACGTCGCCCGCCTGGAATGGGCGTATCACCAGGTGTTCCATGCCGCCAGCCAGCGGACCCTCGATCTGGCGGCCCTGGCGCAGGTACCCGCCGAGCGGCAGGGGGAATTGCGTTTCCGCTTGCACCCCGCCGCGCGCCTGTTGGCATCGGCCTTTCCGATCCTGCGGATCTGGCAGGTCAATCAGGACGATTTCGGCGGCGATTCGACGGTGGATTTGGCCGAGGGCGGCGTCAAGTTGCTGATCGTTCGCCGCGAGAATCTGGACATTGAGTTTGAAACCCTGGCAGACGGCGAATTCAGCCTGCTGCGTGCCCTGGCCGGGAATGGTGATTTCGCCACGGCCTGCGAGCAAGCGCTGGCCGCGCAACCGACCCTTGACCTACCGGCCTGTTTCCACCGGCATGTATTACGAGGCGCCCTGGTCGACTTTTTTCTGCCCAATGCTTGATTGTTGCTTGATGGTAACCACCCTAAGGAGGAATCCCCATGATGACCGCCACCGATACGCTCGCCACTCCACCCCAACGCTCGTTCTGGGCGAAAGCCGCGCCCGTTCTGAAAAAGGCCGACGCGCTGTTTCACAAGGCCGCCGAACGGCTGACGCCGGTCGCCGATTTGCTGGCTCGCTACTGGGTCGCCGCCGCCTTCTTCAGCTCCGGGCTGACCAAGACGGTGACCGACAGCTTCACGCTGTTCGGGCATACCTTCAACTATCCGCTGAGCGTGTTCCCGACGGATAGCACCTTCACGCTGTTCGAGTACGAGTACCACGTGCCACTGCTGCCGCCGATGCTGGCGGCCTATATGGGCACGGCGGCGGAACTGCTGCTGCCGGTGTTTCTGTTCCTGGGTCTCGGGACCCGCTACGCCGCGCTGGCGCTGTTCGTGTTCAACATCCTGGCCGTCGTTTCCTACCCGGACTTGATGGCCGGGGGACTGGCCGAGCACCAGGTGTGGGGATTGCTGCTACTGATCACGATCTGCCACGGTCCGGGCAAGCTGTCCCTCGATCATCTGATCGGCCGGCTGGTTCACCGGTAGTTCACGCCCACACGCAACCCGAGGAGATAAATCCCCCCATGACCGGCTTGGCGCAGCTTCCTGGCAAGGACGCGGTTGCCGTGGCAACCCCACCCTGGTTTCCGAATGCCGAGGAGGTCGAATTGCTGGGGCGAGTCGGTCTTTTTTCTCCGGACGACGAACGCGCTCTGCGGAAGCTTTGGCGAATTCTGCAGGGGCAAACCGACGATTACCTGGACATGGTGCTCGGCATGGTGGCTGCTTATCCCGCCTTGGCGGCGTCGCTGGCCGTCCTCTGTAATGAGTACTCGGGGGTTTCAGCGGGCGGTTCCGCGACCGTTCGCCGCCTGTTCCGGGAGTGGTTGTCCGAAACCTGCCTTTCCCCCCACGAACCGTCCAGGCTCAAGCGACTGTATGCCGAACTCCCGCCGGACCGGTCTGCGCAGTCGCTCTTGGCGCTACTGCCGAGATACCGCTACCTGATCGCTCTGTCCTTTCCGCTGGTCGCCACGGCGCGCACCCTGCTGGTCGCCAGCGGGCTCGCTCCCCAGGAAATCGAGCGGCTGCAGTCCGCGCTTCTGAAAGCCATCCTGCTGCAAGTGACCCTACTGAGCAAACTCTACGTCAGGGAGGGACTTTGGTAACGACAACCCTGCAAGGAAACCGGGCCGATCACCCACGCTGGGGTCTTTTGCGGGTGGCGGATGATCTGGAAGGATAGTGTTTCCGACGTGGATATGCAGGTTCACCCGCCATTGATGATCAAGTGCCTGATGAATATCGATATCCACGTCTGAAGCACTACCGCCAAGGCGGCAGTATAACCACCCACCCCTTAAATCTTTTTCAAATGAGGAGCTTGCAATGAATATGTCGACCAAAATGACTATTGCCCTGATTTCCGGTCTGGCCCTGAGCACCGCGTTCGCTCAAGGTTTCAATATGAAAACGGCAGAGGTCATGGACGCCAATAGTGATGGTAAAATCACCAAGGAAGAATATATGAAGCATAGCAACGACATGGCGGCTTGGACCAAGATGGACACCAATAAGGATGGGGTGTTGGACGCACAGGAAATTAAAGTCGGATTTAGCGACAAGTAATCCTGCTGGCAGATCATAGATACAGCATCATCGCCACCTGGGTGGCAAGCATGGGTTGAGATGGGGTGGTATAACAGCCACCCCATTCCTCTTTCTCCCCCGTCTCTTTCGGCCAACACCTTTTGGGTCGCACGATGCAATGAACCCTGCTATACCTTGATCCAGTAGTTCTTGCTGGTAAAGCCATCTCTGGAGGGCTCTTGTATGAATGGAACCGTCGCACAACCCGCTGAAAAACGATCCGTCCCCCGCAGCGACCCCGCGCTGCTATCCGCCGAAGAGCGGGACGCCATGCACCTGGCCTTGCGCGCCATCGTCGAGGGGACCGCCACCGCCACGGGTACCGAATTCTTCTACGCCCTGGTGCGGGAACTCGCCCAGGCGCTGAACGTGCGCCACGCCTTCGTGAGCGAACTGCTGGAAAACAAGGCGCGGGTGCGTACCCTGGCGTTCTGGTTCGACGGCAAGTTCATCGACAACTTCGAATTCGATCTGGACGGCACCCCCTGCGAAATCGTCATTCGCGGCGAGACGGTGTATTACACCCGCAAGGTTCACGAGATGTTCCCCCGGCATCCGGAACTCAAGGAGATGGGAATCGAGAGCTATTTCGGCGTACCGCTGGTGTCCGAATCGGGGAGCGCAATGATGGGCCACCTGGCCGTAATGAACGACCAGCCGATGGTCAAGGAATTCCGGGGCATGGCGCTGCTCCGAATTTTCGCCGCCCGCGCCCGGGCGGAACTGGAGCGCAAGCGCGCCGAACAGGCGCTGCGCAAGAGCGAGGAACGCTTGGCCGGCGTGCTGGCCAGCGCCATGGACGCCATCATCATCATCGACGCCGAGCAACGCATCACCTTGTTCAATCCCGCCGCCGAAAAGATATTCCGCTGCCCAGCGCCGCAGGTCATCGGCCAACCGTTCGAGCCTTTCCTTTCCAAGCGCTTCGCCAATCTGCTCAAAGGCTATTGCCTGGCGGTCCAGCCGACTACCGTGAGCTCCCAGCAACTGTGGGCGCCCGAGGGATTGACGGCCCGGCGCCGCGACGGCGAGGATTTCCTGGTGGAAGCCACGCTCTCGCCGCTGGAGATCGAGGGTCGGCGGTTCTTCACCGTGATCCTGCGGGACGTGACCGAACGCTGGCAGTCCGAGGAAACCCTCAAGCAGTTGCAACTGGAAAAAGTCTATCTCCAAGAGGAAATCAAGACCCGGCTGAGCCCCAGTCACGTCGTCGGCGATTCGCCGGCCATGCGGGAGGCGTTCGCCTACGCCGAGCAGGTGGCGGGCACCGATTCCACCGTGCTGCTGACCGGCGAAACCGGCACCGGCAAAAGCGTCATCGCCCGGACGATTCACGATTTAAGCGACCGGCGCGACAAGCTGTTCGTACCCGTCAATTGTGCCGCCTTGCCGGGCGAACTGGTGGAAAGCGAGTTGTTCGGCCACGAAAAAGGCGCGTTCACCGGCGCGACCGCCCAGCGCAAGGGTCGCTTCGAACTGGCCGACGGCGGCACCCTGTTCCTGGACGAGGTCGGCGAGCTGACCGCCGGCGCCCAGGCCAAGCTGTTGCGGGTGTTGCAAGAGCAGGAATTCGAACGTGTGGGCGGCACCCAGACACTGAAAGTCAACGTCCGACTGGTCGCCGCCACCAATCGCGAGCTGGCGAAAATGGTTAAGGATGGGACGTTTCGCGCCGATCTCTATTACCGGCTCAACGTGTTTCCCATCCGCATGCCATCCCTGTCCGAACGCCCCACCGATATTCCGCTGCTCGCGCGTTTTTTTCTGGACCAGTTCGCGCGGAAGATGGGCAAGTCGGTGCGCGACCTGTCGCCCAAAGCGTGCGAGCGCTTGTTACATTACCCCTGGCCCGGCAATATCCGGGAACTGCAAAACGTCATCGAGCGCGCCACCATTCTCGCCCACGACCCCCTGCTGGAAATCGATAACGCGCTCGAACTCCGCCTGGAAGAACGGGAGGCGACGGGTTCTCCCGAACCACTGGGCTCGCTCGAAGCGATGGAGCGCGACTACATCAGCAAGGTGCTGGAACGCACGAGCTGGGTGATCGAGGGCGAGCAGGGCGCGGCGGCCATTCTGGACCTCAACCCCAGCACCCTGCGCTCCCGGATGCAGAAGTTGAACATCCGCAAAGCCAAATCCCCGGTCTGAATCAGCCCCGTCTTCGTTCCCTCCACCATCGGCTCTCGGCCGGTGGCTTCCGCATGGCCATGTCCGCCAGCACCCGGTTGCAGGGCGGGCGGGTTTAATGGCCGCTGGAAACCCCAATGACCGATTGCGGCCAGCAAACGATAGTGGCCCGCCTTGTTATTTAATGGCCTTGCGATATATCGCGAGGTTCTATTACCCCGCCAATCCGCTACGAGTTTGAGATTAAACTATAAATTAATGATTATTATGCCTATTTTTTCATTTTATAATGATGGCACGAATATTGCGAACTCTAGATAAGTTGCCAATCCCGGTTATTCCTAACCCAGCCCTCGTGGAATTTGGCAACGTGTCGTAATTCGCAGTACATCGTGCGATGCGAGTTAATCAACCCAATTTACAATGGAGAAATAGCATGTCCCGAATCGCCATCCCGACTGTCGAACAAGCCCCTGCCGCGTCGAAGCCGCTCCTCGACGCCGTACACAAGCAACTGGGTGTTGTGCCCAATCTAATGAAGCTGGTAGGTCACAGTCCAGCCGCGCTTGAGGGCTATCTGTCGCTCAACGGCGCGCTGGCCAAAGGTGTACTGGACGGCGCGTTGCGCGAACGCATTGCCTTGGCCGTTGCTGAGTTCAACGGCTTCGAATACTGTCTGGCCGCGCATACGTACCTTGGTAAGAATCTGGCCAAGCTCAACGAGTTCGAGATCCGCGCCGCCCGCAACGGCCGGTCGAGTGAGACCAAGGCCGACGCCGCCCTTCGATTCGCCCGCCGGGTAGCCAGCGAGCATGGCCGCGTCAGCGACACAGACCTCACAGCCTTGCGCACAGCGGGTTTCGATGACGCCAGCATCATCGAGATCGTGGTGAACGTGGCACTTAACGTGCTCACCAACTACGTCAATAACGTTGCCCTGACCGATGTGGATTTTCCCAAGGTCGACCTCAAGCTCGCGGCGTAGTCGCGCTGCTTTCGTAGACCGCTGGCGGCGCCTTGCATCGCCATGGCGTTAGCCGGCTGGCCGACCTGCTGCCAGAAGCGGAGGGGAAACCGCCGCTGCCGTCGCCGATGCGGCCGGAGTGCAAACATTCAGCTCGAAACCCATGTCACTTCTCCCGATGGTGGATGGAAACCAGGCCTACCCGTCAGCCTGGCGGCGTCGAGGTGAGAGTACCGCCCTCGCCCGCGCCGCCGATGGCCGTCGGTGGTGCAATATTGCCCGAGAGAGCGGCGTTGACACTTCACCGGGCGTCCAGCAAACTTGATTCGGTGTCGCGAAAAATCCACGACCAAATCGCTCGCCCATGCGGCTCGATCAGTCGTCCGCCGTCGGTCCCTTTATCATGAGCCGAGATACGCTTTCCGACCTGTTGCGCAGCGTGCGCCTGCGCGGCGCGGTGTTCTTTTATGTGAGCTTGCGCGATCAATGGTCCGCGGAGGCTTCGACAGCGCAGGAAATCGCCGAGGCGGTGGTGCCCGGCTGCGAGCATGCGATGGAGTACCACATGGTCGCGAAGGGCGAGGGCTGGGCGGCCGTGTCGGGATTGCCGCCGGTGCGGCTCTCCGTCGGCGACATCGTGATGTTTCCACAGGGCGATCGTCACGTGATTTCGAGCGCGCCCGGCCTGGAGCCGAGCCGGCGCGAGCCCGAGTGGGTCTTCGCGCGACGCAACGACCCGAAGCCCTTGCCGATCTCGATTCGTCACGGAGTCGTTGACGACCGGGCGAGCTTGCTGATCGAAGACGCCGACACGGTTCTGGTGTGCGGTTTCTCGGCTGCGATCTCAAGCCGTTCAATCCGCTGATTGCCGCGCTGCCTCGCATCCTGCATCTACCGGCGGCGCGCGCCGGCGACTGGGTCGCGCGCGTGATCGACCAGGCGGTAGTGGAATCGAACGAACGGCGGCCCGGCGGCGAGGCCGTGCTCGAACGACTTTCGGAGATGATGTTCATCGATGTCGCCCGCCGCTACCTCGACGGCTTGCCCGAGGAGGCGACCGGGTGGCTCGCGGGACTTCGCGACCGTTTCGTCGGCAAGGCGCTGGCGCTCCTGCACGAACGCCCCGATCATCCGTGGACGGTCGACGATCTCGGCCGCGAGGTCGGCCTGTCGCGTTCCGCGCTCCACGAGCGGTTCGTGAATTTCCTCGGCCTGCCGCCGATGCAATATCTGGCCAGTTGGCGCATCCAGCTTGGATCTCGGCTGTTGCGCGAATCGAATCGCAACGTGGCAACGATTGCGCTCGATGTCGGCTACGACTCCGAAGCGGCGTTCTCGCGGGCTTTCAAACGGATGGTCGGATGCCACCGGCGGCATGGCGGAAAGCACAGGCCCACGAATAGTCGATGGTTAGGGCTCTCCGCTGCGATATCGCGAAGATGAAGCCAGTGTTGTTCGACCTCTGCCGCAGGCATCGTCGAGCGATCTGCACTTTTGCGAACCTCTGTCCGGTTCGAAACCAAGACAGGTGATCTGCATATTTCCTCCTGAAACGAGGCCATCGCCGTAGGAACGCCAGTTGCTTGGCGCCCTCGGCACAAATCCCGGCGTGCGGTTTTCCGGTATCAGGTCCCTCCGTCATATTCGCTCGCGCCGGAAAGCCGAATGATCGGTTGCGACCCTTTCCGGCGATAACGGCCAACCGCGTTATTTGATGGCTTTGCGATATATCGCGGGACCTACCCCGTCGCCAACCCCTCCTGCATTTCAGGATAAACTGCAACCTAATGATATTTAAAATTATATATTAGACAGCTCGGGGTGGCATGAGGGTTGCTCAATAGAGATCGTCAGTCAACGATATCTCTAAACCAGCCCATGAGGAGTACCCCATGAACAAGACCATCACGACCACCCTGTTGATTCTGGCTTCCGGCCTGACGCTGAGCACGACCGCGCTGGCGGAGCCTTTCAATCACGGCAGTTCCTATGTGGACGCCATCAGCAATGCTTATTCCAGCGCCAATACCCAGAGCGTGCAAAGCGTTCGGCGCGCTGACACGATGGCGACGACCAGTGGTTTCAACGACCGGGACACGGTGGAAAATGAAGCGGTCGCGGTCAGCCCCAGAACCGCTGTCGAGACCTCCGTCTCCAGGATGTTCTCCGCCGTCCTCAGTGGGTTCAACGAGCGCGGCTAAATCCCGACGCTCCGAAATCGCCAGCCAGATCTTTCCGTGCGAATGACCTGGCGGCGACTCGATCACTCATCGTATTTCATTGGGTATGAGGTGATGTCATGAACCAGCCATCTGTTTCCACTTCCGCCGATGCAAACCAGGCCTGTTCAAGGAAATGGAGAATAGGGGGCGTGTTGAGTCTGGAAGTGTCGCTGGCTCTGCTCAGTCTGACAGCTCGGAGCAAGACCAGGCTGTTCCCACTACGCCCCCCGGCGGCCAAGGCCGCCCTGTCCCCTCGAATCGTTCCCTAGAATTTTGATTAAGGAGAATACTCATGCCGATGACCAATACCAGCGAACCCGTTCTGAAAGGCCAGCGCGCCCTGGTGACCGGCGCCAGCTCCGGCATCGGTGCGGCCGTGGCCAAGACGCTGGCGGCGGCCGGCGCGAAAGTGGTCGTCAATTACGCCGGTGGCGCGGACCGGGCGCAAGCCGTGGTCGAGCACATCCAGGCCGCCGGCGGCGAGGCCATGGCGATTGGCGCCAACGTCGGCCGAGAAAACGAGGTCGAAGCCATGTTCGCCCAAATGTTCGCGGCGTGGGGCAGTATCGACATCCTGGTCAACAACGCCGGCCTGCAGAAGGACGCCCCCCTGGTCGAGATGAGTCTGGCCGACTGGCAGCACGTGCTCGACATCAATTTGACCGGCCAATTCCTCTGTTCCCGCGCCGCGGCCCGCGAATTCCTCCAGCGTGGCGTCATGCTGGAACTGTCGCGCGCCGCCGGCAAGATCATCTGCATGTCCTCGGTGCACGACGTGATTCCGTGGGCTGGGCACGCCAACTACGCCGCGTCCAAGGGCGGGGTGAACATGCTGATGAAGACCATGGCTCAGGAGCTGGCGCCGCACCGCATCCGGGTCAACGCCATCTCGCCCGGTGCGATCAAGACCCCGATCAACTCTGCCGCCTGGAAGACCCCCGAGGCCGAGCAGGATTTGCTGAAGCTGATTCCCTACCGGCGGGTCGGGGAACCGGAAGACATTGGCCGCGCCGTGGTCTGGCTGGCCTCCGACTCTTCCGATTACGTCACTGGCGCTACCTTGTACGTGGACGGCGGCATGACCCTCTATCCCGGTTTCGACATGGGCGGCTGACATGAACGGTGCTCGTTACGATGCCATCATCATCGGTTCCGGGGCGGGCGGGTCGGCGGCGGCATACTCCCTGGCGCGGGCCGGCCGACAAGTATTGCTGCTGGAAAAGGGGCGGGAACTCCCGCGCGACGGCAGCACCCTAAACGTGGACAAGGTGATCCGCCAGGGAATTTTCAAGAGCAAGGAGCATTGGCTCGACAAAAACGGCCGGACGTTCGAGCCGGAGGAATATTTCAATCTGGGCGGCAAGACCAAGTGGTACGGCGCGGCCCTGGTGCGCTTCGAGCCGCACGAGTTCGAAGCTGAGCCGGCGTATCAATGTCTGTCCTGGCCGATGGCCTACCGGGAGCTGGCGCCCTATTACGAGCAGGCGGAAGCATTACTGGGCGTCCATCGCTTCGAGCCGGAACCAGATCTGCGGGCCATCGTCGGCAAGCTGGCCCGCAACGGCGCCGGCTGGAACGCCCAGCCGCTGGCGCTGGCGCTGGACCCGAGCATCGTCGAGCATCCCGAGGAAGCCGCCCATTTCGACGCCTTCGCTTCGGTCAAGAATTTGAAAGCCGACGGCCAGCACGCCTTGCTGGAGCGAGTCCAACGGTTGCCCAACCTCACCATTCTGACCGGGCAGGCGGTGCGCGACTTCATCGCCGACCCCGACCGGCCCGAGCGGTTGATCGGCGTCCGCACCGAGGACGGCGGCGAATTCCGAGCCGATACCGTGTTGCTGGCGGCAGGCGCGCTGCACTCGCCACGTCTGTTGCAGGGTTATCTGGAAACCACCGGGCTGGCCGAGCGGCTGCCGTGCGCCAAGGCGGTCGGGCGCAACTACAAGTGCCATCTGCTCAGCGCGATGCTGGCGTTTTCCGCCACTCCCAAGACCGATCTGCTGCGCAAAACGTTGCTCCTGCTCAACGAGCGATTG
Source organism: uncultured Gammaproteobacteria bacterium (assembly GCA_963696515.1). Classification (GTDB taxonomy): domain Bacteria; phylum Pseudomonadota; class Gammaproteobacteria; order Competibacterales; family Competibacteraceae; genus Contendibacter. The sequence continues at coordinate 110,674 of CAVOKM010000007.1, forward strand.
CCGCACAGCAGTATCCAGCCTTTGGGCTTCGACGGCGAACTGCTCAGCACGCTGATTCCGGGGCTGGTCCCGCGCTGGTTCGCCCGCGCGCTCGGCCACCGCGCCTACGGCTTCTTCTTGCAGACCGAGGACGGCTCCGATCCCGCCAACCGCGTCGTCGCCAAAACCAACGGCGCTCAATACCCCCAGCTCGACTACGACCCGGCGCGACTGCCGGCGGCGCGAGAGGAACACCGGCGGCTGGTACGCGATTTCGGCCGGTCGCTGCTGAAGATCGGGCTGCCGGCGGCGGCCCAGGCCATTCCGCTGGCCGGCACCGCGCACGCATGCGGCACCCTGGTCGCGGGCGACGATCCCCACACCTCGGTGGTGGACGCCGAAGGCAAGGTGCACGGTTTGGATAACCTGTACGTGGTGGACGGCAGCGTGCTGCCGCGCTCCAGCCGGGTCAACCCGTCGCTGACCATCTACGCCTGGGCGCTGCGGGTGGCGGAACGGTTGCAGCAAGGGGAGCGGCCAGCATGAGCGACAAACTACCCGATTTCATCCGCTTCGGGCGGGCGATCTGCGGCGATCTCGGCCAAGCCGAACGGCGCGAGTGGTGGCTGGGCAACGGCTTAGGCGCCTACGCCGCTGACACGGTCGCGGGAACCTTGACCCGACGCTATCACGGCTTGCTAATCGCGCCGGTTCAGCCACCGCTCGGCCGCTGGTTGGTGTTTGCCAAAGCCGACGCCACCTTGCTCGACGGCGATCAAGAAATCCCGTTGTTCAGCAACCGCTGGGGCGGTGGAGCGATAAGCCCAGAAGGCCACGTCCAACTCGAATCTTTCCACCTGCACGGCCGGATGCCGGTATGGCGCTATGCCTTGGGCGACCGGGTGATGGAACAACGCATCTGGCTGGAACCGGGAGCCAATACGGTTTATATCTCATATCGACTCGAAACCATTGACGACGACCGGGATTTGCGGCTGCGGGTCCGCTTGCTGGTCAACGCCCGCGACCACCACGTCAGCATGGCGCCCGGCGGCTTCACGCCGCAAGTGGAGATGGCGGGCGAGCAACTTCATGTCACCTGTCCCGACCGGTTCAAGCTACGCTTTCAAGCGGCGGGCGGCGCGTTTCAGACCGAATGGGACTGGATCGAGAATTTTGATCTGCCGGTGGAGCGGGAACGCGGCCTGCCGGACTGGGATGCCCATCTGTGCGTCGGCCACGCGCTGTTGACGCTGCGTCCCGGCCACTGGGTCGGAATCACCGCCAGCCTGCGCGATGATGCTTCCGTTGATCTGGACGCGGCGCTGCAACGGTTTCTCGACCGCGAGGCCGCGTTGCTCGACCGCGCCCGTCCGCGCCTCGCCGACTCGCCGCCCGACTGGATCGAACAACTGACGCTGGCCGCCGACAGCTTTCTGTTCGCCCGGCCGCTGCCGGATCTGCCCGACGGGGAATCGGTGATCGCGGGTTATCCCTGGTTCGGCGATTGGGGTCGCGACACCATGATCGCCCTGCCGGGCCTGACGCTGGCCACCGGCCGGCTCGACAGCGCCCGGCGCATCCTGCTGACCTTCGCCCGCTTCGTGGATCAGGGCATGTTGCCCAATGTCTTCCCCGGCGCGGGCGAGACCCCGGACTACAACACCGTGGACGCCGGGCTGTGGTATTTCGAGGCGTGGCGCGCCTATCTCGAAACCAGCAACGATTGGCCGGCGCTGGCCGAGGCGTTCCCGGTGCTGGCCGACATGATCGACTGGCACGTCCGGGGCACCCGCTATCGCATCGGCATGGACCCGGCCGACGGGTTGATTCATGCCGGCGAACCCGGCGTGCAACTCACCTGGATGGACGCCAAGGTGGGCGACTGGGTGGTGACGCCACGCATCGGCAAGCCGGTCGAGATCAACGCGCTCTGGTACAACGCCCTGAACCTTATGGCCGATTTCGCCGAATGGCTAGGGCAACCCTCCGCACCCTACGCGGAACTGGCCGCCAAGGCGCGGCAAGGCTTCCAACGCTTCATCCGTCCTAACGGCGCCGGCCTGTTCGACGTGCTGGACGGCCCCGCCGGCGACGATCCCACCCCACGCCCCAACCAAATCTTCGCCGTCAGTCTGCTGCAAAGTCCGCTGGATCCGGAAACTCAGCGGGCCGTGGTGGGAGTCTGCGGGCGGGAGTTGCTGACCTCCTACGGCCTCCGCTCCCTGGCGCCCGGTCATCCCGATTACCGCCCCCGTTACCTCGGCGGAGTTTGGGAGCGCGACGGCGGCTATCACCAGGGGCCGGTCTGGGCTTGGTTGCTGGGCCATTACGCGCTGGCCGAGTATCGCGTGCACGGCGACGCGGCGGCGGCCCAGGCCCGCTTACAGCCGATCCGCGATCACTTACTGGACGCCGGTTTGGGCACGGTCAGCGAGATCTTCGACGGGGCCGCGCCCCACTTCCCGCGTGGTGCGCCGGCCCAAGCCTGGTCGGTGGCCTGCGTGCTGGAGGCGTGGCAGCGGCTGGAGCGGCTGAAACGGCAGTAACCTATTGGAAAATGCCGCCCAGGCCGTCCTCGTTCCAGCGTAGATCCGCGAGCGGGATTAACCGTGATCGAGACGCTCCAAGCTTTCGCTATAGGCGCTGTAATCTTCGCGAATTGTGCCCCGGATCAGCGCGCGAAGCGCGATAGCCGTGCGCCCACGAGGGTACCATATCAGCACGGTGAGAGTCCGTGTCGGAGAAAGCCACACCTCCGTAGCCGAAGGTCATGGCGTCGTCGTGAGACGGGGTGAGAAGCAACCGGAGGCGAACGGTCGGTCCGCAGGAGACGAACTCGATTCGGCAGCATGTGACGGCGAGCCTTCGACTAAGTGGTGAAGCCTGAAACGCACCGACTACGCTGACGTGGCAGTCAAAGCGATGGTCGGGTGCATGCTGTGGTTGGAGGTGGAACGATCGGAAGGTAAGGCACCGTAAGTGGGGAGACCTGGGCGCCGCGGTGACGGCACCCAGGAGTCAGAGCCCTCACAGTACCGTACGGCCCAGGATGCCCGTGCTAAGGAACCGATAGGGTGGCACCGCCGGGAAACCAGGCGGCAAACAGAGAACACAAACAGG
>CAVOKM010000008.1:0-157804 GCA_963696515.1 uncultured Gammaproteobacteria bacterium
CTAAATTCTGCAATCTCCTTATGTCATAAAGAAGGTGGTGAAAAAACCACCAATTGACGGTGCAAATTAAGTGCTATACCCACGGTTCAACTGGGATTTTACCCAGTTTAGTCCAGGGTGAATCTGTTTTTAGGCCGTTTTCCGGGACTTTCTCGAACCCGAGGCAGAGATCGCCCTACCCACCGGGTTGCCGGCAGGCTACGAGTTCGGTTTGATACTGGCTGCCAGGCGTGGGGTTAAGTGGGTTCGTCTGATACTGGTCAGGCGTGGGGTTAAGTGGGTTCGTCCGCCAAGGCCCACCTTTCCAAGCCGACGGATAGAGTGAGCAAGGAGGTATCCGCAAGTGCAGTGGCGGCCGCCGGTGAGTAACTTCCCGGCCACCTGGATGAGCTCGCGGCGCAGGGTGGCGATTTCCCATTGCAGCAGGCTCGCCTCGCCACTGACCAGCGCCATCCACTGGGTGTTATAGGCGAGGATGGCACACTGGAATAACGCCGCATTCGCCAGAAAGGTATCGGTTTTGAGATGCGCCAAGCCCATCTGGTTTTTGGCTTCCTCAATCCAGGTCTCGCAGGTCGCCCGTTCCCCATAGGTCTGGTGGGCCTGCCACGGCGCGAACGCTTCGCTGGTCACATAGCAGAAGTACACGTAGCCATCCTCGGCCGCTGCCTTAGCGCTGCTGGGATCGATCCGGGTATCCAGCCGCACGGCCACGAACCGCCGCAGTCGGTTCCAGTCCTGACAGGCATATAAAAACTCACAACACTCCCAACCGGCTTGGCCCGGCACGGCCGTCCAATCTTTGCGCGCCAGCAGCGCAGTCAGGTTCTTGAGCTTGACCTTGATCAGATAGCCATGCCCGCGCGCCTCCAACAGCGCCAGCAACGCCCCGACAAAAAAGCCGCTGTCACCTCGAAACACGACCTGTACCCGCGTCGGCAGATGCGCCAGCAATTGCTGCATGAACTCCACCACCCCATTGCTGGTGTACGCATTCCCCGTGCGTAACCACCCTTGAAGAATCTCCTGGGTGGCGGTACAAAAGGCTAACAGCGGATGGTACGATTTCGCCCCCCGCTTGTGCGGATTGTAGCCCTTGGCAGCTCCTTCGGGTTCCCCATACACCGTCTTAACCGTCGAGTCCACGTCGATCCACAGCCGCCGCTGCGCCCCGACGGTGGCGCCCCCGCTGCGTAACGCTAAGCGCCAGACGCGGCGGCGCACTTGATGCACTACCGTCTCGAGCTGCACGATCTGCCCCAGCCGCACCTGCTTGAACAGCCGCCCCAACGTGCTGTCATCCGGAATCCGCAACCAGCCGCTACAGCTCCGCAGCACCTCATCCGACCAGAGCCGCACCACTTGCAGGAGCGACCTGGCGCCGCCGATCAGTCCGACTATCGTTAGCAGCATCGCGTCACCCAGCGTGTACACGGCACTCGCCCCCCGGCACTGAGCCACGGCCTTGTCCAACAACCCCGCCAACCCCACCCGCTCGTGAAACTTTAGCACCGGGATCAGTCCCGCCTGCCGGGTCAAGTTCTTCGCCCCACGCTGGATTCGCACCTTGCGCACTGTGCCGCGCGCTTTACGGGGTGACTTGGCAACTGCTTTTTGGGTAGACTTCTTCTTCATGGAAAAGGTGACTCCCCTGAACGCCACAAGGCGGCTACCCACTTAAGGCGGGACAGTTTAAGGCGATTTCCGGAAAAAAGCTTACCTGCTTGACCGCGAAATGGAGCATTGCCGTTCCCCCCTTTAGCAAAGAGGGGTGAGGGGGGATTTGAGCCCCGTGGATTGACGCCGCCGATCAAAATCCCCCCCAACCCCCCTTTTTCAAAGGGGGGAGACAAGGCCTGGTTCGGTATAACCTTTTCAAGAAATCGCCTAAGTCTTTCACTCCGAGAATGATCAAGCCCAAGGAGCGATGATATCGTAGCGATTTACTGACAGACCGGGGGACGGGATGGACCTACGAGGGCGCTGCCAACAAATTCTCACCGTGCTCCGGGAACGGGGCTCGCCATCGATCCGGAAGCTGGCCCAAGCGACGGGGTTGCCGAAAAGTAGTGTGCATCGGTACTGCAAAGGGCTGCGCGAGCGCGCTCGGCAGGCGCCGGAAGCGGAGCTGTGGGAACACGAGCAGGGCGCGCAGTGGCTGCGGGTCTTGGTGGTGGCGGTGCTGTTGGTCTTTGGCCTGAAAGGGGGGGTGGGGGTCGAGCGGATTTCCGAGTTTTTTCATCGGATCCGGCTCGAGCGTTACCTGGCGGTCTCGCCGAGCGCCCTGAGGTCGTTACGCACGCAGATGGAAGCCGTCATCCTGGCCTACTCAGCGGAACAGGAACAGCGGTTCGGTCAAGCGGGGCGTCGGCTGGAGATGATCGCCGGGGCCGACGAGACCTTTTTCGATCAAAAAGTGGTGTTGGTGATGATGGATTTAGTGTCGGGTTACCTGGTGCTGGAAGAGACGGCCGACAATAGAACCTACGCCACCTGGCAGGAACGGGTGCAGGCCGCCATGACGCGGGTGGGCTTGGCGCTCAAATACGTGGTTAGCGATCGGGCCCAGGCCTTGATCAAGCTGGCGCTGACCGGCTTGGGGTGCCCCAGCGTGCCGGATTTATTTCATGCCTTGCGGGATTTAGCCAAAGTGATGGGGGTGAGCCTGAGCTTAAAACTGGCGCAGGTGGAGGAGAAATTGACGCACGCCCGGCAGCAGCTCGGCGGGAGGCCAAGGGTCACGATACGCACGTCCAACAGCGGTGGCTGGCCCACCTCAGCGCGCAAGCCGAGGGGCTGCGGGCCGATCGAGCGACCTGTCAAAGCACGCTGCAACAGGCCTCCCAGGCCGTGCATCCCTTCACCCTGGCCGAGAGCCAGGCGCAGAGTTCCGCCCAAGTCGAGAGCCGGCTGCACCAAGCCGTGGCGACCCTCAATACCCTCCATGCCGCCCATACGGCGCGCGACAATCAAGCGGCGGTCGCCAAATTCCAGCGCCAAATTCCCGGAATCGCGGCCCTGGTCGATGCGTGGTGGCTCGGGGTGGAACACCGGTTAGCTCCGCTGGCGCTCGACGAACCGACCCAGAGTTGGTTCCAGCAGCAACTGCTCCCCGTCGTCTACTGGCAGGCCCAGGTGGAGAAAACCAAAACCCCCGCCCTGAAAACGGCCTATCAGCAGGCGTTCCGCCAGGCCCAGGCCGCGCTCCTGCAGCACCCCCTCACCGCGACGGTGACGCCGCCCGCGTTGGAAACCTACCACGCCTGGGCCCGCGACCTCGCCGGGCCATTCCAGCGGGCGTCCTCGGCCGTCGAGGGCCGGAATGGCTATCTGTCCCAACTGAATCATTGCGCCAGAGGCACGCCGACCCAACGCCTGAAGGTGATGACCGTGATTCATAACTTCGACCTCAAACGCGCCGATGGAACCACCGCCGCCGAACGCTTGTTTAGAACGTCCTTCCCGGACTTGTTTGACTGGATGGTGGAACGGATGGCCCCCTTGCCCGTGCCCCGAAAGCCAAGAACACCGGCAAAATTTAACCCATTGAAATTACTAACTGTCCCGGCTTAAGTGGATACCCCACAAGGCGCTGTTAACTTACTGAGTAGTCTACCTTTTTCACCTCACTTTCGGTACCCTATTGCAGGATTTAGGTATAAAGATAATTTTTATATATCTAAAGTTATATCGTTATCATCTTAAGTTCTCTCGGTATATTCCCTGCCAACGGCCGCCTACGGCGCCTTCACATTCGGGCAAGTCGGTCTTCAGCAACGACTGGTCCATTTTGACCGGTTTCAAACCCAGAAAAAGCGAGGGATGGACCCAATTTGCTGACACCCTGACCCGCACGTGTCACCCATCCCCAGCAACGCCCGCGTCGAGCCCTCTGAAAATATCATTCAACTAATTTATTTATATGGAATTTTTATCAATCTTCCCCAATGGTACGCATGCTGCAACTCCGCTATGCATCCCGTCCACGGCTAATCACTCAAGGAACTCAACGGAAGATGGTGACCCAACGGCCTGGCCTGTCGCAGCGCCTGCAACCAACGACCGTGCTGGAAGAACGTCATCGCCTGGCGCGCGACCTGCACGACGGTCTGCTCCAAACCCTGACCGGCATCGCCCTGCAACTGGAAACGGCGCAGCGCCTGCTGGTCGAAAAGGACAGCGACGCGGCGCGCGACCGGCTGGCCGCCATCCAGGCCCTGCTCCTCGAAGAACAACGCCGGTTGCGCGGCCTCATCGAACAGTTGAAAAATCCTTGCCACACCCGCGAAGCCGCGGATGCCCGTTGGGAAGCCCGCCTGCTCGAGTTGGCCCAAAAGATCGAGCAGGAGTGGGGGCTGCCGGTGGACGTGTCGATCCAGGGCACGGCGACCGACCTGCCCGCGCGACTTGCGGAGGACATTTATCTGCTGGTCTGCGAAGCCCTGGTCAACAGCGCCCGTCATGCCCGCGCCACCCAGGCGCTCGCCCAGATCGACGCGCAACCGGACCAGATCCACCTCCGGGTCAAGGACAACGGCCGGGGCTTTGCCTTTGAAGGGCGCTACGATCTCGCCCAGTTGACCCTGCTGGGCTGGGGACCGCAATCGCTCATGGGCCGCATCGCCGCCCTGCACGGCCAACTCACCCTGGAATCGAGCCGCGCGGGCGCTTGCCTGGATATCACCGTGCCGAGGGAAGGGCAGTGTTGATCCAGCGGATCGAAGAGGAGATTTTTACCCGGCGATGTTCGCCATGAAGCCGTGCCTACATCCCCCAAACCGTGATCATCCGCCCTTTCACGGTTTCCTGACGGGTGAAAAGCTTGTCGTCCCACGGCTTGTCCGGGGTACGGTCGAAAATCACCAGATGACCTTCCCCGGCTCCACAGCGGTCAAGATATTGCCAAGTCTGTTCCAGGCCAGCGGTAAGAGTCTGGTTCAAACTTTTGTGCAGCAGTTTGAGTTCGAGGACGATTTTTTGTGGGGATGGGGGTGAGGGCAGCGGCCAGATCACCAACAAATCGGTCCGCATTTTCCCCAAGCCATATTCCCGCTCGATTCGCCCGCCGCCGTTGACGATTCGTTGCAGGAAGGCTTGCAATAGCAGTTGCGGTCCGGCCTCCTTATAGCGGAACCGTTCCACCCAATGTTCCGAATGCTCCCGGAAGAACTGCTGAAAGGCGGTGAGTAGCTTCCCCATATCCAACCGGCCGTCGGGAGCGACGTACCAGGCAGTTTCCTGAACCGTCATTTCCTCGGTGCCAGCGGTCAACTGGCGAGGAATAACCTCGCGGTAGATCGGATTGGCGATTCGCGCCGGTTTGTCGGCGGCGATCAAGCCCAGGTCGCGGACATAATCAATATCGTCCAGCGATACATCACGAGGTTCTTCGGTGCTCGCCAAGAGCGGTTCGATCACCCGGCGCACCCGCTCCTCTTTCAGTTTGTCAGCCAACTGGTCCAGATGGGTTTCCCGGCGCAGAATGAGATTTTCCTTGGCTTCGTCCACCCTCTCGACTGTGACGGGCTGTTGCCGATCCCGTCCAGCCTTCATTTTGAAGCACGTTTCATAACCCAGCGCGTTGACCAGCCAGGGTTGGCCCTGAGTCAGTTCCCATAACCGATCCAGCGCCTCCACCGTGAAGGTTTGCCCAGTTTCGTCGGTGTGCTGCCGGTACAGGCTTTCCATTTCTCCACGGATAAAATTACCCAGCCGCAACGATTCCGCCTTGATGTTGAACGCGCTGCCGCCGGTGATGATGGCTTTCTCCCGGCTGGAATGAATCCGGTAATCCCGCACGTCGCGGACGCCGCAGAGAATCGCGCTTTGAGGAAACGAGCGCGGTCGTTTGGCGTATCCCGCCCGCAACTGCCGCAACACGGCGATCAGCGTATCGCCGATCAGAGCGTCGATCTCATCGATCAGCAATACCAACGGCAGCGGGCTGCGTTCCGCCCAAACGGTGAGCAGTTCCTCCAGGGCGCGATCCTCGCCTTGCCGTTCCAGAATATCGGGCCAGATTTGATTGGGAAAATCGTCGCAGGCGAAATCCCGGGCGCCAGCGGCGATGGCGCTCATGACCGCGCGAATGCCCCGGCGAACCTCCTCACGCGCTGATTGACCGACCTCGACATTGACATAGACGCAACGGTATTGGCCGGTAGCGTTGAGATGGCTCATCAGCGCCAGCAGGCAGGTGGTTTTCCCGGTCTGCCGAGGGGCGTGCAGCACGAAGTATTTCTTCTGTTGGAGCAACTCCAGGATGTCAGCGAGACTGAACCGCGCCAAGGGTGGCAAACAGTAATGGTCCACCGGATTGACCGGCCCCGCCGTGTTGAAGAAGCGCATCGTCAAATCTCCGGACATTGCCTGAGAATAGCGCGAGTTCTAATCCACACTTTTGCCCGATGAGCCTTTTGATTTCTCCGCCAACAACGGGTTGGTGACCTGTTGCGGATTGGCGCTGCTCTCAAAGGTTCTTGATTCGGGTATACCCCATCTTCGAGGCTTTGCGGGCGAAGGAGCGATCAAAAGTCAGCAGGATCGCTTCCGCCGGACTGAGCGCCAAGTGTAAGGCATCAGCAAAATCAAGCCCTTGAGCCAAATCTCCCAGAGCAACTCGCAAGGCTTCGGATGCGGCGGTTTGAACATTGGGCAACGCCAGCACCTTGCGCAATGCTTCCGCAATCTCGGTAGCGCCAAAGCCATAGCTGTAGCGCAACACCCACTCGGTTTCGAGAAAGACCGTGACCGGGATATGAATGACGGCGGCTTCAGTGAAAACCTGCCGGGCCAGAGCCGCCTGCGCCGGATCATCCTGGGTCAGCAAGCGCACCAGAAATAGTGTAACGGGATATGCTCATTAAGATGGTATCAACGGTGTATATGCTCATGTTCCCTGACACCTTGAGCGATAGCCGCCTCCATCTCTTCCAGAGTTTTGGCGGGTCCGGCATAGCGCAGACAGCCCACCACTTCGTCCAGGCTAACCGCCTTCGGCGCCAGTTTGGCCGGGCGCAACAACAAAGCGCCATCGGCGGTGGATTCGATGGTGAATTCCTGGCCGGATTGCAGGCGCAAACGCCCACGCAACGCTTTGGGAATACTGACTTGGCCTCTGCTGGATAAGCGGGTGGTTTCCATAGGGGGTTACTCTACTGAAACGAAAGAATGACGCGAACTTCAGTCCGCGATCGCTTCCCATTCAACCCTTCAACTTCTCCGCCAGTAATTCATTCACCTGTTGCGGATTGGCCTTGCCCTTGGACAGTTTCATCACTTGGCCGACGAAGAAGCCGAACAACTTGTCCTTGCCGGCGCGGTATTGCGCCAGTTGCTCGGGATTGGCAGCGATTACGTCGTCAATGACTTTCTCGATGGCGGAGGTATCGGTGATTTGTTTCAGGCCACGCTTCTCGATGATAGCGTCGGCGTCACCCTCGCCAGCCCACAGCGCCTCGAAGACTTCTTTGGCGATTTTGCCGGAGATGGTCTGGTCCTGAATCCGTCGCAGCAGCCCGGCCAGTTGCGCCGCGTTGACCGGACTTTGGGCGATGTCCCGATTGTCCTTGTTCAGGAACGCCGCTAAGTCGCCCATCACCCAGTTGGCGCACAGTTTCGGCTCGCCGCCCAGCGCCGCAACCACGGCTTCGTAGTAGTCGCCCAGTTCGCGGCTGGTGGTCAGCACGCCGGCGTCGTAGCCGGACAAGCCGTACTGCTCCACGAACCGCTGTTTTTTGGCATCCGGCAGTTCCGGCAGCTTGGCGCGGGCGGCGGCGATGAAGTCCTCGTCGATGACCAGTGGCAATAAATCGGGATCGGGGAAATAGCGATAATCGTTGGCTTCCTCCTTACCGCGCATCGACCGAGTTTCGCCCTTGTCCGGGTCGTACAACCGGGTTTCCTGCACCACCTTGCCGCCGGATTCGATCAGGTCGATCTGCCGCTCGATCTCAAATTCAATCGCCCGCTCGACGAAGCGGAACGAGTTGAGATTCTTGATCTCGGCGCGGGTGCCGAATTTCGGATCGCCCTTGCGCCGTACCGACACGTTGGCGTCGCAGCGGAAGGAACCTTCCTGCATGTTGCCGTCGCAGATGCCCAGATAGACCACCATCTGATGCAGCTTTTTCATGTAGGCCACCGCCTCTTTCGCCGAACGCAAATCCGGCTCGGAGACGATTTCCAGCAGCGGCGTGCCGGCGCGGTTGAGGTCGATGCCGGAGAGGCCGTGGAAATCCTCGTGCAGCGACTTGCCGGCGTCTTCCTCCAAATGGGCGCGGGTGATGCCGATCACCTTGCTGGAGCCATCGTCCAGATCGATGGTCAATTCGCCTTTTTGGACCACGGGCAGCTCGTACTGACTGATCTGGTAGCCCTTGGGCAAATCAGGATAGAAATAATTTTTGCGCGCGAACACCGAACGCCGCGCCACTTCGGCGCCGATAGCCAGCCCGAGCATCACGGCCATGCGTACCGCTTCCCGGTTTAGCACCGGCAGCACGCCCGGCAAGCCAAGGTCGATGGCGCAGGCTTGCGTGTTCGGTTCGGCGCCGTAAGCGGTGGCGGCGCCGGAAAAAATCTTGCTCTTGGTGGCGAGTTGGGCGTGGATTTCCAGCCCGATCACAGTTTCCCATTCCATCAGTCAAAACCTTGGCAACGATGAGTGAGCGTCAGGCGAAGGCGACGGGCGCACGCTGGTGCCAGTCGGTGACTTGCTGGTAGCGGTGCGCCACGTTCAGCAGCCGGTCCTCGGCGAAATAATTGCCGATGAGTTGCAAACCGACCGGCCGCTGGCCGACGAAGCCGACCGGCAGCGACAAGCCCGGCAGTCCAGCCAGATTCACTGCAATGGTGTAAATGTCGGACAGGTACATGGTGATCGGATCGTCCACCTTCTCGCCCAGATTGAAGGCCACGGTCGGCGAAGTCGGTCCCGCGATCACGTCCACCCGCTCGAACGCCCGGCGGAAGTCGTCGCTGATCAGCCGGCGAATCTGCTGCGCTTTGAGATAATAGGCGTCGTAATAGCCGGCGGACAGCGCGAAAGTACCGACCAGGATGCGGCGGGTGACCTCGGCTCCAAAACCCTCGGCGCGCGAGCGGGTGTACAGGTCCAGCAAATCTTTTGGATTTTCGCAGCGGTGGCCGTAGCGCACGCCGTCGAACCGGGCCAGGTTGGACGAGCATTCCGCCGGCGCGATCACGTAGTAGGCGGGAATCGCCAACTGGCTGTTGGGCAGGCTGATCTCGACCGTCTCCGCGCCCAGCGTGCGATATTCGTCAATCGCCGTTTCGACCACGCGGGCGACTTCGCCGTCCAGTCCCTCGCCGAAATACTCCTTCGGCAGGCCGATTTTCAGCCCGGCCAGCGGTCGGTCGAGCAGGGCGATGTAATCGGGCACCGGGCGATCCACGCTGGTGGAATCGCGCGGGTCGAAACCGGCCATCGCGCCCAGCAGCAGCGCGCAGTCCTCGGCGGTGCGCGCCATCGGTCCGCCCTGATCGAGGCTGGAGGCATAGGCGATCATGCCCCAGCGCGACACCCGGCCATAGGTCGGCTTGATGCCGGTGATGCCGCACAGCGCGGCGGGCTGGCGGATCGAGCCGCCAGTATCGGTTCCTGTCGCGCCGGGTGTCAGTCGTGCGGCCACGGCGGCGGCGGACCCGCCCGACGAACCGCCGGGCACCGCATCCGGATCCCAGGGATTGCGCACCGGGCCGTAGAAGCTGGTTTCGTTGGACGAACCCATGGCGAACTCGTCCATGTTGGTTTTGCCCAGCATCACCGCGCCGGCGGCGTCCAGTTTTTCCACCACCGTGGCGCTATAGGGGGCGATGAAGCGATCCAGCATCCGGGAGCCGCACGAGGTCCGCACCCCATGGGTGCAGAAAATATCCTTGTGAGCGATGGGAATGCCGGTCAGCGGCCCCGCTTCGCCCCGCTGGCGGCGCTGGTCGGCGGCGCGGGCCTGGGCCAGCGCCCCTTCGGCGGTGACGGTGATGAGGGCGTTCAGCGACGGGTTGCAGCGCTCGATGCGGTCCAGGAACGCGTGGGTCAGTTCTTCGCTGCTGAACGTGCTGGCGGCGAGGCCGGCGCTGAGTTGGGCGATGGTTTTTTCATGCATGGCGGTGGCGGGAAGCGGCTCACTCGATGACCTTGGGAACCAGATACAAGCCGGCCTCGACGCGGGGGGCGATGGCCTGAAAATGCTCGCGCTGGTTGGTTTCGGTCACATCGTCGGTGCGCAGGCGCTGCGCCATGTCCAGCGGGTGGGCCATGGGGACGACGCCGGCGGTGTCCACGGCGTTCATCTGTTCCACCAGTTCCAGGATGGCCGACAGGTTGCGGGCGTAAGCCGGCGCATCCTCGTCGCGGATGGCCAGCCGCGCCAGATGGGCGATTTTGGCGACTTCGGCGGGTCCCAGGGACATCGTATGAATTCTCCTTGCAACGGAAGCAGACGCGCAACCCTACCATATTTGCCAGCTTGCTCCTAACCCCCCTGCTTGTTAGGATTAGCCGCTTTGGGATAACCAGGTGCTTTCAACAACATGTTCAAATGGTTGCGCGGCAAGTTTTCCAACGATCTATCGATTGATCTGGGGACCGCTAACACGTTGATTTACGTTCGGGGGGGCGGCATCGTTCTCAACGAGCCGTCGGTGGTCGCCATCAATCAGGACCCGGTTCGAGGTATCCGCACCATCGCGGCGGTGGGTACCGACGCCAAGCGGATGCTGGGGCGCACGCCCAATAACCTTTCCACCATCCGGCCGCTGAAGGACGGCGTGATCGCCGACTTCACCGTCACCGAGAAGATGCTCCAGCACTTTATCCGCAAGGTCCACGCCCGCAAGTTCTTCAACCCCAGCCCGCGGGTGCTGATCAGCGTGCCCTGCGGTTCGACCCAGGTGGAGCGGCGAGCGATCCGCGAATCGGCGATGGGCGCCGGCGCGCGGGTAGTGTACCTGATTCCCGAGCCGATGGCGGCCGCCATCGGCGCCGGCATCCCGGTCGAGGAAGCGCGCGGGGCGATGGTGTTGGACATCGGCGGCGGCACCTCGGAGGTGGCGATTATTGCGCTGAACGGCATCGTCTACGCCGGCGCGGTGCGCATCGGCGGCGACCGCTTCGACGAAGCCATCATCAACTACGTGCGGCGCAATTTCGGCGTGCTGATCGGCGAGCCGACCGCCGAGCGGATCAAGCACGAGATCGGCAGCGCCTATCCCGCCAACGAAGTGCGCGAGATCGAGATCAAGGGCCGCAACCTGGCCGAGGGCGTGCCGCGCAGCTTCACCCTCAACAGCAACGAAATCCTCGAAGCCCTGCAGGAGCCGCTGTCGGGCATCGTCAGCGCGGTGAAGATGGCGCTGGAAGCGGCCCCGCCGGAATTGGCCGCCGACGTGGCCGAACGCGGCATCGTGATAACCGGCGGCGGCGCGTTGATGCGCGACATCGACAAACTGATCATGGAGGAGACCGGCTTGAACGTGATCGTCGCCGAAGATCCCCTGACCTGCGTGGCCCGTGGTGGCGGTCGGGTGCTGGAGCTGATCGCCAAGGACGAGCGCGCCGTCGAAGCCTTCGCCATCGAATAGCCGGTGACCGCGTTCAAACCTAGCCAACGTGTCCACCCCTTGTTCGCGATCAACCCGCAGGCAACTCTCCAATTCGGTCTATGGATGACGTTGTCCATCGTTACGATGACGGTGGATCATCGCTATCACGCGCTGGATGGTGCGCGCGACGTGTTGGCGACCGCGATTTATCCGCTGCATTACCTGGCGCGGTTGCCCGTCGATATCCAGAGTTGGCTGAGCGAAAATCTCACCGGCCGCGCCGCCCTGCTGGAAGAGAACGCCCGGCTGCGCGAGAAACAGGTGTTTATCAGCGCCCAGTTGCAGAAGCTGACCACTCTGGAAGCGGAAAACCGTCGGCTGCGCTCCCTGCTGGAATCGGCGGTCAATACCCCGGAGCGGGTGCTGATCGCCGAGTTGCTGGCGGTGGATTTCGATCCGTACCGGCATCACATCCTGCTCAATCGAGGTCGTCAGCACGGCATTTACGTCGGCCAGCCGGTGCTCGACCAACAGGGCGTCATCGGCCAGATTATCCAGGCCGATCTGCTAACATCCACCGCGATCCTGATCACCGATCCCAATCATGCCCTGCCCATCCAGATCAATCGCACCGGGGCGCGCACCCTGGCGCTGGGCACCGGTCACTTCCAGCAACTGGAGTTGCCGCATATTCCTAACAACGAAGATGTGAAAGTGGGCGATTTGTTGGTGACGTCCGGGATGGGCGGGCGGTTTCCGCGCGGCTATCCGGTGGGTACGGTGACCCAGGTCGAGTTCGATCCCGGCAGTCCGTTCGCCCACATCGTCGCCAAGCCGGTCGCGCAACTGGACCGGATCCGCGAGGTGCTACTGCTGGAGAATACGCCGGACGCCGCGCAACCCGCCACGCCGGCGCTGACCGGCGCGCCGGTCGCGCCGTCGCCGCCATGATTGTGGTTCGTTCCACCGGTGGCGGTTGGGTCATCACATGCAGTTTTCTGCTGGCTTTTCTGGCATCCAGCTTGCCGCTGCCGGCCTGGCTGAGCCGGTTCTGGCCGGACTGGGTGGCGATGGTGCTGATCTACTGGTGCCTGGCGCTGCCGCAACGGATCGGGATCGGCACCGGCTGGCTGGTCGGGCTGCTGGTGGATGTAGGTCGCGGGGCGTTGTTGGGCCAGCACGCGCTGGCGTTCGCGGCCGTGGCCTATCTGACCTTGCAGACCCACCGGCGTATCCGGGTGTTTTCGCCCTGGCGACAGATGTTCAGCGTGCTGGCGTTTCTGTTGATCGAGCAGTTTTTGGTGTTCTGGATCAGCGGCGTGATCGGTTATCCGCCGCGCGACGGGTGGTATCTGGCCCCAGCGGCGGGCGGTATGCTGCTGTGGCCCCTGCTGTTCGTGGTCCTGCGCGACGTGCGTCGGTATTTCCAAATCACTTGACCTTCCCTGCCTGCCGACGATGAAAACCTGGCGTCCGTTCGCCAAGCCCTCCATGGACGAATTGCTGTCCCGGGAAAAGGACAGCGCTACCGAGAGCGAATTGTTTTTCCGGCGCGCGCTGTTCGCGCTGTTCGCGGTGTTCCTCGGGCTGCTGGCAGTTGCGGGCCGGCTGGTGTATTTGCAGGTGCTCAACCACGAGCGCTTTACCCTGCTGGCCGATGGCAATCGAATCCGCTTGCAACCGCTGCCGCCGACCCGCGGTTTCATCTTCGACCGCAACGGTGTGCTGTTGGCCGACAATCTGGCGTCCTACCACCTGGAGGTGACCCGCGAGCAGGCCAAGGATCTGGATGCCACCCTGACGGAATTGCGCCAGCGCATCGAGCTGAGCGACGCTGACATCGAGCGCTTTCGCCGGCTGGTCCGGCGCGCGCCGCCCTACACCGGCGTGCCGTTGCGCTTCCGGCTGACCGATGAGGAGATCGCCCGGCTGGCGATTGACCTGTACCGGTTGCCCGGCGTGGACATCAAGGCCGACCTGACCCGCCGCTATCCGCTGGGGCCGCGCGCCGTGCATGTGGTCGGCTACGTCGGGCGGATTGACGAGACCGAGATGAGCAGGCTGGATCCCGGCCAGTACAGCGGCAGCACCCATATCGGCAAGACCGGGGTGGAGCGTTCCTACGAGGACGTGCTGCGCGGGCGCATCGGCTGGCAGCAGGTCGAGACCAACGCCGATGGCCGGCCGCTGCGGGTGCTCAGCCGCACGCCGCCGACGCCCGGCCAGCACCTCCACCTCACCATCGACGTCCGCTTGCAGGCGGTCGCGGAGAAGGTGCTGGAAGGCTACAACGGCGCCATCGTTGCGCTCGACCCCCGCAACGGCGAGGTGTTGGCGTTGGCCAGCCAGCCGATCTACGATCCCAACCCCTTCGTCAACGGCATCGATTTCGCGTCTTATCGCGCGCTGAACACCTCCAAGGACAAGCCACTGCTCAATCGCGCCCTGCGCGGCATTTATCCGCCCGGCTCCACCATCAAGCCGCTGATGGCCCTGGCTGGGCTGGAATACGGGGTCGTCAACCGCAACAGCGGCGTGTTCTGTCCCGGGTTTTACCGGCTGCCGGGCGTGAGCCGCAAATTTCGCGACTGGAAACACGGCGGTCACGGCAGCGTGAGCATGGATCGCGCCATCGCCCAGTCCTGCGACGTGTACTTCTACAATCTGGCGATGAATCTGGGCATCGACCGCATTCATGAATTCCTGGATCGGTTCAGCATGGGGCGGCTGACCGGCATTGATTTGCCGGGCGAAAAAGGCGCGCTGCTGCCTTCTCAGGACTGGAAGCACAAGGTTTACAAACAGGATTGGTTCGCCGGTGACAGCCTCAGCGCCGGCATCGGCCAGGGCTATTTCCTGGCGACGCCGCTGCAACTGGCCCATGCGACCGCCGTCATTTCCCAGCGGGGCGACAATTTTCAACCGCGGGTGCTGCACGCCACCGAGCACCCGGGCACCCGCATCAAAACCCCGGAAGCGCCGCGGCCACTGCCGCCGGTCACGGTCAAAAACCCCCGGTTCTGGGATGCGGTGATCACGGGCATGATTCATGTGGTCGAGGGCGGCACCGCCCACAAGATCGGCGCCGGCGCCAAGTATCGGATCGCGGGCAAGACCGGCACCGCCCAGGTGTTCACCCTGGGCCAGGGCGAGCGCTACAACGCCAAGCGATTGGCCAAGCATCTGCTGGATCACGCGCTGTTCATCGCCTTCGCCCCGGTTGAGGATCCGCGCATCGCCGTGGCGGTGATCGCCGAGCACGGTGGCGGCGGCAGTTCCACTGCCGCGCCGCTGGCCCGCAAGATCATGGATGCTTATCTGCTGAACAAATACGACGATTCCGTCACCGCCGGGATTCAAGCCGCTCGGGACGACCAACCGCGTGGCGAGTGACCACAAACCCACGGCGGCCCGAATCGGGTCGCTGCTGCTGACGGCCGACCGCCTGGAGGATGCCAGCGGCAAGTTCCTCAAGCTGATCTACCTCGATCCGCTCCTGTTGATCGGATTGCTGGCGGTCTCGGGGCTGGGGCTGATGATGCTCTACAGCGCCGGCCAGCGCGATCTCAACCTGGTGATCGGCCAGGCCATGCGGCTGGGTCTGGGGTTCGTCATCATGTTGGCGCTGGCGCAACTGCCGCCGCGCTACTTCCGGTTCTGGTCGCCGTGGATTTATCTGGTCGGCATCGTGTTGCTGCTGGCGGTCATGGTGGCCGGCGATATTTCCAAGGGCGCGCGGCGCTGGCTGGATTTGGGCGTGGTGCGGTTCCAGCCCTCGGAGATCATGAAGCTGGCCGTGCCGATGATGATGGCCTGGTTCTTCGCCGACAAACCGTTGCCGCCGCGCTGGGTGCACCTGCTGGGCGGAGCGTTGATCACCGCGATTCCCTTCATCCTGATCGCCGAGCAGCCGGATCTGGGCACGGCGCTGGTGGTCGGCTGCGCCGGGGCGTTCGCGCTGTTTCTGGCTGGCCTGAGCTGGTTTCTCCTGCTCGGCGTGGCCGGCGTGCTGAGCGCGGTGATTCCGCTGTTCTGGACCTACGTCATGCACGATTACCAGCGCCAGCGGGTGCTGACCTTCCTGGACCCGGAAAGCGATCCGCTGGGCGCGGGCTATCACATCATCCAGTCCAAGATCGCCATCGGCTCGGGCGGCATCTACGGCAAGGGCTGGCTGAACGGCAGTCAGTCGCATCTGGATTTTTTGCCGGAGGGTTCGACCGATTTCATTTTCGCCGCATTTTCGGAGGAGTTCGGCCTGGTTGGCGCCTGTTTGCTGTTGGTTCTGTACTTTTTTATCATCGCCCGTGGCCTGTACATGGCCAGCCGGGCGCCCGATACCTACACGCGGTTGCTGGCGGGTAGTCTCATTTTGATTTTTTTCCTCTATGCTTTCGTAAACTCCGGCATGGTGTCCGGTCTGTTGCCGGTGGTAGGCTTGCCGCTGCCGCTGTTCAGCTATGGTGGAACCTCCCTGGTGACGCTCATGGCGGGCTTCGGTATGCTGATGAGCATCTATACCCACCGCCGGCCCCCGACGCGATGACCGCTATTCTGGCCCACAACGAGACGAGCGAGTGAAGAGTCTGTATCTGCTCAGTATCGCCCTGCTGTTGAGCGCCTGCGCGCCGTCAGCTCCGATCCGGCAGCAGCCGGACATTCCCAACCTGCCGGATGTGCCCACCGGGCCGTCGCCAGAGACGACCCCGACCGGTCCGTCCGCCGCAAACGCAGGCCAGCCGTTGGCCCGCCGGGCCGATGTCCAGGCCTTCATCCGCGAGATGGCGGCCCAGCATGGCTTCAACGCGGCGCGCTTGCAGGCGGTGTTCGGCCGCGCCTACGCCAAGCCTGACATCATCGCCGCCATGTCCCGGCCCGCCGAGGCCAAACCTTGGTATGCCTATCGGCCGATCTTCGTCAACCCCAAACGCATCCAGGGCGGGGTGACGTTTTGGCGGGCCAACGAAGCGGCGCTGGCCCGGGCCGAGCAGGTGTACGGCGTACCGCCGGAAATCGTGGTCGCCATCATCGGGGTGGAGACCCAGTACGGCGGCAACATGGGCAAGTACCGGGTGCTGGAAGCCCTGTCCACCCTGGCCTTCGACTATCCCCGGCGCGCGGACTATTTCCGCAAGGAGCTGGAAAACTTCCTGCTGCTGACCCGGGCGGAAGGCATCGATCCGCTCGCGCCGCGCGGTTCCTACGCCGGGGCGATGGGATACGGACAGTTCATGCCGGGCAGTTTCCGCTCCTACGCGGTGGATTTCGACGGCGACGGCCACCGCGACCTCTGGCGCAATCCCCGCGATGCCATCGGCAGCGTGGCGAACTACTTCAAGAAGCACGGCTGGCGTACCGGCGAACCGGTTGCCACGCCGGCCGAGGTCAGCGGCGCGGCCTATCCGGCCCTGGTCAGCCGCCGGTTGGGCCAGCCCCAGTACAGCGTCGCCAGCCTGCAAGCCCGGGGAGTTATGCCCCAAGCGCCGGTCGGTGGCGCCCAAGACGCAATGCTGCTGGAATTCCAGGGACGGGAAGGGCCGGAATATTGGCTGGGGTTCGCCAATTTCTACGCCATCACCCGTTATAACCACAGCCAGTTGTACGCCATGGCGGCGTACCAACTCGGCCAGGAAATCCGCGAGCGTTACCAGCGGCCTTATGCCGGCGCCCCCGTGCCGGAACGCGTGACTCGCACCGACTGAGTCATCCTGAAAATCCACAAAAACCGCACCATTCGGGCGCGCCACCGCGCGTCCCCGGTGGAAGGGAGACGTTTTATGGCCAATTCTTCTTGGAGCCATACCTTGGTTTGGGTGTCATTGGCGGGCGCGCTAGCCGGCTGTAGCACCGTTCCCGACAACCCGCGGCCGGCGGGGCTGCTGCTGAAAATCCCGGATGCCGCCGTGACCAGCGACGAACCCGTCCCCCAAGCCGAACCGCCCAGCCGCAGCGGTAATGCCGATACCTACGTGGTGTTCGGCCGGCGTTATCGGGTCAAGGAGACCAGCGAGGGCTATCGCGAGCAAGGCATTGCGTCCTGGTATGGCAAGGATTTTCATGGTCGCAAGACCTCCAGCGGTCCGCCCTTCAATATGTTTGACCTGACCGCCGCTCACAAGAGTCTGCCGATTCCGACCTACGCGCGAGTGACCAATCTGGAGAACGGCCGCAGCACCGTGGTTAAGATCAATGATCGCGGACCGTTCGTCGGTAACCGGCTCATCGATCTGTCCTATGCCGCCGCCGACCGGCTGGGGGTATTGCAGCGGGGCACCGCTCTGGTGGAGGTCGCCGCAGTGGCGCCGTATCAGATCGTGCCGAAGCTGGCGGCCCGCCGCGCCGAACAGCGGGAACTGCTGGCTAGCCGCGCGATGCGGGTGAAACCGAAGGCTGAAGCGACCGAGATCGAATTTGCCCAGGTGGCCCCAAGTCGATCATCGGCGCCGCCGTCGGACCAACCCCCAGCCCAGTTGCTGGCCAGTATGAAGCCTGACCAATCTCCGGCCCGTGCGCCGGTTCGGCTGGCGTCGGCGGATGAGGATGCGGCCCCGTCTCTGGCTCGTGCGCCGGTCCGGCTGGCGTCGGCGGATGAGGATGCGGCCCCGTCTCTGGCCCGTGCGCCGGTCCGGCTGGCGTCGGCGGATGAGGATGCGGCCCCGTCTCCGGCCCGTGCGCCGGTTCGGCTGGCGCTGGCGAAGGGGAAGCGCGGTGCACCGAAAATGGTGGCAAAGGCGGCCGACGTGAAGCCGGCCAGGGCGCAGGAAGACCGGAATTCGATGCGCGTGGCTAAAGCCCCGGCTCGGCTGGCGGAGGGGAAGCGGGGCTCGCTCCCGGCTCGAGCCCCGGTCCGGCTGGCGCTGGCGGATGAGGATCGCGACGCACCGAAAGCGGTGGCAAAGACGGTGGGCGTGAAGCCGGCCAAGGCGCAGGATGACCGGAATTCGGCGCGCGCGGGTATCCGCCCGCCGTCCGCCGCGCCAGCGCCGAAAGGCAAGGCAGCGGTGGTTAAACAGCCCCTTCCGGCCACGAACGCCAACCGCAATGGCAAGCCGTCGGTCCCGGGGCGTCAGGCCGGCGAGTCCCGGCCGATGGGGGTTCGGCTGGCCAGCCTGAAGATCGGCCGGGCGCGCGGCATCGCGGACTGAGCTTGGCTCCGGTCGCGCGCGCGACCGGAATTTGCACCCGCCCGGCTGTGGCGACGCGGCCGGGCGGTTTGTTTTTGGGTCGGACTTCTGGCTAGAATCACCGGCCATCGAGTTTGCCACCACGGAACACCGCCACACCATGCCGTATTCGAATGTAGTCCGTACCCTGTTGTTGCCGCTTCTCGCTGTTGTGTTGCTGATGTTGGGCTGTACCGCCGCCCGAGCCGAACCCATCCCGCCGCCGCCGCAGGTGCCGGTGCGCGGCTATATCCTGCTGGATCACCAGAGCGGCAATGTTCTGGCGGAGATGAAGAGCGACGAGCGGATGGAACCGGCCAGCATCACCAAGCTGATGACCGGCTATGTCATCTACAAGGCGCTGAAATCGGGCAAGATCCATCTGAACGATCAGGTGACCATCAGCGAAAAGGCTTGGCGCACGTCCGGCTCCAAGATGTTTATCAAGCTGGGTACCCAGGTGTCGGTGGAGGATTTGCTGATGGGTATGGTGGTGCAGTCCGGCAACGACGCCACCGTGGCGCTGGCCGAACATGTGGCCGGTTCCGAGGAGACTTTCACCAAGCTGATGAATCAGGAGGCGGAGCGGCTGGGGATGAAGAACAGCCATTTTACCAACGCGCCGGGATTGCCCGATCCCAACCACTACATGTCGGCTCGCGACATTGCTACCCTGACCCGGGCGCTGATCCGCGACTTTCCCGATCAGTATCCCCGCTACTCGGTGCGCAGTTTCAAGTACAACAATATCGAGCAGCAAAATCGCAACCGGCTGTTGTTGACCGATTCTTCGGTGGATGGGGTCAAGACCGGTCATACCGAGTCCGCCGGCTATTGCCTGGTGTCCTCGGCCAAGCGCGACGACACCCGGCTGATCGGGGTGGTGCTGGGCGCCCAGAAGGAGAAGGAGCGCTTTCAGGCCAGCCAGGCGCTGTTGAACTACGGCTTCAGCTTTTACGAGAGCCGCAAGCTGCACGATGCCAACGCGCCCATCATGACCGCCCGGATTTGGAAGGGCCAGGAAAACGAGCTGCCGCTGGGCGTGGTTTATCCGTTGTACGTGACCGTGCCCAAGGGCCAGGCCGCGCAGGTCAGCACCACGACCACGGTACAGCCGACCATCATCGCCCCGGCTCAGAAGGATCAGCCGTTTGGCGAGATCGTGGTCAAACTGGGCGACCAGGAAGTCAGCAAGACGCCGCTGGTGGCGCTGAAGGACGTGCCGGAAAGCGGCTGGTTCGGGCGGATGATCGACGCGATCCTGCTGTTCTTCCATTCCCTGTTCGGTTGAGCGGGAACGGCCGGGAAGGTAGCCGCCATGAACGATGAATCGCCGTTGCAGTTCCCCTGCGATTTTCCCATCAAGGTCATGGGCGCCGGCGGTCCCGAGTTCCAAGCGCTGATCGTGGAACTGGTGCGCCGACACGCGCCCGATCTGGACGAGACGCGGGTGCGGATACGGGACAGCCGCGCTGGACGCTACCAGTCGGTGACGGTGGTGGTGCTGGCCCGCGACCGGGCGCATCTGGACGCGATCTACCGAGATCTCAGCGGGCACCCGCGAATCAAGCTGGTGCTGTGATTTTGGGCATGACCGCGCCCGCGCCGTGTTCCGAACCCCTGCTGTTTCGCCGCCTGGGCCGCCGTGATTATGCCCCGGTGTTCGACGCCATGCGGGCGTTCACCGAGACCCGCGTCGCCGACACGCTGGACGAACTGTGGTGGGTCGAGCATCCGCCGGTGTTCACCCAGGGGCTGGCCGGTAAGGCCGAGCATTTGCTGGCGCCGGGCGAGATTCCCGTGGTGCAGGTGGATCGCGGTGGCCAAGTGACCTATCACGGGCCGGGGCAGGTGGTAGTGTACTGCCTGGTGGACGTGCGGCGGCTGGGGTTCAGTGTCCGGGGACTGGTGACGGCGTTGGAGCGGGCGGTCATCGACCTGCTCGCTGCCCACGGCGTCGTCGCCCACGCCCGGCCTGATGCGCCCGGCGTCTACGTCGGGGATGCCAAGGTGGCCGCGCTGGGGCTGCGCCTGCGCCAGGGCCGTTCCTATCACGGCCTGAGCCTCAACGTAGCCATGGACCTGGAGCCGTTCACCCGTATCAATCCCTGCGGTTACCCCGGCCTGCGAGTGACCCAGTTGCGCGATCTTGGCGTGGACCTCACGCCCGCCGCCGCCGCCGAGGAACTGTTGCCGCGCCTCGGCCGCAACCTGGGCCATGCCCGCTTCGGCGACGTCGCGGGGTTGCCCTGATTGCCAGCATCCAGCCGGGGTCCGGCGCGGGATTTATGGGTGAATTCGCGGCATAATCCCGAGTCGAAAGCTTGGTTGTCCGCCCCTCCCATCCAGGAACAGGTCATGTCCGATTCCATCATTTCCCGCGATATCTCCGCCGCCCGCGCCGAACCCGCCGCCGCGCCGCCCGCGCCCAAAACCGCTCCCCAGCAGGGTGAGAAATTGCGTGGCGCGGAGAAAGTCGCCCGCATTCCGGTCAAGATCGCGCCGACCGACCCCAAGCAGCGGCTGCGCAAACCGTCCTGGATTCGCGCCCCGTTTCCCGGCACGCCGGAAGTGCAGCGGCTCAAGCAGATTTTGCGCGACAACCATCTGCACACGGTCTGCGAAGAGGCCAGTTGCCCCAATCTCGGCGAATGCTTTGGCCATGGCACCGCCACGTTCATGATCATGGGCGCGATTTGCACCCGGCGCTGTCCGTTTTGCGATGTGGGCCACGGCCGGCCCAACCCGCTCGATCCCGAGGAGCCGGAGAACCTGGCGCGCACGGTGGCGGCGATGGGCCTGAAATACGTGGTGATCACCTCGGTGGACCGCGACGACCTGCGCGATGGCGGCGCGGCCCATTTCGCCGACTGCATCCGGGCGGTGCGCGGCGCGCGGCCGGGCATCGTCATCGAAACCCTGACGCCCGACTTTCGCGGCCGGATGGACGTGGCGCTGGCTATTCTGGAGCGGGAGCCGCCGGACGTGTTCAACCACAATCTGGAAACCGTGCCGCGCCTGTACCGGCAGGCCCGACCCGGCGCCGATTACCAGTACTCGCTGGATTTGCTGAAGCGCTTCAAGGAACGGCGGCCGCGCATTCCGACCAAATCGGGACTGATGCTGGGGCTGGGCGAGACGACGGCGGAAATTGAAGCGGTCATGCGCGATCTGCGCGCCCATCAGGTGGAAATGCTGACGCTCGGCCAGTATTTGCAGCCCAGCGTTCACCACCTGCCGGTGGAACGTTACGCGCCGCCGCAGGAGTTCGATCACCTGCGCGCGTTCGGCGAGGCGCTGGGTTTTACCCATGTCGCATCCGCGCCGCTGGTGCGCTCGTCCTATCACGCCGATGCGCAGGCCAAGGGCGCCGGGGTGGCGTAGGCGCGGGCAGTTTCTCTCGCCGGGTACGCTATCCACCGGCGAGTTTGGGCGTTGAAGCGCCTGTGGACATCGAGTGAGAGGGCCATGAAGAAAACCACTGACCGGGCCAAAAAAGACGCGACCGAAACGCCGGCGGATAGCCCGCCCCTGGAACCCGCGCCGCCGACCCACTACGTGGCGGTGGGGGCCTCGGCCGGCGGCCTGGAGGCGATCGAGTTTTTTTTCAGCCACATGCCGCCCAACAGTGGCTTGGGCTTCGTCGTGATCCAGCATCTCTCGCCCGACTACAAGAGCCTGATGGTCGAGCTGCTGTCCAAAAAGACGCCGATGCCGGTCCACCGGGCCGAGGATGGGATGCGGGTTCTGCCCGACCACGTCTACCTGATCCCGCCCAAGAAGAACCTGACCATCTTCCACGGCAAACTGCTGTTGAGCGAGCAGGATCACAGCAAGGGCATCAATCTGCCCATCGACGTGTTCCTGCGCTCCCTGGCCGAGGACCAGGGCGAGAAAGCCATGGCCATCATTCTCTCCGGCACCGGCAGCGACGGCACCCGGGGAGTGCGGACCATCAAGGAGTATGGCGGCATGGTCATGGTCCAGGATGAGGAAAGCGCCAAGTTCAACGGGATGCCGCGGGCCGCCATTTCCACCGGCCTGGCCGATTTCGTCCTGCCGCCCGACCAGATGCCGGCCCAGCTTTTATCCTTCGTCAAGCACCCCTACATCACCAAGGTCGAGCGTTCCGAAACCCTGCTGAGCGACGAACAGGGCCTGACCCGGGTATTCGCCATGCTGCGGGAGAAGTGCAAGGTCGATTTCACCTTCTACAAACCCAGCACCGTCACCCGGCGCATCGAGCGCCGCATGACCATCAACCAGACCGATGAGATCCAGGACTACGTCAAGTTCCTGTCGAACAATCCCGGTGAGGTGGTGGCGCTATACCGCGAACTGCTGATCGGGGTCACCAACTTCTTCCGCGACCCGATGGTTTTCGAGCGTCTGGAACAACACGGGTTGCCGGAGATTATCAGCAACGCCAGCGGCCGGGAAATCCGCTTCTGGGTGGCGGGATGCTCGACGGGGGAGGAAGCGTACAGCCTGGCCATCCTGACGCGCGACTGCATGGAGACGCTCGGCATCACCCGCGACGTGAAAATTTTCGCCACCGACATCGATCGCGATGCCATCCATTACGCGGCCAACGGCGTTTATCCCGAGAGCATCGCCGCCGATCTCTCGCCCCGGTTGCTGGCCAAGTATTTCTACCGGCGGGAGGACAGCTTCCAGATCGCGCGCACCATCCGGGAAATGGTGGTGTTTGCCCAGCACAATCTGATCAAGGATCCGCCCTTTACCAACATCTCCCTGATCAGTTGCCGCAATCTGCTCATTTACCTGCAACCGATCCTGCAGCGCAAGGTACTCGAATTCTTCAACTTCTCCCTTAATGCCGACGGTATTCTCCTGTTGGGCACCAGCGAAACCACCGGCGAGATGGCCGACTATTTCGAGGCCCTGGACCCGAAATGGAAACTCTACCGTTCCAAGGGTCGCCTCAAGCCGTTGACCGACGCCTCGCACCTGCTGTCCATGACCGACCTCCGCTCGCGCGACCTCCGGGGGCAGTTTGTTGGCGCCCGCCGGACCCCGCGCTTCAGCGAGGAGGAACGGATGCTGGAACGCTTCCTGGACGCCGTCGCCCGGGATTATATTCCGCTGACGGTCATCGTCAATGCACACCTGGAGGTGCTGCATGTCCTGGGCGACGTCGGGGACTATCTCAAACTGCCCTCGGGCAAGGTGGTCAACGACATCTCCAAGATGGCGGCCAGGGAGCTGGCCATTCCGCTGGCGACCGGCATTCAGAAAGTGTTCCGCCAGCGGCAGGAACTGCGCTTTTCCAATATCCGCCTGTCTCACGAGGGCGGATTCCGGCTGGTGGAGTTGCGCATTCGGCCCCTGCCCGAGAAACGGGGCCAGGAACCGCTGGCGGCGGTGTTTATCGGCGAAATCAAAAAGGTTGAGCCAACCGATTCGGACTCCGGGATTCAATCCTACGATCTGTCTGGGGCGGCCGAGGAACGGCTGCGCGATCTGGAACAGGATCTGCAATTTACTCGCGAGAACCTGCAAGCCACCATCGAGGAGTTGGAGACTTCCAACGAGGAACTCCAGGCCACCAACGAGGAGCTGCTGGCCAGCAACGAGGAACTCCAATCCACCAACGAAGAGCTTCAATCCACCAACGAGGAACTATTTACCGTCAACACCGAATACCAGACCAAGATTATCGAGTTGACCGAAGTGAACAACGACGTGGACAATTTGTTGTGTGCTAGCCAAATCGGCCAGCTCCTGCTCGACGAAAATCTGGAGGTGCGGCGTTTTTCCCCCAAAATCGCTGGGATTTTCAAGCTGCTGGCCAGCGATGTCGGCCGGCCCATCACCCACATCTCCCATTATCTGGTGGACTGCGATCCCATCCATGCGGTGCGACGGGTGCAAGCCACCAACGAGCCGCTGGAGCAGGAGGTCCGCACCCAGTTGGGGCGCTGGCACCTGATGCGAGTGGCGCCCTACATCGTGGGACCCAAGGCGTTCTCGGGAACGGTGCTCTCCTTCGTGGATATCACCCAATTCAAGGAAACTCAAATGGCGCTGGCCGAAAAGGAAGCAGCCCTGTTGGCGGAAATCGCCGCGCATGATGCGCGGGGTGATGATCCGAGCCGGCTCGCGTAGTCCGCCAGAGCAACGCCATGAGTCAGGACAAGGAACGCGACTGGATATCACCGCGCGCGAGGCTATCGTGACCGCGCTGGTTTCGGAAACCGCGATTTCGAGCAGTTCGATCCAAACATCGAGGGCATCGACCGGGGCCTCATCGAGTTTTTTTCCACGCGGTCTACCCTTGAGGAAACTTGCGGGCCGCGTATTATCTAATAGTCAGCCCACGATTCGGGCGGAACGACGCAACCGGGCGCGTCGCCGCCGGACGCTCGACAAGACACTCTTTTTTCAGATGCATTGCTAACACCATGAGCACGGAATATTCATCATCCGATCAAGATCGCGGCCTCGTCGTCGAACCGGCGAAGCCGGAACTCAAGCAACCACCGATGTACAAGGTGGTTCTACTGAACGATGATTACACGCCGATGGAATTCGTGGTGCGGATTCTGGAACACTTTTTCGGGATGGGCCGGGAGAAGGCCACCCAGATCATGTTGCACGTCCATACCCGGGGCCGGGGCGTGTGTGGGGTCTATACTCACGAGATCGCGGAAACCAAGGTGGCGCAGGTAACTGAATTTTCCCGCCGCCACCAGCATCCGTTGCTGTGCACCATGGAAGAAGCCTAACTTTCAAAACCACCGAGCGCGATTCGAGGTGCGAGTATGTTGAGCAAGGATCTGGAATTCTCCATCAATCTTGCGTTCCGCGAGGCGCGGGATCGGCGCCACGAGTTCATGACCATCGAGCATCTGCTGCTGGCTCTGCTGGACAATCCGGCAGCCGCCGAGGTGTTGCGGGCCTGCGGCGCCCAGATGGACAAACTGAAGCGCGATTTGCAGATCTTCATCCGCGACAACACGCCGATCCTGCGGGCGGACGACCCGCGCGAGACCCAGCCGACCCTGGGATTCCAGCGGGTGTTGCAACGGGCGGTGCTGCACGTGCAGTCCTCCGGCAACCGGGAAGTCACCGGCGCCAACGTGTTGGTCGCCTTGTTCGGCGAGCAGGAATCCCAAGCGGTGTATTTCCTCAAGCAGCAGGAAATCAACCGGCTGGACGTGGTGAATTACATTTCGCACGGTATCTCCAAGGTCGGGGAGGAACAGCAGGATGCTCCCGCCAACCAGGGTGAGGAGCCTCCCGACAACCAGAGCGCCAAGCCGCTGGAGAATTTCGCCAGCAACCTCAACGAAATGGCGCGGCAGGGTCGCATCGATCCGCTGATCGGCCGCCGCGAGGAGGTCGAGCGCACCATTCAGATTCTCTGTCGGCGGCGCAAGAACAACCCGCTGTTCGTCGGCGAGGCCGGGGTCGGCAAGACCGCCATCGCCGAGGGCTTGGCCAAGATGATCGTGGACGGCGAGGTGCCGGATGTGCTGCGCAACGCCACGATGTACGCCCTGGATTTGGGCGCGCTGGTGGCGGGCACCAAGTATCGCGGCGATTTCGAGAAGCGGCTGAAGGCGGTGTTGGCGCAGTTGCGCAAGGAGCGCCACGCCATCCTGTTCATCGATGAAATTCACACCATCATCGGCGCCGGCGCGGCCTCCGGCGGGGTGATGGACGCCTCGAATCTGATCAAGCCGATGTTGGCCTCGGGCGAGATGAAGTGCATCGGCTCGACCACCTATCAGGAGTATCGCGGCATCTTCGAGAAAGACCGGGCGCTGGCGCGGCGGTTTCAGAAGATCGACGTGGTCGAGCCGTCGGTCGAGGAAACCTATCAGATTCTCAAGGGCTTGAAGACCCGGTTCGAGGATCATCACGACGTGAAGTATGCCGACAAGGCGCTACGGGTGGCGGTGGAGTTGTCGGCGCGCTACATCAACGACCGCCACCTGCCGGACAAGGCGATCGATGTCATCGACGAGGCCGGCGCCAGCCAGCGGTTGTTGCCGGTCGCCAAGCGCAAGAAGGTGATCAGCGTTACCGATATCGAAACCGTCATCGCCAAGATGGCCCGCATCCCGCCCAAGACGGTGTCGTCGTCGGATAAGGACGTGCTGCGCAACCTGGAGCGCGATCTGAAACTGGTGGTGTTCGGCCAAGACGAGGCGATCGACACCTTGGCCACCGCCATCAAGATGGCGCGCGCCGGCCTGGGCAACGAGCAGAAACCGATCGGCAACTTCCTGTTCGCCGGCCCGACCGGGGTCGGCAAGACCGAGGTGACCCGACAACTGGCCCGGATCACTGGGCATCGAGTTGATCCGCTTCGATATGTCCGAGTACATGGAGCGGCATACGGTGTCGCGGCTGATCGGCGCGCCGCCGGGCTATGTCGGCTTCGACCAGGGCGGCCTGCTGACCGACGCCATCCTGAAACATCCGCATGCGGTGTTGCTGCTGGACGAGATCGAGAAAGCGCACCCGGACGTGTTCAACCTGCTGTTACAGGTGATGGACCACGGCACGCTGACCGACAACAACGGCCGCAAGGCGGATTTTCGCAACGTCATTCTGGTGATGACCACCAACGCCGGCGCCGAACAGATGGACCGGGTGTCCATCGGCTTCACCGCGCAGGATCACAGCAGGGACAGTCTGGAAGTGATCAAACGGATGTTCACGCCGGAATTCCGCAACCGGCTCGACGCCATCGTCCAGTTCAAGGCGCTGACGCCGCTCACCATCGCTCAGGTGGTGGACAAGTTCCTGATCGAACTGGAAGCGCAACTGGAGTCGAAAAAGGTCACGCTGGAGGTAGACAAGGAGGGGCGGGCGTGGTTGGCCAAGCGCGGCTACGATCCCCGGATGGGCGCGCGGCCGATGGCGCGGATCATCCAGGAGAACATCAAGCGCCGTTTGGCCGAGGAGCTGTTGTTCGGCCGGCTGATGAATGGCGGGCATGTGGTCGTCACCCTGCGCGACGACGACCTGCAAGTGGAAATCGCCGAGGTGGAGGCGGTGCCCTGAGGCCGGGCTGGAAACTGGGGTAGTCGGCGGGCGCGCGGCCCGGAGCCCCTGGCTACCACGCAATACTGAAGGAGCAATAAATGACCGGGATCAGCGCCTGACTCAGCGCCCGCGATAGGTGATGCGGCCCTTGCTGAGATCGTAGGGGGTCAGTTCCACCTTCACCTTATCACCGGTCAGGATGCGGATGTAATTCTTGCGCATCCGGCCGGAGATATGCGCCGTGATCACGTGACCGTTTTCCAGCCGTACCCTGAACGTGGTGTTGGGCAGGGTATCAACCACGGTGCCCTCCATTTCAATGTGGTCTTCTTTCGACATAGATCCTCGCTGGCATGCTGTTTTCTGGCCTTGGTAAAAAGACCTGCCACCATAACGAAAATCCCAGGGCGCGGCAAGTGAAGGCGAAGGCGAAAAACGGCTGAAACGGTCTTTCGCCGCGTGCCTCGTGCCTATACCTTCGACCTTTGATCTCCATCTTGCATTGTTACGTGAGCGGGCTCCGTCATCTTTTGATCGTCTATCACTCCCAAACTGGCCATACCCGAACGATGGCGCGGGCGGTCCTGCGCGGCGCGCGACGGGTGCCGGAGGTCGAAACGCGGCTGAAGATGGCGCTGCGCGCCGGTCTGGACGACTTGTTATGGGCGCATGGCCTGCTGCTGGGTACGCCGGAGAATTTCGGTTACATGTCGGGGGCATTGAAGAACTTTCTGGATCGCACCTATTATCCAGCGCAAGGCAAGGTTGAGGGGTTACCCTACGCGGTGTTCATCAGCGCGGGCAACGATGGCGCCGGGGCGTTGACCAGTATCGAGCGCATTGCCCGCGGTTATCCGCTCAAGCCGGTTTGCGATCCGATCATCGCCCGGGGCGAACTGACCGCCGACGTGCTGCAACGCTGCGAGGACCTGGGCGAAACTGTGGCTTCGGGAGTGGCATGGGGCATTTTCTGATGCCGAAGCGGTTGCGTGGCTGGACCGGCCGATTCCAAACCGTCGCCGGCCGATTGCCGCCGGCGAAGCGGCGGTTGCTGGCCCGGATCGGCCGTGGATTATGGGCGATGGCAGGGGTTTTCGTGGTCGGGTCCGTGGTGCTGGTGTTGCTGTTGCGCTGGGCGCCGCCGCCGGCGTCCAGTTTCATCGCGCAGAGCTGGTTGGGCGCGCTGTGGGCGGGGGAGAGCGCGACATTCCGCTATGACTGGATGCCGATGACGGCTATTTCACCCCACGCGGCGCTGGCGGCGATCGCCGCCGAAGACCAGCGTTTTCCCGACCATTTCGGCTTTGATTTTGTGGAGATTCAGGATGCGCTGGAGGACCAGGACGAGGGCAGACCCTTGCGTGGCGCCAGTACCCTCAGCCAGCAGGTGGCGAAAAATCTGTTTCTGTGGCCGGGGCGCAGTTTCATCCGCAAGGGGCTGGAGGTGTGGTTCACCGTGCTGCTAGAGTTGCTGTGGCCCAAACGGCGAATTCTGGAGGTTTATCTGAACATCGCCGAATTCGGTGAATACACCTTCGGGGTGGAAGCCGCCAGCCGGCGATTCTTCAACAAGCCGGCCGCGCGCTTGACCGCCAGCGAGGCGGCGCGGTTGGCGGCGGTGTTACCCAATCCACTGCGCTACCGGGTGGATCAGCCCTCGACCTACGTACTCAAGCGCCAGCGCTGGATCGAACGGCAGATGCGGCAGTTGAGCAACGCCTATCTGGACAAACTTTGAGTGGAGAACGCATGGAACCCAAACCCCGAGTGAGTATCC
This sequence comes from uncultured Gammaproteobacteria bacterium, assembly GCA_963696515.1. Classification (GTDB taxonomy): domain Bacteria; phylum Pseudomonadota; class Gammaproteobacteria; order Competibacterales; family Competibacteraceae; genus Contendibacter. Next base: position 29,527 of record CAVOKM010000008.1, read on the forward strand.
TCTATTGCACCCAATGTCGCTGGCTGTTGCGGGCCGCCTGGCTGGCGCAGGAACTGTTGACCACTTTCGAGCAGGAATTGGGCGAGGTGGCGCTGCAACCGGGCACCGGCGGGGTGTTCGAGGTGCGGGTCGGCGAGGAGTTGATCTGGTCGCGCCAGCAGGAGGGGCGGTTTCCAGAAGCCAAGGAACTCAAGCAGCGGCTGCGCGACCGGGTCGCGCCGGATCGGGCCTTGGGCCATTCGGATCGCGTGACGGTTCCGGTCTGATTGCAACAAACACCTCTTTATTATCGGGAGCGCCATGCAAGATTCACGAATGGTGGGTGATTTCGCGCCGGATTGGTTCGGGTTCCCATACCGCCGGCTGTTGAATGGCTTGTGTTTTCTGGTCTGTGTGGGCGGCTTGGGTTTTGCTTACTACGCGCAGTTTTACCTGGGGCTGGAACCGTGCCCGCTATGTATTTTTCAACGGCTGGCCCTGTGCGCCCTTGGCGTAGTGTTTTTGCTGGCGACCCTGCACCACCCGAGCGGCTGGGGTGCGAAAGCATACGGGCTGCTGGTGGGATTGAGCGCTGGCATCGGCGCCAGCATCGCCGCCCGGCATGTCTGGTTGCAGCATCTGCCGCCGGAAGAGGCGCCGCGTTGCGGACCCGAGCTGGGTTACATGTTGGAGACCCTGCCGTTGAGCGAAACCGTTCGCGAGGTGCTGACCGGTTCCGGCGAGTGCGCCAAGGTGGACTGGACTCTGTTGGGATTGAGCATCCCGATGTGGACGCTATTGTTGTTCGTCGGGCTGGGGATGGTCGGCGTGGTCGCCAACGGGTGGCGACGTGGTTGAGGGCGTCATTGCACAAAAAAGCCCGGCTTGGCCGGGCGGGGCTGGAAAACCGTTCAGGTGGACGAGGTATCGGCCTTGGCGACAGCGACCTCGACCAGCTTTTGCAATTCACCGTTCTGGTAGAGTTCCAAGGTAATGTCGCAGCCACCGATCAGTTCGCCGTTGATGTAAATCTGCGGAAACGTTGGCCAGTCGGCGTAACGAGGAAGGCTCTCGAAGATTTCCGGATCCTCCAGCACGTTCACGTAGGCGAACGGCAGGCCGGTAGCCGCCAGCGCCTGAGAAGCGCGCTGCGAGAAGCCGCAGCGCGGCATGTCCGGGGTGCCCTTCATGTAGATTACCACCGGATTGTTTTCGACCTGCTCTTTGATGCGTTCCAGTACGTCCATGGGTTGACCTCAAATGGGAAAGACTCAGGCATTGACCCGTGTATCTGGGTCTACGTTCAATTGCAGCCACAGTTCCAGCAACGCCGCGTGCCACAGCTTACTGCCCAGCAACCGGGTCAGGTGCGCCTCCGGTTCGGCGAGTAGCTTGTCCAGATACGCCCGCTGGAACAGGCCGCGCTCCCGGCAGGCGCGCGAATTGACGATGTCGCGCATGAACTCCAAAAACGGGCCGCGCACGAACTTGAGCGCCGGCACCGGGAAATAGCCCTTGGGCCGGTCGATCACCGCCGCCGGCAACAAATCGCGAGCGATTTTCTTCAGCACGTACTTGCCGTCGCCGCCGATTTTCAGGGCCGGCGGCAGTTGCATCGCCAGTTCCACCAGTTCGTGATCCAGGAACGGCACCCGCGCTTCCAATCCCCAGGCCATGGTCATGTTGTCCACCCGCTTGACTGGGTCGTCCACGATCAGGGTGGTCACGTCCAGCCGCAGCACTTGGTCCAGATAGTCCTCGGCGTCGGGTTCCGCCAGCCGCGCGGCGATGAGTTCGCCGGTGTAATCGGGGCCCTGCCAGGCCGGCGCGACCGTTTCCAGGAATTCGGCGTGATCGCGGTCGAAGTAATGCCGTCGAAATCGTTCCAGATCGCTGCCGGTGTCGGACGCCATGCGCGGATACCAGAAATAGCCGCCGAACACCTCGTCGGCGCCTTGGCCGCTCTGCACCACCTTGACGGCTTTGGAGACCCGTTCGGCCAGCAGGAAAAAGGCCACTGCGTCCTGGCCGACCATCGGTTCGGCCATGCAGGTGACCGCTTCCGGCAGGCGTTCGAGCACGTGATCGTTGGGGATCAGGTACTTGTGGTGGCGGGTCTGATAACGGGCGACGATTTGGTCGGAGTATTCGAACTCGCTGCCTTTCTCCTCCGGCTGATCCTCGAAGCCGACCGAGAAGGTTCGCAGGTCGCGCACGCCGGATTCGGCCAGCAGCGCCACCAGCAGGCTGGAATCCAGCCCGCCGGACAGCAATACGCCCACCGGTACATCGGCGACGTCCAACCGCCGCCGCACCGCCAGCCGCAACGCCGCGTGAACCGCCTCGGTCCAGTCCGCCTCGGTTCGCGCTTCAGCCGGGCGCATGGCTCGCAGAGTCCAGTAGACCCGGCTGCGCTCGTGGCCATCGGCCGTGAGGGTCAGCGTGGTGGCGGGCGCCAGCTTGCGGATGCCTTGCAGAAGGGTGCGCGGCGCGGGAACGACCGCGTGCAGGGTCAGTTGATGGTGCAGGGCCACCGGATCGAGGGTGGTGTCCACATCCGCCGCCGCCAGCAGCGCCTGGCTGTTGGAGGCGAAGCGGAAGGCGCGCGGCGTGCGGCTGTAGTACAGCGGTTTGATGCCTAGCCGGTCGCGGGCCAGGAACAGGCTACGCTCGCGGATGTTCCAGATAGCGAAGGCGAACATGCCGATCAGGTGTTCGACGCAGCCCTCGCCCCATTCGGCATAGGCCTTGAGAATGACCTCGGTGTCGCCGTCGGAGAAAAAGTGGTAGCCCTTGGCGATCAAGTCCCGCCGCAGTTCCCGGTAGTTGTAGATAGCGCCGTTGAACACCAGCGCCAGCCCCAGTTCGGGATCCACCATCGGCTGGTTGGAACGGTCGCTGAGGTCGATGACCGATAGCCGTCTGTGACCCAACAGCAGGGGACCGTCGGACCAGGCGCCCTCGTGGTCCGGGCCACGCCGGGCAAGACGCAGCAACATCCGCCCCATCAGGGCCAAATCGGGTTCGCCGCCGTCGAGGCGCAGTTCACCGCTAATGCCGCACATCTGGGTTTTTATCGTTGTGGAAAAAGGCAGGGTCGGATTAGAGCGGGTAACGCAGATTGGAGACGTTGACCGGCGGGCGTACCCCGGGTGCGTTGCGGGCCAGAGAACCCGCTCGCAGATAAGCCTGGACGTTGGGCGTGTTGCCGCTCAGAGTAACCACGCCCTTGTTGACCGTAATGGTGATGTTGGCGGCGGCGAGTTCGGGGTCCTGTTTGAAGGCGGCCTGAATGCCGGAGGTGATTTCGGCATCGCTGACCGTGGGGCCGCCGCGGCCAGCCCCGCCGAGGCTGGAGGTGCTGGCGGCGTCGCTGTCGCCGCTGGAACCACCACCCAGATTCAAGCCGGCGCAACCGGTGGCGGCCAGGGCGGCCAGGATTGTAGGGATCAGGAACTTGCGCGGGTTCATGGGGTTCGGTCTCCAATAGTCTGAAACGGGAGGCGCGGTTCGGTCCTGGGCAGGGCCAACGCGCGGGGGTCGGCGGCAAGGATAGCACACCCGCGCCGCTCGAAACCCGCGTTGCATCGGCCGGAACCGGCGTCTAGACTAGCTCCGCATTCCTGCCCGGCCCCGCGCGGGCGGTAAAACTTAACGCCGCCACTGGGTTCTAAGCAGTCGCTCATCGGTTCGAGACGCGATTGCGAACGCGAACACGAACGCGAACATTACCACCTATATCGATTACTAAGGAGAAGCGACATGGTTCATCAACTGCCCGAGTTGCCCTACGCCAAGAACGCGCTGGAGCCGCACATCTCGGCGGAGACCCTGGAGTATCATTACGGCAAGCACCATCAGGCTTACGTTACCAACCTGAACAACCTGATCAAGGGCACGGAGTTCGAGAATCTGTCGCTCGAAGAGATCGTGCTGAAGTCCTCCGGCGGCGTCTTCAACAATGCCGCGCAGGTGTGGAACCACACCTTCTACTGGAACTGCCTGAAGCCCAACGGTGGCGGCGAGCCGAGCGGGGCGCTGGCGGCGGCGATCAACCAGAAGTTCGGTTCGTTCGCGGCTTTTAAGGAAGAGTTCACCAAGGTTTCGGTCGGCACCTTCGGCTCGGGCTGGGGCTGGCTGGTCAAGAATTCAGATGGCTCGATCGAGTTGATGAGCACGTCCAACGCGGGCACTCCGGCGACTGCCGGCAAGAAAGCGCTGCTGACCTGCGACGTGTGGGAACACGCCTACTACATCGACTACCGTAACCTGCGGCCCAAATACGTCGAGGCGTTTTGGAACCTGGTCAACTGGGATTTTGTGGCCCAGCAATACGCCTGAATCGGCGCCGGCTGAACAGCCGGGCCAGTTTGAGAACAAGCCGGCGAGATTCGCCGGCTTTTTTTGTAGTCTTGTCAATAATGATCCGTACCCATCTTTTACCGAGGCTCGCGGTAAGCGGCGCTTCGCGTCTTTTGCTGCGAGCCGGTAAAATCAAACGCCCTCGGCGACGCGTAAGCGTCGCCGAGAATCGCAGTCCTGGCCTCTTGCAGTTTGTCCTACTGCGTCAGCGCACGCTAAAAAGACCACACCATGTTTATTCCCAACTACTCCCTGACCTGATTGCCGCACTGCCCGGTACGCTCGAACTCAGCGAAATTACCCAAGGTGGTTTCGGCGATGTTGCGCAAGGCGTGGTCGGTGAGAAACGCCATGTGCGAGGTGACCAGCACGTTGGGGAAGGTCAGCAGCCGGGCCAACTCGTCGTTGGTCGGCACCTTGTCGGACAAATCCTGGTAGAAATAGTCAGCTTCTTCCTCGTACACGTCGATAGCCAGCAGGCCGATCTTGCCGCTTTTGAGAAACTGGATCACCTTGCCGGTGTCCAGCAGAGCGCCGCGACTGGTGTTGACGATAAATACGCCGTCCTTCAAGTAAGGCAAGGTTTCCTCGTTGAGGATATGGCGAGTTTCCGGGGTCAGCGGACAGTGGAGGGTGATGATGTCGGCCTCGCGGGCGAAGGTGGGTCCGTCCACATAGGTCGCCCACTGTTTCACGGCCTCGTTGGGAAACTTGTCGAAAGCCAGAATGCGGCAGCCGAAGCCACTCAAATTCTTGACCACCATCTGACCGATTTTGCCGGTACCGAATACGCCCACCGTCTTGTCGCGCAATTCAAAACCTTCCAACCCAGCGATCTCGAAATTGAATTCGCGACTGCGGTTGTAGGCTTTATGGGTCTTGCGTCCCAGCGTCAGCATCAGCGCCACGGTGAATTCCGAGACCGCGTTGGGCGAGTAGGCCGGTACCCGCGCCACCACCATGCCGTGCCGCTTGGCCTCCGCCAGATCGATCTGGTTGTAGCCGGCGCTGCGGGTGGCGATGAGTTGCGTGCCGTGCCGCGCGAGGTCGGCGATCACGGCAGCGTCGCAGGCATCGTTGACGAAAATGCAGACGCCGGGAAACCCACGCGCCAGCGCCACGGTTTCCGGCGACAGGCGCGGCTCGAAGAATGTCAGATCGTGGCCGAACTGGGCGTTGTAAAGCTCCAGCGAATGGCGGTCATAGGGCTTGCTGCTGAACACGGCGATCTTCATGGGAAGCAACCTCACTTGAATTGGAAAAAACCACGGACGGAGTCTGCGCAGTCCGTGGGAAGGTGTGGGGGATGTTCCTACATGGCTGTACCACCGCCACACCGATAGGCTATCACCGTCACCGTCGCGGTCACGGCGTAGCCAGTTGCCCGCGCATCTCGGCCGCATACTGATCGGCGTTGAGGCCGACCACCAGATGCAGGGTACGGTTGGCCGGCCGCATCACGCCATCTACGCCGGCGGCCCGCAGCGCTGCCTCGTTCACCGAAACGTCGTCGTCGCCGCCCACCAGCCGCAGCCGGGTCTCGGCGCAGGCGTCCATTCGCTGGATGTTGCCGACCCGCCCAGCGCCGCGATGAGGTCTCGCGCCTTGCCGGCGGCCTCGGGGTCGTGCAGCTTGGAGCCGTTACCGGCGAAGGCTTCAGCCTTAAAGTTCCTCGCCATTGGTTTGGATAAGCTTTCGATACCAGAAGTAGCTCTGTTTTTTTATTCTCTTCAACCCTTTTTCCTGATCGATATAGACGAATCCGTATTGTTTCTGGTAGCCGTTCAGCCAGCTCAGAAGGTCGATAAACGACCAGGCAAAATAGCCGATCAAATTGACGCCGTCTCCGATGGCGCGTTTGCACCAGCGAATATGCTCGCGCAGGTATTCGATTCTCGGGTAGTCCAAAATCTCCCCATTTTCTCCGACAGGGTCTTTGTCTCCCAGCCCGTTTTCCGTGATCATGATGGGAATGTCTCCGTATCTCTCTCGAATTCTTTTCATGCCCTCGTAGAGTCCTTCCGGAAAGATTGCCCAATCCCAGGGAGTATATTCAATTTTCGGGTTAATTACTTTTTTAAATAGTCCAGGGATGCCGCTTTCTTTCTGGGTTCCCTTGTCGCCAGTGACGTTGATTGCCGCAATGCCCACCCCGTCGATTGGATTGTGAGCCAGAAACGCACTCTGATAATAGTTGATGCCAATAAAATCGATAGTTGCACTTCCAATCAGATCCATATCCCCGTCCATGATGGTTGGCGCTTGCCACTGATTTTGATAGTACGTTCGCATCCGCTCCGGATATTTGCCCTTCAAGCTAGGATCATAAAACCAGTGAAAATCCATTTCCTCGTAAAATTCACAAGCCCGAATATCTTCCTCGGTTTTACTGATAGGAAATCCTGGTAGAAGAACGTGAGCAATTCCAATCATGCCATCCAGCATCTTTTTTTCCCGGACCAATTTTCTGTACTCGATCACCGACTTGGCGTGAGCCAGATTGACAATATGCGAAACTTCCAAGGCTCGCTTTTCATCCCTTGCTCCCGGTGGATGCAGGCCATCCCGGTATCCGAGCATGATGAAATTGATCGCTTCATTAAACGTAATCCAATACCGGACACGATCACCGAAGCACTCGAAACAGGTTCTGGCGTAGTGAGCGAAAATGTCGATTAAATCCCGATTTTCCCAGCCTCCAATTTCTTGCAAATCTTGCGGCAAATCCCAGTGATAAAGGGTTACAACAGGCACAATATTATATTTCAGCAGTTCATCAATCAAATTGTTATAAAATTCGATTCCTTTTAGATTAATCTCTCCTGTTCCTTTAGGGAAGATTCGCGTCCAAGCGATGGAAAATCGATAGGATTTGAGTCCCATTTCGGCCATTAATCCAACATCTTCCTGATATCGATTATAGTGATCGACGGCAATATCGCCATTGGTTCCCATGTATGTTGTGCCGGGCAGGTGAGAGTAAACATCCCATATAGATAAACCCTTGCCGTCTTGTTGCCAGGCCCCCTCCACCTGATAAGCAGCCGTCGCCGCGCCCCACAAAAAATTCCTTGGAAAACTTTTCATTTGATCACCATTAATTTTGATGTCGCCGTTTCCAGCGATGGACGTGGCTCGAAGAATGTCAGGTCGGGCCGAATTGAGCGTTGTAGCGTTCCAATGATTGACGGTCGTAGGATTTGGTGCTGAATACGGCGACTTTCATAAAACGTGGCCTCCGGTCAACCCATTCGATCATGTCTTTCTTGCGGTTGTCGTGTGCGACCAGTGCGATATTCTTTCGATCATTCATGCGGAACAACCTCGCTTGCGTTTTGAATCCCACGAAAAAACCCACGGACGGAGTCTACGCCCGTCCGTAGGAAGATGTGGGGCTTCCCCACATTGGACCACTCACCACTCAAGACATTAGTGCGCGCCGGCGGGATTCAGCTTTGCTTTGACCTCAACCGGCTTTTTTAGGAAGAACAGCGCGGCGGTCGTCACCAGGGTTCCCACCACGATGGCGACCAGATAAGGCGCGAGGTTCGTTACGGCGTTGGGAATCCACAGCACGAACGCGCCGCCGTGCGGGACCCGCAACTCGCAACCGAACACCATCGCAATCGCACCGGTGACGGCCGAACCGAGCATCAGGGCCGGAATCACCCGCAGCGGATCCTTGGCGGCGTAGGGAATCGCGCCTTCGGTGATGAAGGAGATGCCGAGCACGGCGGTCGCGCCAGCCGCTTCGCGTTCGTCCAGCGAGAAGCGGTTCTTGAACAGGACGGAAGCCAGGGCCAGGCCGAGCGGCGGGACCATGCCGGCGGCCATCACCGCCGCCATCGGCGCGTAGACCTGGCTGGTGATCAGGCCGGTGGCGAAAGCGTAGGCCGCCTTGTTGACCGGACCGCCCATGTCGAAGGCCATCATCGAACCGAGCAGCAGCCCGAGGAACACCGCGTTGCTGCCTTGCAAGCCCTTGAGCCAAGCGGTGATCACGGCCAGCGCGGCGGCGACCGGTTCGCCCACCACGTAGTACATCAGCAAGCCGACGATGAGGGTGCCGAGCAGGGGCAGAATCAGCACCGGCTTGAGGCCGGCCAAGGTGCGCGGTAGTGGAATGTGATCGCTCAAGAATTTGACGGTGTAGCCGGCGATGAAACCGGCGGCGATGCCGCCGAGAAAGCCCGAGCCGATGGTGCTGGCGATCATGCCGCCGATCATGCCCGGCGCGATGCCCGGCCGGTCGGCGATGGAGTAGGCGATGAAGCCGGCCAGGATCGGCACCATCAGGGTGAAGCCGGCCTTGGCGCCGATCTGGAACAGGGTCCAGCCCAGGGTGCCCTGGTTGGCGTCCTCGAACACGTTGATCCCACCGAGCGCGAAGCTGACCGCGATGAGCAACCCACCGGCCACCACGAACGGAATCATGTAGGACACGCCGGTCATCAAGTGCTTGTAAGCGCCGGTGCGGGGAGCGGCCTGCGGGGCCTTGGCCTGATCGCCGGAGTGCGCGGCGGCGGCGCCCGATGCTTTGGCCTCTGCGATGGCGGTGCGCACCAGCGCGGCGCCGTCATGAATCGCCGCCTTGGTGCTGGCCTCGTAAATCCGCTTGCCGGCGAACCGGCTTTTATCGACCTGGGTGTCGGCGGCGATAATCACCAGATCCGCTGCGGCGATGTCCTCAGCGGTCAGGGTGTTCTTGGCGCCGACCGAGCCTTGGGTTTCGACCTTGACGGCGTGGCCCAGGCTCTTGGCGCCCTGTTCGAGACCTTCGGCCGCCATGAAGGTGTGGGCGATGCCGGTGGGGCAGGAGGTGATGCCGACGATCTTCAGACCCGCCGGCGGGGCTATGGCGGGAGCCGATACGCGGGCGAGCGCGGCGGTGATGACCCCGGCCCCGTCGCGGATCGCCGGTTCGGTGGTGGTTTCGTACAGCGGTTTGTCGGCGAAGCGGGCGGTGTCCACCCGCGTGTCGGCGGCGATGATGACCACGTCGGCGGCGGCGATGGTGTCGTCCGACAGCGTGTTTCGCGTCCCGACCGAGCCTTGGGTCTCGACCTGGATGTCGTGTTTGAGCGCCTTGGCGGCTTGTTCCAGCCCTTCGGCGGCCATGATGGTGTGCGCGATGCCCGTCGGGCAGGCGGTGACGGCAACTAATTTAGCCATGTTCGGGGTTCCTCTTAATCGTTTCGTAATCTTGGGTTCCCTCTCCCTCCGGGAGAGGGCTAGGGTGAGGGGATCGGTAACACGCTGATCTGCTGGGCGAGGGCGCGGACCTCGGCCGGTCGCGGCAGATGCGGGCCGAGCCGGGTCAGCTTGGCGGCGGCGAAGGCGGTCGCCAGCCGGGCGGTGTCGGCCAGCGACAGCTCTTCGAGCTGGGCCGCGACCAGGCCGGCCACCATGGCGTCGCCAGCGCCGACGGTACTGCTCACGTTCACCCGCGCCGGCAGGGCGCGCAGCGCCTGCTCGCGGGTGAGGAACAGCGCGCCGTCGCCGCCCAGCGACACCACGACCAGGTCGGGCGCCGGTGAACCGGCCAGCAGTTCCCGCCCGGTGGCGACCAGGGATTCCAGCGTGTCGAGCGGTCGGCCGACCAGTTCGGCCAGTTCGTGCCGGTTCGGCTTGACGATCTTGGGACCGGCCGCGAGCGCCGCTCGCAGCGGTGTGCCGCTGGTGTCGAGCAGGACCGCGCCGCCGGCCGCCTGGACCCGTCGGGTGATGGTGGCGTAAACGTCTTCCGGCATGCCCGGCGGCAGGCTACCGGATAGCACCACCCAACGCGCGTGCTGGACCAGTAAATCGAGCCGTTGCAGCACCTGCTCCAGCAACTCCGTCGCGGCGGCCGGCGCGAACTCCGGCCCCGGCATGTTGAGATCGGTGGTCTCGCCGCTGATCGTATCGACCAGCTTGGAATTGATCCGGGTCAGGCCGTCCAGATAGCAGCAGTGGTTGGCGATCTTCTTGCGCTGGAACAGCTCCTCGAACAGCGCGGCGTTGTCGCGGCCGATTTGTCCGGTCACGGCGGCGCTCACCCCGAAGTCGGACAGGCAGGAGGCGACGTTGACGGCTTTGCCGCCGACATCGACTTGCATCCGCAGGGCACGGTTGACGGCGCCGGGGCGCAGGCCCGCGATTTCGATGGTCTGGTCGAGGGCCGGGTTGAGCGCGACGGTGACCACCCGGGGCGATTCGGCAAAGGGATTCAAGGGATTCATAGGGCGCGGACCTCTTCGGCGGTGCGGGCGCGCAGCGCGCGCCGGGCCAATTCCTGCATCGCCGCCCGCGATTCGCCGCGAAGCGCAGCTTTCACCGGGGCGATGTCCTGGGTGCTCATGCTGAGTTCATCGACGCCCAGACCGGTCAGAATGCGGGCGCCCAGCGGATCGCCGGCCAGCCCGCCGCAGACGCCGACCCAGCCGCCGCCGACCGACCGGGCAGCCGCTTGCGCGCCGCGCACCGTGGTGTCGATCAGGTTGAGCACGGCCGGATGCAAGCTGTCGGCTTGGTCGGCGAATTCGGGGTGCTGGCGATCCACCGCCAGCGTGTATTGGGTTAGATCGTTGGTGCCAATCGAGAAGAAATCGACCAGCGGCGCGAAGCGGTCGGCAATCACCGCCACCGATGGCACCTCGACCATGATGCCGAGCTTGACCTCGGGACCTTTGACCTGCTCGCGAGCCAGTTCGCAATGGCCGCGCAAGGCTTCGATCTCGCTGACATGAGTGACCATCGTGAACATGATCCACAGCGTGCCGTGCTGGGCGGCGCGATAGAGCGCTCGCAACTGGGCGTAGAGCAAATCCTGCCGCTGCAACAGCAGCCGCGCGCCGCGCACGCCGAGGAAGGGATTTTCCTCGTGCGGTAAATCGAGATAGGGCACCTGCTTGTCACCGCCGATGTCCAGGGCGCGAATGATCAGCCGGCGTCCGACCATCACCTCGGCCATCTCGCGATATACTTAGCTGCGGCATAAATTTAGACTTTTCGTTGATCAAAATCTGATAACTTTCTACGCCTTCAGCCCCCATGTTGATGAACAACCCATGATCAAGCTTGAGTTCACCGAAGCGGAAAAGCAGAGCCTCCACTACGAACGCTACCATCATCCGCATCCCCGGGTGCAGCGCAAGATGGAAGCGCTTTGGTTGAAGAGCCAAGGGGTGGCGCATGGCGAGATTAGTCGGCTGACCGGGATCAGTTCCACGACCTTAACCGGCTACCTGCGCGCGTACCAAGCCGGGGGGGTCGAGGCGCTCAAGGTGGTTCGTTTTTACCGCCCGCAAAGTGACTTGCGGGTCCATCAAGGCACGCTGGAAGCGCATTTTCGGCAGCATCCTCCCGCCAGTGCCAAGCAGGCGATGGCGACCATTGCAACCCTGACGGGGGTGCGGCGCAGTCCGGATCGGGTACGCGTGCTCCTGAAACACTTGGGGTTGAAGTGTCGGAAAGTAGGGATGATCCCGGCCAAAGCGGACGTGGAGGAGCAAGAGGCCTTCAAAACCACCAAACTGGAACCCCGCCTGGAGGAAGCCAAGGCGGGGCAACGGGCGGTGTTTTTTGTGGATGCGGCCCACTTCGTCCTGGCCCCGTTTTTAGGGATGTTGTGGTGCTTTGCCCGCGTATTGATCCGGGCGCCCGCGGGACGGCGGCGCTTCAATGTCTTAGGAGCGTTGAACGCGATCACCCACGAGTTGGTGATGGTGACCAACGACACCTACGTTAATGCGAGCACGGTATGTGAGTGACTCCGCCAACTCGCGGCACGGCAACTGGGGGTCCCCATTACCCTGATCCTGGATAACGCCCGCTACCAGAAATGTGGGCTAGTTACGGCTTTGGCCGCCTCTCTCCAGATCGAACTCCTGTACTTGCCGGCGTACTCGCCCAACTTGAATCTGATCGAGCGCTTGTGGAAGTTTGTCAAGAAGACCTGTTTGTATTCCACGTATTACGCTAACTTCCACGACTTCAAGCAGGCCATTTCCGACTGCTTGGCCCAGACCCATACGACCTATAAGAAAGAACTGGATTCCTTGCTGACCCTGAAGTTTCAGACCTTCAAAGAATCACAAATTATGGCGGCGTAAAGTATAAACCTGGTACTGCTCCTCTTCGTCCGGCGCGCTGTTGCGTTCCAGGAACAGGAATTCGGTGCGCATCAGGCCGATGCCTTCGGCGCCGGCGTCGAGCGCCGCCACCGCCTGTTTCGGATTGGCGACGTTGGCGGCGATCTCGATGGTGTGGCCGTCGGTGGTGGTCGCCGGCAGATGGCGGGTGGCGCGCAAGCTCTCGCGGGCGGCGGTTTGGCGGGCGATCACTTCGGCGACGCTGCGTTGGTCGGCCTCGCTGACGTCGAGATAGAGGCAGCCGGCGCCGCCATCGACCACCGCCATGCCGCCGTCGGGCACGGCCAGCAGCGCCGGACCGGCCGCCACGATGGCCGGCAGGCCCAAGGTGCGGGCGAGAATCGCGGTATGCGAGGTGGGGCCGCCGACGCTGGTCGCCAGTCCCACCACATAGCGGGTGTCGAGATGCAGAGTGTCGGACGGGGTGAGGTCTTCCGCCGCCAGGATCGAGGGTTCCGTCAGCGTGAGCTGCTGCCGTTCGATGCCGAGCAGTTCGGCCAGCACCCGTTCCCCCACATCGCGCAGATCGACCTCGGCGGCGATGGCACCCAGCGCGGTGGCCAAGACCTGCTCCAGGAAGCCCAGCGGCGCGACCACGCCCTGGCGGTGGTCGGCATCCCCAAGACCATCGACAACGACGTGGCCTTCGTCTCGCGCACCTTCGGCTACCTCACGGCGATCGAGGAAGCAGCGAAAGTCCTCCACTGTGCCCACACCGAAGCGCACAGCGTCCACAACGGCATCGCCCTGGTGAAGCTGATGGGCCGTCACGCCGGCTTCATCGCCGCCGGCGCCACCATCGCCAGCCAGGACGTTAATTTCACCTTAATCCCCGAAATGCCGCTGCGACTCGACGGCGAGGACGGCCTGCTCGCCGCGCTGAAGCAGCGCATCCTGAAGCGGGCGCACGCGGTGATCGCGGTGGCCGAGGGCGCCGGCCAGGAACTGCTAGCGACGAGCGGCGCGGAACGCGACGCCTCGGGCAACGTCAAGCTCCAGGACATCGGCCCGTTCCTGCGCGACCGTATCGAGACGTACTTCAAGGCGGAGGGGATTTCGGCCCCGCTGCGCTATTTCGACCCGAGCTACCCAATACCGTTCGGCACATTTATTGGATAGACAAAATAGTGTCTCGATGTTCGCCAGTTATTGGATAAAATAGTAGATTCTTAATGCAAGTTAACCAGTGGACAGAAATTTTCCATTGCCGTTTAAGTTTTGCTCCCAGCAAAGAGACCAAGCCACACCCCGGTAGCCTGGAATGCTGATGTCGAGAGGAAGCCTTTTGGGGCGGGGAGGAATCGATAGACGTTTGTTGACTGACCGTTTCGTCTTGCTTTTGTTGAATGAGTGTTTGCTTGAAGTGAATTAAAAGAACATAAACAATGAGATAAATATAGAATTGAATTTTAATACCATCGGCTTCATGACTCCATAAATGGAGGGCATTAAACGTGCGTTTAATACACCGAAAAAACAGTTCTACTTGCCAGCGATAAGCGTACAGCATAATAATTTCGCTGGTTTTTAAGTCCAAACGATTGGTAGTGATCCGGTACCATTCACCCAAAGCAACAAAACAGACTAAACGATAAGTCTGTTTCGATGGATCACCCGAGAAAATAACTAAGGTGTCGGTGACATCGGAAAGAAAGAGGTTCCACGATTCGGGAAGATGTACCTCCAATACGGTTTGGAAGGTGGCTTTGATATTAGCGCGAATCCGCATGATGAAAAAAGCGTGCCGTGCGGTAATCTGCTGAAAAATATCGAAAGCCAGGTAACCTCGGTCGGTGATGTAGGTCACCCCGGCTTCCAAGAGGGCGATCAACGCTTTCCGTTCAGAATCATTCGCGGCGGTACTGATAAATTGCACCGGAATCATCCGATTGAGTTCATACGCTAAGTGCATCTTTAACGCTTGGCACTTCGAACTATACACGGCCCATTCCATGGATTTAAACGCAGGAAATAGCGAACCATCGAACAAAATAAAACGTCCCAGCGTTTTGATTTCAGGAAGATCTGCGATCTTGATCGTCTCCAGTAACCGGATAAAAATACGCTGAAATACCTGCGGCTTATAGCGTGAAAAAGCTTCAGAATACATGGATGGTGATGCCAAAATAAAATCGAATTTTATTAAATCAGGGTTCGTTTTGATTTCTGTGATCAGCAAACAAATAGACTGGATTTGCTTGATCACTGCATAACTGAGGCTGAGCGTAAAATAGGAGAGCGATAACTTATAAAGTTGCGCATCCTCTTTTAATTGACTCGCTTCTTCTTTGAGTAAGGGAAGCAGAGGCTGAATGATCGTTTCAAAAATAGTCACCATGTTTTTACCGCCTCCGTCCATCGAGGGTTCTTCAGGAGTTCGGATGGAGTCGCTCTCCAGAAGCGCCGGCTTCCCCGCCCGATTGTGGCTCGGGAACGTCCTGTTCCCAGGGTAGAGCGACTCGATTAAGGTTTAAAAATCACAGCTTACAGTATAAGCAATTATTATGCCGAACAATATTGCGAGCTACCTGATCCGCAGCGTCCCGGCCGACGCCGAGGACTCCATTCTCTGCGACTTCTTCGCCCGCAACGCCGTCCACGCCGCCATGGCCGGCAAGAACCGGCCTGGTGATCGGCCTGCTGCACGATACTTTCATCCACGTGCCCATCGAGTTGCTCGTCAGCCAGAAGAAGCGCCTGGACCTGGACGGTCCCGCCTGGCGCGCCGTGCTGGCCGCGACCGGCCAGAAGGTGGCTGCGGCTCTCGGCGGGGCATGAGCGGAAATGAAAACCCGCACCAAAGCGTCGGCGGCGCCCGTCAGGGTTTGTGGCGAGCCCGGATCGGAGCGGATCATCGCCGAGGCTACAAGCGCCTCGACGGTGCGGCGATAAGGCGTTTCGGGGGAGGATGAAACTTTATTTCTTTGCGCTATAAACCTGTTCCCGAGAAAAAACTTTTTCGGCAATCAGGGTGCTATCGATATTGTCCTTGGTGATCGGAACCACGGGCGTAACGACGGTTGGAACCTTGGCGAAACCGTTGTCGATCATCGCAAATCGCAAATTCCCCTTGCTGGCCTCCTTGGCGATAGCCTCGGCCGGCTTGTTGGGATTCTTGGCGATCTCGACCGCGATTTCGGCGGCCTTGAATGCCAATGGTTCGATCTTCTTCCAAATTTCCACCACTTGCTTGCCTTGGATGATGTATTGAATATTTTTCAAATCCGCATCTGATCCAGCGACAAAGGTTTTTTCCGCATCCGCCAGCCCCTCCAACTCCAGCGATGCAACGACCCCGCTTGCCAGTCCGCTGTTGTTGCAGACAAAAGCGTCGACCCGATTATTGTGTTTCAACAACAAATTGCCTGTCGTTTCGGCGGCCCGATCCGGTGACCAATCGACATGCGATATTTGGGCGATCAGCTTTAAGCCAGGATTTTTTTGAATCGTTTCCAAAACCCCCTGGCTCATGGCTGTCGCGTTCGAATCGCCGGGCTGTCCCATGATTAACGCAACACTCCCTTCAACTTTCCCGCGTTTTTCCTGGAACCATTTAATCATCGCTTCTCCCTGCAACTGGCCAACCGCCCAGCTATCCTGCATCACCATAACATCCAAGGGCCCGTTCGTCAGTAGCGAGTCGTAACCGACGACCTTGACGCCCTTTTTGTTGGCCAAACGTACCAGCGCGCCGGCGGTGCCGGTATTGACGGGCTGGAGCACGATCACTTGACACCCTTCGTCCAGCATTTTTTCGAACTGCTGTAGTTGAGTCAGTTCGTTGTTGCCGCTGGAGTCGAACACGACTTTCGCGCCCAACGACTCGGCATGAGCAATAAACCGAGCTTTGTCGGTTTGGTACCGCTCTTCTTGCATGGTCTTGAGCAAAAAACCAATTTTGACAGTCCGTTCCGCCGCATCCGCGACAGGCCGAAAAATCAGCAGCGCTGTCATCAGAATGGAAAGCCCTATTATTTGGGCTATCGAAGGAACCCTGCTTTTTTTCACGCGCGCTAGCTTTGACATGTGCATGATATCCACTGGGTAAAATTGACGAACGAATAAGCTAATAAAGCAGATATCGGTTCTGCTCCTCCAATTAGCTCTTACCCGCGTTTTTTCTTGCTCAACACGTCAAACCATACTGCCAGGATGATGATAAGGCCCTTGATAATGAGCTGGTAAAACGTCGGCACTTCCAACAGGCTCATGCCGTTGTTCAGCACGCTGATAATGAACGCGCCAATAACGGTGCCAATGATTGTACCTACTCCACCCGAAAAGCTCGTTCCACCAATAATGACGGCCGAAATCGCATCGAGTTCGAACATGTTGCCCAGATTGGGGGATGCGCCATTGAGTCGTGATGCCAATAAGATACCGGCCAACGCTGACAGGGTGGTAATAATGCAGTAAATACCGAGCTTCATCCGATAAATGTTAATGCCGGACAGTCGCGCCGCCTCTTCGTTGCCGCCCATCGCGTAGACCCTGCGCCCGAATTTGGTATTTTGGAGCATGAAGGTTCCAAAAAACACGATTACCGCGAAAATCGCGACCGGGTAAGGCAGCCCGCGATAAGTAAATGCGTATAAGGTGATGCCACCCGCCAGCAAGGTAACGACTACTGCAGTAATCAAGTCTTGCCGTTTGATTTCGACGCCATATTGCCGCTTCTGCTTCAGGTCGCGATATTGCGAGAAGAACAGAAATCCCAAGATAATCAGTACCACAACCGTGGAAACCGTGACGGAGAAGAATCCTCCACCGATTTCCGCAAAAGTTGGGTCGGTGACGGGTACCGATCCGCCACCGGATAGCGTCAGTGCTACGCCCCTAGCGATCGTCATCATGCCCAAGGTAATGATGAATGGCGGAATATTATAATGCGCAATCCAGAAACCATTCCAAATTCCAATTAGAAAACCGGTGAGGAACAAGGTGATAAGGATCGCCGCCCAGATATTGACGCCGGACTGCATGAGGAGGGTAACTACAATCGCAGCTAGTCCGACAATCGAACCCACCGACAGGTCGATGCCGTTAATGATAATGACCAGAGTCATCCCAACCGCGATAATACCGACAATGGTCGTTTGGCGGGCCAGGTTGGTTAAATTTCTCGGCGTGAAGAAAGACTCATCCCAGAAGCTAAAGATGATCATCAAGACGACTAAAGCGACTAAAGTGCCATTGTCTTTCAAGAATTTCAACAAGGTTCGCACAGTTTCACCTTGCAGGAAACTCTGTACATTGACGTTGCTGGGCGCCGTATTTGCCATGGTGGTTATCCTTCTTTTCTCCGACTGCCGGTGGCATAGGCCATAATGAGTTCTTTGGTGGCTTCGTTGCGCGCCAATTCGGCGACGATTTCCCCTTCGCACATCACCAGGATGCGGTCACTGATCCCCATCACTTCCGGAAGCTCCGAAGAAATAACGATCACGGTAACCCCATCTTCAACCAATTTATTCAATAAATTGTAAATCTCCACTTTCGCGCCCACGTCGATGCCGCGGGTTGGCTCGTCCAGAATGAGGACTTTCGGTTTGGTGTTGAGCCATTTGGCTAAAATAACCTTTTGCTGGTTACCGCCGCTGAGCGTATCGATTTTTACGTCGAGTCCTGGAGTTTTGATTGCCAGTCGTTTCACGTAGTCCTGCGCCAGATTCCGTTCCTTGGATTCGTTGATCACGCCCAAAAGATTGGCGACGGTTTCCAGCGAACTGATCATCATGTTCTGGATGATGCTTTGCCCCAGGATCAATCCGATGCGCTTGCGGTCCTCGGTGACCAGGCCGATCCCTTTTTCGATCGCATCGTGCGGGGAACGGAAATGCACGGGTTGGTTGTTCAGGTAAATTTCGCCCCGAGCCGGCCCGGGCGGCGCTCCAAAAATTCCCGAGACCAGCTCGGTGCGTCCCGATCCCATCAATCCAGAAAAGCCAAGAATTTCGCCCTTATAGGCGCAGAACGACGCGTTTTTGACTTTCTTCTGACCGGGGATATCCAGATTGCCGATTTCGAAGTTCCTGACTTCCAGAGTCTTTTCGCCGCGTTGACATTTTCCCTCTGGGAAACATGTCCTTAACATCCCGCCCGACCATGCGGCTGATCAGTTGATCCAGCGTGATCTCGGCTATTGGAGTCACTTCGCCAATGGTTTTTCCATCCCGCAGCACGACTACGCGATCCGCGATTTGCTGGAGTTCTTCCATCTTGTGCGAAATGTACGACATGCACACGCCTTGACGCTTTAGCTTCCGAATAATTTCGAACAGCGCCTCGACTTCCTTGTCGGTCAAGGCGGAGGTCGGTTCATCGAACACTAAAACATCGGCTTTCTTGGACAGCGCTTTGGCAATTTCCACCATCTGTTGTTTCCCGACCGTCAGATCCTTGACCTTATCCGTCGGTTTAAAGTCCTGGATATGCAGTTCGTCCAACAAGCGTTGCGTCTCCGCAAACAGCTTGCTCCAATTGATCACTCCAAACGCATTGGTAATTTGCCGATCCAGAAAAATATTTTCAGCGACGGTCAATTCTGGAATCAGGTTCAATTCCTGATAGATGATCGCCACGCCCGACGCCTCCGCGTCTTTGGTGCTGTAAAACCGTTTTAACTCTCCCCGGAGATAAATGTCTCCCTGATAGGTAGGGTAGGGCCAGACTCCGCTCAGGACTTTCATCAGCGTTGATTTGCCCGCGCCGTTCTCGCCCATCAATGCCAACACTTCTCCCGACCGCGCCTCGAAATTGACCTGATCCAGGGCGCGTACCCCGGGGAAGTCTTTGACGATATTTTTCATTTCCAAGACGATTTCGCCCATTCGATTCACCGTCCTTTTTCGTTCGGGAAACTTTCAACAAAAAAGCCCACCTTCAAACGTGCCAGGAAGGTGGGCTTCAGCAGGTTGTCCTTTGTTGCGCGAGGCAGCTTGATCAGAATCGGTCAGGCATTATTTTTTGCCATAGACCTGTTCTTTGGTATAGAGCCCTTCCTTAATGATGGTGGAATCCAAGTTGTCCTTGGTGATCGGCACGATCTCGGTGACAACGGTAGGCACATCGACGGCGCCGTTGTTGACCGTTTTGTCGACTTTGACGAGGTCGGCGGGTTTCTTGTCGGGATTCTGGGCCAGTTTGACGGCGATTTCGGCGGCGGTTTCCGCCAGAGGTTTGACCTTCTTCCAGATTTCGACAGTTTGCTTGCCCTGCGCCACGTACTGAATATTGGCCAGATCGGCGTCGGAACCAGCAACAAACACTTTATCGGTGCTGGCGAGTCCTTGGGCGTCGAGAGCCGCAACCACGCCTCTGGCCATGCCGCTGTTGTTGCAAATGAATGCATCAACCTGGTTTTTGTATTTGGTCAGCGCGTTTTCCGTGGTCGCCATCGCTTTGTCGGTGGACCAGCCTTCGTGGGATTGCTCCACCACCAATTTCAATCCAGGATTTTTCTTGATGAGTTCCAACGCGCCGCTGCTCATGGCCACTGCGTTGGAGTCGCCCGGCTGCCCCATGATCAGCGCCACGTTGCCTTCGATCTTGCCTTTATGCTGTTGGAACCAGGCCAGCATCGCCTCGCCTTGGAGTTTCCCTACCGCCCAGCTATCCTGCATGACCATGATGTCGAGGGGGCCATTAACCAGCATCGAGTCGTAGCCAACGACTTTTACCCCCTCTTCGTTCGCCGTCTTGACCATTTTACCGGCCGTTCCGGTATTCACCGGTTGCAGCACGATGACTTTGCAGCCCTTGGCTAACATGTTTTCAAATTTGGATAACTGCGCCTGTTCGTCGTTGTTGGCCGAATCGAACACGACGTCGGCGCCCAGGGACTGGGCTTTCGCGGTAAAGTCGGCTTTATCATGCTGATACCGCTCTTCTTGCATGGTCTTCAGCAAAAAGCAGACTTTGACTTTGTCGGCGCTAAACGCGTTGTTACCCAAGGCCAACGTCACCATGGCGGACGCGGCGAATAGGATCTTGAAGGTTTTTTGAGTCATGCGATCCTCCTGCGGAACTATGAAATCGCGCTTTGAAGCGCTCGATTATCCGGCGGCCGCGAACGGTCGACCGGTATTTGTTTGGTCTAACGGGGACGGATCATGATTGCTCGGGTAGTTTGATTATAGGTTCTCCGCTACATTTTGCCTGGATGGAAGAGCAGATTGTGTTGTCGCGGACAGTCACCGGTGGCGTAGGAAATCCAGCACCCGTTCGCGGTCCGGCAACGCCGGAATCGCGCCCCGCTCCAAGGTAGCGAGCGCCCCGACCGCGTTGGCGAAGCGGCACAGTTCGCGCAGGCGCGCTTCATCCTGGAACGTGGCCGGATCGGCGAGCAATCCTTGCAGCAGACCAGCCACGAAGCCATCGCCCGCGCCGGTCGCGTCGACCGCCTCGACCGATGAAGCTCTCTACTGTGCCGGAGAAATCCTGGAGTGAAGTAGACGCAGCCGGCGCGTCCCCGCGTGACCACCATCAATTTCAGTTCGTCGTGCCAGAGCGCTTTGCAGGCGTTTTCCAGGTTGCTGATCCCGGTCAGGAACTCGCTTTCGTCGTCGCTGAGCTTGACGATGTGCGCCTTCTTCAATCCCAGCAACATGCCGTCCCGCGCGGCGTTCGCGTCCGGCCACAGCGGCAGCCGCAGATTGGGATCGTAGGAAATCAGACAGCCGGCGGCGCGAGCCGTATCGACCGCGTACAAGGTGGCGCCGCGCGACGGTTCGCCGATCAGGCTGATCGAGCCAAAATGCAGGAGCTTGGCGCGGTTGATCACATCGACATCCACTTCCCGGGGCGTGAACAGCATGTCGGCGCTGGGATGGCGGTAAAACATGAATTCCCGCTCGCCGTCCGCCCGCAGCGAGACGAACGCCAGCGCGGTGCGCGCCTCGGTGGCGAAAACACGTAGCGGACTGACATCGACGCCGGCTTTCGGCCAACGTGTTGGCCAGGAAATGACCAAAGGGATCGTCGCCCACCTTGCCCATGAACGCGCTCGAAACCCCGAACCGCGCCAGCCCGACGGCCACATTGCCGGGTGCGCCCCCCGGCGCTTTGATAAAGGCCGGCGCGTCGATCAGGCCGGTGCCGGTAACGGTGGGGACGAAGTCGATCAGCAGTTCGCCCAGACAGATGGCAGCGGCCATGTTGGGATTCCTCGTGAAAGTGGTTAAAGTCAGAGGTCGAAGCGGCGATGGGCTTCGGCCTTTCGCCTGGTGGGCAACGTCGGCGGACCGGCGGGATGTCGGAGTCGAGCATTTGGTCAGGGGAGGAATTATGGCGGAATATGGTGAATGGAACCGCAAAGGGGCAAGCCTGAGCGACGTAACAGCGCGGAAGGAATATGGAGTAAGCCAAGACTTTATCGTGGCAGGTATCAAGAGCGGCAAACTCGAATACCGGCAAGGGGCGGTATGGGGCAATCCATACTTCAGGATATTGAGAAACCAGCTCGAGCAGTACATTGCCACGGAGCTTGGACAAGAATATTTGACCAGCAGCAAGAACCAGACAGCACTGCGCAGGATCAAGAAGGAAATAGCTGATTTGAAGAAGAGACTGGATGCTCTTCAGGCCCAAAGAACGGAGCTTGAGAACCAGATGAGAAAATAAGTAACTGAATTTTAAGTAATATTATTAGACACGGGCGGGGCTGGGTGGACTCCGAATTTCGGTTTCCACAACAATGAGCTGAAGAACCAAAAAGTAATGAGGAGAAGCGCGGATGGCTCAGATCAAGGATGTCGCCAAGCAGGCAGGGGTCTCGGTAGCGTCGGTGTCGCGGGTGCTGACGGGCCATGCGGGGGTGAGCGAAGCGACCCGCCAGCGGGTGTTGGAGGCGGTCCAGGCATTGGATTACCGGCCGGACTTGGCGGCGCGACGCTTGCGCTCGCGCCGCACCGACACCATCGGCCTGATCGTCTCGGACATCCGCAATCCGTTCTTCACCGAGGTCAGCCGGGCGGTCGAGGACGTGGCCTATCAACACCGGATGCGGGTGATTCTGTGCAACGCCGACGAAGACCCGGAGAAAGAGGCGCTCTACCTCGATCTGATGCGGGATGAAAACGTCAGTGGGGTGATCCTGTCGCCCACGCTGCCGCGGCTGGCCCGCTTTCGCCCGAGCGATTATTCGTTTCCGGTGGTGCTGGTCGACCGCTGCGAGCGCGAGACGGCTGCGGATGCGGTGGTGCTGGACAACGTCGATGCGGCCTACCGCCTGACCGCGCACCTGATCGCACAGGGCCATCGGCGGATCGGGTTTATCTACGGCACGACCAGCGCCACCGGCCGCCAGCGGCACGAGGGCTACGTGACGGCGATGGCAACCCATGGACTGGAAACGCAGGCCAAGGCCGTGCCGGCGACGGTCGAGGCCGCCCGCGCCGCCGCGAGCGAGTGGGTGAGTCGTCGGCCGTTGCCCGACGCGCTGGTGGGGAGCAACGGTCTCATTTTGCTGGGGTTGGTCGAAGCGTTACGGGCAGCGCAACTTCGGTTTCCTGAGCAGATCGGGCTGGCTGGTTTCGACGATCTGCCCTGGACCCGGCTGGTGGAACCGGGCATTACCGTGATCGCCCAGCCGACTTACGACCTCGGGCAAGCCGCCATCGAACTGCTGTTGCAGCGGATCGCCCACCCGGCGCAGTCGTTGCGCCGCGTGGTGATGCGCGGGGAATTGATCGAGCGAGGATCGAGCATGAAGCGGGGCGGGTGACCGATATGGTTGTCACGTTGGATCCCTTCATGATCACGCTCGGCCTGCAAGCCGAGGTCCCGACGCCCGGTCAGGCGCGGGTGTGGGGCATCATCCGGCCGGTGTTTCTCAACAGTTGGGGCTCCGCGCACGGCGGTTTTCTTTACTCGATTGCCGATGCCGCCTTCGCCCTGGCTTCCAATTCGCACGGGACCCTGGCGGTAGCGCTCTCCGCCCACATGGAGTATCTGCACGCGAGTCAAGTCGGCGTGGAAGTGGAAGCACTGGCGACCGAGGTTCACTTGGGGCGGCGCACGGCGGTCTATCGGGTGGAGGTGCGCAGTGAGTCGGTCCTGCTCGCGATCTTTACCGGAACGGTCTATCGGCGAACCGGACATGGCAGTTCGTTGTTGCCCGAACGCCAGCCGTGAAAGCATTCCGCATGTTGCCCAGCAACCCGATTGATGGCTTGGCGGGGGTCCAGATGCGGATATGCCATTTAAGGACCTGACAGCACCGATAACGGGTTAACCTATTCCTTGCTGGCGTCCGCGCCACTCGCGGCGTTGCGCGTTCTGGACTTTCCCCCTAGAATACTCGCCCTTTGCGGCCCGACCAGGCCGTGACTCCTTGCCTCACCGCGAACGCGGGAGGCTGTTCCAATCCGTAGGGAGCCCATGCATGCGTCATTATGAAATCGTGTTTATGGTCCACCCCGACCAAAGCGATCAGGTTCAAGCGATGGTGGATCGCTATCGCGCGATGATCGAAGAGGACGGCGGCAAGATCCACCGTCTGGAAGACTGGGGCCGGCGGCAATTAGCTTATCCGATCAACAAGATCCACAAGGCGCATTATGTGTTGATGAACATCGAGTGCAGCCAGCCGGTGTTGGAGGAAATCCAGAACGCTTTCCGCTTCAATGACGCCGTCATCCGCAATCTCATCATCCAGAAGGATGGTCCCGAAACCGAGCCGTCGCCGCTGATCCGGTCCCGCGATGAGCGCGATACGCACGACGACCGTGACGACCGCGAGCCCCGCGGCGGTCGCTCCGACCACGAAGACGACGAGGTCGAGGCCGACGACGAGGTGGTTTAAGCCAGCGCTTGGCAGTGCGCCGCCATGCCATCCGCCGACAATTGCCTGATCATCGTCGGCCAGTTGGCCGGAACCGGTGAAACCCGCGTCACGCCGGCTGGAGTCCCGATCTGTCGCTTTCTGCTCGAACACTATTCCGAACAACAGGAAGCTGGCCTCCCCCGCGAGGCCCGTTGCCGAATTCCGGTCGTGGCCTGTGGCGAGGCGCTTGCCCGAATCGCCGGTCGGCTGGCGCCAGGCGACCGCATCCGGGTTCGGGGCTTCGTCAGCCGCGCCAATCACCGCGAGGGGGAATATCGGTTGGTGCTGCATGCCGCCCACATTGACATTCTTGTTGCCGAATCATCCGAGGATTGACCATCATGTCGCGTTTCTTCCGTCGTAAGAAGTTTTGCCGTTTTACCGCCGAAGGCGTTAAGGAAATAGACTATAAAGACATCGCCGTCCTGAAAAACTACATCACCGAGACCGGCAAGATCGTGCCGTGTCGCATCACCGGCACCAAGGCCCGCTACCAGCGACAGTTGTCGGTGGCGATCAAACGCGCCCGTTTCCTGGCGCTGCTACCGTTCTGCGACCGGCATTAAATCAGGAAGGACCCCGGCTGGCTTCCTCCTTGTTCCCGAGCCGTTTCCATGAAGGCGCTTGCCACCTTCGTCATGCGGGGCAGGTTGCAGGCGGCGCTGGTCGCGGCTGTTGGCGCGGTGCTGTTCTGGCTGTTCCCACCATTCCTGATCGTGTCGGGCGCGGCGGTTGCGCTGGTGACGCTACGCCTGGGTGCGATCGAGGGCGTCAGGGTCATGGTGCTGGCCGGATTGGGCGCCGTGACCCTGACCGGGCTGGCGCTTGGCACGCCATGGCCGATGCTGGATGTTTTGCCGGTTTGTTGGCTACCCCTGTGGTTGCTGGCCCTCGTGTTGCGCGCCACAGTGTCGCTCTCCCGGACTGTTCAGGCGGCGGCGGCGCTGGGCTTGCTGGGCGTGGCGGGTTTTTATCTGGCGCTGGGTGATCCAGCGGTCTGGTGGGGCGGGGTGCTCGGACAGTGGGAACGCCAACTGGTAGCCTTGGCGCCTGGACAGTCAGTTGATCAGGCCACGCTGGATCAACTGCTGGCGCTGCTGAAGGAATGGGCGCCGTATTTGCCGGGGCAGGCGGTCGGGGCCGCGCTTTTATTCGTGCTGGCGGGGTTGTTTCTCGGCCGCTGGCAGCAGGCGTTGCTGTTCAATCCCGGCGGTTTCCGTCCCGAATTTCACGAACTGCGGCTGGGCCGGCCGTTGGCAGCGCTGACTCTAGCGCTGTTCGGCGCGGCCATGCTGTCCGGCTGGCCGCCGCTGAGCAACGCAATGCTGGTGGTGGGCTTGCTGTATACCTTGCAAGGCGTCGCCCTGATTCACGCCGTAGCGTTTAAACGACAACTGTCGCCGACCTGGTTGCTGCTGTTCTACCTGTTGCTGCTGGTCCCATTGCTGTCGCAGTTGGTGATGGCGCTGGGCGTCGCAGACGCCTGGGCCGATTTCCGCGACCGCGTCCGGCCGCGGTTGGGCCAGCGCTGAGCCCTTTACCCGTATTAATCGAATCCTGGAGCATCCGATCATGGAAATTATTCTGCTGGAAAAAATCGCCAACCTGGGAGCCTTGGGCGACCGGGTTAAGGTCAAGCCGGGCTATGCCCGCAACTTCCTGATTCCCAAGAGCAAGGCCACCGAGGCGACCCCGGCCAACCTGGCCCGCTTCGAGGCCCGCCGCGCCGAACTGGAGCGGATCGCCGCC
The DNA here is from genome assembly GCA_963696515.1 of uncultured Gammaproteobacteria bacterium. GTDB lineage: Bacteria > Pseudomonadota > Gammaproteobacteria > Competibacterales > Competibacteraceae > Contendibacter. Next base: position 55,573 of record CAVOKM010000008.1, read on the forward strand.
GAGACCTTGGCTAAGGCCCAGGCTCGCGCCGAGCAATTGCACGAACTGATCGTCACCTTATCGGTGAAGACCGGTAGCGAAGGCCGGCTGTTCGGCTCGGTGGGCACCGTCGATATCGCCAATGCGGTGTCCGCCGCGGGCATCGAATTGCAGAAGCAGGAAGTGAGACTGCCAACTGGATCGATCCGCCAGATCGGCGAATACGACGTGGACCTGCACCTGCACGGCGAGGTCAAGACCCAGATTCGGGTCAATATTATCGCCGAGGCTTAGCGGCGGCCATCGCCGTCGCGTCGTAGTGGGCTACACTGAAATTACCCCCCGCGCGAGCCTGGCCCGGAGGTGGTTACGCCACCTGACTGACGCTGGTCCCTTCGCGGGAATCTTGTGGCCGTGCCGCCGGATCATCCCGGCGGGCGGCGGATTGTCGGTGTTGTTCCGAGAGTTCCGTCATGCAGCCCGTTACCCCGTTTCCCAACCGCAAGGACGCCGCTACTGAAGCGTTGAGGGCGCCGCCGCACTCGCTCGAGGCCGAACAGTCGGTGCTGGGCGGTCTGATGCTGGACAACGCCACCTGGGATCAGGTCGCGGACCGGCTGGATGAGAGCGACTTCTACCGCAACGATCACCGGCTGATCTTCCGGGCCATCCGCCGGTTGGCGGAGAACAGCAAGCCCTTCGATCTGCTCACGCTGGCGGAGTGGCTGGAAGACAACAACCAGTTGGAGGAGGCGGGAGGCTTCGCTTATCTGGGGGTACTGGCGCGGGATACGCCCAGCGCCGCCAACGTTCGTGCCTATGCTGATATCGTCCGCGAGCGGGCGATTCGCCGGGAACTGATCCGAACCAGCACCGAAATCGCCGACAGCGCCTACGATCCCCGGGGTCGCGACAGTAGGGAACTGCTGGACGATGCCGAAAAGCGGGTGTTCGCCATCGCCGAACACGGACTGCGCGCCCAACAGGGCTTCGCCAGCATCAAGGACCTGCTGGCGCGCACCGTGGAGCGGATCGATGTTCTGTTCCAGCGCGACAACCCCATCACCGGCATTCCCTCCGGCTGGCAGGATTTCGACGACAAAACCGCCGGCTTGCAACGCGGCGACCTGATCGTCATCGCCGGCCGCCCTTCGATGGGAAAAACCGCCTTCGCCATGAACATCGCCGAGTTCGCGGCGATTCAGGTCAAGTGTCCGGTGGCGGTGTTCAGCATGGAAATGCCGGGCGAGAGTCTGATCATGCGGCTGATGTCCTCGCTGGGGCGAATCGATCAGCACAAGGTGCGCACCGGCCGGCTGGAGGAGGAGGACTGGCCGCGGCTGACCTCGGCGGTGACCATGCTGTCCGAGGCCCGGCTGTTCATCGACGATAGTTCCAACCTGAGTCCGAATGAGTTGCGGGCAAGAGCGCGCCGCCTGCACCGGCAGGAGGGACAACTGGGACTGATCGTGGTGGATTATCTCCAGTTGATGCAGGTGCCGGGCACGAACGAGAACCGGGCGACCGAGGTGTCCGAGATTTCCCGCTCGCTAAAGGCCCTGGCCAAGGAACTGTCGGTGCCGGTGCTGGCCTTGTCGCAACTCAACCGCACCCTGGAACAGCGTGGCGACAAGCGGCCGATCATGTCGGATTTGCGCGAATCGGGAGCGATCGAACAGGACGCGGACCTGATCTGCTTCATCTACCGTGATGAAGTTTACAATCCTGACAGTCCCGACAAGGGTATCGCCGAAATCATCATCGGCAAGCAACGCAACGGTCCCATCGGGACCACCCGCCTCACTTTTCTGGGGCAGTATACCCGCTTTGAGAGTTACGCCCCCGAATTCCACTCGGCAGGATCCGGTTATGAGTCGAGCAACCAAGGTGCGTCTCGATCTGGGGGCGCTGGTTCACAATCTTTGGCGGGTGCGGGCGGCCGCGCCGGGCCGGCGGGTGGCGGCCGCCGTTAAGGCCGAAGGTTACGGTCATGGCCTGGTTCTGGTGGCCCGGACCCTGGATGCCGATACCTTGGCGGCAGCCTGCATCGAGGAAGCGTTGATCCTGCGCGAAGCCGGCATCGACCGGCCGATCCTGCTGCTGGAAGGCGTGTTCGAGGCGGCGGAACTGCCGCTGTGCGCCCGCCACGGTTTGGAGGTCGCTGTCCATCATCCCGAACAGGCGCGGATGCTGGAAACCGCCCGGCTGGAACCGCCAATTCGGGTTTGGCTGAAAATCGATACCGGGATGCACCGGCTCGGTTTGGAACCCGAGACCACATCGGCGGTGTTTCGGCGGTTGCGGAACAGTCCGTCGGTGGACCCAGCCATCGGTTTGATGAGCCATCTGGCTCGGGCCGACGAACGAGATTGCGATTACACCCTCCGCCAGTTGCGAACGTTCGAGGTGGCCACCGTCGGTCTGGGGGGCGAGCGCTCGCTGGCCAATTCCGCCGGCATTCTGGGCTGGCCGCAAACTCATTTCGACTGGGTGCGGCCCGGCATCATGCTGTACGGCGCATCGCCGTTCGTGGACAGTCTGGCCGCCGATGAAAACCTCCAACCGGTCATGACCCTGCACACCCGGCTGATTGCCATCAAGCGCCTGCGCCGGGGCGAGCCGGTTGGTTACGGCGGAACCTGGGTTTGTCCCGAGGATATGGACGTAGGGGTGGCGGCGGTCGGCTACGGCGACGGCTATCCACGCCACGCCCCATCCGGGACGCCGGTGCTGCTCAACGGCAGCGAGGCGGCCCTGATCGGCCGGGTGTCCATGGATATGATCACTCTCGATTTGCGCCGGCATCCCGAGGCCAGGATCGACGATCCAGTGGTGCTGTGGGGCGAGGGTTTGCCGGTGGAGCGCATCGCCCGGGCCGCCGGTACGATTTCCTACACCCTGCTGTGTGGGGTGACGGCCAGGGTGAAACGCGAGGTTGTTCCCATCGATGGCCAGTAAGGGCCGCACGGTCTATTTCTGCACTGAGTGCGGGGCTCAGGCCAGCAAGTGGGCCGGTCAATGCGGCGACTGCGGGGCCTGGAACACCTTGCAGGAAGCCCCGGCCGGGCCGCAGGCGGGCAAGGGTGGCACCAAGTTTACCGGCTATACCGGAGCCGCGGCGGGAGAAGTGCGTGCCTTGGCCGAGGTGGATGCTGCGGCGGAAATCCGCCAGTCCTGCGGCAATGGGGAACTGGACCGGGTTTTGGGGGGCGGATTGGTCCAGGGTTCGGTGACGCTGATTGGCGGCGACCCCGGTATCGGCAAATCTACCCTGCTGTTGCAGGTGTTGGCGGTCCTGGCCGAGCGTGACCGGACCCTGTACGTCAGCGGCGAGGAATCGCCCCAGCAGATCAGCCTGCGCGCCCAGCGCCTGCAACTGCCCCGCGACCGTTTGCGGCTGTTGCCGGAGATCAACGTCGAGCGAGTGCTGGCCACCGCCGAGATCGAGCAGCCCCGGGTGATGGTGATCGACTCGATTCAGACCGTGTACACCGACCGGCTGCAATCGGCGCCGGGATCGGTGGCGCAGGTGCGCGAGAGCGCGGCGCAACTGGTGCGCTACGCCAAGGCCACCGGCTCGGCGTTGTTTTTGGTCGGGCACGTGACCAAAGAGGGCGCGATTGCGGGTCCGCGAGTGCTGGAGCACATGGTGGACACCGTGTTGTATTTCGAGGGCGATCCCAGCGGGCGGCTGCGGGTGTTGCGGGCGGTGAAGAACCGGTACGGGCCGGTTAACGAGCTGGGCGTGTTCGCGATGACCGAGCACGGACTCAAGGAAGTCAGCAATCCCTCGGCGATTTTCCTGTCGCGCCATGAAACGCCGGTGGCTGGCAGCGTGATCATGGTCACTCGCGAGGGCACCCGGCCGCTGCTGGTGGAGATTCAGGCGCTGGTGGACGAGTGCCAGGGTGGCAATCCGCGCCGGGTGACGCTGGGCTTGGAGCAGAACCGGCTGGCGATGCTGCTGGCGGTGCTGCACCGGCACGGCGGGGTGGCGATGTACGATCAGGACGTCTACGTCAACGCGGTGGGCGGGGTGCGGATCAACGAGACGGCGGCGGATTTGCCAGTGTTGCTGGCGGCGCTGTCGAGCTTCCGCGACCGGCCGTTGCCGACCGATCTGGTGGCGTTCGGCGAAGTCGGGCTGGCTGGAGAAATCCGGCCGGTGCCCAACGGCGAGGAGCGGCTGCGGGAAGCGGCCAAGCACGGTTTCAAGCAGGCCATTGTGCCCCGCGCCAACCTGCCCCGGCGCGGCGGGCGTGTGGAAGGGCTGGAGGTGCGCGGCGTCAGCCGGCTGGGCGAGGTGATGGGGGGAATTTAAGGCGATTTCCGGAAATGCGGATACCTGGAGGTCTCGAGGTTCCCCCTTTGCTAAAGGGGGGTGAGGGGGGATTACCCCGTCGGCGTGGCGCGACCCCGTGGCAAAATCCCCCCGGCCGCCCTTTGTCAAAGCGGGTAAGCAAAGCCCATTCAGGTCAGCTCTTTGTCGGAAATCGCCTCAGTCTCAATAGCGGCTATGACTCCATCGCCGGGGGGTTTTTCTCAGGGCCCTGGCTTGCTGTACACGTACTGGGATTTTTCCTGCGCGGTATGGCAAGCGTAGCAGGATTGTCCGCTGTCCTTGACCAGCCGTTCGGTCTTGCTGTCGCCGGCGAAGGCTTCAAAACCCCAACCGCCGGTCTTGACGAACGCGGCCCCGTCACGGGCCATGACGCCGATCAGCTTGCGGTCGCCTTCCTGCAAGGCATTGCCGCCTTCCTGGGTTTTCAAGAGATCGAACACGATGACCGCGCCATCGGGAAAAGCGCCGGATGCGTATCCCCGCAGGGCCTTGTCGTTGGCGTAGATGTGGTGGATGCCCTCGAACGGGTCGGCGAGAGAATGCCCCGGCAGAATCACCATGGATTTCACATGGCGCCAGTCGCGGTAATTTTCCGGGTAGGCGATTTGCTGCTGGTTACCGGCGGCAAGCGCGGTCAGGGCGATGCCCGCGCTAATCAGACTGAGTATGACCAAAGGCTTGTTGAACATGGCTCCTCCTTTTATAGTATCGTGACGATACTAAATTAGGCGGATATCGATGGTTTGTCAATACGGTTTCGAGTCGCTACTATAGGCATCATGCAAGACAAACATCTATTAACGCTGGTGGAACGAGTCGGTGGTCTGCTACAGGCCGAGCAGCGCCGCTTTGGCGCAGGGCGGGGATTGCAGCCGGTTCATTTGGGCATTCTCAATTATCTGGCACGCTGCAACCGATTCAGCAACACACCGGCCGCGGTGACCGACTATCTGGGCAGCACCAAGGGGACGGTATCACAGTCATTACTGGTGCTGGAGAGAGGCGGATTGATCTTTAAACGCTCTGATCCGCGCGACCGGCGGGTGGTGCATCTGGAACTGACCGAAGCGGGGAGCAAGCTGTGCGGTGAGCCGGCGGTGTCGGCGCTTTGGGAGACCGCCCGTCAGGCATTGGGTGAAGAAGAGTGGGCAGCGGCGGAAGCGACCGTGGAAAAATTATTGCGGGAGGTCCAAAAGGCGAACCGCGCCCGCACGTTCGGGCAGTGCCGCGGTTGCCAACATCTGTTGAGGGAAGGAAGGGAGCAGTTCCAGTGCGGGTTGACGGGCGAGCCTCTGCTACCCGCGGAAACGTTACAGATCTGCCGCGAGCACGAAGAGCCGGATACCTAGGAGTCTGTCGGACTTATTGCTTAAGTATTTGATTTTTAGCGGCTTAATATTTCTGGCGATTTTTAAAAAGCATATAAAATCAGCATGTTACTGATTAAGTCCGACAGACTCCTAGCTGGCCGGCTTCGCTGGCGGTGATGCGGTATTCGCCATCCACCCCCACCGTTCGGCGATGAATACTTCGTGCGGCTTGAAGCGGGATTTGTAGGTCATCTTGCCGCAGCGCTCCACCCAGTAGCCTAGATATACCCACTTAAGGCCGAGCTGCCGCGCCTTGGCGATTTGCCATAGAATGGCGTGGGTGCCCAGACCGCGCGCCTCTTGAAGCGGATCGAAGAACGTATAAACCGACGACAATCCATTCCCCAACCGGTCCACCACCGCTACCGCCAGTAATTCCTGGTCGTGGCGGAATTCGAGTAGCCAGGTCGGGCACCAACGCGAGGCGATGAAGGACCAGTAATTTTCCGGGCTGGCGGGGTCCATGCCACCTCCAGCGTGCCGGGCTTCGATGTAGCGGGCGAACAACTCGAAATGCTCGTCTTGAAACGCCGCCTCCAGTACCCGCGCCCGCAGATCCTGATTACGCGCCCAAATCCGCCGCTGCGAGCGGTTCGGTTGGAACCGTTCGACCGGGATGCGCAGCGACCGGCAGGACACGCAGCCTCTGCAATGCGGCCGGTAGACGTGATCGCCGCTGCGCCGGAAACCGAGTTCAGCCAATTGCGTGTAGAGTCGGCCATCGGTTGCCACCGGGTCGGCGACCAGGTTGCGCGCCTGCCGGCCCAACAGATAGCTGCAGGGATACTCGGTGGTCAGGAACATGCGCAGGTCGTTCAGCGAATCGCGGGGATTGCTCATGGCGGTGCGTGGGGAGTCAGCAGGTCGGCGAGCAGGTCGTCATCGAGGCGCCAGAATCCATCCCGGCCGGGCAAAGTGCAATACCGTTCCAGCAACTGGAGAAAGGTGGCGCGGGGAATGTCCACCGCGCCCATGCGCGCCAGATGCTCGGTGCGCACCTGACAGTCGATCAGGGCGAACGCCCAACGCCGCAGTTGCGCGGCCAGTGCCGCCAGCGCCAGCTTGGAGGTGTCGTTCCTCGCGCTGAACATGGATTCGCCAAAAAACACCTGGCCCACCGCGACTCCGTACAGGCCGCCCGCCAACTCGCCCCCATACCAGGTCTCAATGGAATGGGCGTGCCCGAGCCGGTGCAGCCGGCAGTAGGCCCGGTTCATCTCCGGAGTGATCCAGGTGCCGGCATCCTGTCTGCCGCGCGGCGCGGCGCAGGCGGCGATGACCGCTGGAAAAGCGGTGTCGGCGGTGAGGGCGAATCCGCCTTTTTTCAGCGTCTTACGCAGGCTGCGCGAGATGTTGACCGATTCCGGGAACAAGACCAGCCGCGGATCCGGCGACCACCACAGGATCGGTTGGCCAGCGGAATACCAGGGGAAGATGCCCAGCCGGTAGGCGCGCAACAGCCGGCGCGGCGACAAATTGCCGCCGGCGGCCAGCAGGCCGTCGGGTTCGGTCAGGGCTCGATCCGGAGGGGGAAACGGTTGGCCGTCGTCACGCGGATCCAGCCACGGCAGGCGCATCGGGCGTCACCTCGTTGCGGAAGGGAGAATGTTGCAGCAGTTCCCGGGCATACTCGCGCAACGCTGGCGTTTCCCGGGCGAGAAAATCGGCGATGGCCTGACGCAAGCCGGAATGGGCGATCCAGTGGGCGGAATGGGTGAAGGCCGGTAAAAACCCCCGGTTTATCTTGTGCTCGCCCTGCGCGCCTGGCTCGAACCGTTGCAGGCCCTGCTGGATGCAATAGTCCAGACCCTGATAGTAGCAGGCTTCGAAATGCAGGCTGTCGTAATCCGCCCGGCAACCCCAATGTCGGCCATAGAGAATGCTGGCGCTGCGAAAACTCATGGCACCGGCGACCTCGCGGCCCTGGGCCAGGGCCAGCACCAGAACCAACCGATCATCCAGCGTCTCGGCGATGTCCAGGAAGAAGGGCAGGGTGAGGGTCGGGACGCCGCCCAGCCGCTGGAAGGTGGAACGGTAGAATTCATGTACGATATGCCATTGCGCTTCACTGACTTCCTGCCCGGTCAGAATTCTTAGCTCCAGGCCCGCCTCGCGCACCCGGCGGCGTTCGCGGTGGATGGTCTTGCGCCGCTTGGCAGTGAAGCGGTCGAGGAAATCCTGGAAATCCCGGTAGCCTTGATTGCGCCAGTGGAACTGACAGCCCAGCCGGGGTAGAAAGCCATGCACTTGCAGCCGGTCCAGCTCGGTCGGCGGCGGGAACAGCCAGTGGATCGAGGACCAGCGCCGGCGGCGGGCATCCTCCAGCAGGTATTCGATGATGGCCCGCGCGGTGTCCTCGGGCGCGGGTTGATCGGGGGCCAGCAACAGCCGGGGACTGGTGGCTGGGGTATAAGGGATAGCGCCGACCAGCTTGGGGTAGTAGAGCAGGTTTTGCCGGCGGTAGGCTTCGGCCCAGCCCCAGTCGAACACGAATTCGCCGTAAGAGTTGAATTTCAAATACAGCGGCGCCGCCCCCAGCAACCGGCCGCGCTCTTCCCAGCAGACCACATGCCAGGGCAGCCAGCCAGCATGTTCGCCGACGCACTGATGGCGTTCCAGGGCGCTCAGGAATTCGTGGCTGAGAAACGGATTCCGATCGGGAACCAGAGCGTTCCACTCGGCGGCGGGAAGATCACTCAGGGCGTCGAGACGTTGAATGCGCATGGTTCGGATTCGGCGGCGGAAGTCGGACAGGAAACTTCGGTGTGCGAACACGAAGCCTCTACCGGGTTGATTGGAACTCGAAACGGTGCGTCGGTTCGCCTGCGCCCTTCAACTCATCGCTCTGGAATGGGACAATATCTCATCCTTTACCTCCCCGACGGGCACGCTTGTGGCCATGTCTATCGCGGGCATAAGCCCGCCGCGATCGATGGCGTCACACAACTGTTACAACAGGATTGAATTTTGGCGCAAGCACATCGTATTAAGACCGAATCGCACGCGATTCGGGCAGGCATCTTCCGTTTCGTCCATCGAGTATTGCGAGAACTCAGCTTCTGGCTGATGGTGGTAGTCGCTCTGGGGATGATCGGCGCGCTCGCGACTTTCAGTTCCGCAGATCCCGCCTGGACCCATACCGCAACGGTCACCCGGTTTCATAACCTGGGCGGCGTGGTCGGCGCCTGGTTCGCCGACGTGACCTTGTACTTCTTCGGTTATGCGGCCTATCTGCTGCCGCTGGGTGTGGCGTTGGCGGGCTGGCGGCTTTTCGAGCGCGGCGCCCTGCTGGAGCTGGACGGCGAGATCGTGCTGCTTCGGGTGCTGGGATTCTTGGTGACGTTGACGACGGCCTGTGGCCTTGTGGCCCTGCACCTGAGCGCGGTGCCCGGAACCCTGCCTGGCGCCAGCCAGGCCGGGGGCCTGGTGGGGATGCATGTCAGTCAATTTCTGATCCAGGCCTTCAAGTCCCTGGGCGGTAATCTGTTCATGGTGCTGCTGCTGCTGGCCGGCGTGATCCTGACCACCGGATTTTCCTGGCTCACTCTGCTGGATTGGATCGGTCTGGCCGTGCTGAAAACGGTGGATTGGGTCGGTGGTCTGGTGATGGCCCCTTTACGCTGGTGGCGTTTGAAACCAACCGGAGGCGCGGAAAGCGAAGCCGTGGTCAAAGCCGCGTCGCCGCCGGTGATGACCCCTCCAGCACCGTTAATCCCGGTACATGGATTAGGATTGACCGCCGCCGCTTCGAACGATCAGTCGGCGTCGGCGCCGCCACTGGCCAAAGCCTCTTCGGTACCGCCCCCGGCCTTTCCGGTTTCGTTGGCTGCCTTTGAGGCGGATTTCGGTGCTGATGCAGGCAATCTGGATGCCGACGATCAGTCCTCGCTGGGGTTCTCCAACGAAATGACCGTGGTTCCACGGCCGGGGTCGGCGTATCAACCACCTCCCCCGGCGATGGCACCCGCCACTGTCTCTGCCAAGGTGGCGGTTATGGCGCCTCGGGTAGCGCAACCGGCCCCGGTCGCTCCGTATCCGCTGCCGCCGCTGGATTTGCTCGACCCACCGGTTACCAACACCTCAGGCTATTCTCCGGAAACCCTGGATCACATGTCGCGGCGGGTGGAAATCCTGCTCCGACATTTCGGCATCATGGTCAAGGTGGTGGCGGTGGAGCCGGGCCCGGTGATCACCCGCTTCGAGATCGAGCCGGCCCCGGGAGTAAAGGTGAGCCAGATCAGCAACCTGGCCAAGGATCTGGCGCGCGGCCTGTCGGTGCTCAGCGTGCGGGTGGTGGAAATCATTCCCGGAAAGTCGGTGATCGGCCTGGAAATCCCCAACCAGCGGCGCGAGATCGTCTACCTGCGCGAGGTGTTGGAGGCCCCGGTTTACAGCCAGGCGGCTTCCCCCCTGACCATGGCCCTGGGCAAGGACATCGGCGGCAATCCAGTGGTCGCCAACCTGGCGAGGATGCCGCACCTGCTGGTGGCCGGCACCACCGGTTCCGGCAAGTCGGTGGCGATCAACGCCATGCTGCTTAGCCTGCTGTACAAGGCTGGGCCTCATGAGGTTCGGCTGATTCTGGTGGACCCGAAGATGCTGGAGCTGTCCATGTATGAGGACATCCCACATCTGTTGACCCCGGTGGTTACCGACATGAAGGAGGCGGCCAACGCCCTGCGCTGGTGCGTGGTGGAGATGGACCGCCGTTACCGGCTGATGGCGGCGTTGAAGGTGCGGAACATCGCTGGATACAATCGCAAACTCGCTGATGCGCGGGCGGCGGGCGAAAACATCACGGACCCGTTCTGGAAGCCGGGGGATGGCGGTTTGACGGGTGGAATCCCGCTGCTGGAGCCGCTGCCGTTCATCGTGGTGGTGATCGACGAACTGGCCGACATGATGATGATCGTCGGCAAGAAGGTGGAGGAACTGATCGCGCGACTGGCGCAGAAGGCGCGCGCTTCCGGCATCCACCTGATCCTGGCCACCCAGCGGCCGTCGGTCGACGTGATCACCGGGCTGATCAAGGCCAATATTCCGACCCGGATTGCGTTTCAGGTGTCCTCCCGGGTGGACTCCCGCACCATTCTCGACCAGATGGGCGCTGAGCAATTGTTGGGATATGGCGACATGCTCTATCTGCCGCCAGGCTCAGGGTTGCCGCAGCGGGTGCATGGCGCGTTCGTGGACGATCACGAAGTCCCCCGCGTGGTGGATTATCTGCGGCAAACCGGCACCCCGGATTACATCGATGACGTGCTGGCCGAGCCTCGGGAGGACGCCGATGGCGCGGAGGACATCGACGGTGGCGGGCGTGGCGGGGAGAGCGATCCTTTGTACGACGAGGCGGTACGCATCGTGACCGAATCGCGGCGGGCTTCGGTGTCCGGGGTGCAGCGCCGGCTGCGCATCGGTTATAACCGGGCGGCGCGACTGGTCGAGGAGATGGAGACGGCGGGCGTGGTGGGTCCGGTGCAGCCTAACGGCAGTCGCGAGGTGCTGGCGCCAGCGCCACCGTAAGTTCAACATCAAGCCCATGGGAAGTGCATGAGGGCGAACTCGATCTGGCTTAGCGGGGCGGGCGTGAAGGAGATTTACGGAAAAGAATTGACCTGCTTGGCCGGGGAATGGAGCATAGCCGTTCCCCCCTTTTTCAAAGGGGGGAGACTAAGCCCAGCTCGGCATAACCTTTTCAAGAAATCGCCTAACGATCATGTCGTTGTAGCGTCACCCCGGACGATGAAAGTCTGTACTTTCATGGCAACTGAAGTATTGCTTTTTCTCCATCCCAGGTTGATCGGGACCAGATTTCCGTTCGACCTCAAATGCAACGACTGCCCATCCAGAATTTTTTTAGCTCTAGCGTAGCGAGCCCCCTCATTGAAAATTACAAATAAAAAAAGGGACTTACACGCTATGAGAAGCGCCGTAAAGGTATCGTAATTTTTCCCACCTACCGCGGCAAGAAAGCAAGGAGGACGGCTGGCGCGCTGGTCGGCTGGGCGAAAAGCCATGTGCCGGTGGTGGTTCGGGCATCGTGACTCCACCGCCCCCAGCGTTCGGAGATCGGCAAGAAGATTCTCCGAGGATTTCAACCGGCTGCGGCATCCCACAGTGCTCAAATCCCCCCTCACCCCCCTTTGCCAAAGGGGGGAACGGCAACGCTCCATTTCGCGGTCAAGCAGGTCAGCTTTTTTCCGGAAATCGCCTAAAGAACCATGCCCGAGCCTACCTCAAAACCGGATGTCCGGCTGGCGGCCCTGCTGCGGCGCTTCGCGCGGAGCGTGCTGCTGGGCGCGGCGCTGATTGCCCTGTCGTTGCTGGCCGGCATGGCGGGCTACCATTATTTCGAAGCGCTGCCCTGGCTCGATGCCTTCAGCAACGCGGCCATGATCCTGTCGGGCATGGGGCCGCTGGAGCAACCACAGACGCCCGGCGGCAAGTTATTCGCCGGACTCTACGCACTTTACAGCGGCCTGGCGGTGGTGCTGATCACGGGCATTACTTTCGCGCCCCTGGTCCATGCGTTTCTGTATCGCCTGCACCTGGAAACGAAGGACGGTGAGAATGATGCGTGAGGAGCGGAGTCAATCCCCGCATCTGCGTCAGTGAGAAGCGGATGGTGGTAGCGGCGGCGGGGTTTGCGGAAACAGGGTTTGGACCTTGTTTCCCGGTCTAAAGGGTTCTCAATCCTGTCGCAAGAAGGGTTTGACGCAGGTCTTCCAGATCCGCCTGCCATTGAGCGTTGGTCGGGTCAAGGGTGGCGAGTTGCTGTGCGATCCGCAATGCTGCCTCGTACTCTCGGAGTGCTGCTTGCATCTGCTCCTGGGCCTGCAGCACGCTCCCGACGTTTTTGTGCGACACCGCCAGCCCGCGCTGCCAGTCGGTGTTGTCCGGGTCGCGCGCCGCCAGCGCTTGCAGGAGGCGCTGGAATTCGTTGTATTCCTCCAACGCCGCGCCCAGTTGCCCCTGATCCTGAAGCACGACCCCGACGCAATTGTGCGACACCGCCAGCCCGCGCTGCCAGTCGGCGTTGTCCGGGTCGCGCGCCGCCAGCGCCTGCGTGAGGCGCTGGTAGTCGCGATATTCCGCCAGCGCCGCGCCCAGTTGCCCCAGGGCCCGCAGCACGCCCCCGACGTTGCCGTGCGACACCGCCAGCTCGCGCTGCCAGTCGGCGTTGTCCGGGTCGCGCGCCGCCAGCGCTTGCAGGAGGCGCTGGCAGTCGCGGTAGGCCTCCAGTGCCGCGCCCAGTTGCCCCTGGGCCCGCAGCACGCCCCCGACGTTGCCGTGCGACACCGCCAGGTCGCGCTGCCAGTCGGTGTTGTCCGGGTCGCGCGCTACCAGCGCTTGCATGATGCGCTGGTACTGGCGGTAGGCCTCCAGCGCCGCGTTCAGTTGCCCCTGGGCCCGCAGCACGCCCCCGACGTTGCCGTGCGACACCGCCAGGTCGCGCTGCCAGTCGGCGTTGTCCGGGTCGCGCGCCGCCAGCGTTTCCGCGATGCGCTGTTGCTTGCGGTAGGCCTCCAGCGCCTTACCCAATTGGCCGCCTGACAAGTGGATATGTCCAAGGGCGTTATGAGCGTCCTCGGCGCCGTATTCGTTCCCGATCCGTTCGAAAAGCACCAGCGCGCGCTCGGCGAGGGATTGTTGTTGGCTTAGAGGGAGGCGTTGCTGGCGTATGGCCCAGAGGCAGTAGCAGACTCGCGCTTCCGCCGTCGCCGCCAAATGGTCGGTCTGCGCCAACTCGTCGAGGACCACACCCAGGGCCTGCAATGCCTCGTGTCGCCCGCCCCGGTCGCAACGCTTCCACAACGCCTCCAGTTCGTCGGCGCCTTCCGGCGCCGCACTGAGGCGGTGATAGATTCGCTCGACCTCCAACGGCGGCGTATCGCCAACGAAATAGTCGGCCGCCGCCGCGGACAGGCGAACGAACCGCGTTGGCTCTTCTCGCGCCAGGCGCGCACGCAGCGCCAGCCGGGTGGTGTCGTGTACATTCCAACCCTGGCGAGCCTGGAACGGCTCCACCATGGGCAGCGCCTTGAGTTGTTCTACCACGGCAGTTGGATCGCCCACTTCCTCCGGCAGAAGAGCCGCGAGCACTGCCGGGTCGAACCAGTGAGGAACGGCGGCCGCCTCGACCGCGATGCGCAGTCGTGGGTCCCGGCCAGCCAGCACGATGTCGAGGGTCGCGAGGGCGAGCACCTGCGGGTCGCCTTGCGCGGACTCCAGTCGCCGCTGGATCTCGTCAAAGTCCATCGCGATCAGCTCGCCGGTAGGTTAGAAGGAAGATTGGCGGCCAAGGTCTTGAGCAGCGCAGCGATTGCTCCTGGATCACCGTTAGTCGCCATGACCAGACACTCGACGTGCTTGGGGTCGATAGGCTTGCCTTGGTACGCGCAGGCGCAGAACTGGCGCCACTTCCCGTCCTCCCGGATCGGCGGCAGCTCGAAGGTGGTGGCTTGGGCGCCCCAAGTGTATTTGTCCTGATCCGGAACGGCTTGACCGCAGACGACCACCAGCAGCGCCGGACAGCGCGCGACGCGGTTGAGCAATTGAGTCTCCAGCCAGCGGGCAAGCTCGTCGCCACCCTTCTCGCAGGTGTCGAAGGCAAGGATCAGGGGCCGAGCGAGGCGTTGCAGGTCGCCGAGCAACGCGATCTGGCGGCCTCCGCTGGCAGCCTTGTCCAGCGTCGGCAACAGATCCTGTGCGTCGAGGGCTATCGTCTCCAGCACCTGGTCGAGAGTGGGACAGCCCTTGAGGTCAATGTGCGAGTAGGCGACGCCGAGCGCGTTGGCGAGGCGCAGCAGTTCGCCGAGCAACGCGGTCTTGCCGCGATTGCTCGCGCCGCGAAGCAGCAGGATGCGCCGATCCGTCTGACCCTGGATCATGAGCTCGAAGCAATCGAACTCCTCATCCCGGTTGGCGAGAGCGCGAGCCGGGCGGTTGACCAGTTGGGGCCACGGAACGGCGGCTGGCTTTCCCGTCGCTTGCGCGCCGGCGCCACTTGGAGGGTTTGGTTTGACCCACGCGAGCAGTTCGGCATAGGACTCCGAACGCCAGAGTTCGAAACGATGGTAGCGCTGAAGCCCCAGCGGAATGTGGGCGCCGTCCCCCTCTTCGAACAGGATGACGCGGAACTTGGGATTGATGTTGGCCTGGTTGTACAGAATCTGACGGATTGCCCCCGCCTCGCAGGCGGCCCCCAATCCCTGACCCTCCGGCATTTTGCCCTCGTAGCTCCGGCAATAACGCTCGGTACAGGCAACCAGTACCTGATCGCACTCCTTGGCCTGCGCCTCGGACCACGTTGGCCACCCTTCGTCCGGACCGCCCGGCAGCTTGTCCCGATCGATGACGACCACAACACCGTCGCGGCGCAGGCGCTCGGCCAGCTCGCGAACGCGGTCGCGATGGGAGTCGGTATCGTGGCTGTAGCTGATAAAGACGTTTGGCATGGGTGGATATTAGCAGTGGCCGCCGCATTCCCCAAGATACGGGCCGATCAATGCGGCGTCTCGGGGAGGTGGGTCGCCGAAGCCATCCACCGCGCCGATCTCCTCTTCCACAACTCCTTGCCGGTGACCTCCTTACCGTTCGGTTCGGTTAATCCAAAACTTCCCGCAGCGTCCGGTTAGTATTGGGTGAAAACATGTCTTTCGGGGCTATTGTTGGCCTTCGGGTTCAGTTGATAATCCCTTCAATCCTTGGGGAACGTGCCGCATTTTCCCAAGTCTTATTGGCAATAACTTTGCCACCGAAAAGCTCATGTCCCAGCGCCTGTTGCCCCTGACTCTGACCCTCATGCTCACGCTGGCCTCCGCCGCCCAGTCCACCGCCCAATCCATCCGCCTGCCGGATATCGGCGATCCCTCGCAGGCCTACTTTGGTCCCGACGAAGAGCAACAGATGGGTCTGGACATGATGCGTCAGTTGCGCGCGCGCGGTGCGGTGATGGACGATGTTCAATTGAACGAGTATCTCAATTCCATCGGCCAAAGCATCGCCACCTATGCCGACCAGAACGGCGTGCCGTTCACCTTCTTCATGGTTCGCGATTCCGGGATCAACGCCTTTGCCTTGCCCCATAACTTCATCGGCATCAACGCCGGCCTACTGCTGGCCACGCAGCGGGAGGACGAACTGGCCGGAGTGATCGCCCACGAAATCGCCCACGTTTCCCAGCATCACATCGTCCGCGCCATCGCCGACATGAAGCGGATGACTATTCCGATGGCGGCTGCCATGGTCGCCGGGGCCGCGCTGGCGGCAGCCAGCAAGCAGGCCGGTCAGGCAGCCATGGTCAGCGCCATGGCCGCCGGCGCCCAGCATCAGATCAGCTTCACCCGCGCCAACGAGCAGGAGGCCGACCGGATCGGCATGCAGCTTCTGGCCAGGGCCGGCTTCGACCCAAAGGGTATGACTGATTTCTTCGCCAAGCTGGAACGGTTGTCGGGTGGCGAGGCGCGTTACCAGATTCCGGAAATGTTGCGCACCCACCCGCGCCCGGAAAGCCGCGCCGCCGACACCCAGGATCGAGTCGAAATTCCGCCCATGCGGCGAACCGCGCCGCGCGACCGCAAGGCTTATGATCTGGCCAAGGCGCGGGCGCGGGTGCTGGCGACCGACGATACCGGCACCCTGATCCGCGATCTCGAAACCAACCTCGCCAAGGGCGGCTATGCCAGCGAAGCCGGCGAGCGCTACGCTTACGCGCTGGCGCTGCGCCAGGCTGGCCGTTACGACGACGCCCAGCAGCAGGTGAATCGCCTGCTCAAGACCGATGCCGACCGGCTGGCCTTTCGGATTGAGGCAGCCGAACTGGCGCTGGCCCGGGGAGAGCGGGCGCAGGGTTGGCGGCTGTTCGAGGAGGCCAGGCAGCTCTATCCCGATGATTTCACCTTGGCGATGTATTACGGCAGCACCCTCGCCACTCAGGGCGATCCGAAACTGGCCATGCGGATGATGCAGCCGCACTTGCGTCGCCGGCCCAACGATCCGGCGCTGTACGCGAGCTACGCCCAGGCGGCGCAGCGCGCCGGCGACCTGGCGGCGACCCATGCCACCATGGCCGAGTACCATTATTTGAACGGCGAATTGTTGCCCGCCATCGAGCAACTCGAACTGGGACTCCGGAATCCCGGCCTTTCTCCCAATCAGGAAGCCCAATTGCGCGCCCGGCTCAAGCAGATCAGGGCCGAGGCCATCGCCCTGGACTTGCCGGTTCCGAAGCGGGATGCACCGTGAAGCGCCGGTTCGGCCCCGTCGTCCCTGAGCCAATGGTTTAACCCGCTATACTGGATTACCCAAGCCAACTCTCTCTCCGACCATGGCCGAGCGAACCGAACCTTCCGATCCGAGCGGCTTCGATATCGATCTGCTGCTCAAACAGGCGCGCACCTACCTGGCGTTTGGCGAACAGTTGCAGCCGTTGAGCGAGCGGTTCCACGAGACCCTGGGCAGGGAAGGCGACTGGGGCGAAGCGCTGCGCCAGCATTTCGCTCAACTTAAGATGGCACTGGCCGAGGCCGCCGACGATCCCGGCGGCCATCCCGACCTGGCCCGTTTGTGGACCGTCACCCTGGACACCTGGCAGCAGGCCGCCGCATCCCTGGGCGTGCCCGCGACCCTCTCGCCGCTGGCTGGTGCAAATACCGTAGCCTGGCAGGCGTATCAACGAATCCAGGGTCAATACCTCGACCTCTTGCGCCAGGCGGCCCGGGACGCGTTGGACCTGATGGAACAGCGGCTGGGCGAGCGCGCGGCGGCCGGCACGAAGGTGGAGAGCCTGCGCGAGTTGTATAACCTGTGGGTAGAGTGCAACGAGGACAGCTATGGCCGGATGCTGCGCAGCCCAGAATACGGCGAGTTGAACGGACGCCTGCTCAATGCCCTGTTGGGCTGCTATGCCCGTGGAGACGCTCCCGCATGATCGGTCCAACATCCGCGCAGATCGACGAGGAATTACGCAACTTTCAGGCCCGACTGGCCGAGGGTGCCCGCACCCTGCGCGATCTCGGCCCCATCGAGACCGGCGTATTGCCCCACGATCCGGTCTATCAGGAAGATAAGTTGACCCTGTTCCGCTATCAGCCCCGGGTGGCGGAACCGCACCCCGTGCCGTTGCTGATTGTTTACGCGCTGGTCAACCGGCCCTACATGATGGATTTGCAGGAAGACCGCTCGATGATTCGGGGGTTGCTCGACGCTGGACTGGATGTCTACCTGATCGACTGGGGCTATCCGGACGCCGGCGACCGCCATCTGAGCCTGGCGGATTACATCCTGCGCTATACCGACCACTGCGTGGATCATCTTCGCGAACGGCATCAACAGGATTCGATCAATCTATTGGGCGTATGTCAGGGCGGTGCGCTGAGCCTGTGCTTCGCGGCGCTGCATCCCGGGAAAATCCGCAATCTGGTCACCATGGTGACCCCCGTGGATTTCCATACACCCGACAACGTGCTGACCCATCTGATCCGGAATGTGGACGTGGACTTGCTGGTGGACACCATGGGGAACCTGCCGGGGCAACTGCTGAACTTTACCTTTCTATCGCTTAGCCCGTTCCGGCTGGCCGGGCAGAAGTACGTGGATCTGGTGGATATTTTCGATGATGCCCAGGCGCTAAAAAACTTCCTGCGCATGGAGAAATGGATTTTTGACAGTCCGGATCAGGCGGGCGAGGCGTTCCGCCAGTTCGCCAAGGATTTCTTCCAGCAGAACAAGCTGATCAAGGGCGAAGTGGTGATTGACGGGCACAAGGTGGATCTGCGCAACATCACCATGCCGGTGCTCAACGTCTACGCCAGCCAGGATCATCTGGTGCCACCAGCCGCGTCGAAAGCGCTGGCCGGGTGTTGCGGCAGCCGGGACTACTCGGAATTGACGTTCCAGGGGGGCCACATCGGCATTTACGTTAGCGCGCGCGCCCAGCGCGAGGTGCCTCCGGCGATCGCGGCGTGGTTGCTGGAGCGCTAGGGGAACGACGAAGCGCGCAGATGGGCCGAAATTAAACTTCTCGATCCTTGCGGGTTTTCCGTTCCTGCTCGGGTTTGTCCGGCGCGGCCGAGGGGGGAAGGGGATCGCTCGACTGGATGACGGGTTGAGACTGCGACACTGCTTCGCCTCCAACCAGTGGGATATAAGGCTTTTGAAGCTGCTCGTTGACGCTCTTCCACAGCGACAGATTGTGCTCCACCAGCTCGGTCATCATCGCCAGCGGATTCTTGCCGATAAGGGTACGCATCTGCTCCCGAAACAGGTGTTGCTGGTCCACGAAGGCTTGCAGGCTCTTCTCCAGATAGTTACCCATCATGCCCTGGAGCGTGTCGCCGTAAAACCGGATGATGTGCGCCAAAACGTCCGCGGTGAAGATCGGGCTACCCTGTTCTTCCTGTTCGCTGATGATTTGCAGCAGAATCCCTCGTGTGATGTCGGTGTTGGTCCGGGCGTCGATGACGTGGAATTCGGCGCGTTCCAGGACCAGTTGCTTGACGTTCTCGAGGGTGATGTAGCTGCTGACAGCCGTATCGTACAGTCGGCGATTTGGGTACTTCTTGATGACGCGCGGTTCGCTCATGGAGGCATGTTAAAAAGGCGCGGCGTCGCCAGCGGGGACGGACGCCGCGCGGTTCAGAACTTAGTGGTAGTAGAGACCACCGTTGACGGTGATGTCTTCGCCGGTGATGTAGCCGGCGTCGTCGGCGGCCAGGAAGGCGACGGTGCGTGCGATCTCAGAGGGTTCGCCCAGCCGAGCCGCTGGAATGGTCGCGATGACTTTCTCCAACACGTCTGCGCGGATGGCCTTCACCATTTCGGTGCCGATGTAGCCCGGAGAAATGGAGTTGACCGTCACGCCCTTCTTGACGCACTCCTGCGCCAGCGCCTTGTTGAAGCCGTAGACCGCGGCCTTGGTGGCGGAATAGTTGCTTTGGCCGGCCTGGCCCTTGAGGCCGTTCACCGAAGCGATGTTGATGATGCGGCCCCAGCCCCGCCCGATCATCCCCTCGTAGACCTGCTTGGTCATGTTGAAGAGGCTGTACAGGTTGGTCTTGAGGACCGCGTCCCACTGCTCGGGCGTCATCTTGTGGAACATGGCATCGCGGGTGATGCCGGCGTTGTTGACCAGAATTTCGACGGGGCCGACTTCCGCTTCGATCTTCTTGCAGACTTCGGCGCAGGATTCAAAGCTGGTCACGTCGGCCAAATAGACCGGGATGTCGAGGCCTTCCGCCTTGCGGGCGGCTTTCCACTTGTCCACGACCTCCTGGCTGAGGCCGTTGTAATCGACCGCAACAGGGCGGCGGCCCTGTTCGATCAGCGCCTTGCACATGGCGGTGCCCAGACCACCGATACCACCCGTGACAACTGCGACTTTGGACATGCTTTATCCCTCCTGGGGGTTGTTGTGAGTGTAGCTCATTGTAGTCGGTTTCGATCAGCCGCGCTCGACGGCGAGGGCGACACCCTGCCCGCCGCCGATGCACAAGGTCGCCAGTCCCTTTTTGGCGTCGCGGCGCGCCATCTCGTGCAACAGGCTGACCAGGATGCGGCAACCGGAGGCCCCGATGGGGTGACCCAGCGCGATGGCGCCGCCGTTGACATTGACCTTGCCAGTATCCCAGCCCATTTCCCGGTTGACCGAGATCGCCTGGGCGGCGAAGGCTTCGTTGGCTTCGACCAGGTCGAGCTGATCCACGGTCCAGCCTGCTTTCTTCAGGCAGACGCGGGAGGCGGGAATCGGGCCGGTGCCCATGATTTTTGGATCCACCCCCGCCTTGGCGTAGGCGGCGATGCGGGCCAATGGTTTGAGGCCAAGGTCGCGGGCTGCGCTGGCGGCCATCACCAGCACGGCGGCGGCGCCGTCGTTGATGCCGGAAGCGTTGCCGGCGGTCACGCTGCCGTCCTGCTTGAACGCGGGCCGCAGCTTGGCCAGGGCGGCGGCGGTGGTGCCAGCCCGGGGGAATTCGTCGGTGTCGAACACCAGCGGATCGCCCTTGCGCTGCGGAATTTCGATGGGGACGATTTCATCCTTGAATTTGCCGGCTTGGATCGCGGCGATGGCCTTGGTCTGGGAGGCGGCGGAGAAGGCGTCCTGTTCCTCGCGGGAAATAGCCCATTGGGCAGCGATGTTCTCGGCGGTGATGCCCATGTGGTAGTGATTGATGGCGCAATGCAAGCCTTCGCTCAGCATCGAATCCACCAGCCGGGCGTCGCCCATGGTGGTGCCGCGCCGCGAGCCGAGCAGAAGGTGCGGGGACAGACTCATGCTTTCCTGGCCGCCGGCGATCACGATGCGGTTGTCGCCGTCGCGGATGGACTGGTAGGCCAGATGCACTGCTTTCAGACCGCTGCCGCACACCTTATTAATGCTCAAACAGGGGACTTCGATGGGCAGGCCGGCGTTCAGCGCGGCGGTGCGGGCGGGATTCTGGCCCGTGCCGGCGGTCAAAACCTGCCCCAGAATTACTTCGTCGATCTGCTCGGGCTTGACTCCGGATTGTTGCAGCAAACCCTGGATGACCTTGGCCCCCAGGACGTTGGCCGGAATCGTCGCCAGGGAACCCATGAAATTGCCGATTGCAGTCCTGGCGGCGGCGACAATGACCACGTCTTCCATCGTGTAACCTCCGGATAGCCTGGTTGGTGATGGCTAAAATCAACAGCCTTGCACGCATTGGCATCAGACGCCTTGATTCTCCCAACCCGGCTCGCATATTCGGCGATGCGGGGTTGCGCGAGCCGGCGCGGGGTGAAAAACACACGGAACTCTCAGCTAATTTAAGCGCAGCATATTGACGGCAACCCTAATCCTTGTCAACCGATTCCGGCATTGCAGCATGGGGCAAGCCTCCGCTTTCCCGTCGATTTCCGGCTGGAGGATTCCGCCAGGCCGACCGGCTCCGGCAGGCGATGCCATCAGGGGAAACCGGAGGCCAGGCTGGCGGATTTCAGTTCAAATTGCATCAGTAGGGTTGTCTGCCAGGTACTACAGTTGTCGTCGCTGATCATGAAAAACCGTTGATCGCGGTAGCGGGTTAGCCCCTCGAAATTGTCCAGCAGCCAGCCCCGACTGCTGTCGAACACCGCCACGTCGGCCACTTTCAATAGCGCCTTCTCCGTTTCTGGCGGGGACAGCGGTTCGGTGTGGCGCAGGCTGATGACCAGGGGCCGAAGGGGAGCGACAAAGGCGCGCTCCAGTGTCAATAGTCCGCCATCTGGTAATGCTTCCATGGCGACCAGCGCGCTGCCGGGCGCACCGCCGAGGGGATAATTCCAGAATTGGCCATTGTGGTTGGAAATGCGGATTTGGCCGGCTGGATCGCTGCGCAGTGGAACTTCGGCGCCGACCAGCACGCCCCAGCGAGGATGGAGGGTCACCGATTCCAGCGCCTGATTGCTGTTGCGGTAGTTGCGAACGTCGCGCAGCAGGGCCGGCAGCGTTTCCTCGCCCCGCCACTCGCCCCTGGGGCTGTAACGCGCCACGCGCGGTTTCACCTCGAACGAGACCAGCAACTCGGCATCGCCGGGTACTCCGTTATCGCCGTTGCGAATCGCCAGACCCTCGGAATCATCGAAGGGTGCGCGCAGTGGAACTCCAGCGGCGTTGCGCACCGGGTAGGCCGCCACCGGGCGCATCCCGCTCAGGAATCCCTGGACGTCGAATTCCGGCCGCAGGTGAAACAGGCCGCCCATGTCGGAAATGGCGTACAGCAGGCCGGCATCCTCATCCCAAGCCAGCCCGGACAGGCCACACAGCCGCAAGCCGTCGATCTCGGCGCTGGCCAGCCGCAATGCCCCGAGCAGCCGGATACCGGCGTAGGAATCGCCAGGGCCGACCTGATCGGCCAACGAAATCGGACTTGCCTTGAACTCCCGTGCGGTGCATCCGCTGGCCGGCACACCCAAAGCCAGCGCGAGAATCAGAATAAAACGGGGCATGAAAACTCCAGGGTGGCGATGGCGGCGGGGCGGGGCGGGCATGTTACCATTTGAGGGCACTATTAAAAAAAGGTAGAAGCATGAGTGTGCCGGTCTGGAACCCAGCGGTTGAATTCATGGAGCGGGAGGCGCTGGAGCGCTTGCAGTTTGCCAATCTGCGCCGGACGGTGGGGTGGGCGCTGAAAACGCCCTTCTACCGGCGGCGGCTGGCCGAGGTCGGGCTGACCCACCCGGAAGATCTCACCAGTTTGCGCGATGTGCGCATGCTCCCCTATACCACCAAGGATGATCTGCGCGAGGCTTACCCCGATGGCCTGCTGGCGGTCGAGCCGGAGCAGGCGGTGCGCCTCCACACGTCCAGCGGCACCACGGGGATGCCGACGGTGATTTATCACACCCGGCGCGATATCGACCACTGGACCGAACTGGTGGCCCGCTGCATCGTCGCCACGGGCGCCACCGCCCGTGACGTGTTCCAAAACATGACCAATTATGGAATGTTCACGGGCGGGCTGGGTCTGCATTACGGCGCGGAGCGGGTCGGGATGCTGGTGATTCCGGCCAGTTCCGGCAATACCGGTCGCCAAATCCAGTTGATGCGGAATTTCCAGACCACCGTGGTTCACGCCACGCCCAGCTACCTGTTGCATCTGCATTCGGCGCTGGCGGGTGAGGGAGTGAGCGTGGATCAATTGAAGCTGCGCAAGGCGTTCATCGGCGCGGAACCGCATTCGGAGGAGACCCGCCGCAAGATCGAGGCGCTGTTCGGGATCCAGGCCTACAACTCCTATGGCCTGAGCGAGATGAACGGCCCCGGCGTGGCGTTCGAGTGCGTTTATCAGACCGGGCTGCATCTGTGGGAAGACGCCTACATTCTGGAGATCATCGATCCCCAGACCCTGCAACCGCTCCCCGAGGGCGAAACCGGCGAAATCGTGATGACGACCCTGCAACGCCAGGCTACGCCGTTGCTGCGCTATCGCACCCGGGATTTGTCCCACCTGCTCGGTGGTAACTGTCCCTGCGGGCGCGGCCATCGGCGGCTGGGGCGGATCAAGGGCCGCAGCGACGACATGCTGATCGTCAACGGAGTCAACGTCTTCCCGTCTCAGATTGAGGAGGTGCTGATGAAGGAGCCGGAAGTTGGGACCAATTATTTGATTCAGTTGG
The DNA here is from genome assembly GCA_963696515.1 of uncultured Gammaproteobacteria bacterium. GTDB lineage: Bacteria > Pseudomonadota > Gammaproteobacteria > Competibacterales > Competibacteraceae > Contendibacter. The sequence goes on from CAVOKM010000008.1 coordinate 79,381, forward strand.
AAAAGCGTGGTTCGCTGGACCGGCTGGTGGTCAAGACCGAGTTTTATGCCAAGCTGTTCACCGGCGATGTGCAAACCCTGGAAGATCTGCGCGAACGCATCGGCGAGTCATTACGCTCGGCCATTCTGGTCAAGCCGGCGGTCGAGTTGCACGAACCGGGTAGTCTGCCGGTGTCCGAAGGCAAGGCTAAACGGGTGGTAGATTTGCGGCCCGCGTTCTGAGCGGGCACGAGGAGCGAGCCATGGCGGAACAATTGAGCGTGTTCGTGGACAACAAGCCGGGGCGGATGAACGCCGTCACCGGCATCCTGCGCGACTGTCGAATCAACATCCGGGCGATGACGATGGCTGACCACCGCGATTACGGGGTGGCGAAGCTGCTGGTCAACGACCCACATCTGGCCCATCGCACGCTGGCGGAACAGGGTTTCGCCACCTCACTCAAGCCGGTGCTGGCCATCGCCATCGCGGATCGACCGGGCGGTTTGCACGAACTGCTGGAGATTCTGGCCGAGCATTCGATCAATGTGCTGGACGCCTACGGTTTCGTCGTCGCTCCAGGCCAGCGGGCGGTGTGGTGCATGGAGGTGGACGACCCGGTCGAGGCCACGCGGCTGCTCGCCGCGCACGGCCTGCATGTGTTGGCTGACGGCGAGTTGTACCAGCTTTAGGTCGGATGCGGCGCGCGACCCGGTCTCAGCCGTGGTATAGCCCGCTTTTGAGATATTCATCCTGGGCGTGGCGCAACAGCACCACCATGACCGCCGCGACCGGCAGCGCCAGCAGGATGCCGAGGAAACCGAACAGATGGCCGCCGGCCAGCACCGCGAACATCACCGCCACCGGATGCAGGCCGATGCGGTCGCCGACCAGCAACGGGGTCAGGAAGAAATCGCTGATGAACTGGCAGACGCCGAACACGATCAGGACCGGAATCAGGCTAATGAAACTGTGGAATTGCAACAGGGCAGCGATGCTGGCGGCGAGAATGCCGACGATCAGACCCAGATAGGGGACGAAGCTCACCAGACCCGCCACCATCCCGATCAGCAGGGAGAATTCCAGCCCGATGATGGCCAGGCCCACCGAGTACATGATGCCCAGGGCTGACATGACGATGAACTGGCCACGCAGGAACGCGCCGATGACCTCGTCCGATTCCCGCGCCAGTTTGCTGACGGTCGGTTCGATGCGGCGCGGCAGCAGCTCGTGGACCCGGGCGACCAACAGATCCCAGTCGCGCAGCAGGTAGAAGGTCACCACTGGCACCAGCACCAGATTGGCGATCCAGGCGAAGACCACGATCGACGAGGCCCGCAACGATTCCAGCAGGCCGCCGGCCAGATCGCCGATCTCCTGGGCATAGGCCAGTAACTTGTCGCGCAACTGGCTCAGATCGAACAGTGCCGGGTCGAATCCCAGCGTTTCGCTCAGCCAAGGGACGACGCTGGTCTGAAACCAGTCGATATAAGCCGGCAGCTTGTGCATGAGTCCCTTGAACTGATGCGCCGACAGCGGGATCAGCAATAACAACAGCAGCAACAGCCCCAGGATGATCGCGCCGAACACCAGCGTCACCGCCCAGGACCGCGAAAGTTTGCGCGCTTCCAGACGGTCGATCAGCGGGTCGCCCAGGTAGGCCAACAGGACGGCGAGTAGGAATGGGGTCAGCACCGGCGCCAGCAGGTACAGCAAGCCGATGAGGACCGCCGCAAAGATCAGCCAGAAGCGGGTGCGGAATGCGGGTTCCATGGGGGAGTGCCTTGGGTCAGCGAACTCAGCGCGTGTTGTGGGGCGGGGAGTCCGCCGAGAGTTCGGCCTTGTGCCGGGCAATATGTCCCCAGAGCCATACATAGGCCGCGCCACTCCAGACCGTTGTCAATGCGGTGAGACCAATTAGGCCGGTCAGCAACCACGTCGGTAGCGGGGTCAACCCGTAATGGACGATCACAGCGCAGACCAGGGTCAATTGCACGAGCGTATTCAGTTTGCTGACCATGAGCGGGGCGGCGCGAAAACGCTCTACCCGGAGGTGATAGGCGACCGCGCCGCCGACGATGACCAAGTCCCGAGCGATCACCAGCGCCACCAGCCAGCCCGGCAGTTCGTTTAGCCATCCGAGCACAAGAATCGCCCCGATGAGCAGCAGTTTGTCGGCGATGGGGTCGAGCAGCCCGCCAAGTTCGCTGGTCCAACCGTAATACTTGGCCAGAAAGCCATCCAGAGCGTCGGAAGCGCCAGCGATCAAGAACAGCAATAGCGCGACCCCATAACGCTCCTTCAGCAGCAGCCACAGAAAGGGCGCCACCAGCAGGATGCGCAGGCCGGTGATCAGATTGGGAATATCGCGAGGCTTGAAAGGTAGGGGGGCCACGGCGGCGCCGTCCGGGTGGTTGAGAAAATTCCTGGGTTTTCCGGCAAACTCGAACACTAAATTAAACTATTTTAACCATAGCGTAGCGCGCGCCTGACCCATAAATCCGGTAATTCTGGCGGAGAGGCCATGGATGAGGTCGGTAACCTTCGAATGAACCCGACCAAGGAATGTTAAACTAAAAAAGTTTGCATCGGACAATCCACTTCAACTGAGTATCGAGCCATGAACAAACCACTTATTCTGCTGCTGGCGGGCAGCCTGCTGACGGCCGCTCCGGTCTGGGCGGCCGATGGCGAATGGGATCAGGCCAGGACTGCCCACGAGCGTGGCGATTACGCCGCAGAGGTCGCCCTCATCCGGCCGCTGGCGGAGAAGGGCTATCCCTTCGCCCAGTTCAACCTGGGTGTGCTGTACGACAACGGCCAGGGCCTGCCAGAGGACAACGCCCTGGCGATGCGGTGGTACCGGAAGGCGGCGGAGCAGGGTTTGCCGCAGGCCCAAGTCAATCTGGGCATCATGTACGAGCAAGGCGAGGGCGTGCCGACGGATTATTTGGAAGCCTATTTCTGGTACGTGCTGGCCGATGCCCAGGGGGACAGCCAGGCGCCGCAAGCCAAGCAGGACATCGCGAAAAAGATGACCCCGGCCCAGATCGAGACTGCGGAACGGCGGGTCAAGGAGTTCAAGGCCGCCCATCCCTTTCGCATCCCGCCGCTTCCAGCCCCCGATTCCGGCGGCCCGCACGGCGGGAATAATTGAACCGCCGGTTCACGTTCGCACTCCAGTTCACGAGGAAGGATAGACGATCAATTTCTGGCCGGCCTTCAAGCTGCCCTTGACGTTCAGGCCATTCCACTGCGCCAGCTTCTGGGAAGGGACCCCGTGCCGTTTGGCGATCATTTCCAGGGTTTCACCCTTCTGGACGGTGTGCTTGCTCGGAGCCAACAGGCGGGCGCCCGGCGCGTTTGCAACCAGGTTCTGGGCCTGCTCCCGGGGCAGCAACAGCTTGTAGGCGTATGCCGGCGGCTCGATGCCGGATTTGAATCCGGGGTTGAAACGGAAAAAATCTTCGATGGGGATGCCGGCGGCCGTGACGCTGTCGAACACCTTGATTTCGGGGGTGAGATCGACCCGGTATAGATAAGGTTGATTGTCGATGGTTTGGAGCTTCACGCCATGCGCGCCCGGGTTGGCGATAACGTTCGCCAGCGCCACGATCCGGGGCACGTAATCCTGGGTCTCCTTGGGGAGCTTCAGGCTCCAGAACAGCGATTGGGGCTGCGGTGGGGCCTCGGGAGCAGCAACCGGGCGGGCGGATGCCGAAAGCGCCAGGGCCCGAACCACGGCGGGGTGCGTTTCCGCGAGGGCCCTCGTCGGCGCCGGGGGGGGCTGGTTGGCGTGGGCCTTGATTGCGTCCTGCACGGCGCCCGGCCCGGCGTTGTACGCCGCCAGGGCCAGCAGCCAGTCGCCATCGAACAACTGGTTCAGGTACCCCAGGTAACCCAGGGCGACTTCGGTCGAGGTGTGAATATCGAGCCGGCCATCATAGCCCTCGGCCAGCAGCAGACCCCGTTCCTGCCCCGTGCTGGGAATGATTTGCCAGAGACCGGCGGCCTCCTTGGGGGAAACGGCGGTGGGTTCGAACGCGCTTTCCACCATCGGCACCAGGGCCAGATCCATCGGCAGTTGGCGCCGGTCGATGTGTTCCACGATGTAGTACAGGTACGGGCGGGCGCGCTCTGCGAACAAGTTCAGATATCCGGGATTGCGTTTCAGGTAGTCAATCCGCTCGACGATCCGGGGATGTTCCAACTCGGCCAGCGCCAGTCGCCCCCGCATCCGGCCCCAAAGGTCCTTGCTGGCAACCGGGGCTTTGCCCTTGCTCTTCTGGGGAACCGGGGCGGCGCTTCGCCTGGCCTTGATCGGTGTGGATGGAGTGGCGGTGGGAGTAGCGACGGCCACCGTTATCCCTGGCGTTCCGGCCTTGGCGGGTGGGGTGGCTTGGTTCCCCTGTACCGGGATGATCGCCACGATCCGGGGTTCGGGTTTCCGTTCGACTTTGCCGGGAGGGGCGGAGCGCCGCGCCACCACCACATCCGGGGACGGGGCCACGGGTTGTGGGCTTACGGCGGTGCTGGCCGCTCGTTGGCGATACTCGGACGGATCACGGGTTTGCCAGTAGTCCATATAAGGTGCGTCAGTCGCTTTCTCCAGATCGGCGGCGTTATCGGTACCAAAGGTTGGTAGCCAGGCGCAAGCTCCTAGGCTGGAGGCGAGGAATAACGCGGTCAGGGACTCGGGGATCAGTTTCGGCATGGTTTTTTCCCGGTGGAGATAACTGACTCTGGCTGACGCCAGGCGGTTTTTTAACCTTGACCGACGAATCCAGTCAAATAATTTTCCAAAAGCGAATTTGTCACATCTTGGATCGAACGGCCACCAGCGACCTCCAGTTTCTGATCGAAGCCCAGGATGCAGATGCCATGGATGCTACTCCATAAGGCACGGGCAGCCAGGGCGATGTCCTCGGGAGAACGTCGGGGACAAAGCAACGCCAGTTGTTGTTGCACCAGTTCGAACATCCGCGCCACCTTGTCGGTGAAGGATTCTGGAAGCGGCTGGCCCTCCGGCATCCGGTGTTCGTAGATGGCCAGCCAGCGGTGCGTTTCGGCGAGGGCGAAGGCGATATAGGCCTGGGCCAGCGCCCGAATCGCGTTGGCCGGCTGGGGACGGTCGCCGATGGCGGCATTCAGGCGGGCTTGCAGTACGTCTAGCGTCCGCTCGTTCATTTGAGCGATCAGATCGTCCAGATTGCGGAACACCATGTACAGACTGCCGACCGTGTAGCCAATGCGGCCTACCACCTTGCGGGTGCTCAGACCGGCCAGGCCGTGCTCGGCGACCAGATGCTCGGCGGCTTGCAAGGCGATTTCGCGGAGTTCCTCGCGCGTGTGTTCGTTGCGTCTACCCATGGAGATGCTCCGGCTACCGCGGGCCGCCTAACCGCGACGGCGCCGCCAAAGGGCGTCCAGGCCGGGCGGGAACATCCGCAGATCGGCCTGGGCCTGCGCTTCCCGCATCGCTTGATGAATCAGTGCGATATTAAGCCGAGCGCGCTGTTTGAGAATATCCGCTCTGATTTTAGCCAGTTCGTCGGGCGCCGCCAGCAATTCCTGCTCGATCCGCAGCCGTTCCTGGGCGTATTGCCTGCGCAAATTAGCGACGGCGGTGGGGTCGGGGCCCTGGCGGGGATCGTAGCGGAAGCGCTGCTCCAAATCCTGCCGCCAGGCCAGCAGAGCCGCCGCGCGCTGGCGGCCGAGCCGCTGCCCGAAGCCTGGCACCGCTTTCAAGGCCTCGGCGGTGACATCGGCGGCGGTTTCGATGCCGTAGGATTCCAGCGCCATCCGGTCGGTGGTGAGAATGCCGGGAATCTGGGCCGCGTCGATGAAGCAGCCTTCCAGGAATGCGCGTTGCTGAATCTTGCGCTGGTCGGTTTCCAGCTGCTGTACGTCCCGCTGCAGCTCGGGCGCCAGATTGCGATGCCGGTTGCGCAAGGCGATCAGAGCTTGTATCCGGCCCGAGAACCTTTGCCCGGTCGCACGCTGTCTCCAAGCGGCGCGTAGTTCCATCAATTCCTGTCGGGCCGCGAACAGCGCCAGCCGGCGACGCTGAGCCTCGCGGTGAACCGCGTTGTCCCGCAGCAGCGACCAGGCCGCAACCGCCAGCGGCAACCACAGCCAACTCAGCCGCCAGTGAATGAGGATCGCCGCCAGCGCCACGCCAGCGATGGCCGCTGCTTTGATGCCGTTGCCGCGCTGGATTGGTCGCAGCGCGTCCGGGAGCGGGGTCGGGACTATCGGCGTGCGCGGCGCAGGCGCGGGCATTGCTTCGTCTTCTGGCGGCGGGATAGCCTGAATCCGACGCCAGACCCTCTCCAGGTCGAAATCGGGTAAACCAACCCCGACCACCTCAGCCGCCGGGGAGCGCTCCAGGAGCACGAAAAACGCCGTCCCGCTAGCCTGCTCAAGCGCGCACCACGGACAGTCAGGCAAGGGGCGTGGATACTTGTGAATGTTGTTGTGGCCGCAGGCGCGAAGTTCGGCGCTGAGTTGATCCAGCGCCCGCAGCCAGTCATGGGCGGTGGGGCGGCCTTGGGCAAGCTTGGGTGGAGCAAAGGCCCGCTCGAACAGGTCGGCGACCGCGGGCGGCAGGGCGGCAAACGGAAGGGTGTGTGGCGGCGGCTCCATTTGCCGGGTGATGGCATGGCGGCCAAAGGCGAAACGGCATTCCCGGATGGCCCGCTCGATGGGCATGTCCCCCTTGCCCCGGTAACGCCCGGCAAAGGGGTGGCGGCCCATGAACAGCAGATGAAAGCACAACAGGGCAAGGCCAAAGGCGTCGTGATCCGGGGTGCGGCGCAACCCGTGAAAGGACTGACTCTGCAGTTCCGGCGCAGTGAACTGCGGCACGCCGACATCGCAGGGAAACAGTTGGCCGCCAGCGCTGATCTGGAACGAATCGCAATCGATCAATTTGACCAGCGCCTGGAGCGAGACCACCACGTTGCCGGGATTGACATCGCCGATGACGTGGCCTCGGGCGTGAATCGCCTCGAAAGCGCTAGCCAGATTGCGGGAGGCGTGGACGAGAAACGACCAGTCGGCCTGGGGGAACGCCTTCTTGCGGTGCGATGGACCGTAGAGGCTATGGATTTCCCGGTAGCCGTTGACCCGGGCCATGACAAAACCCTGCACGGGAGCATCCGGCCGGGGGCGCAGCACGTCTACCGGCCAGGCGGCAATTTCCAGCAGGCTGGGATGCGCCTGCCGGGCCATATTGTCCAGTTTGAGCGCTTTGTCCGCGCCGATGGGTTGGTGATAGACCTTGGCGACGAAGCCGGGCCGGCCGGCGATTTCGTGAACCGCGCCTTCGCCGCCGCGTCCCAGCGCCGGCCCCAGTTCGAGCGGCTGGCCCGCGCCGTTATACAGCTTCGTCACCGGATTCTTTCCGGACGGCGGGCGCGGATGGGGCGAGGTCCGGAGCGGCGGCTGGGGCAAGATCGGCGCTCTCGGCGGGTTCGGCGGGCGGAATGGTGGCCGCGCTGGTTGTCGTGGCGGTAAGCCGGGTGGCCAGAATCAGGGTTTTGTCGTCGTGGGTGCGCTGGTTGAGGACTGGCGTGTCCAGAAAGCGTTCCAGGGCGGTTTGTAAATCCGCCGGACAGCCTGGATTGGGGGCGGCGGCGCGCAGCCGGTGGAACAGCGGCCGGAAGAATGGCGCATGGGCTTGCCGGGTTTGATAATGCAGCGCCAGCGGTTGCAGGCCGTCGGTCAGCAGGGCGATTTCGGCGACCGGCTCCGCCGAAGCGGCAAATTCCACCCGGGAGGAGGCGCCGGCGTCGGTTATAAAGTAGGTTTCATTGGCGTATTCGCCGGCCTGCGGCCAGAACACCGGCCAATAGTCGTCCCCAGTCCCGATTACGATCGCGCCGTCGCCGATTTGCAGGAACAGCGAGCGGTCCTCGGCCAGCACCGCGGCCAGCAGAGTGCAGGCGAATTCCCGAACCGGCAGCCCCGTCTCCGCCGCGCGCTCGTTCAGGGCGGTTTGCACGCGTTCGATCAGCGTTTCAGCTACAGCCCGGGTCCAGTCGGCGACAGGCGTTTGCGCCAGCCAGGCCGCGCATTCGGCCAGCAAGGTCTGGCAGGCCAGTTCAGCTCCGACCCGTGCTTCGGCGGCGCTGCCAGCGCCGTCGGCGGCTGCCAGCACCAGCACCGGCCCTGCGTCGAAATCCTCCAACCACCGGGCCGCGGAGGCGTCCTGGCACTCAGCGCCGCTGGCGCGGTGGGCCACGCCGGGGACGCTGGCATACACATAGCGCCAGTCGCCCGTTTCCTTCATACCGAAGCCCAGCCGTCGGGACTGGCGGGATTGCTGAGCGGCACCTCGGTTCCCGGTACCGAGCGCGACACCGAGCGCATTGAGTTCGACAGCCACTGGAACAGTTCGCGGAAGCGCAATCCTTTCAGCCGTAGCGGCTGGCGCAAGGAAATCCGCTGCAAAATATCCAGGTTGGAACCCTCGACCCCGACCGCGAAAAAGGCGAAGGCGCGGTTTTCTTCGCCCTTGCGCACTTCGAGCGCGGCGGCCTGCCAGTCGTCAGTGGGGCTGCCGTCGGTGATCAGGAAAACCCAAGGCCGAAAGAAGGGGATGCCATGTTCCCGGTAAAGCGCCTTGCGTTGGTTGAGTAATTCCAATCCCTGGGTGATCGCCTGACCCATCGGCGTATCCTTGCGCGCGCTCAGATGCGGTGGGGTGAAATGCTCGGCGGTCTGGAACTCGGTGACCACCTCCACCGGGCCGAAGCTAACGATGGCGATCTCGACCCGCTTGGCGGCGAGGCTATCGGCCAGCAGTTCCTCCTTGAACGTCGCCAACCCTTCGTTCAGTTCGGTGATCGGCTGGCCGTTCATGGACCAGGAATTGTCCAGCAGCAGCACGCAGGGGCAGCGGGGTTCGGGATTATCGGCGAATTCAGCGCCGCTGAAATCCGCGCCGTACGGAGTTTGTCGGGGAAGGTCGAGTTCGTTCATGCGGTGAGTCCTTTTGTGTGGCGCGAGTGGGGTGGCGCGAGTGCGGGCCTGTCAAATATAACCCATCCGCCCCGGTTGAGGATGGCCGGAGATCCGTTTCAGATGCTCGGTATCATGCGCGTTGTTTCGAGCGGGACAGACCAGGAAAGTATTATGAAGCTGACGGGTGTTTGGGTGGAGTCCGTCCAAGGGGCAGCGTTCCCGTCGGGTTTGGTGGGACAGAAGCCGGTGGTGGTGCCGGCATCAGACTATGCGGCGTTGGAGGCGAGGCTGGTGGGCTGGAAGCGCAGTTGTATTCCCTGGAGGGGTGGTCGCCGCCGAGCAGGAGGAGCTTCGGGCACGGGGGATGCGGCAGATTCCGACCACGATTCCAAACAATAATACTCGCGCCCATACGGTTCTCGGGCGTACGGCCGGGATTCGTCCCGGAACAGCTCGCTGATCCAGGAGCCGACCCGCAGCTGACAGGGAATCCGCACCGGTTTATTTCACCATCCTCGGTGTAAACGGCGCTCAGCTCCCGCTCCAGGTTGCGGTTAAGGATCAGCAGGGCCCTGGCCAATGGATTCCCGGAGGCGGCCTTTTCTGGTCACACAAGGTGTCTCTCAACCATTGGCCGAGCCGTTTGACGCGGTAGCGCAAGGTATTATCGGGAGTGGTCGGCATAGTGGGATTCCGCTGCAATTCGGGCAGAGGGACTGATGGACTGATGAAAGCGCGCGGTTTCAAGCAGCGGACATTCGACAGACACCCCGGTGGAAACTATAGTTGCGCAAGGGTCATGCTCGCGGGCGGCGCGGTAACGCTGGCCGAAAACCCGGTGAAACATGGTCCACAGACCTTCAACCCATTCATAAGGAAGCTGTCCATGTCCGTTCCCAGCGACCTGCCGGTCTGGCAAGAACTGAAAGCCCATCACGCCGCAACCGCCGACCTGCACCTGCGCGACTTGTTCGCCGCCGATCCCGAGCGTTTTAACCGGTTCTCCCGGCGGTTTGGCGAACTTCTGGTGGATTTCTCCAAGCATCGCATCACCGGGGAAACCCTCGGCCTGCTGATCGAACTGGCACGCCAGGCGCAAGTGCCAGCCTGGATCGAGCGGACCTTCGGCGGCGAAATGATCAACCACACCGAGCGCCGTTCGGTGCTGCACGTCGCGCTGCGCAACCGGAGCAACCGGCCGATCTTCGTCAACGGCGAGAACGTGATGCCGGGCGTGAACGCGGTGCTGGAGCACATGCGCAAGTTCGCCGACCAGATCCGGCGAGGCAAGTGGCGCGGCCAAACCGGCAAGCGCATTCGCGATGTGGTCAACATCGGCATCGGCGGCTCCGACCTGGGGCCGAAGATGATCTGCGAGGCGTTGGAGCCCTACGGCGATCCCACCCTGCGGATGCATTTTGTCTCCAACGTGGACGGGGCCCACATCAGTCATGTCCTGGCTGAGTGCGATCCGGAAAGCACCCTGTTCATCGTCGCGTCCAAGACCTTCACCACCCAGGAGACCATGACCAACGCGCATACCGCCCGGGCCTGGCTGATCAAGGAACTGGGCGACGAGGCGGCGGTGGCCAGGCACTTTGTCGCCGTCTCCACCAACGCTGCCGGGGTGAGCAAGTTCGGCATCGACACCGCCAACATGTTCGAGTTCTGGGACTGGGTCGGCGGGCGCTACTCGCTATGGTCGGCCATCGGCCTGCCTATCGTGGTCTATCTCGGCATGGACCATTTCACCGAGTTGCTGGACGGCGCGCACGCCATGGACGAGCATTTCCGCACCGCGCCGCTGGAGGAGAATCTGCCGGTGATCCTGGGGCTGCTGGGGGTCTGGTACATCGACTTCTTCGGCGCCGACAGCCATGTCATGCTGGTTTACGACGATTACCTGCGCTCGCTGCCGGATTACCTGCAACAACTGGACATGGAGAGCAACGGCAAGACCATCGACCGGGAAGGTCAAGCGGTTCGGATTAACACCGGCCCGATTTTGTGGGGCGGCCTGGGTAACAATGGCCAGCATGCCTATTACCAACTACTGCATCAGGGCACGCACCTCGTGCCCGCGGATTTCCTGGCCCCGGCGCACAGCCCGAACCCAATCGGCGAGCATCATCCGATTCTGTTGGCCAACTGCCTGGCCCAGGCCGAGGCGCTGATGGTCGGCAAGACCGAGGCCCAGGCCCGCGCCGAGTTGGAGAAACAGGGGCTGAGCGGCGACGCTTTGGATCAGTTGCTGTCCTACAAGGTCTTCCCCGGCAACCGGCCCAGCACCAGCCTGTTCTACCGTCGGCTGACCCCGAAAACGCTGGGTTCGCTAATCGCGCTCTACGAGCACAAAGTGTTCGCCCAGGGCGTGATCTGGAACATCAATTCCTTCGATCAATGGGGTGTGGAGCTGGGCAAGCAACTGGCGAACGCCATCTTGCCGGAACTGAAAGGCGACCGTCCCGCCAGCGGGCATGATGCCTCGACCCTGGGTCTCATCCGTTACTGCCGCGAGGAGGATTAACGGCGAGCGACGGGCTGGAGCGGCGGCCGGAAACGCGCCAGAGCCGCCTCAGCCTTTCGCCGCCGGGCCGGGTTTAATAATGCTTTTTCTGTTCGGCCTTGCGTTCGATGGCTTGGCCGGCGGACTTGATGTCTTGACCGGCGCCCTTGACCGTGTTGCAACCGCTCAGAACGCCGACGAACATCGGGAACGCGCCCAGCCACAACAGGATCACCAGGATGGATGTACGTTTCATCAGGCTCTTTCCTCGAACTAATTCATTGAGTTGCGAATTATAGCAGGACTCGGCGAGCCGGGTTGCAAAGGCTCGGGCCGGGGGGCCGGCGCGGTTGTCGGACTGCTGAAACCGCCTGACGATGGCGTTGGAGGCTTGATATACTGAAATTTCAAATAATATTCATTTGACCGCAACAGAATCCTGATAGGGGGAAAACCCGATGCTTGGAGAGAGCCACGATCTGTTTCATGAGTTTCCCGAGTACCGGGATTGCATCGCCGAACTGAAGGCAGCCGACCCCAGGTTCGCGCATCTGTACGATGACTACCATGCGGTCAACGATGAGGTGGAGCGCATCGAACTCCAGATCGAGACGCCTTCTGACCAATATACCGAGACTCTGAAAAAACAGCGCCTGCACTTGAAAGACGAAATTTACGCCATCCTGCGCCGGACGCGGGCCCGCGAACAGGCCTGAAGTTTCTTTTTCTCCCCCCGTTCGCGGCCACGGAGGGTTGGGGGGGTAATAGGCCAACAACGATACCCCACCGATTCCCCGAATCTGGAGAATTTAACGAATCGGCGGCGCGGTGCCCCTTCCGGACGAGTCCACCCCCGGGGACGCGCTCCGGGTTCTGTTCCGCCGGGCCCGTTCGAGGGGCAGGCCCGGTTCTGCCGGCGCGGCCGGTAGGTGGTGCGACGAGGCCGCCGAAGGGCTGGATTCGGCAGCGGATCCAGACCGCGCCCGGCGCAACCAACCCAATACCCGGCTCTCCACCGCATCCTGTCCGGCCGGCGTCAGATCCCGGAAGATCAGCGCCCCGACGCCCAGCAGCAGGGTTAATCCGCCCAGGAAGGTGATCAGCGGTTGCATGAAGGCGATTGCCAGCACGGCCAACAGAGCCAACAGAAAGTGTCGAATTTTCAAGCGATGCCCTCCAATGGTTGGTCCCCCGCCTGTCCCGGACGGCGCGCGAGAATGACCGTGCAGTTGTCGTCCGGCTGGCTGTGTTGCCGGCGAATGTCCTCGGCCAGTTCGGCCAGCAGCCCATCCGCCAGTTCCTCCAGCGTGCGTTCCGGCTGTCCCAGCAGCGCCGGCCAGCGCTGGATGAACGCCTGCGGGTTAGTGAGATGCCAGAGTCCGTCGCTGGCGAGCATATAGACCCAGCCCGGTTCCAGCTCCAGGGCGCGGCGGTCGCCCAACCCGCGCAGGAACAGTGGTAGATTGCCTTCGTGCAGCTCGTACAATTCATCGGAGATGACTTCGGCATAAAGCTGGGAGATGCCGAGGGTGCTGCCCAGTACGAAGGCCTGACTGATCTGGGAATTGGCCTGGATGTGAACCCGTTGATTCCATTGTGCGCCATCCACCAGTCCGAGCATCGCCATGTGAGTAGCCGGCACGTGATCCACGGTCAGGCATTGAACTTGTCGCTCATTCACGGCATAAACCCGCGAATCGCCCACGTGAAACAGCAGAGCGGGGCCGCTGGGGGGGATTTCGAGCAGGATCAGGGTGCAACCGGTTTCCAGCCCTGCTGCTTGGAATTGCTGGTGCAGGCGGTTATGCAGCGCCTCCAGACCGTGGGAAATAGGAGCCAGGTCCACGGCGGCCGCAAGGTCGAGCAGGCCTTCGATGGTTTTTTCGGCGGCCTGCCGGCCATGGCTGTGGCCGCCCATGCCGTCGAGCACCGCCAGCCGCCGGTGCCCTGGCGGCCAATCGGGCAGGCGCAGTTCGGTTTCCTGTTCGCGCCACAGAAGGCGGGCTCGTCCCTGGCCGTCAATGACGAGGTAATTGTCCTGGTTTTCCTGGCGTCCATGCCCGGTGGGCGAGCGCAGCGAGCGCACGGCGATTTCCAAAGGCCGATCCGGTGGGAGCGGCATTGAGTCGGGAGCATCCGTGATGTTCATGGCGGCATGGCGAACCGGAGTCTTGGGGATTTAAGGGTCGGGCGGAACGGCATCGCCCCGGCGCGTGGCGGTTCCCCCTTCTGCTAGACTAGACAATAATGCGACTTCCAATTGCTCTATCCAACCCATCTTTTGGAGCCATCAGGCAAATTTAAGTCCTATGGATCTCAATATTCGTCCTGAATCACTTGTGGAACCGCACTCCGCCCGGCAGCCGGCGGAGGGGGCGCGCTATCAGGAACCATCACCGGACATGGCCGGGTCGGGCATGGAGGGCAGGCCTCCCCCAGCAAGCCTCCCGGCGGAGGATGCCAGGGGATTTCCTGACCCGGAGGCCGATCCATCGGTGGCGGAGGGTGGTCCAGACATCCTGGTTTCCGGGATGATGATCGGGCCGGCCGGGCGCCAGGTTCGCTTGGTGAGCAATCTGGGTGGCCGAGGACAAATCTGGCTGGCGCGGCTGGTCACGTCGGCTCCGGATGCGGGTGAGCGCGCCCCGGAAGAGTTACGGGCCATTAAGATATTTCTCCCCGCTTTGGCCAGCGCCCGGGAAGCCGGACGGGACGAACGAACGTTACGGGCGGATTTGATCAATCAGCGAACCTACCTAACCAAGGTTAAAGCCCGGGTGGATCTGGCCTTGAAGCTGGACCATCCACACATCGCCCGCGCTTATGGCTGGCGGCAGGGCGCCGACGGCTGGCCGTTCGTCGAAATGGAATACCTGGATCACCAGCAGGGGAGCAGTCTGGCGCAACTACTGCGCGAGCAGGGTCGGAACGGTTTCCCCTTCGAGACCGTGCTTGGATGGCTGCGGCCCGTTGCCGCCGCCCTGGATTATGGCCGCCGCGACCTTCGGCTTGCTCATCAACACCTGGACGCCGATAAGGTGTTCGTGACCGGGCAGGGAGTGGTCAAACTGCTGGGATTCGGTTTGGCCTCCGAGCCACGGGAACCGCGCAGCGTGTTGTTCGGCACTGGCGTTCCGACCGTGAAGGCGGCCAATCCGGTGGAACCCGTGGCGGCTGAAACGACCTTCCGCCGGGACATATTCGCCCTGGCGCTGCTGGCCTACCAGTTGCTGGCGGGGCGGAGCGCCTATGAAGCCCAGGGTCCGCAGCCGAACCTGGTGCCACGCCCGCCTGGGTTGACGGATGAGGCGTGGAGGGTCTTGCGGCGGGGGCTGGCCTATCCCAGCGAGCTGTGTCCGACCGATGCCGGTCAATTCGTGAGTGACCTGGAAGCCGCACAACGGGAGGCCAAGATCAACCCGCGGCGTCGCGGTTCAGGTAAGAAGCGATGGAGATTGGCCGTGGCGGTGTTGGTTCTGGCGGTGGCGATGGGGATTTACGGACTGGTCGGGCGTCATCCTGAGGGTTTGGGGCCAGAACTGCGAACGCCGCCCGAAGAAACCGCCTCATCGGTTCCGACCCCGGACGCTGGTTTGACGGTCTCCGCGAAGGACACCGAACGCGAGATCGATCTGCGCGCCTTCGAGTCCGCCAGGCGGTTGGATACGCTTCTGGCTTACCGGCTCTATTTGCAACGTTGCCCGAGCTGTGGTTACGAAAAGGAAGCGCGCGACGGCATCGCCAGCTTGGAGAACCAGGAAAAAGCCGCCATCGCCCGCCAGGAGATCCAGGCAAAAATTGGTCAAATCAAGGCGGATTTTGAAAAATCAGCGCAAGCGCTGGAGAAGGAAGGGCGCGGCGATCAAGGTGACGACGCGCTGTCCCGGTTGGAAGCCCTGGCGGCGCTGGCGCCCGAGGATTCGTTTGTCGCCGCGGGCCGGCGGCGCCTAGCGCTCGGCTGGGCGGCGTTGGCGCAGGGGAGCCTGGACCGAGGGAATCTGGCCGATGCCCGGAACTGGTTGAAAAAGGCTGAATTGGCCCAGCCGAAACAACTCGAGCTCGCACGGCTGAGCCAGGCCCTGGAGCAGGCAGAGACCAAGGAACAGACTCAGCGGATGGATGCCGACGCGTTCGCCGTCGTCCGCCGGGCCAACAGCCGCCGCGCTTATTGGACTTATCTTGAGAAGTGCGCGCCAGGGTGCGGCCACCGCTCCGAAGCCGAGGCCGCGCTGGCCCGGTTGGCCCCGGCCAATCCGGTGATGCGCGATCGCCTGAACGATGGTTCGCAAGGCCCCGAGCTGGTGGTGGTTCCGGCTGGTGGGTTCCTGATGGGATCTCCACCCTATGAGAAGGGTCGCTACAACGATGAAGCCTCCCGTCCGGTGCGGATCGAGAAGCCGTTCGCTATCGGCAAATACGAGTTGATGTTCCAGGAATACGATCGGTACGCAACGGCGACCGGGCGGCCGGTGCCTGGCGACCAGGGGTGGGGCCGTGGTCGACGGCCGGTCGTCAACGTCGCCTGGCGGGATGCCGTGGCCTATGCCGAATGGCTTTCGAAGCAGACGGGTTCCCGCTATCGCTTGCCGACCGAGGCGGAGTGGGAGTACGCGGCGCGCGCCGGGGTGGCCGCCAGCCGTTACTGGGGGGACAACCCCGACCAGGGTTGTGCTTTCGCGAATGCCGCCGACCTGGATGGCAAGCAGGTGTTTGTGGGGTGGACGGTGATGAAATGCCGGGATGGCCAGATATACACCGCCCCGGTCGGCAGTTACCGCGACAACGATTTCGGCCTGCACGACATGCTCGGCAACGTCCTGGAATGGACCTGCTCGCTGTATGACAAAGAGGTTCCGGCGCCGGTCCAGCGTTGCCAGGAACCGGCCGAGGACCGGCAGTTCGTGGTGCGCGGCGGTTCCTGGAACGACGAGCCGCGCAACGTCCGGCTGGCCGACCGGCATCGCAGCCGGCCCGATTTCCAGGATTACTTCCTAGGCTTCCGCCTGGTTCGGGATTTGCCCTAGCCGCATTCCGTCCTTGGAGGGGATCGGTCATGACCGCCCGAGGATGGCAAGGGGTCGAACTGCTGGGCAAGGCCGCGATCCGGCCGGTGGCGGGATTGCTCGAGGAGCTGGATTTTCTCGCGGTCGTGCTCATGAGCGCCGGCTCGCTGCGGCGGGGCGCATGGCCCTTCCTGATCCGGCATACCTGGCAGCAGATTTATTTCACTGCGGTGCAGCGGGCGATCATCTTCACGGTCGTGGGCGCGATCATCGGGGTGTTGATGGCTTTCCCGCTGATCGTGTTCCGCATTCAGGATCCCCATCTGCTAGGGCGCATCATGCATATCCTGATGTACCTTCAGCTCAATCCCATTCTGGCGACGCTATTCGTGGCGGGGTTGTCGGGCGCGGCCATCACCGCGGAACTGGGGGAACTCAAGGCGAACCAGGCGATTGAGCATTTGACGGCGATGGGCGTCAATCCCTACAGCTTTTTCGTGCTGCCCCGCCTGATCGGCATGGTGCTTTCGCTGCCGATCCTGGTGTGTTGGCTGAATGTCGGGGTCACGGTCGGCGCGGCGGCGATGCTAAGCGTCTATCAGGATATTCCCCCGACGTTGTTCTTCCGGGCTTGCCTGGCGGGTCTGACCTATGGATCGCTGGCCTTGACCGGGGGAATGGTGGTCATGCAGGCTATCCACGTTGTTCTGGTGCAGACCTCGGGCGCCTTTCGGGTCGGTGCTTACGTGGATATCCCGCGGACCTTGCCCAGCGCCTTCGCCCGCTCCTTTATTGGTTGTCTGATCATCACCCTGTTGTTCTCGCTGGTGCGGTATGGCTGAACCGGTGTTGCGCGTGCGCGAATGGGTGCTGGACCGGTTTCCGGTGCCGGTACCGTTCGATTTCCAGGTCATGCCCGGCGAGTTGTGGATGCTGGTGGGCGCGGTGGATTCAGGCCGGCGCGAGTTGATTTGGAGCCTTGCCGGCCTGGCCGCGCCGCGGGTGGGCAGCCTCGAACTGTTTGGGCGCGACGTCGCGCGCCTAGGACCGCGCGCCCGCGCGGCGCTGCACAGCCGGATCGGGGTGGTTCTGGAGCACGCGGGATTGGTGCCGGCCTGGAGCGTGTTCGAGAATTTGGCTCTGCTGGTTCGCTACCATCGCCTGGTGCCGGATCACGCGGTCGAAGACTACGTGGTGGATTTTGTGGAGTCCTGCCGCTTGTCGCGAGCCATTCTGAGCCGGCTGGCCAGCGATCTGTCCCCATTGGAAAGTCGCTGGATCGGCTTGTTGCGGGCGTTGGTCATCCGGCCGCGACTGTTGCTGGTCAGCGCCTACCTGCCCCAGGAAACCCTGGTGGCGGGATATGGCGTATGGGCGTTTTTCGCGGAGGTGGTCGAGCCGATGAACATGGGGGTATTGGTGGACGCCGGTCCGCAAGCCTTGCCCATTAACGCGGGGACACGATTGTTGGTAATGAACGAGGGAACGATGCTGGTGGCCGGCAAGGCGGGGGAACTGGCGGATCACCCGGATACGAAGGTACGACGCCATGTGAGATTCGACCATGCTTGAGATCGCCATCGGCGCCCGCTACCGACGCTATCAGCGTGCGGTCGGTCTGTTGATCCTGGCGACGCTGGGCGTGCTGTTCGCCCTGTTGTGGATGGCCAACCGCCAACTGGGGTTTTTCAGTCAGACCTATCGGGTGCACGGCTTTCTCGACAATGTTCGTCATCTCCGGCAAGCCACGCCTGTCACCCTGGCTGGGTTGAAAATCGGCGAGGTGCGCGATCTGACGATCACCGATTACAACCAGATCCGGATCGAACTGGTCCTCTACCGGGAATACCAGGCTCGCATTCGGGCGAACTCGACCGCGCAGGTCAAAGCCGACGTACTGGGGAACGCGACGGTCGAAATCAACATGGGCGATCCGGCGCGGCCGATGCTGGGGGATGGCGCGGAGATTCCCTTCCAGCGCACCTCCGATTTGGATGCCTTGGTGCGACAGGCGCAGGAACAACTCGGGCAAATAGCGGCCGTGCTGGCCAACGTCAAGGCGATTACCGACGAATTGAAACAGCCCGAGGGCGCCCTGTTGGGGACCTTGAGCGCCTTCGCCCGGGTGACACAGGAATTCTCGACCAAACTATCCGGTTATCTGGAACGGATCGATGTGGTGCTGCGGGCGGCCGCCGAACTTAGCGGACAGTTGGGGCCGCTGTTGCGGGATCTGACGGTGGTCAGCCGGGAGATGAGCCGGTCGGCGGTCGATCTGGCGGCGGTCGGCGCACGGATTCGGGCGGGGCAGGGGGCTCTGGGCGGACTGACCGACAGCGCCAGCCCGCTCTCGCGCCAAATTGCGGCCAGCGCGCAAAAGCTGCAAGCGGTCATGACGGGCCTGGAGACGCTGGCGGGTCAATTGCCCGGTTATGGCCAGCAGGTCGAGCGGGTTCTGCGCCAGACCGAGGTGATCGCGGCCAGGTTGGCCAAGGCCAGCGCACACCTACCCGGGCTGATGGTTCAAAGCCGGGAGGTGGCCGAGGACGTGGACGAAGTGGTGGCTTCGGTCAAGCGCAGCGCCGTGTTGCGCGTTCTGAGTCCACCGGCGGCCGCGAACAGTCGGCCGTTGCTGGAAGCGCCCCGCGATTGGGGGGAGGCGCTTCCGGTCGCACCCCAGCCCTAGCCGGCATGAGTGCGCAGCGGCGATGACCGGGCGGACGGGCAGGGTGGTGCGGCGTTTCGCGGCATGGATCGCCGGGGGTTTGCTTCTGGTGGGATTGATGGCCTGCGGCGGCCCGGCGCAAACGCCGTTGCAGTCACAATATCAGCGCGAGGAGGAGCGCGCGCTGCGCTATCATGCACGGGGGGAATTGCCGCGAGCGCTGGCGGCCTACCGGGAGAGCCTGCGCTGGGCCGAAATCGCCGACGACCGGCCGGCGATGGTGAGGCAGGATCTGAATATCGGCGCGGTCGCGCTGGCGCTGGGTGACTGGGCGCTGGCGGAAGAGAGTTTCCGTCGGGCGGAAAGGACCGCGGCGTTGTTGCCTGATCCGGGGAGCGTGTTGCGGGCGCGCCTGGGACTGGCCCAGGCCAGTCTGCGACAGGGGCGGTTGGAAGCCGCAGGCGCGGCGTTCCAGCAAGCGCTGAACGAAGCGCGCGGGCGGGATACCGCCGCCGTGCTGGTGGCGCTGAACGGTCTCGGTTTGGTGCAACAGGAACTGGGGCTTACACTTGCGGCGAGGGCGGTGTTGAGCGAGGCCGAGCCGTTGGCCCGCGCCCATGGCGACCCGCGTTTGCTGGCGGCGACGCTGGCGAATCGCGCATCCCTGGCGCTGCGGGCTGGCGACCTCGGTCAGGCAGCCACGGCTCTTGCGGAGGCGGTCGAACTGGATCGCGCCACCGAGAATCTGCCTGGATTGGCCCATGATTTGCTAACGTTGGCTCGGGTGCGCCAACGGCAAGGCGATGCTTCGGCCGCGCTGGAACTGGATCGTCAGGCTCGAACCATCCTCCGGCATACCGGTCAACACCACCGGGCCGATCGGTGCGATCAGGAGAGGGGTTCCTTGGAGCATGAATCCGGTGTGTGTTTGCGGCAGGTATGGCTAAAATCAGAGGAGCAGGATGGCCCATTCGAATGAGATCGCCATCCAGTTTGTGGAATGTTTGGAACGATCGCGCGGCTTTACCGGTAAAGCCAGACGACGCCACGATGGGACGCCATGAACAAGAAATCCAATACATTGCCAGTCGGGTATCGTCTGCATCACTACCGAATCGAGGGGGTGCTGGGCGCGGGCGGGTTTGGCATCACCTACAAGGCCGTGCATGAGGCCTTGCAAACCCGGGCGGCCATCAAGGAATACTTTCCGGTCGAGTGGTCCTATCGGGATCGCGACGAAGTCAACGTCGTGGCCAATACTCAGGGTGCGCTGCCGACGTCTGAGGCGGGTGCGGTTGTCTGCTATACTTGGGGTCTGGAGCGGTTTCTCAACGAGGCTCGGATCCTGGCCCAAGTCAATCATCCCGGTGTGGTACGGGTGCGGGATTTCTTCGAGGCGAATGGCACCGCCTATATCGTGATGGACTACGAGGACGGCGAACCGCTTAGCCAGATGCTGCAACGGGAAAAGACCCTGTCCGAGGTTCAGGTTTGCCGCTTGCTCGACGACGTGCTGCCAGCCCTGGAGGCGGTGCATGCGCATGGCTATCTGCATCGCGACCTCAAACCCGCCAATCTCTATCGCCGTTCGGATGGTCGGGTGATCCTGATTGATTTCGGCGCGGCCAGGCAGGCGTTGGGCCGCCGCAGCAAGAGCGTGACCAGTGTTTTCTCCCCCGGTTACTCGCCGATCGAGCAATACCTGGTCGATGGCAAGGGCTACGGACCCTGGACCGACATCTACGCGGTGGGCGCGGTGATTTATCATTGCGTCACCGGAACGCCTCCGATCGAGGCCCCGGCGCGCGTGCTCGACGACCCGCTCAAGCCCGCCGAGGACGCCGCGGCCGGACGCTACAGTCCAGCATTATTGCGGCTGGTGGATCGGTCCATGGCGGTACGGCCCGAGAAGCGCTTCCAGACGATCGCCCAAATGCGGAATGCATTGAACGCTGTGGCCGAGGATAACGGTGATCGCACGGTCAAATTGGAGTTGCCGCCGCGCCCGGATTTGCATCGAGGCGGCGAGAGGCCGCCTCTGGAGGTCCTCGAGCCGGCGCCAGGGCACCCGCCGGAATCCCCTGAATCCACGAAGAGACCCTGGTGGTTGGATTGGCGTTGGGTGGGTGGTCTTCTGGCGATAGTAGCTGCCGTTGCCGGGATAGCAATCTTTACGCCGTCTTCGCCGCCGGTTCCACCGGTCGGGCCGGTCACCAGCGAATCCCCCGTGGTGGCGCCCCCCAAGCCGTCCTCCCCCAAACCCCAGGCCGGTCAGAATTACACCGAACCTGCGACCGGCATGGAGTTCGTTTGGATACGACCTGACTGTTTCACCATGGGCAGTCCTGAAACGGAAAAGGATCGCAGCGCCAACGAAGCGCCCCATCAGGTTTGCCCGCAAGGATTCTGGATGGGGAAATATGAAGTGACCAACGCCCAATATCAGCGTTTCGAGGCCAAACATGACAGCGGATCCTATGAATCCCTTAGCTTGAACGGCCCCGATCAGCCGGTGGTGCGGGTGAGCTGGCAGGAAGCAATCGCTTACGCCGACTGGCTGTCGGGCAAGACCGGTTTGCTGTTCCGCCTGCCGACCGAGGCGGAATGGGAATACGCGGCGCGCGCCGGTAAGACCGGTTCCCGCGCCTGGGGAGACGAACCGAACCAGGCTTGCCGCTATGCAAATATCTATGACGAGACCGCGAAGAAGATCAAGCCGTTGAACTGGCCCAATTATCCCTGCGAGGATGGCCAGGTTGCGGTTGCTCCGGTCGGCAAATACGCAGCGAACGATTTCGGTTTGTACGACATGCTCGGCAACGTCGCCGAATGGACCTGCTCCGAATACGACAGTGCCTATGCCGGAGGCGAGACCCGCTGTGCGGATCCGAGCGCTGCGGTGGGGGGACGCCGGGTCCTGCGCGGTGGATCCTGGTCTGACTATCCGGGCTTGATGCGGTTCGCCTACCGGTTTCCGGCAGCCCCGGAATACCGGAAATTCGATTTGGGATTCCGTTTGGTGCTAACGCCGTGAACCGGAACGTGGTGATGCTTGATGGAGACTGCGGTATGTATAGAACTCTGCTGAGGGCGTTGGGATTGCTGCTCGGGCTGGTGTTCGTCTTCTGGCTGCCGGCCGGATCCGTTCGCGCGGCGGGCGCCGCGCCAGAGGCGCGAATGACGGCGACGGTGGTCGAATTCCAGGTACGCGGCGGTCTGGACGAGCAGTCCGGCGCGATTATCGCCGATCTGATGATGTCGGCCATCGCCAACACCGGCCGCTTCGTGCTGCGGGACCGGTTGCCGCTGTCGGCGGCGGCCAAGATCGCCAAGGCCAGCGAACTGGGCGAAACCGGTCTGCTCGATCCCAAGACCGCCGCCGAACTGGGTCGCCTATATGGCTTGGACGCCGTGGTAACCGGCGGGGTCTACAAACTGGGCGATCTGATTACCGTCACGGCGCGGCTGATTGATACCAAGACCGCGTCGCTGCTGCGCAGCGGTCAAATCCAGGGCAAGGACATCGATACCATCCAGATCAAGGTTAACGAATTGGCGACGATGATCACGGCGCCGCCGGAGCCGCCGAAGACCTATGCGCTAACCGTCAAGACCGAACCGGCCGATGCCACCGTCCGGTTGCCCAACAACCCCAAGCCGTATCAGCCCGGCATCCGGTTATCGCCCGGCGAGCATGACATCGAAGTGACGCGGGCCGGTTATGTGGCGCGCAAGGGCAAACTGCGGATCAGCGATCGCGATGTGACGATGACCATCGCCCTGGAGAAAGTGAAATATGGTCTGACCATCCGGCTGGATCCCGCGGACGCGCAGGTTCGTTTGCTCGACAGCCAGATCGCCTATCAACCCGGCGTGGCGCTGGCCCCGGGAGATTACGAGGTCGAGGTTACGCGCGAGGGCTACGTGGCCCGCAAGATGCCAGTGCGGATCGTGGATGGCGAGGTGGCTGTTGCGGTGAAGCTGGAAAAGATGCCACCGCCACCGCCTCCCCAATATCGCCTGACCGTGCTGGCCGATCCCCCCCAGGCCACGGTGCGGTTGCTGAATTCGCAAACGCCTTATCAAGCCGGAATGCTATTACCGCCGGGCGATTACCAGCTCGAAATTGCCTTGGCCGGTTACGAGTCCGCTCGGGTGTCGGCGCGGATCGCCGACAGCAATGTGATGTTGCCGGTCGGCCTGAAGAAGATCGAACAACCGGCTGGCTATCGCCTGACCGTGCAGCCCGACCCGCCGACCGCCCAGGTGCGGCTGGTGGATTCCAGCGTCGCATACCAGCAGGGCGTGCAATTGCCGCCGGGGCGTTATACGGTCGAAATTACCCAATCCGGCTACGAGCCGGCTTGGGTGACGGTGCAAATCGCCGACAGCGACGTCACGGCGCCGGTGAAACTGACCCGGAAGGCCGAGGAACCGGTCAAGCCGGTGACGTATCAGTTGACGGTCAGCGCCGAACCAGCCAGTGCGCAGGTGCGGTTGGTAGGTATTAAAACCGCCTACAAACCCGGAGTATCGCTTTCGCCGGGGGCATACACGGTCGAGGTCGCGCAAGGGGGCTACGAAACCAAGCGGATACCCGTGCGCATCGCCGACAGCGATGTCACGATCCCCGTCACGCTGGCCAAGGCGGCCGAGCCAGAACGCTATCGGCTGACGGTGAGCACTGATCCGCCGAACTCCCGGGTAAGGTTGCTGGGGACCAAAGCGGCCTACAAACCCGGGGTATTGCTGCCGCCTGGCGCGTACACGGTCGAAGTTAACCAGACCGGCTACGAAGCGCAGCGGGCCACGGCGCGGATCGTGGATGGCGACGTCACGATTTCGGTGGCGCTGGCCAAGCAGCCCGAACCGACCCAATATCGGTTGACGGTGCAAACCGATCCGCCTGGCGCGCAAGTGCGGTTGCGTGGAACCCGAACCGTTTACCGGCCCGGGGTATTGCTGCCGCCTGGCGCGTACACGGTCGAAGTTAACCAGACCGGCTACGAAGCGCAGCGGGCCACGGCGCGGATCGTGGATGGCGACGTCACGATTTCGGTGGCGCTGGCCAAGCAGCCCGAACCGACCCAATATCGGTTGACCGTGCAAACCGATCCGCCTGGCGCGCAAGTGCGGTTGCGTGGAACCCGAACCGTTTACCGGCCCGGGGTATTGCTGCCGGCCGGCGCCTACACGGTCGAAGTTTCTCAGACGGGCTACGAAACCAGGCAGGTCACGGCGCGGATTAGCGATGCCGATGTATCCCTGCCAGTGACGCTGGCCAAGCGCATCGAACCCACCCAATATCGGTTGACGGTGCGCGCCAATCCCTCCGATGCGCGGGTGCGGCTGGTGAATTCGTCGTTCACTTACCGTCCCGGGGTGGCGTTGCCGCCCGACAACTACGTCGTCGAGGTGACGGGACGCGGCTACGAACCGAAGCGCGTGCCGGTACGAATCAGCGACAGCGACGTGACCCTGCCGGTTGAACTGGCAAGGAGCGCTGAGGCGGCCGTAACACCGCCTGCTGCGGCGCCCACGCGCGCCGGGGAATGGCGGATCGGCGCCGTGAATGCCGACGGTTCCTTGGACGGTCCGGACCGGTCCGAGTTTATGCGGATCTTCGGCGGTTATGTCGGGCGGACGGTGACGCGCGACACCCTGCTCGATGGTGCGTTGCGGTTCTATCAGTCCACCGGGATCACGCTCGGTTTCGTGGTGCGGACTGGCGCCTCGGGCGCGGCCGAGTTGTCCGGCCGGGCGGCGCGGCGGGTCCGGCGAACCTACGAAAGCAATATTCCGATCATGACCCGCGGCCAGCTCCAAAATTCCGGCTTCGGGGTTTCGGTTCAGTGACGCGAGAGGATTGCCATGGCTCTGCCCGAACATCTGGTCAGCCTGCCCCTGGACGAGCCGGTCTGGGATCGCTTTTTCAGTGTGTTTCCGCTCGTGCTGGTGGGCACGCGCGAGGAGGACGGCGGCCACGATCTGGCGCCCAAGCATCTGGCGATGCCGCTGAGCTGGCGCAATTGGTTTGGTTTCGTGTGCACGCCCCGACATCGAACCTACCAGAACGCGGTTCGCACCGGCGCGTTCACGGTCAGTTATCCGCGTCCGGAACAGGTAGTCGTCACCAGCCTGGCCGCCGCGCCGCGCTGCGGCGAGCATCAAGACAAGCCCACCCTGCTCGCCTTGCCGGTGTTCCCGGCCCAGGTCGTGGATGGCGTGCTGGTCGAGGCTTGCCACCTCTATTTGGAATGCCTGCTGGACCGCACCCTTGACGAGCTGGATGGCAACAGCCTGTTGGTCGGGCGAGTAGTGGCGGTCCACGTCCACGCCAAGGCGTTGCGCGACGAGGACCGCGAGGACAATGAACTGGTCCACGACGATCCGCTGTTCGCCTATTTGTATCCGGGCCGGTTCGCGGTCATCGACCGAAGCCTGGGTTTTCCCATGCCGGCGGGTTTCAAGCGCTGATATGACCACCGCGATTCAACTTCTCGATTTTCTCCGGGACCGGCGCGAGGATCTGGTCGGTTTCCTGGAACGGCTGGCCCTGGCCGAGTCTCCTTCGGCCAGCCGAACGGCGCAACAGCCCGCTTTCGGCCTGCTGGGGGACGCGTTGGCCAATTTGCATTTCGAGCCGCGCCTGCTGCCGGGACGCGCCAGCGGTGGCCAGCTCTACGCCAGGCCGCGGGATCGCTTGCGCGCCCGGCCCATCCAGTTGCTGCTCGGTCACATCGACACGGTCTGGCCGGAAGGGACGCTGGCGAATATGCCGGTCCAGAGGGAAGGCGACCGGCTGCGCGGACCAGGCGTGTACGACATGAAGGGCGGTCTGACCCAGATCGTGTTCGCGCTGCGGGCGCTGCGCGAACTGGGGCTGGAAGCGCCAGTAACTCCGGTGGTGTTCGTCAATTCCGACGAGGAAATCGGCAGCCGCGAGTCCACCCGCAACATCCGCCGGCTGGCGCGGGTCGCTAATCGCGCCTACGTGTTGGAACCTTCGCTGGGTCCTGACGGCCATCTAAAGACCGCCCGCAAGGGGATCGGCCGCTTTACCCTGACCGTGAAGGGCAAGGCGGCCCATGCCGGCCTCAATCCAGAAGCCGGGGCCAGCGCCATTCTGGAATTGTCCCATCAGATCCAGCGTCTCTTCGCCCTCAACGATCCGGTCGCGGGCGTGACGGTCAACGTCGGCATGATCGATGGCGGGATTAATCCCAACGTGGTGGCGCCGGAAAGCCGGGCGGTAATCGACGTGCGGGTGCCGACCCACGAGGCCGCCCGTCGGGTGGAACAGGCGATCCGTGCTTTGACCCCGGTAACCCCAGGCGTGAGTCTGAAGATCGAGGGCGCTCTCGGCCGGCCGCCGATGGAACGGACCCCGGATGGCCAGCAACTCTGGAACATGGCCCAACACCTGGGGCTGGAACTGGGGTTGAATCTGGAGCAGGCGGCGGCGGGGGGCGGTTCCGATGGCAACACCACTAGCCAGTACACCGCGACCCTGGACGGACTGGGGCCGGTCGGTGACGGCGCGCATGCCCATCACGAATTCGTGGTTGTTGATAAATTGATCGAACGCGCCGCGCTGCTGGCCTTGCTGCTGCTGGAACCGCCCCTGCCCAGGCCGGGATCCGCATGACGGCCTTGGTGCGGACCTCGCTCAGCCGCATCGCCCGTCTCGACGCGTTCGAGGTCGAACCACTGGCGCGGGAAGACTGGGCGGAGGGCGATTACGTGATCGGTGAAGTGGCCGGCCTGCCCGGTCCGGGCGTCGGCATCGAGCTGACGGATG
Organism: uncultured Gammaproteobacteria bacterium; assembly: GCA_963696515.1. Lineage (GTDB taxonomy): Bacteria > Pseudomonadota > Gammaproteobacteria > Competibacterales > Competibacteraceae > Contendibacter. Next base: position 106,301 of record CAVOKM010000008.1, read on the forward strand.
GCCGGATGATGCAGGTGGATATCGGCGACCAAGTGTTGGGCGCGTTCGGGGTGAGGTTCGCCACCCTGGAGGCGACCGGGACCTGGGAGGCCATCGGCCCGGACGGGCGGATGACGGCGATGACCGCGGCGGGCCTGTTCGGGAAGCTGACCTCCAAATCGCCGCTGATCCCGACCCTTACCGAGTTGCATTATCGCGGTCATGTGTTGGCGGCGGGGCGCAAGGCCAGGATGCGCGATTTCGCCCTGCAGGATACCGGGCGAACTTTCGCCTTGCCAGTGCTATTGATCATCGGCAGCTCGATGTCGGCTGGTAAAACCCGCTCGGCGCAAATCATCATCCGCCGGTTGCGTGCGCTCGGTCTGCGGGTGCTGGCGGCCAAGCTGACCGGGGCCGGCCGCTACCGGGATCTGCTGGCGATGCGCGATGCCGGCGCTGATCCGATCTTCGATTTTGTCGACGCTGGCCTGCCGTCCACGGTATGTCCTGCGGCGGATTACCGCCCGGCGGCGGGGGCGCTGCTGTCGCAAATGGCGATGGTCGCCGCCGACGTGGCGGTGATCGAGGCCGGTGCTTCGCCTTTGGAGCCCTACAACGGCGACGTGGCGGTCGAGTTGCTGGAGCCGCATGTCCGCCTGACGGTGCTATGCACCGCCGATCCCTACGCGGTGGTGGGGATGATGCAGGCGTTCGGCCGTCGTCCGGACGTGGTGGCCGGAGTGGCCTGCAATACCGACGCCGGTCAGGCCCTGATCCACAAGCTGACCGGCGTGCCCAGCTTGCGTCTGCCGGATCCTGTGGCGTTGCCGGCGCTGGATGGGATGCTGCGCGAACGGTTCGTCGAATCCTGATCCGCCGGATCCGCGATTCTCATTCGCTTTTGGGATACCCGGGGTGATCGATCATCGCGGTGTGATCGCCGCGCACGATCGGCAGATACCTCGGTTTCCAGAAGCGCGAACGCAGGTAAGTGTCGAGATCGCGGCCGGCCAGGTCGATCTTGTTGGCCACCCCTTCCCGCAGCGCCTGCTCGATCACCCGGCTGGCGACACGGATACTGACTTCGCGCAATTCGCGCACCGGAGGGTAGACTCGCCCTGCTTGTAAATGCGCGGCGGCGGTGTAGTCGGCCAGCGCGTAAGCGGCTTCCAGCACCATGCTGTCGGTGATCTCGCGGCATTCCGCCAGAATGACGCCGAAACCCAGACCTGGGAAAATGAAGGCGTTGTTACCTTGGCCGATGTGATGTACCTGACCGTCCCGTGTGACATCGGGGAACGGGCTGCCGGTGGCGACGATGGCCCGGCCCTCGCTCCAATCCAGAATGTCCTCCGGCAGCGCCTCGCAGGCCGAGGTCGGATTTGACAGCGGGAAAATGACCGGCCGGGTCGTGTTGCGGGCCATGGCTTGCACCACTGGGTGGTTAAAGGCGCCGGCTTGACCGCTCAGGCCCAGCAGGACGGTGGCCCTGGTGTGCTCGATGGTTTCCAACAGGCTCGGGATGTCGTTGGCGATCTGCCAGTTGGCGATTTTCTCGCGTGGCTGAACGTAGGGCTGCTTGTAGGAGTCGGAGTTATGCCCTTCGACCAGCAGGCCGCGGGAATCGAGCACGCAGACCCGGTCTCGGGCCTCCTCGCGACTCAGGCCCTCGCGCATCAGCCCCTGGGAAATGGCCCAGGCTACCCCGATGCCCCCGGCGCCAGCGCCAAGGATGACGATGCGCTGGTCGCGCAGCGCTTCGCCCTTGAATCGGCTGGCCGACAACAGCCCCGCTAGCGCCACCGCGCCGGTACCCTGAATGTCGTCGTTGAAACAGGGAATCTGCTTGCGGTAGCGCTCCAGCACCGCGAAGGCGACATCCTTGGCCAAGTCCTCCCACTGGATCACGGCTCGCGGCCAGCGGTTGTGGATAGCCTTGACGAACTTGTCCAGGAACGTCAGATAGCGTTCGCCCCGCAACCGCCGCTGCCGCACCCCGAGATAGAACTCATCGTTCAACAATTCCAGCCGGTCGGTGCCCACGTCCAGCTTGACCGGCATGGTGTGAAAAGGGTTGACTCCGCCGCCGATGGTGTAGAGCGCCAGCTTGCCAATGGCGATGGCCAGCCCGCCGTAGCCCTGGTCGCCGATGCCGAGAATGGCGGAGGAATCCGTGGCAACAATCATCCGCACGTCGTTCCACGGGAAATTGCGGACCACCCGGTCGGCGCGGTCGATATTGAGCGGCGAGAACGACAGCCCGCGGGGGTTCTGGTACAAATGGCTGAACTGTTGCACCGCCTGGCCCACGGTCGGGGTGTAGATGATCGGCATCAACTCTTCGAGGTGCTGCTCCAGCAGGGCGTAAAACAGCGTTTCAGCGCGTTCCTGCAAGGCGCGCAGATATTGGTACTTGGCGATGGGGTCGGGCTCGCGCAGGAAGCCGCGATAGACCCGCTCGACCTGTTGTTCCAGCGTGTTGACCTGCGGGGGCAGCAAACCATCCAGCCCCAGTGCGACCCGTTCATCCTCGGTGAACGCGGTGCCCTTGTTGCTGAGGACCAGCCGCAACAGGGCGATGCCCTCCAGGTAAACTTCCATGTAATCGCGACCTTCGGCATCCTTTTTGATATCGAAATACGGGCTGATCGGTTCTCGTTTCATCGGTTGGCTTTGCGAATGGGTTTCCAGATTGGGGGGAGCGCGACGCGGGTCGGCCCAGCGCGATAGCGTGTCAAAGCGTTCATTTATGACAGCTATCCGCTGCAGGGTCAAACAGCATGATGTTGCGCGACTGCGTGCGATCAAAGTGAGCTGTTGCCATCCTTGACCCGCAGGATCGGGCCAAATTGGCCCGGTTCATTGTAATTTGTGTCAAATGAGGTATTATTTTGTCGGTTTCTGGAACAACAATTTTGTGTTCGAGCACAAAATTATCAAAAAATGTCCCATAATAATGACAGATTGGTTACCAAATAAGGCTTCACGTGTAAGGTGGTCTTGATTATAATATGGCATTATTATTGCCTCACTAATATCGTACTGTTAGAAACTGTTTTCAAGTTGCCCGGAGTTTATTTCGATGAGTTATAAATTACATCGCAAGCAGATTTTCATGCTGGTGCTGGCAATGATCCTGGCGGTGGCGTCCTATTTGATTCCCTTGCCACAACAGTCGAGTCATGCCTTGACGAAGCCGGATTCGCCTGATCTCCGCGAAGCCGCTACATCGCAGTCGTCTGGCTTAGCGCTCATCAAGCGATGGTAATTGGTTTCTCGCCAGTAGTTGGATGAGGCGAAGCCGGCCCAAGCCGGCTTCGCGCGTTCTGATCGGCTTTCCCCTATCCTCCATCCCCTCCATCCCCTCCATCCCCTCCACACCTGACGTATACTGTCCGCATCGGCTAACCGTCGGTTCGTGCATGGCGTTTCCGTGCAAGCCAACCGCCGCCGGCTTTGCCAGAATCCCAAGTGGCTCAGCAAACGCAGAAAGGAGGATCACGATGAGTTACCAGAACATCCGGGTCGAAACCCGCGGCCCGGTGGCTTTAATTACCCTTGACCGGCCCAAGGCTTTCAATGCCTTGTCCAATGATTTAATGGACGAGTTGACCCAGGCGCTGGACGCGGCCGAGGCGGACGAATCCATTCGCGCCATCGTTATTACAGGTGGCGAGAAGGTGTTCGCCGCCGGCGCCGACATCAAGGGGATGAAGGACTATTCCTACATGGACGCCTACAAGGGCAACTTCATCACCCGCAACTGGGAGCGGGCCAGCCGTTGCCGCAAGCCGGTAATCGCGGCTGTGGCCGGCTACGCCTTGGGCGGCGGCTGCGAACTGGCGATGATGTGCGATTTCATTCTTGCCGCCGACACCGCCAAGTTTGGCCAGCCGGAAATCAAGCTCGGCATCCTCCCGGGCGCCGGCGGCACCCAGCGTCTGACCCGGTTGGTCGGCAAGTCCAAGGCCATGGAACTGTGTCTGACCGGGCGGATGATGGATGCAGCGGAAGCCGAACGGGCTGGCTTGGTCAGCCGGATCGTGCCAGTCGCCACGCTGATTGAGGAAGCGGTCAAGACTGCCGAAACCATCGCCGGCTATTCGTTGCCGGCGGTGATGATGGCCAAGGAGTGCATCAACCGCGCCTACGAATCCACGCTGGCCGAGGGTCTGCTGTTCGAGCGGCGCACCTTCCATGCGGTGTTTGCCACCGAGGACCAGAAGGAGGGAATGGATGCGTTCTCCAGCAAGCGCGCGGCGGAATTCAAGCACCGTTGAAAATCCATTAAAGTTTTATTGTTAATGCCGGTATGTTTTAGAATGCCGGGAACCGTTTGTACTCAACAGCAACGAGAAAGGCATAGAACGATGGAAATCAAGAAAGTCGGTGTGATGGGCTGTGGCGCGATGGGCTTGGGCGTGGCACAGGTGTGCGCGCAGGCCGGTATTCCGACGGTGGCCGTTAAGGCGACCCCGGGTTCGACCGACAAAATTCGCGCGGGATTGGACAAGTCGCTGGGCAAGATGGTCGAACGCGGCAAGATGACCGCCGAGAAAAAGGATGCCACGCTCGGCCTGCTGAATTTCACGACCAGCGAGGAAGAAGTGGCCGGTTGCGATCTGATCGTCGAATCCATCATCGAGGATCTGGATACCAAGAAGGCTCTGTTCCAGCGGCTGGAAAAAATCGTGACGCCGCAGGCGTTGTTGACCACCAACACCTCCACGCTGTCGGTGACGGCCCTGATGGCGGTCTGCAAGCAGCGCGACCGGGTGGCTGGCCTGCACTTCTTCAACCCGGCGCCGGTGATGAAGCTGGTCGAGATCATCCACGCCTTCGAGACCTCGGATGAGACGATCAACACGCTCGATGAGCTTTGTAGGAAGCTCGGCAAGGATCCGGTCATCGTCCAGGACACCACCGGCTTCATCGTCAACCGCCTGCTGACCCCTTACATGCTCAGCGCCATCCGCCTTCTGGAGATGGGCACCGGCAACATTGCGGACATCGACCATGCGATGAAATCGGGCGCCGGACACCCGATGGGGCCGTTCGAACTGGCCGACTACATCGGGCTGGACGTGGTGGAAGCGATGACGATGAACATCTATCAGGACATGCACCAGCCACATGTCTCCCCACCGCACACCCTGACCCGGTTGGTTCAGCTCGGCTATCTGGGCCGCAAAACCAGTAAGGGCTTCTACGACTACTCGGTCAAGCCGCCGGTTCAGAATCCGCAACTGCGGCACCCGGTCGCCTGAGCGTTTGAACGCCCCTCTCCCCTTGCGGGAGAGGGGTTAAGTGGTGAGGGGTTCATCCACCCCTACCGTAACGCTGCTCCAGCCAGCCAAATACCGCTCGCAACGCCATCGCCTCGCCGCCTTCAGGTCGTCCCGGCTGGGTCTTCAGATTCCAGGCCATCAGGTCGAAGTGCGCCCACGGAATCCCGGCGGGCACGAATTCCTTTAAAAACAACGCCGCCGTGATTGCACCAGCGTAGGACGATTCGGTCGCGTTGGCGAGATCGGCGATCTTGCTGTCCAGCATTTCCCGATAGGGTTGGTGCAGCGGCAGCCGCCAGACCGGATCTTGTTCCCGTTCCGCCGCCGCCAGCAGGCCGGTGGCCAAGGTCTCGTCGTTGCAGAACAGCGCCGGCACCTCGGTACCCAGCGCTACCCGCGCCGCGCCGGTCAGGGTAGCGAAGTCGATCATGATCTCCGGCCGCTCGCTCCCGCCTTCCGCCAACGCGTCGCAGAGAATCAGCCGACCTTCGGCATCCGTATTGTGAATCTCGATGGTCAATCCCTGACGCGAGCGGAGAACGTCGCCGGGCCGGAAGGCGTTTCCGGCGACCGCGTTGTCCACCGCCGCCACCAACACCCGTAGCCGCACTGGCAAGCCGTCGCTCATGATCAGCCGCGCCAGTCCCAGCGCCGTCGCCGCGCCGCCCATGTCCTTCTTCATCAGCCGCATGGCGCTGGACGGTTTCAGATCCAGCCCGCCGCTGTCGAAGCAGACGCCCTTGCCCACGAGGGTCACCTTGGGATGGACCGAATTGCCCCAGCGTAGGTCCAGCAGGCGAGGCGGATGCGCGCTGGCCCGCCCAACCGCGTGGATGACCGGATAATTGCGCGCTTGCAGCTCCTCATTGACGATCTGCTCCACTTCAGCACCGAATTCAAGCCCGAGCGCCTGCATGGCTTCGGCTAAATGCTCCGGCATCATGTCTTCGGCGGGAGTGTTGATGAGATCGCGAACCAGGCCGACGGCGTCGGCGTGACAGCGGATGCGCTTGCCATCGCAGGCCGGGTCGAGTGCCAGCCGCGCCATGGCCCGCTTCGGATTCTTGTAACGGGTGAACTGGTAGGCGCCCAGTGCCCAGCCCAGCGTCAGTCGTTCCCGTTGCCTGGATTCGAAAGCCGCATCGAGGTAGTAATCGCCCTCTGGCAGCTTGGCAGGCAGACCGCCAAGCGCCCAGAGATCGTCGGCGCTGACGATGCCGGCTGCGACCATCCGCAACTGCCCGTCCGGGCCGGAAACCAGATTGAAACTGCCCGGTTTCGCCTTGAAACCGGTTGTGGCCAGCCAACGGCGCAGCGACTCATCCTGCTGTTCCAGCCAGGCCTTGAACTCGCTTTCGGCAACGGGAACGAGGGGAATGCAGTCGGGCGTTCGGCTGGGTACTAAACCATGGTTCATGCAGGCCTCTCTGAATCGTGAGCAGCGGCGCCCTGCCGCCGTTAAGTGATTTTCACAGGTAAATAGCGCAAAATCCCGACGCTTCGACGCCAACCGATGAGATGAATCCTTTGCACCGAATCCTCGACCAGCGTTTGACCTGGCTGTTCGCTTCCAATTCCCGCGCCTTGCTTGAGGGCCGCCTGCTCGGTCTGGAAAAGGAAACGTTGCGGATGGCTCCTGACGGCTACGTTGCCCAAACCCTGCATCCACCCGCCCTGGGCTCGGCGCTGACCCATCCCTACATCACCACCGACTATTCCGAGGCGCTGCTGGAATTCATCACCCCGCCGCTGGCCGGGCCCGATGCGGCGCTGCGTTTCCTGCGCGAGATACACCAATTTGTTTACCGCCGCGTCGGCGACGAGTTGCCTTGGGCGGCGAGCATGCCCTGCATTCTGGCCGGTGAGTCCAGCATCCCGATTGCGGAATACGGCTGCTCCAATCTAGGCCTGATGAAGCACGTCTACCGGCGCGGGCTGGCTTGGCGCTACGGGCGGATCATGCAGGTCATCGCTGGCATTCACTTCAACTTCTCGCTGTCGGACGAATTCTGGGCGGTGTTTCAGGACCAGGAAGGCGACCGCCGCTCGTTGCAGGACTTTCGCTCCGAATCCTACTTCGGACTGATTCGCAACCTGCAACGCTTTGGCTGGCTGATTTTATATCTGTTCGGGGCGTCGCCGGCGGTGTGCAAATCCTTCCTCGATGGCAAGTCGACCACGTTGCCCGAGTTCGACGATCATACCTGCTACGGTCCTTATGCCACCTCGCTGCGTATGAGCAATGTCGGCTACACCAACCGCACCGAGAAGAAGAGCGGCGTCAACGTTTGCTACAACTCGCTGGCCGAATACATCTCCAGCCTGACCCAGGCCGTCAATACCCCGTGGCCGCCTTACCAGCGGATCGGAGTGGTGGTGGACGGCGAATACCGCCAGCTAAACGCCAACATCCTGCAAATCGAGAACGAGTATTACGCGTCGATGCGACCCAAGCAGCCGCCTCAAGGCAACGAAAAGCCGATCCTGGCGCTCAAACAGCGTGGGGTGGGTTACGTGGAACTTCGGTCGGTGGACATCAATCCTCTGGAACCGCTGGGGGTCGCCGCGCCCCAGTTGCGTTTTCTAGAAGCCTTCTTGCTGTTCTGCCTGCTGCACCAATCGCCTCCACTGGACGCCGAGGAACGCAAGATGATCGACGATAACCAGATGGCAGCAGCGCTGACTGGTCGCGATCCGGCGCTGGTGCTGGATCGCCGACGGGGTGCGTCACTGCCGCTGCGGCACTGGGCGGGGGAGATCGCGAGCGCGTTGCAGCCGATCTGCGAGTTGCTGGACCTCGGGGAAAGCAGTCGGCCTTATGCGGCGGCGCTGGCCGAGCAGCGGGAGGTGCTGGCCGATCCCGACCTCACTCCTTCCGCCCGCATTCTGGCCGAGATGCGCGCCAGCGGTGAAAATTTCTTCCGCTACGCCCGTCGCTGGTCGGAACGACACCGCGATGCGCTCCAATCCGAGCCACTGGCCGAGGAGCGGGTCCGGTTTTTCACCGAGGGGGCGGAACGGTCGCTGCGCGAGCAGGCAGAGATCGAGGCGGCGGATGACATTTCGTTCGAGGAATTTCTACAGCGGTATTTCCTTACCGACATTCCGCACCCCCTTACTCGGAATTCGCATATAGAGCGACAAAGTGTGCGCCGAGCAAGGCCAACAAGGTCTCATGAGCTTCCTTAAGATTCAAAATGGTCTCGCGGATCTCCTCGATCACGAGGAGATGAATCCCGGTAAAAAATTGAAAGACCCATCGGGCCGTGGGATAATCGGTGGGGTGACCTTGTTGATCGGGAATGGTTTGTTGATGAGCTTTTAAGGATTCACGAATGCGGTGTTCCAAGGCGCTGTAGACCAATAGGGACAAGGTCATGATCATGGCGAGGGCCATGATCCGCTGGGCGAACTTCAGAAACACGGTCGAGGCCATGAACAACGGATCCTTGAGGAAACGGAACCCCCGCTCCACTTTTTGTTGCTTTTTCAGGTACGCTTCCATTAATTCTTCATCGGATAACGTCGCCTCGTCTAATTCATTACTGGCCACAATAAAACAACTTTTTCGGTCGATTTTTTGTTGCCGACGCGGATTATGGATGAACGAACCCATCTGGCCAGCGATCTGATAGGTGATTTTGCTCGGGGGTTGATGGGCCGTCGGCCGACCGCGTTTTTATAGGTCGCGATTTCCATCACTTTTTCGTCGAAGAGAGCGGTATAAGACAGGGTCGCTTTAAATTGATCGAGAGCGGCTTGCGCATCCGCAGCGTAAAAAAAGGATTGCTTGCTTACTAAGTGAAAGGCTTTGACTTCTTGTTGGCCTTGTTTCACGTAGTCGCGCCGGACGCTGTTCTGGGCGCGCTGGCGCGACGAAGCCGTGCAAATCACGATCCAGCGCTGACGAATACCCGCATACTCGACGCCGAGACTTCGCGAACGGATGGGCGTGTCCGTGGCGGCGAGCTCGGCCGCCACGGCGTCGCTGATTTGCCGGGCCAGCGTAAGGGTCTCTGGGACCCGCGTAATCCACCGGGTCTCACCGAGACGCAGCAAGGTCTCCTGGACAAAGCCAGCACTATCAAAGACATAGTATTGGACTTTAAAGTCTCGATTCAGTTGCCCCAGATGGACAGCGAGCGTCTCACGAAAACCGGTTTGGTCTTCGCTATTCCCACTGAGGGGTTTCATGAATAACAAAATACCGGCTTGGTTTTCACAAATAAACTGAATCACCCACTGATTCAGATCGGGACGATGATCGCGGCTGTAGCCTTGGGTGATTTGAATCACGCCGTCTTGGACCGGCTGATCACTGTTGTACTGTCCATCCACAGGCAAACTCGTCGAATCCAAATGACCAAAACGACACCGAAGTTGCAGCTTTTCCACGGACCCCGCGGCGATCAGTGTATATAAATCCTCCACCCCATAGGTGTAGATACGGTCCAAAGCGTTACCTAAAGTATCATCATTCAAGTGCCGAGCTTCAATCCCCGTTCCGAGCAAACGAGCGACCGGTTTTTTCTCGAAAAAATGCGGTGTTAAATATAAAGCACGATGACTGAAGCCAAGACCGTTCAAAATCATGGCCTTGACCGCTTGTCCGACGGAAACCATCCGCTGTTCGTGATCTTGAACGAGGACCGTATCGATCAGCTTGACGATGCCCAGTTCATCCACCATCGCCGCGACCAGACCCAGGTGGTCCAGATTGTCGCTCTGATAGGTGATCGGTCCGCGCACCGTGCCCGTATCAACATGGACAGCCATTGTTTTCTCCTTGATTATGTTCATATTTATCATTGTTCTAACATAATTCCACCTTTCGCCGCTAAGGGGTGCGGAATGTCGGTCAGTTAGCGATTCGCGGCGATATTTTCGAACTGGGAGTGCCACTGATTCCTTATACCGAGACCCTTCTCACGGTGTCGTGCCGTTCGCCGGCCGGTTAATGGCGATGGGGGATGTCGAAACATGGGAACGGTTGATGGAAAGTGTGCGCAGAGGGGGGTTGAATGATTCTACCTTTCAATCGTTCAGTTCCAGAGACGCATCGTGTGCCCATGATTCAGCGGGCCGCAGCCCTTGCCGAAACCGGGTGCGGTACGAATAGCCTCTTGGACGTAGGTTAGCGCCCGTCGCACAGCGGCGGTTAGCGGTATTTTCTGCGCCAGCCCGGCGGCAATGGCCGAGGCCAGGGTGCAGCCGGCGCCGTGCGTGTTGCGCCCCGGGCCGCGCGGCGCGGTGAAAGCTTCCGCGCCCTCGAGCCAGACCAGCCAGTCGGTGACGGTCTCTCCTGGCAGATGTCCGCCCTTGACCAACACCGCCGACGGTCCGAGTTCCAGGAGTTGACGGGCCGCCGTCGCCAGGTCCGTAGGTTGACGGATGGTCAGACCGCTCAGCGCCTCCGCCTCGCGGACGTTGGGAGTGATGAGTGTGGCACGGGGTAGCAGCCGCTTGATCAGGGTCTCGCGGGCCGCCGGGTCAAGCAGGCAGTCGCCGCCCTTGGCGTACATCACCGGATCCACCACCAAGGGTATGTTCGCCGCCAAGGTTTCCAGCACCCCAACCACGGTGTCGATGACGGCGGCGTGGTGCAACATACCCGTCTTGATGCAGTCTGCGCCAATATCATCCAGCACCACCCGCATCTGCTGGGCGATAAAGGGTGGATCCACCCCGACGATGCCGAACACGCCCAGGGTATTTTGCGCGGTCAACGCCGTGATCGCCGTCGCCGCGTAACCGCCGAGCGCGGTGACCGTCTTCAAGTCCGCCTGAATGCCCGCGCCGCCGCCGGAATCCGAACCCGCCACAATCAGTACCCGTCCGTTCATCAACCCGCGTTCTCCTGTCCGTGATTCAATGGATGGCCTGGCGAACACTGAAATCTTGCGCCAGCGCTATCCATCATTGCGCAACGTGACAAAAATCGGTAGCGTACCGCGCTTTCCACGAACAACGATGCAACAATCATGTGGATCGAATCTCCCCTGTGCCTGTACACCGGCGTGGTGCCGCCCCAGTGGATCGACTATAACGGCCACATGAATGTTGCCTATTACGTGCTTGCGTTCGACTACGCCACGGACGCATTCATGGAATGCCTGGGGATGGGGCGGGATTATCAGGAGCATCAAGGGTGCTCCACCTTCGTGGTGGAAACGCATGTCAACTATCAGCGCGAACTGGTGACCAGCGATCCCATGCGCATCACTACCCAGTTGCTCGGCTTCGACAGCAAGCGGATTCATTATTTCCATCGTCTGTATCACGCCGACAGGGATTTTCTGTCCGCCACCACCGAACTGATGGTGATTCACGTGGATTTGGCCGAACGGCACAGCGCGCCGATGCCAATGGCGACTTTGGACCGACTGAGCGCGCTGATGGCGGCGCACGTGCAACTGCCGCGCCCGCCACAATCAGGTCGGGTGATGGGGGTGCGCGCCAAGTCACCGACCATCCAACCTGAAGCACCAACCTTTCGCTGGTTGTCTTCTAGATGAAACAGAGGACGATGATGTAGAACCGATGCTGGTCAGCGTTCGTTAAGTTTGGTCCAGTTACGATCATCGACAAGTTTATTCATTTGAGGATTATCGTCATGATGAAAGTCATACCATCCTTGCTACTGGCAGCCACTCTTGGAGCGCCAGCGCCACTGTTGGCCGGCAGTTTGACGGGGGATGCGATGCTTGGGGGCGCGCTGGGCGGCGCGTTGGGAGCCGGTGTGGGTTCCGAGTTGGGCGGGCGCGACGGCGCTATTCTCGGAGGCGCTCTCGGTGGCGCGGCGGGGACCGCCATCACCACCCGTCGCCACCGTGAGCCCGAGGTAATCTATGTTGACCGTTATTATAGACCGCCTCACGGTTATTATTCTCACCCCGGCCGGCACCGGGGCTATCACAAGCACAAGTATCGTCGCTATTACTACGACGACTAATGATACTGTATCTCAATAGGTTCAGACTCGAACCTGCGCTGGGACAGGGGAAGATTGAGGTGATGCGTTCAAGCCTACCGATCATAACCGGGTCCCGCCCGACCTCTTAGGGTACGCTCCGCACACTCCAACTTACGGCAATCCGTTGAACCTATAGGGATTTGGTAACAGCGAAGATCGGACGGCGCCGATGGTTCGCGATAGGCGGGTATCGCGTACTGCGGAAACGGCAAAAAGGCGGTACTTTATGAAGCGTCGGGGTAAATCGACGCTGCTGGGGATCATTCCTGAATAGGATACGAAAAATTCAGGGCCAGCGGTGGCGGATTTTTGCTATGCTCGATCAAGCAAATCGCCCGTAACCCATCATCGCATCCAGCTTGAGCGGATGTGATCGAATTAGACCCCAAACGAACCCCGTTTTGACGAATTTAGCCCGACGTGCCCTGCTGGCGGTGGAAAAACGCGCTCCGCCGGCATTTTTCCGCCCCGAAGGCTGGTTGCGGATCGCCGTAGTGGCCGTCAATGTGATTCTGGTGCTTGCGCTGGCTCGCGCTCTCGCCGGCTTGACCCTGGCGGTTTTTCTTGGCCCTTTCCTGCCGCCCGGGGGTTCCCCATCGCCGGTGGGTTCCGCGCCGGATTCCGATAACACCGCGATCTCCCAACCGGCCGATTATGCCGCAATCGGCTCGTGGCATCTTTTCGGCCGGATGGAAGCTGCCCGGTCGGTGGAAGCGCCGACAGCTCCCATGCCCGTGACTCCGCTCAACCTACGTCTGGTCGGGATTTTTTTCATGGAACGAGGCAGCGACCGGGCGTTGGCCCTCATCGCCGACGGCAACGGACCGGAACGGGGCTACCGAATCGGCGAGTCGCTGCCCGGCGGCGCCCGGTTGCAACGAATTCAACGCGACCATGTGGTCGTCTCCCGCAGCGGCCAGGAGGAATTGCTCAATCTGCCCAAGTTGGGCGAGGCCGCGCCAAAGTACGCGCCTCCGGCCATGCCGCCGGCAATGCCGATGGACGCAACACCGGATTTGCCGCCGGGCATGATTCCGTCGGACGCACCACCGGTTTTGCCCCCGGGCATGATGCCGTCGGACGCTCCACAAGATATGCCGACGGACATGCCTCAACCAGGAGTCGAACCGGGGGCTTCAACCGAGCCGCCGGTGATCGATGCCAGCACTGTGGCGGAACGGTTTCGCGGTGAAGCGATGAATCGACCACAGGCGCTGGAGGATATCGCTTTCACCAGTCCCTATGTGAAAAACGGCCAGTTCGTCGGGTTTCGCTTGCGGCAGGGGCGCGATCAAAAACTGTTGGGGCAACTGGGTCTCAACAGCGGCGATGTGATCACCGAGATCAATGGCAGCCGTCTGAACAGTCCCGCGCAGGGTCTAACCCTGCTTCAGGAAGTAATGAGCGCTGATCGGATCAGTGTGCGGGTATTGCGCGGCGGCGCCGAGATTCCCCTGACCTTTTCCCTGAGCGGACATTCGCCGAAATGAATCCCTTGCCTTTCCGACGATTACCCGCATCTGGCGCCTTGCCCACTGGTTTCCGACCATGATCATCCCAATCGATTGGCTCAACAGACAGCTTTCATGCCCGGGTTCGCGATGCGTTCGCCATGTCCTGGGCGTGTTGCTACTGAGTTCGGTGCTGGCCTTGCCGGTGGACGCGGCACCGGTGACGCTCAACCTCAAGGATGCCGAGATCAACGCTCTGGTGGAGAGCATGTCGGTGCTGACCGGCAAGAACTTCATCGTCGATCCGCGGGTCAAGGGCCGGGTAACCATCATTTCCTCCAAGCCGATGGACGAGAAGGAACTCTACGAGGTGTTTTTGGCAGTGCTGGGAGTGCATGGCTTCGCAGCCATTCCGAGCGGTAACGTGATCAAGATCGTGCCGGCGGCCGGAGCCAAGCAGGAGAACATTCCCACGGTGGACCGGCGGGGCGGCATCGAACCGGATCAGATCGTGACCCGGGTGATTCAAGTCCAGAACGTTTCCGCCGCGCAGGTCGTGCCGATCCTTCGTCCCCTGATTCCACCGCAAGGGCACTTGGCCGCCTACACCCCAACCAACGTGCTGATCATTTCCGACAGCGCCGCCAATGTCGAGCGCATCGCGAGCATCATCGCCCGGGTCGATCTGGCCAGCAACGAGGAAGTCGAGATCGTGCCGCTACGCCATGCTTCGGCCACCGAGATCGTGCGGGTGCTCACCGCCCTTGAGCAGAGTCGGGCCAGATCCGATCCGGCCGCCGCCGCCGGCACGCCGCCGCGGATGGTGGCTGACGAGCGCACCAACAGTATTCTGCTGAGCGGAGACAAGGTCTCGCGGCTGCGGCTGCGGACGCTGATTACCCATCTGGATACGCCGGTGGACAGCGGCGGCAATACCCAGGTGGTCTACCTGCGCTACGCCAAGGCCAAGGATCTGGTAACGGTATTGCAGGGGGCGAGCAAGAATCTGAGCAGCGAAGCCGCCCGCAATGCCCCCATGCCGGGTCTGGCTCCTGGCGCGCCGCCAGGTAGTACTAGCAGCAGCAGCAGCAGTGGTGGGTCCACTCTGGTGGATATTCAGGCCGATGATGCCACCAATTCTCTGGTAATCACCGCGCCGCCGGACCTCATCCGCTCCCTGCGCGCGGTGATCGCGCAACTGGACGTGCGGCGCGCCCAGGTGCTGGTGGAGGCAGTCATCGCCGAGATTACCGTCGAGAAAACCGCCGAACTCGGGGTGCAATGGGTGGTGGGTACCAATAATGCCGTGGGCTTCACCAACTTTGACGTCGGTACTTCCAGTCTGGCCAATATCCTCGGTCTGGCGGCTCAGGCCAACGAGGATGATTTGTCAGCGCTCTCGGCGGCGCGGATTCCGAAAGGTCTCCAGCTCGGGGTGGGGAGTGTTGCCGGCGGCATCGGCGCTATCCTCAGCGCTTTAGCCAAGGATGCCGATGCCAACGTGCTGTCCACGCCGACCTTGGTGACCCTGGACAACGAGGAAGCGGAGATCATTGTTGGCCAAAATGTACCCATTGTGACTGGCTCCTACACTACCACGACCAGTAGTGGAACCGACACTAATTCGCAGGTTGGCAACCCGTTCCAGACCATTCAGCGCGAGGACGTGGGTGTCATACTCAAGGTTAAGCCACAGATCAACGAGGGTAATGCCGTCAAGCTGGAAATCACCCAGAAAGTTTCCGACGTCGTGCCATCGGCCAATGCTGCCACCCAGGGCCTGACCTTCAAGAAGCGCGAAATCAAAACCAACGTGTTGGTGGAGGATGGGCAAATTTTGGTGCTGGGCGGGCTGATCGACGACAAACTCGACGAAAGCGCTTCGAAAGTGCCGCTGCTGGGTGATGTGCCGCTGCTTGGCAACTTGTTCCGCTATCGCAACACCACCAAGAAAAAGACCAATCTGATGGTGTTTCTGCATCCGATCATCCTGCGGGATCCAGGGCAGGGAACCTTGCAAACCAGCAGCAAGTACAGCTACATCCGCGAACAGCAACTCGCCGCCCGCGAGAAGGGCGTTTATCTATTGCCAGACGTGCAAGCGCCGGTATTGAAGCCGGAGGAGGAAGTGAAGCAACAGGGTACGATTCTCAATGTGTCGCCGCCCGCCGCGCCGCCGCAGGTCAAGCCCGCGCCGCCGGCCGACGTGGAACCGGCGGCATCCGGTTTTGGCGACAAATGAATAGCGAATCTCCGCCGGTCGCGCCGGGCGAGACCGTAGCCGCACCGGATCGCTCCCTACCGTACGCCTTCGCCAAACGCCACGGGGTGCTGGTGGTGGATGAGGAGGACGGTAAAATCACCGTCGCCTGCCGGATGGGCATCAGTTCGCGCAGTTTGGCGGAATTGCGCCGTTTTCTGAACGCCCCGCTTCGGGCGGTCCTGGTGGCGCCAGAACCTTTCGAGCGCATGTTGCAGGATAGCTATGAAGGCGACAGCGACGGTGCGGCGAGGATGATGGAGGATCTGGGCGAGGACATCGATCTCAACCAGGTAACCCTGAGCCTGCCCGAACCGGAAGATTTGCTGGAAAGCGCCGACGATGCCCCGATTATTCGCTTGATCAACGCGCTGCTGACCGGAGCGATCAAGGAAAACGCCTCCGACATTCACATCGAATCGTTCGAGAACCGGCTGCTGGTGCGGTTTCGAGTGGATGGAGTATTGCGCGAGGCCCTGCAGCCGCCACGGGCGTTGGGACCACTGTTGGTATCCCGCGTCAAGGTCATGGCCCATCTCGACATCGCCGAAAAGCGCCTGCCGCAGGATGGGCGGATTTCGCTGCGGGTCGCGGGCCGGCCGGTGGACGTTCGGGTATCGACGTTGCCGACCGGGCATGGCGAACGGGTGGTGATGCGGTTGCTGGACAAGCGCGAGGGCCGGCTGGATTTGCGCCAGCTCGGCATGGAACCGCGCGAGGAGGCGCGGTTGCTAAAGCTGATCCAGCGCCCGCACGGAATCCTGCTGGTCACCGGTCCGACCGGATCCGGCAAGACCACGACGTTGTACGCGGGGCTAACCCTGCTCAACGACCGCAAGCGCAACATCATGACCGTTGAGGATCCGATTGAATATTATCTCGACGGGATCAGTCAGACCCAGGTCAATACAAAGGTGGAAATGACTTTCGCCCGCGGTCTGCGCGCCATTTTGCGTCAGGACCCGGACGTGGTGATGGTTGGAGAAATCCGCGATCTGGAAACCGCCGAAATCGCGGTGCAGGCCTCGCTGACCGGCCATCTGGTTCTCTCGACCCTGCACACCAACAGTGCGGTCGGCGCCATAACCCGGCTGCGCGACATGGGTGTGGAACCCTTCCTGCTGTCGTCGTCGCTGATCGGGGTGCTGTCTCAACGCCTGGTGCGCAAGCTCTGTCCGCATTGTAAACAGCTTCATCGGGCCACGCCGACCGACTGCGAGGTGCTGAACGTGAAGCCGACCGCGCCGCCAGTGCTGTATGTCCCCTTGGGCTGCGCGCAGTGCAACGAGTCCGGGTACCGTGGTCGAACCGGTATTTTCGAGCTGGTGACGGTAGACGAGGTCATGCAAAGCCTGATTCACGAGGGCAAAGGCGAGCAGGAGATGGAGCGCCATGCGCGGCTGACCAGCTCCAGCATCCGGGACGACGGCCGCAGGCGAGTTCTGGCCGGCGATACCGCGCTGGCGGAGCTGGTGCGGGTGACGCGGGAGGATTGATGCCCGCCTTTCAATATGCCGCGCTCGACCTTAAGGGTCGCCAACGCAAGGGCTTGATCGAGGCGGATACGCCGCGGCTGGCCCGACAGGCGCTGCGCGAGCGTGGGTTGAATCCGCTGGAAGTTGAAGAGATCGCTAGCCAGGAGCGCCGGCGCGAGCGCCAATGGTGGAGCGGTGGGCGGGTGCGAATCAACTCGACCGATCTGGCGCTGATCACCCGGCAATTGGCGACCCTGGTGGGGTCCGGCCTGCCGCTGGAAGAGGCGTTGGGCGGGGTGGCCCGCCAGGCCGATCGCGCGCGGTTGGGTGGTTTGTTGTTGGCGGTGCGTACCCGTGTGCTGGAAGGTCACACCCTGGCGACCGCGCTGAACGATTTTCCCCAGGTGTTCCCGGAACTGTACCGGGCAACCGTGGCCGCCGGCGAGCAGTCCGGCCATTTGGATGTGGTGTTCGAGCGGTTGGCCGACTATACCGAGTCCCGCCAGCAGATGCGCCAGAAGGTCGGGCTGGCGTTGTTCTATCCGCTGCTACTGACCGGCGTCGCTGTCCTGATCGTCGCTGGTTTGCTGACCTATGTGGTTCCGCAGGTGGTGCAGGTGTTCAGCAGCCTCAACCAGCAATTGCCCGCGCTGACTCGCGGCCTGATCGCCCTCAGCGATTTTTTGCGCCAGTACGGTTGGTTGGTGCTCGCAGCCCTGGCCGCCTGCGTGGCCGGCTGGCTGTACGCCCTGCGCCGGACCGGATTCCGGCGGCATGTGCACCGGACCCTGCTGAGGCTACCGCTACTGGCGCGGCTGGTGCGGGGAACCAATACCGCTCGTTTTGCCCGTACCTTCAGCATCCTGATGGCCAGTGGCGTGCCGGTGCTGGAGGCGCTGCGGATATCCGCCCAGGTGATGAGCAATCTGCCGATGCGGGAAGCGGTGGAACAGGCGGCGACGCGGGTCAAGGAAGGCGCCAGCCTGCAAAAGGCGGTCGGCGCCAGCGGCTATTTTCCGCCGATGACGGTGCAGCTCATCGCCAGCGGCGAAGCCAGCGGCCGGCTGGAGAATATGCTGGAGCGGGCGGCGGTGCAGCAGGAGCGAGAGACCGAGACTTTAATCGCTGCCCTGCTGGGGATTTTCGAGCCGATGTTGATCCTGCTGATGGGCGGGGTGGTGCTGGTGATCGTGCTGGCAATCCTGCTGCCGATTTTCGATCTCAATCAACTGGTGCGTTGAGCCGCCGAGCGCAGGGCGGTATCGTCCAGAGTATAGGCGCGGGCGAAGCCACCGACGAAACGGATGCGGGCCGGGGTCAGGCGCAGTAACAAAAAATCGCCGAATTCAAAGCGCGGCGTCGAGCCGGGTAATTGTTCCTGATAGCGCCGCGACATTTCCAGATAATTCCTGCTGTCCTTGGGGATGATTGCAACCAGGCCCTGAATCATCACCCGCCCCAGCGTCTGGGGATCTTCGCCGGCCCGCTCCGGTTCGCTGATCGCCAGCCCGGCGCGCGGGTTGGCCAGCAGATTTCGGGTGTGAGACGCCAAGGTGCTGAGGTGTAGCAGAAAGCCGCTGAAATCGGCCTCCGGCACGTAGGCGACCCAGGATGCCTCGGGACCTTCGGGTCCCTGAGTGGCCAGCGCAGCCCAGCGCTGGTTGCGGATGAGGTCCGCCATCACTTGCTGTTCTTGAAGATTCATCGGTTTTGTTCCTCGCAGCGGCGTGGATTGAATAAACCACGGGTTATGGCAGCGCCGCCCAGTCCACCGTGCGCTGATCCAATCCCCTCCGCTGTAACTCCCACAGCGGCGACAGTTCCCGCAATCGGTTCACCGCCGCACTAACCTGTTCGATGACGTAGTCAATCTCCTCGGCCGTGGTGAAGCGGCCCAGGCTGAAACGCACCGCGCCTCGCATCAGGAATAGGTCGCGGCCCATCGCCCTCAACACATGCGAAGGGTCCTTGCTGGCGGAGGTGCAGGCGGAACCGGTGGCAACGGCAATGTCGGGCAGCGCCGCCAGCAACGCCTCGGCGGCTATGCCGGCGAAGCTTACGTTGACAATTCCGGCTACTCTCCGCTCGGGGTGGCCGTTCAACTCGGCATCGCCCAACTCCGCCAGCCCTTGCCATAGCCGGTCGCGCAGTTCCCGGATTCGGGCTTGTTCGGCGGCCATGTCTTCGCCGGCGATCCGGCAGGCCTCGCCCATGGCCGCGATTTGGTGAGTGGGCAGCGTGCCGGCGCGCAAGCCGCGTTCCTGACCGCCGCCGTACAGAACTGGGTCCAACCGCACTCGGTTCGGACGCTGACGCACGAATAATACGCCGACGCCTTTGGGGCCATACAGCTTGTGCGCGCTCAGACTCAGCAAATCCACCGGCAGCGCTTGCAGATCGAGCGGCAGCTTGCCTGCGCTCTGGGCGGCGTCCACGTGCAGCAGGACGCCAAGCGGGCGGGTAATGGCGCCGATTGCGGCCAGATCCTGGACCACGCCGGTTTCGTTGTTGACATGCATCAGCGACACCAGCACGGTATCAGCCCGCAGCGCCGCCGCGACCCGCTCGGGCGGTATCAGCCCATCCGGATCAGGGTCGAGGTACTCAACCGAGCAACCCTCGCGTTCCAGTCGCCGGCAAACGTCGAGCACGGCCTTGTGCTCGGTCTTGCCGGTGACCAGATGTCGGCCCTTGCGGGAATGGGCGCGCATAACCCCAAACAAAGCGAGATTGTTGGCTTCGGTAGCGCCAGAGGTCCAGCAGATTGCTCCTCGATCAGCGTTTAGCAGTGTGGCGACGTGAGTCCGGGCGGTTTCGACCGCCCGGGAAGCGGCCCGACCATAAGCATGGGTGTTGGAGGAAGGGTTGCCGAAGATGCCGTCCCGGCCAAGATGCTGGCCCAGGACAAGGGCAACCCGCGAATCCACCGGCGAGGTCGCTGCGTAATCCAGATAGATCGGCAATTCCATTGCGTCAGGACGGGAGGGAGGTGGCGACGCCTACATCATGGCGGGCGCGATAAAGCGCTCTGAGGAACGGTCGCGGCGCCGACCGTTCTGGCGATGTATCACATCACAGACCGCCGGGCGTTCGACGAACTGCGCCAGGGTGATGCCTTCCAGGAAAGAAAAAATCTGTCTGCTGAGATCGGTCCACAATTCGTGGGTCAGGCAGCGCCGGCCGTCCTGGCAGTTTTCATGGCCGCAGCAACGGGTGGCGTCCAGCCGTTCGTCCACGGCGCTGATGATGTCGGCGACCGTGACCTGGTCCGGCGAGCGGGACAAACGGTAGCCCCCGCCGGGTCCGCGCACCCCTTCTACTAGGGTGCGCTTGCGCAACTTGGCGAACAATTGTTCCAAATAGGACAGCGAGATGCCTTGGCATTGAGATATTTCAGCCAGAGTAACGGGGCCATATCGGTCATGAATGGCCAGGTGCATCATGGCAGTGACAGCGTAGCGGCCTTTAGTTGAAAGTCTCATGGCATTACTCCAAAAGTGAGTTTTTGGGAAGTCAATTCCTGACTAATAAATAAGGAAACTATATTAACCTATCGGCTCAGTCAACTATTTGGCGTGAAATAACCTAAAAATTTTCCTGAATTCCAGGCGAGGGTTCAAGCCGGATGGTTGGGAAGGGTGGTGAAGCGGTGGCCTTGGCGCAGGCAGTAGCTGAGCCATTTGTAGAGAAAGCGGTTGATCCGCCACCGAGTGACAATTTGGGCGCCGTCCGCCCGGTGGTAGGTGAGGATATCAGTGGCGAAGGCTGGATGGTGGCGAGGGTGGGCGGCCATCACCTCGGCCTGTCGAGCATCGTGATATACCCTGATCCGCAGGTTGGGTTCGGCGATGATCGTGCCGTCGTTCTGACCGAACTGGTAGGTCAGGGTCAATTCGCTGGTGTAGCGGCAGCGCTCGATGATGTGCAAATGCAAATCCAGGCCGCCGGCTACCCGCGATAAGCAGCGAACCCGTGCTGGCGGCACGACCGGTAACAACCGGCGCATGTTGATGTAATTGCGTTCGTACAAATCCATCAAGGCCGCGAACGTGCCCGGCGAATCGTGGGAGAGCGGCCCGGGATGGGAAGAACAGAGCAGGATCATCGGTTTACATGCCGGGAAAGGGAAAGGGTTCCAGCCGCCAGCCCGTGGGGTCACAAACCATGACGCTACCCTGGTCGTGCCAGTCGCCAAGCACCGCCCGCCGTGCAAATCGACCATCGAGCGTCCAGTCGTGGATGGCCGGACGGTGGGTATGGCCATGGATCAGGCGGCGAACGCCATGCGCGCGCAACGCCCGGTCCACGGCGCTTGGATTGACGTCGGTGATATCGGTGGCTTTTTGCCGGGTGGCCTGCCGGCTGGTTTCCCGCAACTGACCGGCCAGCGCTCGCCGCTGGGCCAGCGGCAGGGCCAGGGTCCGCGCCTGCCAGGCGGGTTCGCGGACCTGGGCGCGCAACGCCTGATACTCGGCATCATCGGTACACAGAGAATCACCGTGCAGCAGCAGGACCTGCTCGCCCGTCAGTTCGATCACCTTGCTTTCCGGCAATAGTCGAATCCCGCTGGCGGTGGCGAAGCGCTCGCCGAGCAGGAAATCGCGATTGCCGTGCAGGAAATGCGTGGGGACGCCCTGGTCGGTCAGGGTTCGCAAGGCGGTTGCGACTGTCCCGCCGGGTTCCGCGTTGTCGTCATCGCCGATCCACGCCTCGAACAGATCGCCCAGAATGTATAACGCCTCGGCCCGCCGCGCCCTCCGTTCCAGGAAATCCAGGAACAGGGCGGTGACGGCGGGGCGTGTTGGATCCAGGTGCAGATCCGAGATGAACAAAATGGCCATGAGGCTATTCGCCGATCACCTCAGCTTTCTCGATGGCAACATCCTCGACCGGCACATCCTGATGACCCCGCCGGGAGGTGGTGGCCACCTTGGCGATGGCGTTGACCACGTCCATGCCATCCACGACCCGGCCGAAAACGCAGTAACCCCAACCCTGGTTGGTGGGGCTGCGATAGTCGAGAAAATCGTTGTCCTTCAGATTGATGAAAAACTGGGAAGTTGCGGAATGGGGTTCGGCGGTGCGCGCCATGGCCACGGTTCCGGTCCGGTTCTTAAGCCCGTTGTCGGCCTCGTTGCGAATGGTGGTGCGGGCCGGCTTCTGGTTCATGTCCGGGTTGAGACCGCCGCCCTGGATCATGAAATTAGGGATCACTCGGTGAAAAAGGGTGCCTTCGTAGAACCCGTCCCGGGCGTATTGAAGAAAGTTGGCGGCGGTGACCGGGGCGCGGGGGTGGTCGAGTTCGAGGGTGATGACGCCGAGTTTGGTGTGCAGTTTGATCATGGTGATGATTTCTTGACCGGTTCGGGGGCAGCGGGGGCTGGAGCTACAGCGGGGGGGATGGGCAACACGGTGACCGACTGGATGATCACCGGCGTCTTGGGTACGTCACGGAAGCCCGGTCCGCCAACGCCGGTGGGGGTTTGGCGGATTTTATCCACGACCTCCATGCCGCCGACCACCTGGCCGAACACGGCATAGCCCCAACCTTGCGGGTTCGGGCCCTGGTAATCAAGAGCTGAATTGTCCTGAACGTTGATGAAGAACTGGGAGGTGGCGGATTGAGGATCGCTGGTGCGGGCCATGGCGACCGTCCCGCGCAAGTTTTTTTGGCCGTTGTCGGCTTCATTCTTGACCGGCGCGCGGGTCGGTTTTTGCTGGAAGTCGGCGGTGAAGCCGCCGCCCTGGATCATGAAGCCGTCGATGACCCGGTGAAAGATCGTGCCGTTGTAAAACCCTTCCCGAGCGTAGGCGAGGAAGTTTTCTACGGTCTTGGGCGCTTTGTCGTCGGCAAGTTCCAGGGTGATGGGGCCGAGACTGGTGTCCAGCCGAACCTGGGTTCCGGCCCGGGCGCTCACGCTGGCCCAACCTAATAAGGCTGCGGCGAGTAACAGGCATGTTTTATTCATGAGTAGTCTCTTGCTTACGAGTAGTTGGAAACATGATAAACAGTGGAGACGTGCACCGCTAGATTTGGTGGACGCAAATGCTTTCCGTTACCATGCCCCGCCTATGACCACCGAAAATGTCAAAACTCGCTTCGCGCCCAGCCCAACCGGTTATTTACACTTGGGCAACGTCCGCACGGCCTTGTTCAATGCATTGCTGGCTCGGCGCCGGGGTGGCCGGTTTATATTGCGGATCGAGGATACTGACCGGGAACGCAGCCGACCCGAATATGTCTCGGCTCTGCTGGAAGACTTGCGCTGGCTGGGACTGGATTGGCGGGAGGGACCGGAGGTCGGCGGCCCGCGGGGCCCCTACGCCCAATCGGAACGGACGGAGATTTACGCCGAATATTACCATCGGCTGGAAACCGCGGGTCAGGCCTATCCCTGCTTCTGCCCCCCAGCGGAACTGGCTCTGAGCCGCAAGACGCAACTGGCAGCCGGTCGTCCGCCGCGCTATGCCGGTCCCTGCGCCCGATTGAGCGAGGCCGGAAGGCAAGAGCGGTTGGACCAGGGCTTGCAACCGACTCTGCGCTTCCGGGTACCGGCGGGGCGAACGGTGGAGTTCGCCGACCGGGTGCGCGGCCCGCAGCGCTTCGCCAGCGACGACATCGGCGATTTCGTCATCCGCCGGGCGGATGGCACGCCGCAGTTCTTTTTCGCCAACGCCCTGGACGATGCGCTGATGGGGATTACCCATGTGCTGCGCGGCGAAGATCATCTCACCAATACCCCTCGCCAATTGTTGTTGCTGGAGGCGCTGGAACTGCGCGCGCCGGAATATGGCCATCTGGCGCTGATCGTCGGCGCTGACGGTGGGCCGCTGTCCAAGCGTGAGGGCGATCTCAGCCTGCGCGAGTTACGGGCCGCCGGCTATCTTCCCGAAGCGCTGCTGAATTATCTGGCGCGGCTAGGCCACACCTACGACCGGGACGAGTGGATGGAAACGGCGGCATTGGCAGCCGGGTTCGCGCTGGAGCATCTGGGCCGGGCCCCTGCCCGCTACGATGCGGCGCAACTGTTGCACTGGCAGAGCGAGGCGGTGCGGCGGGCGGCGCCGGACCGGCTGTGGGACTGGATGGGAGTCGCGGTCCACGAACAAGTTTCACCCGATGGCCGGGAAGACTTCGTTGCCACGGTCCGGCCCAACGTTCGCTTTCCCGCCGATGCCGTGTTTTGGGCGGAACGGTTGTTCGGCGCGGAGTTGATCCCCAGCGACGACGGTCGGGCAGTAATCGCGGCGGCTGGGCCGGAATTTTTCGTCCACGCCCTGGCCGCTTATGCCGAAAGCGGCGCCGCTTTTCAGCCCCTGGTCGAAGGTTTGAAACGGCGGACCGGCTTGAAGGGCAAACATCTGTTCATGCCGCTAAGGGCGGCGTTGACCGGCGAAACCCATGGTCCTGAACTGGCCCGAGTGATTGACCTGATGGCACCCGAACTGGTTCGCCGCCGCCTGCAAGCCTGCATTCGAATAGGTTAGCGTTGCTCAATCAGCCCCTATGCCGGGTTGCCGGTTACCCCGAGAGAACCGTCCATGTTGCGGATTTTCAATAGCCTGACCCGCCAGAAAGAGGAATTTCGGCCCATCGAGCCCGGCAAGGCGCGGATGTACGTGTGTGGCATGACGGTCTACGACCACTGTCACGTCGGCCACGCGCGGGTCATGGTGGTGTTCGACGTGGTGCTGCGCTGGTTGCGCGATAAGGGTTACGACGTGACCTACGTGCGCAACATCACCGACATCGACGACAAGATCATCCGCCGCGCCGATGAGAATGGCGAGGATTTCCGGGAATTGACCAAGCGCTGCATCCAGGCCATGCACGAAGATTTGGACGCGCTGGGCATTCTGCCGCCTACACACGAGCCCCGCGCCACCGAGGCCATGGCGGACATGATCGCCATGATTCAAACGCTACTGGATAAGAGCTACGCCTATGTCGGCGCCACTGGCGATGTGTATTACGACGTCAGCCGGTTCGATCACTATGGCCAACTGGCCAACAAGAAGCTGGACGATCTGCGTTCGGGCGCGCGGGTCGAGGTCGAGGAGGCCAAGGACGATCCACTGGACTTCGTGCTGTGGAAGGCCGCCAAGCCCGGCGAGCCGAGTTGGCCATCGCCGTGGGGGGCAGGCCGGCCCGGCTGGCATATCGAATGCTCGGCGATGTCCACCCGCTGCCTGGGCGAGCATTTCGACATTCATGGCGGAGGCATGGACCTGAAGTTTCCCCATCACGAGAACGAAATCGCCCAGTCCGAGGCGGCCAGCGGCCAGCGCTACGTGAATCTCTGGATGCACAACGGCTTTGTCCAGGTTGACGACGAAAAGATGTCCAAGTCGCTGGGCAACTTTTTCACCGTGCGCGAGGTGTTGCAACGCTACCCGCCGGAAGTGGTGCGGCTGTTTATCCTGACCAGCCACTACCGGGGGCCGCTGAATTATTCAGAGGAGAATCTGGAGCACGCCAAGGCCTCGCTGACCCGGCTGTACACGGCGTTGCGCGGCCTGCCTGCCCCGGATGCGCAGGTTGACGTGGGCTGGCGAGACCGATTCGAACTGGCGATGGATGATGATTTCAACACCCCCGAGGCCCTGGCGGTGCTGTTCGATCTGGCGCGCGCGATCAACCGTCTGCGGGTCGAAAACGAAGCGGAGGGGGCGCGGTTGGGTGTCACCTTGAAACGTTTAGGAGCGATCCTGGGTTGTTACAAAATGACCCTGAGGAATTTTTTCAGGGCATAACTGTAACTGTTCCTTCCGTGACAATTAGAGTGACGGCGCTTGCGCCGGAAGTAACTGTCACGATCTCCGAAGAACGAATCAATGCACTGATCGCCGAGCGGACCGCTGCCCGTAAAGCTAAGAACTGGGCTGATGCCGACCGGATTCGAGCGCTGCTGCAGAAGACGGGGATCCTGCTGGAAGACACCTCGAAGGGCACGACCTGGCGGCGAGATTGAAAAATCGGCTTGACGCCGGTCAGGTATCGAAAAATAAAATTTCAAATTCTGCATGGGATCGCGGGGTGCCAGAGTTAGTTAACTGATAAACGGGGTATAGCGCAGTCTGGTAGCGCACCTGCTTTGGGAGCAGGGGGTCGTGGGTTCGAATCCCTCTACCCCGACCATGGCGCGGGCAAGGCGGCGGTTCTGGGGTGGTTCTTGACACCGCGCCCGTAGCTCATGCGGATAGAGCATCAGCCTTCTAAGCTGAGGGTAGCAGGTTCGAGTCCTGCCGGGCGCGCTAGATCTCCTGCTGACCCCGTGAAGTTGCAATGGTGGGCGTAGCTCAGTTGGTAGAGCCCCGGATTGTGGATCCGGTCGTCGTGGGTTCGAGTCCCATCGTCCACCCCAATTTAAGACTTGCTTTTCAACAGGGTTTTTGTTTCCATCCGCTTTCTTTTTTGGGCCGTTAGCTCAATTTGGTAGAGCAGTTGACTCTTAATCAATTGGTTGTAGGTTCGAGTCCTACACGGCCCACCATCCTCGCCGCCCAGGTTTTCCCCCGTTTCTTTCCCTCTGTTGTTAATCGCCCCGAAGAGCATCGTGGCCCGATGACTACCACGGGGAGGACTATTGTCTTGTATACTCGCTTTGAGTGGTGGCAATTCCCCTGTGTGAGGTATTTTCCGTTCGTTTTGCCAAGGTGTGTGGTTCATTGCGAGAGTGGCGGAACTGGTAGACGCGCTGGATTTAGGTTCCAGTGGGGTAAACCCGTGAGGGTTCGAGTCCCTCCTTTCGCACCATCCCTGCCGCATACCCGGAGAATTATTGGCTTGGCCCGTGTCTTTTTTGAAAGCCAGCGTCGGCATCGGCCGATTCGCTAACCTATAACGAATGACAGGTTTGAGGTGCATCGATGCAGGTTTCGGTTGAGACTCTGAACGATCTGGAACGCCGGGTGACCGTGCAGGTGCCCGCCGAACGAGTCGCCAAGGAAATCAAGGACCGGCTGGTCTCTATCTCCCGGCAGGTCAAGTTGGCTGGGTTCCGTCCCGGCAAGGCGCCGCTCAAGCTGATCCAGCGGATGTATGGCGACAAGGCGCGCTACGAAGCAGTCAGCGAGCTGATGGAGCACAGCCTGCGCGATGCTCTGATTCAGGAAAATCTGAACCCACTGGGCGGCCCGAGAATTGAGCCTAAGCCGTTGGAAGAAGGCCAAGCTCTCGAATACTGCGCCACTTTCGAAGTCATGCCCGAGTTCGAACCGTCGGGTTTCGAGAGCATCAGGGTCGAGCGGCCGATCGCGGAAGTCACCGAACAGGATGTCGACAACATGATTGACACCCTGCGTCAACAACGAGTGGTTTGGAACACTGTGGAGCGTCCGGCCCACGATGGTGATCGGGTTCGCTTTGATTTCGAAGGCAAGATCGACGGCCAGGATTTCGCGGGCAATAACGGCAAGAACAACGAGATGGTGCTTGGCAAGAAAGCCATGCTCCCTGACTTTGAGGCCCAGTTGGTTGGCTTGGGGGCGGGCGATGAAATAGATTTTGATCTGACCTTCCCTGAGGACTACCAAGCCAAGGAGGTCGCCGGCAAGACCGCGCATTTCCAAGTTAAGCTATTTGGGGTCGAGGAAGGCCATTTGCCCGAGGTGGATGAAGCTTTCGCCGAGCACTTTGATGTCAAGGAAGGTGGGGTCCCGGCCTTGCGGCAATCACTGCGCGAGAACATGGAACGCGAGTTGCGCGAGGGCATCCAGATGGCGATCAAACGCCAGGTGATGCAGGGGCTACTGGATGTCAACGCTGTACCGTTGCCACGGGCGCTGATTGTGGCCGAAATTGAGCAATTGGCCCACCAGTTGCGTTTACCCCCCGGCGACAACAATGAAAAAATCCAGCAATTGAAGGTCCAGTTGTTCGAAATCGAAGCCCGCCGGAAGGTGGGCCTGGGCTTGCTGATTTCAAAATTGGCAGCTAGCCAAGGGATCCAGGCCGATGAACAACGGGTACGGGCGCGGCTGAACACCATTGCCGCCACCTATCAGGAACCGGCCGAGGTGTTGCGTTGGTACGAGCAAACGCCGAACGCCCTCGATAAGGTGCGTTCCCTGGTGCTGGAGGAACAGATCGTGGACTGGGTCTTGGAGCGGGCGCAGGTCACAGATCGGGCCAGTTCCTTAGCCGAGATCATGACCCCCACCAAACAAGCCGAGGAGACACCGGCGGAGTCGGCCGAATGAGCGAGAACGATTCCAACGCCATCCGGGCGCTCAATCTGGTGCCGATCGTGGTCGAACAGACCGCGCGTGGCGAGCGGGCCTACGATATTTACTCCCGCCTGCTCAAAGAGCGGGTGGTGTTTTTGGTGGGGCCGGTCGAGGATTACGCCGCCAATCTGGTGGTGGCGCAATTGTTGTTTCTGGAAGCCGAGAATCCGGACAAGGACGTCCATCTCTACATCAACTCCCCGGGCGGTTCGGTCAGCGCCGGTCTGGCCATCTATGACACCATTCAATTCATCAAGCCGGATGTCAGCACCATGTGCGTGGGCCAGGCCGCCAGCATGGGCGCGCTGCTGCTGGCCGGCGGGGCGGCGGGAAAGAGGTTCTGCCTGCCGCACTCGCGGGTGATGATCCATCAGCCGCTGGGCGGGTTTCAGGGCCAGGCCAGCGATTTCGACATCCATGCCCGGGAGATTTTGCTGGTTCGGGACCGGCTTAACCGCATCCTGGCCAAGCACACCGGCCAGCCGGTCGAAAAGATCGCCGTCGATACCGACCGCGACAACTTCATGGGTGGGGCCGAAGCGGTGGAATACGGCTTGATCGATGCCGTATTGAACCAGCGCGTTCCTGCCAGTTAAGGACCCGATTCATATCCCCCGCCGCCTTAGGGGTCGCGGCCCGAGTCGCGAGGCACCGGCGGCGCCGATCATGCGATATTCGTTGGAGACCGGCTTCCGCCTGATCCACCGACCGCGCGATGACGAGGATGGCATTATGAGCAGAGATCGAAGTGACCGGGGCGACGACGACAAGCTGTTGTACTGTTCCTTTTGCGGCAAGAGCCAGCACGAGGTTCGCAAGCTGATCGCCGGTCCGAACGTATTTATTTGCGATGAATGCGTCGAGCTGTGCAATGACATCATCCGCGAGGAGATGGAGGAGAACGCACCGGTCGCCGCGAGGAAACTGCCCAAGCCCCACGACATCAATCAGGTTCTCGACGAGTATGTAATCGGCCAGGAGCGCGCCAAGAAGGTCCTCTCGGTGGCGGTCTACAACCATTTCAAACGCTTGGAGCTACAACGCGCTGGTCGCGCCAAGGATGTCGAGATCGAGGTCGCCAAGAGCAACATCCTGTTGATCGGCCCTACCGGTTCGGGTAAGACCCTCCTGGCCGAGACCTTGGCCCGCTTGTTGAACGTGCCCTTTACCATCGCCGACGCCACCACTCTGACCGAGGCCGGTTACGTCGGCGAGGACGTGGAGAACATCATTCAGAAGTTGTTGCAAAAGTGTGAGTACGATGTCGAGAAGGCGCAGACCGGCATCGTCTACATCGACGAGATCGACAAGATTTCGCGCAAGTCCGACAATCCTTCGATCACCCGCGACGTGTCTGGCGAAGGCGTGCAACAGGCCTTGCTGAAGCTGATCGAGGGCACCATCGCCTCGGTGCCGCCGCAGGGTGGGCGCAAACACCCGCAGCAGGAATTTCTGCAGGTGGACACCTCGAATATCCTGTTCATCTGTGGAGGAGCGTTCGCCGGCCTGGACAAGGTCATCCGCAGTCGCTCCGAGAAGGGCGGCATCGGTTTCTCGGCGGACGTCAAAAGCAAGGACAGCGGCAAAAACCTCGGTGAGGTGTTGATGGCGGTCGAACCGGAGGATCTGATCAAGTACGGCCTGATCCCGGAATTCGTCGGCCGCTTGCCGGTGGTGGCGACCTTGACCGAGTTGGACGAGAACGCCCTGGTGCGGATCCTGACTGAACCCAAAAACGCCATCGCCAAGCAGTTCAAGAAGCTGTTCGAAATGGAGGGCAGCGAACTGGAATTCCGCGAAGACGCCTTGCGGGCGGTCGCACGCCGGGCGATGGAACGCAAGACCGGCGCGCGCGGTCTACGAACCATCCTGGAACACATCCTGCTGGACACCATGTACGATCTGCCGAGCTTGCAGAACGTCCGCAAGGTGGTGGTGGATGACTCCGTGGTGAGCGGTCACGCCAAGCCGTATTTCATCTATGAGAACGTCGAACGCCGCGCCGCCGCGCACGAGTGACTTCTGGTCCAACCGCAGGCCAACGCCGGCGGCGCCTTGGCCTCTCATTGCGGGATTTCGTATTGCAATCCCTGTTGCCCCACCCAGGTGACGACCATGTCGCAAGCAACTGGCAGGTCGCCATCGCCGATTTGACCGTTCAGGTTACCGCGGAGAGCCTGTTTCATGAAGCATAGCGAAGCTTCTTTCGTCAGTTTGCCCAGTCATGCACCCATGCCGGTTTTGCCTCTCCGCGATGTGGTGGTCTATCCGCACATGGTGATCCCCCTGTTCGTCGGTCGGGAAAAATCCATCCATGCCCTCGATCTGGCGATGCAACATCACAAGCGCATCGTTCTGGTCGCGCAGCGCAGCCCCGAGGTGGACGACCCGCGAACCAGCGATCTATACGCCATTGGCACTCTGTCTAATGTTCTGCAACTGCTGCGACTGCCGGATGGCACGGTCAAGGTGCTGGTTGAGGGCAACCAGCGAGTGTGCATTCACCGGTTCACCGAAATTCGTTCCTGTTTTATCGCCGAGGTTTCGGCGCTGGAGCCGCCGGACGAGTTAGCGTCCCAGGAAGTCCAGGGGCTGATGCGCTCGCTGCTCAACACCTTCGATCAATACGTCAAACTCAACAAGAAGATTCCTGGTGAGGTGCTGAGTTCGGTCGCCGGCATTGACGATCCCAACCGTCTGGCCGATACCATCGCCGCGCACATGACGCTCAAACTGGATGAAAAGCAGAAGATTCTGGAGATCCAGGACCTGTCCGAGCGCCTCGAACACCTGCTGGCTCTGGTCGAAGGTGAAATCGATATTCTCCAGGTCGAGAAACGCATTCGCGGCCGGGTCAAGCAGCAGATGGAAAAGAGTCAGCGCGAGTATTATCTGAACGAACAGATGAAGGCGATTCAGAAGGAACTCGGCGACTTGGAGGACGCGCCTAACGAAATCGAGGACTTGGGCCGGCGCATCGAGAAGGCGGGGATGCCGAAGGAGGCCAGGGCCAAGGCCCAGGCGGAGTTGAACAAGCTGAAGATGATGTCGCCAATGTCGGCCGAAGCCACGGTGGTGCGCAACTATGTCGACTGGCTGGTCAGCGTCCCTTGGAAGAAGCGGGCCAAGATTCACCAGGATCTGGCCGTCGCCGAGGGCATTCTGGAAGCCGATCATTACGGTCTGGAAAAAGTCAAGGAACGGATTCTCGAGTACCTGGCCGTGCAGCAACGGGCGCGCAAGCTCAAGGGGCCGATCCTGTGCCTGGTGGGGCCGCCTGGCGTCGGCAAGACCTCGTTGGGGCGCTCCATTGCTCGCGCGACCAACCGCAAGTTCGTGCGGATGTCGCTGGGCGGAGTGCGGGACGAGGCGGAAATACGCGGCCACCGCCGCACCTATATCGGTTCGCTGCCGGGCAAGATCATCCAGAATCTGGCCAAGGTTGGCGTGCGTAATCCGCTGTTCCTGTTTGACGAGATCGATAAGATGTCGATGGATTTTCGCGGCGATCCCTCCTCGGCGTTGCTGGAAGTGCTGGACCCCGAACAGAACAACACTTTCAACGATCACTATCTGGAAGTGGATTTTGATCTGTCGGACGTGATGTTCGTGGCGACCGCCAACTCGCTTAACATTCCACCCCCCTTGCTGGACCGCATGGAGGTGATTCGCATCCCCGGTTATACCGAGGACGAGAAACTGAATATCGCATTGCGTTATCTGGTTCCCAAACAGATCGCCAACAATGGTTTGAAGGAGGATGAACTGGAGCTTGTCGAGGATTCCATCCGCGACATCATCCGTTTTTTCACCCGTGAAGCCGGGGTTCGTAATCTGGAACGCGAGATCGCCAAGATTTGCCGCAAAGTGGTCAAGGAAGTGACCTTGCATCCCACCGATCATCAGACGGTCGTTACTCCCGACCTGCTGGAGAAATACCTTGGGGTGCGTCGTTTCCGCTACGGTCTGGCCGAGGAGCAGGATCAGGTCGGCCAAGTGACCGGGCTGGCCTGGACCGAGGTGGGGGGTGAATTGCTCAGCATCGAAGCGGCGCTGGTGCCCGGCAAGGGCAAGCTGATCCATACCGGTCAGCTGGGCGAGGTAATGCAGGAATCCATTCAGGCGGCGATGACCGTGGTGCGCAGCCGCGCCGAGATGCTGGGCATCGATCCAGAGTTTCATCAGAAATACGATCTGCACATTCATGTTCCCGAAGGGGCCACCCCCAAGGACGGTCCCAGCGCCGGGATCGGCATGTGTACGGCGCTGGTCTCGGCCTTGACCCGGATTCCGGCGCGGGCCAGCGTCGCCATGACCGGCGAGATTACCCTCAGGGGCGAGGTGCTCCCTATCGGTGGCCTTAAGGAAAAGTTACTGGCCGCCCATCGGGGCAGCATCGCGACGGTGGTGATTCCTGAGGAGAATCGCAAGGATCTGGCGGAAATCCCGAAAAATATCCTGGCCAGGTTGGAGGTGCGGCCGGTCCGATGGATCGATCAGGTACTGGAGATTGCGTTGCAATCACTGCCGGTGCCCAAGGTGCGGGACATGGCGGAACTGGGCGAGCCGGTGGCGACAGCGGAATCCGCTGCGAAAAGCAGCGGCGCCTTGGACGGTGTGCGAGCACATTGATGGGATATAGGGGTTGACAATTGACACTGCTTTAAATGCCCTGATATAAGGGTATTAAAAACCATCCTTCTTCCAGGGCGGGGGTTACCGTTTTACAACACCGGGTAGCTTCCAAGCCCAATAACGCACAACACCGCACAGGAAGAGCCTCATGAATAAAACCGAACTCGTTGATGCCGTTGCAGAGGCAAGCGATCTGTCCAAAGTTGCCGCGGGTAAAGCCGTGAACGCTTTGCTGGCTGTCATTGGCAAGGCCCTTAAAGAGGGTGATTCCGTGGTGCTGACCGGTTTTGGCACCTTCTCGATGCGCGAACGCCCCGCCCGAACTGGCCATAACCCCAAGACAGGTCAGCCCATGGAGCTAAAGCAAAGCAAATCCCCAGTATTCAAAGCTGGCAAATTACTAAAGGATACTGTAAAATAATTAGGTTTAAAGGGTGCTTAGCTCAGTTGGGAGAGCATCGCCCTTACAAGGCGAGGGTCGGGGGTTCAAGCCCCTCAGCACCCACCACGGTTCGGATGCCGGAGCGGTAGTTCAGTTGGTTAGAATACCGGCCTGTCACGCCGGGGGTCGCGGGTTCGAGCCCCGTCCGCTCCGCCAAATTCCCAGAGGGTGTCGTTCGGACACCCTATTTTTATGCCCGTTCGCTGCATTTTCCTTTTCAGCATTCTGTTGCAAAACCGGGTTGGTGCCATGCTGCTACAGAAAATCCGTGATTACGCCAAGGGCTGGTTCGCCTACACTATCGTCGGTTTGCTGACCATCCCGTTCGCGGTTTGGGGCATCAATTATTATTTCGAGGGCGGCGGGCCGATGGACGCCGCCGTGGTGGGCGACAGCAAGATATCGCTGCAGGAATTCCAGCGCGCTTATCAGCAGCAGCGCCAACGCTTGCAAACCATGTTGGGAGGCGCTGATTCGGCGCTGCTGGACGGGCCGCGCCTGAAACAGGATGTATTGCGGCAGTTGATCGACGAGCGGGTGCTGGACCAGAACGCTCGCTCCCAGGGATTCCGGGTCGGTGACCAGCAACTGCACGATGCGGTAATGGCTCTGCCGGTCTTTCAGCAGGGGGGTGGATTCACCCGGGAGTTGTACGAACGGCTGTTGCGCAATCAGGGATATACCGTGGCGGTGTTCGAGGAAGGCTTGCGGCATTCCTTGGCGACCACGCAACTGCGCGAAGGCGTGGTGGCCTCGGCCCTGGTCACGCCGACGGAACTGGAGCAGTGGATTACCTTGCTCAAGCAGCAGCGGGAATTGCAGTACGTGGTGCTGTCACTAGCCCAATACACAGCCCGGGCGACCGTGGACGATGGGTCCATCCAGGATTATTTTGAGAAGAACAAGGACCGCTTCGTCCATCCCGAGCAGGTACAGCTCCAATTTATCGAACTGAAACTGGCGCAAATCGCCGATGGCACCACGGCCAGTGAGGACGAACTGCAAGCTGCCTATCAGGAGCAGATCGCCAAGTACGGCCGATCCGAGGAGCGTTCGGCTTCGCACATTCTGGTCAAATTTCCGCCTAACGCCGGCGAGGCGGAGGTCGAGCAGGCCCACACCAAGGCGCAACTGATCGCCGACAGCGTCCGCTCTGGCGGCAAGAGCTTCGATCAGGCGGTGCAGGAGGCGAAAACCGACTCATCCGGTTCGTTGGAGGGTGGCGAACTGGGGGTGATCGGCAAGGGCATGTTCGACAGCCCGGCCTTCGAGAACGCCCTGTATGCCCTGCAGAAAGCGGGTGAAGTTAGCGAGCCGGTGCGGATGCCCTCGGGTTTCCATATCATCCGGCTGGATAACATCACCCCCGCCCAGGTGAAACCGTTCGAGGAGGTGCGCGAAGCGGTAGCCACGGAACTTCGCCAGCAAAAGGCCGAGAACCGCTTTTACGAGATCAGTCAGACGCTCGCCAACCTGGGCTACGAGCACCCCGACAGCCTGGAACCCGCGGCCAAAGCCCTGAGTTTGCCAGTTCAGGACACCGGTTGGTTCAGTCGCCAAGTCGGGGAAGGCATCACCGCCAACCCCAAGGTCATCGATAGCGCCTTTGGCGAGGACGTGCTCAAGCGTGGTATCAACAGCGAACCGCTCGAACTGGAGCCGGGCCATGTGGTGATGATCCGGGTCAAGGGACACAAGGACGCAACACCGCGCACCCTGGACGAATCGCGCGAGGACATCGTCAAAGTATTGCGTGAGCAAAAAGCCCGCGAAGCCATCTCCAAGGATGTCGAAACCTTGAAAACGCGCGCCGCCAAGGGCGAGCATCCGCAAATCCTGGCTGCGGAGTTCGGTGGCGAGTTCAAGAATACCGGGTTGGTGGGGCGCGACTCCTCATCAGTGGACGGCGCCGTGCTGGAGGCCGCGTTCCGTCTGCCGCAACCAGAAGCCGGGAAAGTGGCGCTGGGTTCGACGGTGCTGGCAAACGGAGATCAGGTCGTGCTGGAAGTGGCGCGGGTCGTACCTGGTCAAAAGGATGCACTTTCCGAGGACGAGCGCAAAACCCTGGCCCAGCAGTTGGCGCAACAGACGGGCTCCGGTCAGTTCGACAGCCTGCTGGACAGCGTGAGGGTCAAGACCAAGGTAGTGACCCACGCTGACCGACTCTAGGCGCTGGTCTGGAACCCCTTTCCTTTAGAAGAGGGCAGGGGTAAGACCCGGGGCGGCGCCTTGTTCCACGCTTCCTTTATTCCATCGCTCCCAAGGCGACGGTGTTGAAACCGCCATCCACATAGACGATCTCGCCGGTGATGCCGGACGCCAGGTCCGAGCACAAAAATGCCGCCACGTTGCCCACTTCCTCGATGGTGACGCACTTGCGCAACGGGGCGATGTGTTCGAAGGTATCCAGCATCTTGCGGAAATTCTTGATGCCGGACGCGGCCAGCGTGCGGATCGGCCCGGCGGAAATGGCGTTGACCCGGATGCCCTCTGGTCCCAGCGCCTGCGCCAGGTAGCGAACATTCGCGTCCAGGCTGGCCTTGGCCAAGCCCATGACGTTGTAATTGGGCACCGCGCGCACGCCGCCGAGATAGGTCATGGCGATCAACGCGCCCCGACGCCCTTGCATCAACGGCCGGGCGGCCTTGGCCAGCGCTGCCAGGCTGTAGGAACTGATGTCGTGAGCAATGCGGAAATTCTCGCGGCTGATCCCCTCCAGAAAATCACCTTCCAGAGCTTCGCGTGGCGCATAGGCAAGGGAATGGACGACGATGTCCAACCCGTCCCAGGAATGCTTCAGCGTCTCGAATACCGTTTCGATGTCGGCGTCGTTTTCCACTTCACAGGGCAACGCGATCGAACTACCCAGTTCGGCGGCCATTTTCTCGATGCGGGGTTTCAGCTTATCGTTCTGATAGGTAAATGCGAGTTCGGCGCCTTCCCGGCGCATGGCCTGGGCGATGCCCCAAGCGATGGAACGGATGCTGGCGACCCCCAGGATCAGGGCGCGTTTGCCCGCAAGAAAGCCCATAATGAACTCCTATGTGTTTTAAGTATCGTTTAGACGGGTCACTGAATTCGCGAACTGTAAAGGATAGTGCATGACGCGCGCAAAATACCGCTTTCGCCACAGGTTGGCGACAGGCTTTATCGGCTTGGTCTGCGCCCTGCTCTCAACCGTTGCCATCGGCGGGCCGATGCATGGCATCGCCCTGCACGGCCACCCGAAATACGGACCGGACTTTCAGCATTTCGACTACGTCAATCCAAATGCGCCGAAGGGCGGCGAGGCGCGCTTTGCCGCCATCGGCGGCTTCGATACCTTCAATCCCTTCAATATCAAGGGTCAGGCCGCCGCCGGCATCGGCCGGTTGTATGAGACTTTGCTGACTGGCAGCGCCGACGAGCCGTTCAGCGAGTATGGCCTGATCGCCGAGAGCGTGGAGGTGCCGGAGGATCGTGGTTCGGTGACGTTCAATCTGCGGCCACAGGCGAAGTTTCATGACGGTAGTCCGATCACCGCCGACGACGTCTTGTTTTCCTTCGAAACCCTAAAGACAAAGGGCAGTCCGCTTTACCGGTTCTATTACGCCAACATTGCCAAAGTCGAAAAAAAGGGCGAGCGCCAAGTGAAGTTTACTTTTTCCCCAGGCGAAAACCGCGAACTACCGCTGATCGTAGGCCAAATGCCGGTGGTCTCCCAGAAATACTGGCGGGATCGCGATTTCGCCGCGACGACGCTGGAGGCGCCGGTCGGCAGCGGCCCGTACCGGGTCGAGCGCTTCGAACCGGGTCGCTTCATCGTTTACCAGCGCGATGAGAATTATTGGGGCAAGGATTTGCCCGTGAATCGCGGATTGAACAATATCGACCGGTTGCGCTACGACTATTATCGCGATGTCACGGTGGCGCTGGAGGCGTTCAAGGCCGGCGCTTACGACCTGCGGGAGGAAAACAGCGCCAAGCAATGGGCGACCGGCTACGACTTCCCGGCGCTGGAGAAGGGACTGGTGAAGAAGGAGACGTTCTCCAGACAGATGCCGTCCGGGATGCAGGGTTTCGCATTCAATCTGCGCCGGCCGCTGTTCCAGGACCCAAAAGTCCGTCAGGCCCTCGCCTATGCTTTCGATTTCGAGTGGAGCAACCGCAATCTCTTCTACGGCCAATATACTCGTACCCGTAGCTACTTCGACAACTCCGAGTTGGCGGCGCGGGTTTTGCCGTCGCCGGAGGAACTGGCGATTCTGGAGCCGTTGCGCAAGGAATTGCCGCTGGAAGTGTTTACCAAGGCTTACGAACCACCAA
This sequence comes from uncultured Gammaproteobacteria bacterium, assembly GCA_963696515.1. Taxonomy (GTDB): domain Bacteria; phylum Pseudomonadota; class Gammaproteobacteria; order Competibacterales; family Competibacteraceae; genus Contendibacter. Next base: position 144,338 of record CAVOKM010000008.1, read on the forward strand.
GCGCCAGCGACGACGTCCAACTCCGCGCCAATTTCCAGAAGGCGTTGGATCTGTTGCAGGAAGCCGGCTGGACCTTCCGCGATCGCAAGCTGGTCAATGCCAAGACCGGCGAGCCGTTCCGCTTCGAGTTGCTGATCGCCGAGCCGACCTGGGAGCGGATCGCGTTGCCTTTCGCCCGCAATTTGGAACGGCTGGGGATCGAAATGAGCGTGCGGAGCGTGGATACCGCCCAGTACGAAAATCGAGAGCGCAGCTTCGATTTCGACATGATCGTGAATGTCTGGGGCCAGTCGCTATCGCCCGGTAACGAGCAGCGGGAGTTCTGGAGCAGCGCCGCCGTCGACCATCCCGGCAGCCGCAATCTGGTTGGCTTGAAGAATCCAGCCATCGACCGGCTGGTGGATCAGGTCATCGCCGCGCCCGACCGCACCAGCTTGGTGGCCCGGGTAAGAGCGTTGGACCGGGCGTTGCAATGGAATTTTCTGGTGATTCCACACTGGCATATTCCTTACAGCCGCATCGCCTTCTGGGACAAGTTCGGCTATCCAGCGGTGACGCCGCTGCAAGGCGTGCAGTTGGATGCCTGGTGGATCGATCCCACCAAGGATGCGGCGCTGGGCCAGCGCGGTTCGGGGTCGGGAAAGGCCAATTAATCGCCATTTGATACGCTTCAGAGCCAGCCTCATGCGCTTTTTTAACACCGCCGGCCCGGTCAAACCCGACTTGCACTATTGCCTGCCGCCGCTGACCCGCTTTGATCTCGACGACGTGCTGCGGCTGATTCGGCAGCAGAAATATTTCGTGCTGCACGCCCCCCGTCAGACCGGCAAGACCTCCTGCCTGTTGGCGTTGATGGAGTATCTAAATACCTCCGGCCAATATCGCTGCGTTTATGTCAACGTGGAAATCGCCCAGGCGGCGCGGGAAGACGTGGCGGGCGCGATGCAGTCCATTCTTAATGAGCTGGGTTCTTGGGCGCGAATCGTTCTGAACGATGATTTTCCCAATGCGATTCGCCGGAGCGTCCTGGTGGAGAGTGGTCCCTACGCCGCATTGGGCGAGTTATTGAAACAGTGGGCGGCGCGGGACCGCCGTCCGCTGGTGCTGCTGATGGATGAAATTGACGCGCTGGTTGGCGACACCCTCATTTCGGTGTTACGACAACTGCGTGCTGGCTATCCCCAGCGGCCGGGTCACTTCCCGCAAAGCGTCATTCTGTGCGGGGTGCGCGACGTGCGCGACTACCGCATTCATTCCGACCGGGAGAAAGCCATCATCACCGGTGGCAGCGCCTTCAACATCAAGGCCGAATCGCTGCGACTGGGCAATTTCAGCCGGGTGGAGATGGAGGCGCTGTATCGCCAGCACACGGATGAAACCGGCCAAATCTTTACTCCAGAAGCGCTGGAGCGGCTCTGGGAGCTGAGTAGGGGACAACCTTGGCTGGTGAATGCCTTGGGTTATGAAACCTGTTTTCGCAGGAAGGCGGGACAGGATCGGCAATGGCCTATCACGGCGGAGTTTGTGGATGAAGCCAAGGAAAGCTTGATCCAGCGCCGGGAAACCCATTTGGACCAACTGACCGACAAACTGCAAGAGGAACGGGTCAGGCGGGTGATCGAACCGCCGCTGGCGGGTAGTGATCTGGCGACCGATTTGCGTCCTGACGATGTCGCCTATGTGCAAGATCTGGGGTTGATTCGGCAGGACGTGAACGGGCGGATTCAGATGGCGAATCGCCTCTATCAGGAAGTGATCCCTCGGGAACTGGGCTGGACCATTCAATCGGGGATGAGCCAACAGGCGCAGTGGTACCGGTGCGCCGACGGCCGGTTGGATATGCTCAAGCTGCTCGCGGCTTTTCAGCAATTCTTCCGCGAACATTCCGAACACTGGGTCGAGCGGTTTCAGTACAAGGAAGCCGGCCCGCAGTTATTGCTGCAAGCCTTTCTACAGCGGATCGTCAACGGCGGCGGGCGGATCGAGCGGGAATACGGTCTGGGGCGGATGCGAACGGATTTGCTGGTGATCTGGCCGCTTCTCCCCTCTCCCGCTGGGAGAGGGGTTGGGGGTGAGGGAGAAACGCAAAAAATCGTCATCGAACTCAAACTCCTGCATAAAAGCTTGGAGCAAACGCTTGCGCTCGGCCTGGAACAGACCTGGGAGTATCTCGACCGCTGCGGGGCGGAGGAGGGCCACTTGGTGATTTTCGACCGCACCCATGGCAAGGCTTGGGAAGACAAGCTGTTTCGGCGCCAGGAAGCGGTAAGGGGCCGACAGATAACCGTGTGGGGCATGTAGGCGACGCCGAGATACAACGCGCCACCTCAACGCCAAGGGTATTAATCCCAGTTCAGTGCGGATTGTAATGCCGTCCGCATTGCAGAATCGTGATTTCGTCACTCTCGACGACGTACACGATCCGGTTCGCCTCATCAATCCGCCGCGACCATTGCCCGGAGAGTTGATGTCGCAAGGGTTCCGGCTTACCGATTCCCTCAAACGGCGACCGCTGAATGTCTTGAATGAGCCGGTTGATCTTTCTTAGCATGGCCTTGTCAGACTGCCAACTGAGGTAGTCGGCCCATGCGCCTTCCATGAATTTAATCTTCATCGGGTAGCAGTTCCCGCTCGATGATGTTGCGTCCATGTCGATAGTCATCGATTCGTTGCAGCAAGACGCTCCCGTTCGGTTCGCGCAGCAGGAACGCGGTTTCGTCCTCGGAAGCAGCGGCGCGCAACAGCGCTTCGTACTCGGCTATCGGCAAAATCACGGAAACCCGCTCCCCTGCCTCGTTAACAATGTATTGTGTGCTCATCGTTGATTCTCCACCCTTGCCGGGTAGGGAAATGTTAAAGAATAAACCGGAAGTGATCCATGCAGGGTAAGCTGTTCACCCAGGATTTTTTGCGGGAAGGCATCCAGGAAACGGACGCCTGGAATCGTCTGGACTCCGCCGAACTGGCCCGATTCCGCGCCCGGATCGAGACGATCTTCGGCGTCTTTCCCGCCGATAGCCAAGCCAACGAAGCGGTCACGGAAACCGAGATCATTTTTCCGGTGCTGGAAGCCCTGGGCTGGGCGTATCTGCCGCAGCAAACGGCTTCCGGCAAGGGCCGCCAGGACGTGCCCGACGTGCTGCTGTTCGTGGACGTCGCCACCAAGCAGGCGGCGCTGGCGGAGCGCCGGGACGAGCAACGCTATCGTCGCGGCGTCGCCATCGTCGAATGCAAACGCTGGCAGCGCCCACTGGATCGCGGCGACCGCACCGATCCCCTCGACGCGAACGCGCCGTCGAATCAGATGTTGCGCTATCTGAGCCGGGCGGAGGTGGCCTCGGAACGGGCGATCCAGTGGGGCCTGCTGACCAACGGCCGGCACTGGCGGCTGTATTTTCAAGGCGCGCGCTCGCGTTCCGAGGAATTTTTGGAACTCGACCTGGCGCTGCTCGCCGGCATGAAAGGGCTGTCCGTGGATTTGTTCGGCCCCACCGACCAGGACACCGTGCATTTCCTCGCCATATTCCAACTGCTGTTTGGCCCCGCCGGGTTCGTTCCCCAGTCCAGCGATCCCGAAAACCGCGCCTTTCTCGCCATCGCCCTGGCGGAAACCCGGCGCTGGGAAGAGCGCGTTTCCCAGGATTTGGGGGAGTTGGTGTTCGAGCGGCTGTTTCCGCGCCTGGTCGCGGCGATGGCTCAACACGATCCGGCGGCGTCCAGACCGCCTACGGCGGATGACCTGGACGCCGTGCGCCGCGAGGCGCTGATCCTGCTTTACCGCCTGTTGTTCGTCCTCTACGCCGAGGACCGCAACCTGCTGCCGGTCCACGACCGCCGCTACGACGACTATTCCCTGCGCCAGATCCGCGCGGATGTCGCGCGGCGCGTGGACGCGAACGACGTCTTCAGCGCCAGCGCCGGGCGCTGCTACCGCGCTCTCAAGGACCTGTTCCAGATCATCGGCCAAGGCGACGCCGCCCTCGGCGTGCCGCCCTACAACGGCGGCTTGTTCGACGACCGCGCGCATGCCCTGCTGGAACGCCTCACCCTGCCCGACGCGGTGGTGGCCGAGTTGATCGACGGCCTGTCGCGCCGTCCGGTGGGGCAGGAGCGCCGCTGGATCAATTACCGCGATCTGTCGGTGCAACAGTTGGGCTCCATCTACGAGCGCCTGCTGGAATACCGGGTGGTCGACGACGGCGCTGGCCAGGTCCGGGTCAGTCCCACCATTTTCGCCCGCAAGGGCAGCGGCAGTTATTACACCCACGACGATTTGGTCCAACTCCTCATCCGGCAAACGGTCGGTCCTCTGCTCGACGAGCGCGCAAAGGCTTTTGAACGTCAGTTGGAGGCGCTGGCCCGGCTGCGTTCGCCCAAGCCGCAGCGCTTGCGCGAATTGCAGGACCACGATCCCGCCGCCGCCATCCTGGAGTTGAAAATCTGCGACCCCGCGATGGGCAGCGGGCATTTCCTGGTCAGCCTGGTGGATTACCTGGCCGATCAAATCCTGGAGTGCATGGCCGACAGCACCGCGCGGGTGCATTGGGCGGACGCCGCCGAACCCTACGTGTCGCCCCTCGCGCGGCGCATCGCCGACATCCGCGAGCGCATTCTGGCGTCGTCGCAGGCGCACGGCTGGACCGTCGATCCCGCCCAACTCGACGACCGCCATATCGTGCGGCGCATGATCTTGAAGCGGGTGATCTTCGGGGTGGACAAGAATCCGATGGCGGTGGAGTTGGCCAAGGTCGCGCTGTGGCTGCACACCTTTACGGTCGGGGCGCCGCTGTCGTTTCTCGATCATCATCTGCACGCCGGCGATGCCCTGTACGGCGAGCGGATTGATAGAGTGCTGGACGAGTTGCGCGCTTTCGGCGCCCTGTTTCAGAAAAACGAGCTGGCCCGGATCGCGGTCGCCACCGCCAGCATGAACCAGATTGCCGATCTCACCGATGTGGACATCGCCGAGGTTGATCAGTCCAGGCACCTGTTCGAGCAGATCGACGCGGAACTCGCGCCGCTGCGCAAGCTGCTGGATTTTTGGCAGGCGCTGCGTTGGCTGCCCGCGCACGATCCGGTTCGGCAACGCGGCTGGGCCGATTTGGCGTCGGGGCGCTTCGGGGATGTCATCGACGTGATCGACGCCGGTTCGGTGGTGGCCGGGGACCCCGCCAGCGACGAGGCGCGGACGATCCGGGAGTTGCTTCGGCAAACCCGCGAACTGGCCGAGCAGGAGGGTTTCCTGCCCTGGGCCATCGCGTTTCCCACGGTGTGGAACCATCTGGAAAGCGGCCAACTGCGGGGCGGTTTCGACGCCATCATCGGCAATCCGCCGTGGGACCGGATGAAACTTCAGGAAGTGGAATGGTTCGCCGCGCGCAAGCCGGAGATCGCCCACGCCGTCCGCGCCGCCGACCGCAAGCGGTTGATCGGTCAGTTGGAAAAAACGGGCGATGGCTTGTGGCTGGAGTACCAGCAAGCCGGGAACCGGGCCGAGACCGCCGCCCGGATCGCGCGGGACAGCGGCGAGTATCCGCTGTTGTCCGGCGGCGACGTGAACCTGTATGCGCTGTTCGTGGAACGGGCGCAAAGCCTGGTGAATGCGCAGGGCATCGTCGGGTTGCTGACGCCCTCCGGGATTGCCTCGGACAAGGGTTCCAGCGCGTTTTTCAAAAGCATCGCCACCACGGGACGGTTGGCGGCGTTGCTGGATTTCGAGAACAGGAAAGTTTTTTTCCCCGATGTCCACGCGAGTTTCAAGTTCTGCGCCCTGGTGTTCGGCGGGGCCAAACGCACCTTCCCCGAAACGCGCTGCGCCTTTTTTCTCCATGCCGTGGCGGAACTCGACGATCCGCAGCGTTCCTTCGCCTTGAGCGCGGACGGACTTCGCCGCCGTCAATCCCAACACCGGCACCGCGCCGATTTTCCGCCATCGGCGGGACGCCGAGATCACCAGGGCCATCTACGGCCGTTGCCCGGTGCTGGTGGACCGGCGCACCGATCCGCCCCAGCAGGTTTGGCCGGTGCGTTACCTGCGCATGTTCGACATGACCAACGATTCCCATCGGTTCAAACGGCGGGATGAACTGGAGGCGGCGGGATTTTATCCGGTGGGCGGCAATCGCTGGCGCAAGGGGAAGGACGAGTATGTGCCGCTGTATGAAGGGAAAATGGTGCAGGCGTACGATCACCGCGCGGCCAGCATCGTGGTTAACCCGGCCAATCTGCATCGGCCCGCTCAGCCCGAACCGGCGAGCTTGAAGCAGCATCAGGACGTGAATTGGTTGCCGGAGCCGCAGTTTTGGGTGGACTTGTCCGAGGTCAATAAAAAGCAACACAATGCCTTGGGCGCTTTGTTTTAAGGAAATCACGGCGCCAACCAACGCCCGCACCATGATCGCGCTCATTGCGCCAAGCGCCGGTTTTGGTAACAAAGTGCCCTTGCTCCTACCCGCTGAGGATCAGGCTAATAAGCTTGCTCGCCTGGGGACCCTTGTTGCTTGCCAATCTCAATGCGTTTGTCTTCGACTTCGTGGCACGCCAGAAAGCTTCACGGCCAAACTCTAAATCTGTTCATTATTGAACAGCTTCCCGTCATCGCAGCCGGAATGCTTTGAGAAAACAATCGGCAACCAAACCATCGCCGATTTCATCCGCGAGCAAGTCCTCCGCCTCACCTACACCGCCGTGGACCTGCGGCCCTTCGCCGCCGACATGGGCTATGAGGGCGAGCCGTTCGTCTGGGACGAAGACGACCGCCGTCACCGGCTGGCGCGGCTGGACGCCTTGTTCTTCCATCTCTACGGCCTGGATCGAACCGACGCCGATTACATCCTGGCGCAATTCCCCATCGTCCGCGAGCAGGACGAAAAGCAATTCGGCCGCTATCTCACCCGGGATTTGATTCTCGCCTACCTGAACGCAGTCGCGGCGGGGGATTTGGAGACGGTGGTGGAAGTCCGCTAGATGTCGAATCCCTTACTTCGCGCCAGTATTTCAATGACGTCAGAAAAGACGATCAGCGAGTTGTGTTGAGCACAGTTTTGAAAAGCCCTGGCTCGCTTGACTCAAGCTGCCAGCTCTTCGGATCCTGTAATCCAGGCGATCAACCCTGTTTCCCTTATGCTCGCCTACATCCTCCGCCGTCTGGCGCTGATTCCGCTGACCCTGCTCGGCATCATCGCCATCAACTTCGCCATCGTGCAGATCGCTCCCGGTGGGCCGGTGGAGCAATTGCTGGCCCAGCTTAAAAAAACCGCCGTTTCCGCCACCGCCCGGCTTGGCGGCGGGGAGGGTGTAGAAGCGGGACGCGGCAGTACGGGGCAACAGAGCCCGGGCGGTAACGGTGCTTATCGCGGCGCGCAGGGTCTCGATCCGACCTTTATCGCCGAACTCAACCGCCAGTTCGGTTTCGATAAGCCGGCCTATATGCGTTTCGGATTGATGATTCGCGATTATCTGACCTTCGATCTCGGCAGGAGCTATTTCCGTGATCGTGCAGTACTGGATTTGGTGCTGGATAAACTGCCGGTGTCGATCTCGTTGGGGGTATGGAGCACGTTGCTGATTTACGTGATTTCGATTCCGCTGGGCATTGCCAAGGCGGTGCGCGACGGTTCACGCTTCGACGTGTTGAGCAGCGCGGCGGTGATCGTCGGTTACGCAATCCCAGCGTTCCTGTTCGCAATTTTGTTGATCATCGTGTTTGCCGGCGGACGGTATCTGGATTGGTTCCCGCTGCGGGGGCTGGTATCGGACAATTGGGCGGATTTGAGTTGGCCGGCGCGGATTCGCGGATTATTTCTGGCATCTGACCCTGCCGGTGACGGCGATGGTGATCGGCGGTTTTGCCTCGCTGACCATGCTGACCAAGAACGCCTTCCTGGATGAGATCAACAAACAGTACGTGGTGACCGCCCGCGCCAAGGGCCTGAGCGAGCGGCGGGTGTTGTACGGGCATGTATTCCGCAACGCCATGCTGCTGGTCATCGCCGGATTTCCGGCGACCTTGGTCGGCATGTTGTTCACCGGGTCGCTGCTGATCGAGGTGATTTTCTCGCTGGACGGGCTGGGTTTGCTGGGATTCGAGGCGGTGATCAAGCGCGATTATCCGGTGATGTTCGGGACGCTGTACATGTTCAGCCTGATCGGTCTTTAAATCGAATCGTAGCAATACGTACGGTTTGAGGCGCGCGGAGGAAGAAGCCGAGCGTCGGAATTGGTGGACCTGCGCTGCGCCAGACGAGACTCTGGCACGGCATTTTTTTCTGTTCAACGATGTGGCGCGGGAATGTCGGCGATGTTTGCGGGGGCCTTCATGAACAGCATCGAATGGCGCGGACTCACTCGCGAACTCTGCGCCTACCGCAGCGGGGTGGTAGCCCTGGAGAACGAGACGCTGTTCAAGAGACTGAAACGCGAACTGTCTTTTGTGATCCATACCTACGAATCCGGCTTGGAACACAATGGTTGGATCGTCCCCCCGCAGTGGGAAGTCCTCAAGGCGTTGCTGAGGCGTGATGGCGAGCTCGTTTACAACGGGATGGCCCATCCCCTGGGGGTGGCGCAATTGTCGCAGTCCTTCCGGGGTGAGCTGACATGGGAAGAGCTTTCTTCACACATTGTCAGCAATCCGGCTCTTCCGACCGCGCATATGTTCCACTGCATGTGGCAATACCGTCCTTGGGCGGCGGACTGGGCGCTGTGCGTCCCGTGGGAGACGGCCCGCCATTTTGGCCCAGGCAACTACGAGGTCGAGCTGGAGACCGTAACCGAGCAAGGCGAGATGCTTGTGGCCGAGTACACTCACATAGGCGCGCGACCGGAAACCATTGTTTTCCAGAGCAACACCTGCCATCCCGGGCAGGCCAACGACGGCTTTGGGGCCGTAGCGCTTTTGGTACGGCTTTTTCAATGGCTGCGCGGCCAAGCGACGCGTCACACCTACAAGCTATTGCTGGGCCCGGAGCATTTGGGCACGGTCTTCTGGCTACGGGAGCGAACACGCGCCGAGATCGAAAAGCTCGCGGGCGGCATCTTCATGGAGATGCCGGGCGTGGATGCGCCGCTCAAAGCCGCTTCTTCCTTTCTGGGCGCGCAGGACGTGGACCGAGCGGTGCGACATCTCCTGCGCCATTGCGCCCGTAAGCATGTTATCGTGCCGTGGCGCAAGGGCGCCGGCAACGACGAAACGGTTTGGGAAGCTCCGGGCTACGAGGTGCCTTTCGTCGAACTGACTCGCTGCATAGATCAGTTCGCCCCCTATCCGGAATACCACAGCAGTCTAGACACGCCCGAGCGCCTGAACGAAGCCTCTATGGAGGAAACCTTCCGGGTTCTCCAGGGGATCATCGCTGTGCTGGAGGCCGATGCCGTTCCGCGGCGGCGCTTCGATGGCCTTATTTGCCTCTCCAACCCGCGCTACGATCTGTACATGGAACGCCCCGATCCTTCCATTACAAAGTCAACCGACGAGACCAGCGAAAAATGGGGCCATTTGCTCGACTGCCTGTTTCGTTACCTGGACGGATCCATGACGGTGCTGGAGATCGCGGAGCGACACGACTTGCCATTTGAGCTTCTGCGGGACTACCTCGTGCGCTTCGGGCAAAAAGGGCTGATCCGCCTTGAACCTAAATTGCTCCGGCGCCCGCCGCTCTCTCCAAAGAGTCTCTGACGTGCTGGCGATGATTGACACGGGTATGGGGAACCTCGCATCCGTGGCGCGCGCTTGCGCGCATGTCGGAGCCGAGGTGACGGTTACGGACTCCCCCGACGACCTGGAGCGTGCGAAAGGACTCATCCTGCCCGGAGTAGGATCATTCGGCGAGGGCATGGCAAGGCTTCGCGAAAAGGGACTGGTGGAGAAAATCCGTACAGCGGTGTTGGAGCGCGGGGTACCCGTGCTCGGGATCTGCCTGGGCATGCAGCTTCTGGCTGAAACCGGGGAAGAATTCGGCCGCCACACCGGGTTGGGCCTGGTTCCCAGCCGGGTGGTGCCGCTGAAACCGGTAGGCCCCGAGGGTCGGGTTCCGAACATGGGCTGGTGCCCCGTGCGGATCCTCGCTCCGCGGCAGGGGATCTTCAGAGCGATCGGTGCGGCGGAATCCTTCTATTTCGCCCACTCCTTCCATTTGGTTTGCGGCGAACCAGCCGACGTGGAGCCGTCATGCCCTGGGGCAGCGACGAGGTGGTAGCGGCTGTCCGCAGGGGCAATGTCCACGGGGTGCAGTTCCATCCCGAGAAGAGCCAGGACGCAGGGCTGGACGTCCTGCACGGTTTTTGGCTCACCGTCAAGGATCGATTATGAAACCCAAGTGCTGTTCATACGATATGAATCCAAAGATACGGGTAGGGACGTACAGCGATTCGGCCGAAACAGACTATCGGAGGACTATATCCGCCAATTACCGCGAAAACCCGCTCTCCTATAAGCACAAGTTGAGTCGTTATGGGTTTCAAGAAATCGAACAGCGTTTTTGCAACTATCACAAACACCCGCCGCTGTTGATGGATGGGTTCGATCCCGACGATTTAGACCGGACCTTTGTCGACACGCTTCAATGGGATGCACATGAGCAGTGTAAACTCCTGTTCCAATGCAGCATGTTTGCATCGCATGCCATAAAATCAATTTAAGTCGCCGATACGCCGTGCCGCATCCACGACTCATTCCCTGCCTCCTGATAAAAAACGGGTTAATCGTCCGCAGCCAGCGGTTTAAGGTGCACCAGGCCATAGGCAATCCGCTGAGCACGATCAAGCGTTTTTCAGACTGGAACGTCGATGAGCTCATCCTGCTCGATATCAGCCGCGAGGACTACCATGACCTGCGGCGCGATGACCTCCAAATCCGCTATGATGGGACGGGCATCCTCGATTTGCTGCGGGCGATCGCCGCGGTATGCTTTCTGCCTCTGTCCTTCGGCGGGCGCATCCGATGCCTGGAGGACCTGCGCTTGCGCCTGGCGGCCGGGGCCGACAAGTGCGTCATCAACAGCCGCGCCGTCGAAGAGCCGGGTTTCCTGACGCAAGCCGCCCGGCGCTTCGGCTCCCAGTGCGTGGTGGTCAGCATGGAAGTGCGGCGTCATCCCGACGGCCGCTATGAGGTCTTCAGCCATTCCGGAACCCATGCCACCGGGATGGATCCGGCGGACTGGGCGGCCGAGGTCGAACGGCTCGGAGCCGGAGAAATATTCCTCAACTCCATCGACCGCGACGGTTCAGCGTCCGGATACGACACGGTCCTGATCCGCAGCGTGAGCCGCCGGGTCGGGATTCCGGTCATCGCCTGCGGCGGGGTCGGCGCCTATACGGATTTCCCGGCCGGGATCACCGACGGGGGAGCCAGCGCCGTATCGGCCGCCAATATTTTTCATTTCTTTGAAAACAGCTACCCCTTTGCTAAGCAGGCCTGCCTGGATGCCGGCATCCCCATGCGGCCGGTAAGCCTGAACGGGCGCTGGTTGCGCCGGGAGCCCGGCTACGACGAGAGCGCCAAAGCACGTCCGTTCGCCCGGCTGAAACGCGCCTCTTCCCGGTCGTCGGAGGATTCCCCGGCGGTGCCGTGGCGGCGCAATGTGCGCTGGTGCACGCGCTGCGTCTATCCGGGCATCAGCGCAGCTCCGATGGAGTTCGACGAGCAAGGCGTGTGCATGGGCTGTCGCATGGCCGAGGTCAAGAATGCCATTGGCAATGCTGAATGGGATCGCCGCCGTCAGCTGCTGCGCCGGCTCCTGGACCGCTACCGCTGCCGCGACGGCAGCCGCCATGATTGCGTCATTGCCGTATCCGGCGGCAAAGACAGCTGGTTTCAAACCCATGTCATCAAGAACGAGTTCGGTTTGAACCCCTTGCTGGTCACCTACAACGGGAACAACTACACCGAAACGGGGTGGCGCAACCTGCTGCGCATGCGGGAGGTCTTTGGCGTCGATCACATCATCTATTCTCCGGGGGTGGAGCTGCTACGCAAACTCAACCGCCTGGCCATGACCGTCATGGGGGACATGAACTGGCACTGCCATGTCGGCATCACCACCGTTCCGGTCCGGGCCGCGGTTCAGAACCGCATCCCGCTCGTCATCTGGGGCGAGCACGGCTACCTCGATCTGTGCGGGCAATTCTCCATGGACGACTTCCCGGAGATGAGCTACCGCGACCGGCTCGAGGACTTCGCGCGAGGATTTGAGTGGAACTTCTTCGTGGGGCAGGAAGGCATCAGCGCGCAAGACATGATTCCATACAAATACCCATCGGACCGCGAGTTGTTCGACCTAATCTGCGCGGCATCTACATCGGAAACTATCTGCGCTGGGAAGCCAACGAGCATGGGCGCCAGATGGTGGAGCGCTACGGATTCGAGGTCAGCCCCGAGCCCTTCGACCGCACCTACCGGCGGATGTCCAACCTCGACGACATGCACGAGAACGGGGTGCACGACTATCTCAAATACATCAAGTTTGGCTACGGGCGCTGCACCGATCATGCCTGCAAGGACATCCGCGCCGGGCTCCTGACCCGGGCCCAGGCTATGGATTTGGTGCGCCGCTACGATCATGTGAAACCGCGCGATCTTAGGCGCTGGCTCGACTACGTGGGCTGGACCGAGGAACAGTTCGACCGCCTCGCGGATACGTTTCGGGACCCGCGCGTCTGGCGCCGGGAACGCGGCCAATGGGTGAAGGACAACCTGTGGGATTGCTGAACGGCCCGGTAGCAGACATCCCCCTGAGCGAGAAGGAACTCTGCCCCGACGCCCTGCTGGCCGGGCAGGAGGCCGCTTTTGCACGGGACGTCGAACGCCTGAAGTCGCGGCGGGCTGAATTTGTGGAGATCCCCTGTCCCGCCTGCAGGCGCAGCGACTGCCCGCCCGTCTTCGAGAAGTTCAGTTTCACGTATCGGTCCTGCCCGGACTGCAGGACCCTATTCATGAGCCCGCGACCCTCCCCGGAAATCATGGCCGACTACTACCGGGACTCCGAGAACTACCGCTACTGGGCGGACATATTTTCCCTGCCTCGGAGCCCGCGCGTCGTGAAAAACTGTACCGCCCGTGGCTGGAACGGGTGTTGGGGTACTGCGCCCGTTTCGGCGTCCGGACGGGAACCCTGCTGGAAGTGGGCCCTGGATTCGGGACCTTCGCCGAGTTGGCTAAGGCCTCCGGCAACTTTGAGCACGTGGTGGCCGTTGAGCCAACGCCGGAGCTGGCAGCCGCCTGCCGCGCACGCGGGCTGGAAACCATCGAGCGCCGGATAGAGGATATCGGCGATGCGCTCGGTCAGGTTGACGTCGCAGTTGCCTTCGAGGTCGTCGAGCACCTCTTCGATCCGAGCCGTGTTCTGAGGGCGATGGCCGGGCGTCTGGCTCCCGGCGGACTGCTCGTCCTGTCCTGCTCAACGGGCTGGGATTTGATATCGCGGTCTTGGGCGCCGCTGCCCTGGCCGTGGACGCCGAACACGTCAACCT
>CAVOKM010000009.1:0-118242 GCA_963696515.1 uncultured Gammaproteobacteria bacterium
GCCTTCCGCTTCGGCATCTTCGGCGTGTCGGACATCGACGTTCATCTGGCTTTCGCCATCATCCTGCTGTTCATTGCCGCCCTGTTCGGCTATAGCCTGTGGCTGCTGCGACGGGGAACCGGCATCCGCACCTGAGCCCGCCCGCCGCCGGAACACAACAATCACCGCGGTACGGTACGGGTTGCGTGCATTCGCGACCGCATCGTCTATCTTTAAATGGTCAAGGTCCGGTATCCGCGCCGTTGGCCTTGTTCGAGCAAGGGCCTCCCCCGCCCGATTTCAAATAAAGACATCAAAGGAGATATCGCTTTATGCGCAGCAAATCCACCCTCCAGGACATCCTCGCCGGCGCCGCGCTGGCCCTGTTGACCGGCATCGCTCACGCCGAAGCCGTGATCAAGTTCTCGCACGTGGTTGCCGAGAACACCCCAAAGGGTCAGGGCGCCCTGATGTTTAAGAAACTGGCCGAGGAACGGCTGCCGGGCAAGGTCAAGGTGGAAGTTTTCCCCAATTCCCAGTTGTTCGGGGACGGCAAGGAAATGGAGGCGCTGCTGCTGAACGACGTGCAGCTCATCGCCCCGTCGCTGTCGAAGTTCGACCGCTACACCAACCAGATCCAGGTGTTCGATCTGCCCTTCCTGTTCGACAACATCGCCGCGGTCCACCGCTTCCAGAACGGCCCCACCGGCAAGGCCATCCTCAACTCGATGACCAAAAAAGGTCTGATCGGCCTGGGTTATTGGGACAATGGGATGAAACAGCTCTCGGCCAAAAAGCCGCTGCGGATGCCGGCGGACGCCAAGGGCCTGAAATTCCGCATCCAGGCCTCCGACATCCTTGAAGCCCAGTTCAAGGCCGTGGGCGCCATCCCGCAGAAGCTGGCCTTCGCCGAGGTCTACCAGGCGCTGGAAACCGGCGTGGTGGACGGCGCCGAGAACCCCTGGTCCAACGCTTACTCGCAGAAGTTCTTTGAGGTGCAGCCCTACTTCACGGAATCCGATAACGGCTATCTGGGCTACATGGTGGTGGCCAACGCCAAATTCTGGAGCGATTTGCCCGCCGACGTGCGCGAGACCCTGGAAAAAATCCTGGCCGAGGTCACGGTCGAGGTCAACAAGTCGGCCCAGACTTTCAGTGACGGTGATCGCCAGAAAATCAAGGATTCCGGCAAGACTGAAATCCTCCCGATGACACCCGAACAGCGCGCCGCCTGGAAGGCGGCGATGAAGCCGGTCTACGACAAGTTCACCGACAAGATCGGCAAGGACATCGTCGACGCCGCCATGGCGGCCAACAAGCCGTAACGCCCTCCTCTCGACTCAGCCACCTCATACGAACCGCATGGGGTGGCTGTCTGAGCTTCCGTTCGGAGAGTCTCCCATGCTGATCCGCATCGTTCATCATCTGGAGGAAGGTTTCATCGCCCTGCTGCTGGCGTTGATGACCCTGATTACCTTCAGCCAGGTCGTCGCCCGCTATATATTCGAGACCGGCTTCGGCTGGGCGCTGGAACTGACCACCTACCTGTTCGCCTGGCTGGTCCTGTTCGGCGTTTCCTACGGCATCAAGGTCGGCGCCCATATCGGCATCGACGTCGTGGTGCGCCAGTTCCCGCACAACCTGCGCCGCATCGTCGGTTTGATCGCCGTGCTGTGCTGCTGCGCCTACTGCATCATCCTGCTGGTCGGCGCGACCGGCTACGTCCACAAACTCTATGTTATTGGTATCGAAGCCCAGGATCTGCCGATCCCACGCTGGATTCCCTTCATCATGCTACCGATCGGTCTGGCCATGGCCCTGCTGCGGTTGTTGCAGGTGGCCTGGCGCACCGTGCTGGGCGAACAGGAAGGCTTGCGGCTGGCCGACGAGGCTCGCGAGGCCATCGAGGCGGTCGAAACGTTCGAAACGCTGCACCCGGCCGGCGGCCAGCCTCGCCAGGAGAAAGCGCCATGACTTCCCTGTTCCTGTTCACCCTGCTGTTCCTGTTCCTGCTGATGGGCGTGCCGATCGCCTTCTCCCTGGGCCTGGCCAGCATCCTGACCATCCTGTTTTTCACCAACGATTCGCTGGCCTCCATGTCGCTCAAGCTGTTCGACACCATGGAGCACTACACCCTGCTGGCGATCCCGTTCTTCATCCTGGCCTCGGCCTTCCTGACCACCGGCGGCGTGGCCCGCCGGCTGATCCGCTTCGCCATCGCCGCCGTCGGCCATCTCCACGGCGGGCTGGCCATCGCCTCGGTGCTGGCCTGCATGTTGTTCGCGGCGGTGTCGGGCTCGTCGCCGGCCACGGTGGCCGCCATCGGCTCGATCGTCATCGGCGCCATGGTCAAGGCTGGCTATCCGCAATCATACGCCGCCGGTATGCTGTGTAACGCCGGCACTCTGGGCATCCTGATTCCACCGTCGATCGTGATGGTGGTGTACGGCGCCGCCACCGAAACCTCGGTCGGCCAGTTGTTCATGGCGGGGATCGTGCCCGGCATCGTGCTGGGCCTGATGCTGATGACGGCGATCTATTTCAGCGCGCGCAAGCTGAAAATCCCCACCCAGCCGCGCGCCTCCTTCGGCGAATTACTGGTTGCGACCCGGGAGGCCATCTGGGGACTCGGGCTGATCTTTGTCGTGCTCGGCGGCATCTACGGCGGCATCTTCACCGCCACCGAGGCCGCCGCCGTCGCCGCGGTTTACGCCTTTATCGTCGCCCTGTTCGTCCACAAAGACATGGGCTGGGGCCAAGTACCGCATGTGTTCGCCGAGGCCGGCAAGGTGACAGTGATGCTGCTGTTCATCATCGCCAACGCCATGCTGTTCGCCCACGTGCTGACCACCGAGCGCATCCCGCAAATCATGGCGGAAACGATTGTCAGTTGGGGTCTGGCGCCCTGGCAGTTCCTGATCGTGGTCAACATCATCCTGCTGATTGCCGGCAACTTTATGGAGCCGTCCTCGATCCTGCTGATCCTGGCACCAATTCTGTTTCCCATTTCCGTCAAGCTCGGGATCGACCCGGTTCACCTGGGCATCATCATGACGGTGAACATGGAAATCGGCATGATCACACCGCCGGTGGGGTTGAACCTGTTCGTGACCTCGGGCATTACCGGCATGCCGCTGTGGGAGGTGGTGAAAGCCGCCATGCCGTGGCTGATGGTGATGCTCACTTTCCTGATCATAATCACCTACATTCCCGGCATCAGCCTGTTCCTGCCCCGGCTGCTGTTCTAAACGGCTGGGTTTGCCCACAAAAAAGGGCGGCCAAGCCGCCCTTTTTTGTGGGTCGATACGCCTCTGTCCGATTCAACTCCAGTAGCGCACCGGCCCGCTGTCGATGTGGATAAAGTTAGCGCGGGGATAGTAGCCGACCCCACCCGCGCCCAGCGAGCGGGCGGCCCGACATAAATCCCAGGCCCGGCCACCCGGCACCCGAATATCCATCGCCATGGCCTGCATGTGGTAGCTGTTGCGCGCCACCCGCCGGCTGCTCTCACACAACATCCAATTGGTGGATGGCGACCGGTAACCGCTGATCACGTTGATCGGCTGGCCCAGGCCCAGTTGCACTTGCAAGGCGTAGAGTTGATCAAACACGTTGGGGTCAAACGACTTGACCTGGTTGTTATGATGGTCTCGCAAGGCCCAACTGATCTCGCTGATGGCCTCGCGGATATAGCCGTCACGCGGGGTCCAGTAGACCCGGCGGATGCTCTCGCTGGTGTTGGGGTTATGGAGCAGAAGGTAACGTTCGCTCAGAACGGCCGCCTTGAGCAGCTCCGGCGCCAGGGCCAGGGCACCGATCCCGCCAGCCGCCCATTTTAGAAACCCGCGCCGGCTTGGATCAGGCTGTTTCTCCTCTTGATTGGGTAGATTGCTGCACGGTTGAAGCGCTATATCGGTCAGCATGTTCTGGATACCCTCCCGGCCATTTGAGTATACCGAACTCTAACGAAACCGAGTTTCTGAAATCAAGAATCAGTTGTACCAATACCCTTTTGCCAATTAACAACAGAATCGCTTCTGCATTTTTCTGTCCAACTTAATCGTTATCTTTAATATAACAGAATATGGACGTTAATAGTTTAAGAATAAATTAAATCTCATTTCTTAAAAAATATTTGATTAAAATATACTTAATCTAAAATAATCCTTATGTCGAAATAATATATTATCAAATAAATAATAATTTTTATCATTATTACAACATATTATCATAATGGCGAATTAACCACGACTAATTTGCAAGGTATTTATGAACAAGGAAAAATTTCCGATCACGCCCGCAATCCGCTTGTTGCGTGAAAACAACATACCATGCACCAGCCACCTCTACCCCTACGAAGAGCATGGCGGAACCGCCCACAGCGCCCGCTGTCTCGGCGTGGACGAACACGCCGTGATCAAGATCCTGATCATGGAGGACGACCGCAAACAGCCCCTGATCGTACTGATGCACGGCGACCGTAAGGTATCCACCAGGGAGTTGGCGCGACTGCGGGGGGTCAAAACCATCTCCCCCTGCGATTCCGCCATCGCCGACAAACACAGCGGTTACCAGATCGGCGGAACCTCGCCGTTCGGCGTCCGTAAACTGATGCCAGTGTACCTGGAAGCCAGCATCCTCGACCTGCCGCGCCTCTACATAAATGGCGGCAAGCGTGGTTTTCTGGTCGGCCTGGTGCCTGCCGACGTCCAGCTCTTGCTGCAACCGTTGCTGGCCCAAGTCGCCATCCAGGATTAGACGATGAGCGAACAAACCTACATCGCCACCGCGCCGGCCGGCGTGGAACCGCTGCTGGCGGCGGAACTGACCGAATTGGGCGCGGCTACACCCCGACCCGTTCGCGGCGGCGTCGCATTCCAGGGTCCGCTGGAACTGGCCTATCGCGCCTGCCTGTGGTCTCGCACCGCCAGTCGAGTGCTGCTGCCGCTGGCCGCGTTTCCCGCCGCCGACGCGGGAGCGCTGTACACCGGCATCCACGACCTGCCCTGGGAAGAGCATCTGGCGCCGGACGGGACCCTGAGCATCGAATTCAGCGGTGGCGGTCCCGGCATCGACCACACGCACTACGGCGCGCAGAGGGTCAAGGACGCCATCGTCGACCGATTCCGGGCGCGCTGTGGTCGGCGACCGAGCGTGGACGCCCGCCAGCCGGACCTGCGGATTCACGCGCGCTGGCGCGAAGGTCAGGCCACGGTCAGCCTCGACCTGTCCGGCGAAAGCCTGCACCGGCGCGGCTACCGCGAGGCGACCGTAACCGCGCCCATCAAGGAAACGCTGGCCGCCGCCCTGCTGCTGAAATCTGACTGGCCGGCCATCGCCGCCGCAGGCCGACCTTTGCTCGATCCGCTGTGTGGCTCCGGCACCCTGGCGATTGAAGCCGCCTGGATCGCTGGCGACCACGCTCCCGGCCTGTTGCGCGCCCATTGGGGCTTCAGAGGCTGGCTGGGCCACATTCCCGCGCTGTGGAACCGGCTGCTGGCCGAGGCGCGGGAACGCCGCGACGCGGGCCGGGCACGCATTCCGCTGATTTGGGCCAGCGACCGCGACCCGAAGGCGGTGCGCGCGACGCTGATTAACGGTGGCCGCGCCGGGGTGGCGGACCGGATTCGGATCGAATGCCGCGCATGGGCTGTCGTCGAACCGCCCGCCGGCCCGCCCGGTCTGGTAATCGCCAATCCGCCCTATGGCGAACGGCTGGGCGACCACGACGAATTAAGCGATTTGTACGTCCAACTGGGCGACCGGCTGAAAGCCCGGTTCCCCGGCTGGCGGGCGGCGGTGTTCACCGGAAATCCCGAACTCGGCAAGCGCATGGGACTGCGCGCGGTTAAGACCAACGTCTTCCACAACGGCCCGCTGGAATGCCGGCTGCTGCAATTCCAGGTCGAACCGGAATTCTTCGTGGACCGGGACGCGACCGACCAGCGCGCCCGCGCCAGCGCACTGGACCGGGCGGTGACCGCCGGGGCCGGGGACTTCGTCAACCGCCTGCGCAAGAATATGCGCCATCTGGGCCGTTGGGCGGCGCGGGAAGGCATCACCTGCTACCGCCTGTACGACGCCGACCTGCCGGAGTACGCGGTCGCGGTGGATCGCTACGAGCAGTGGCTGCACGTCCAGGAATACGCCCCACCGCCGAGCGTGGATCCCGACCGCGCCCGCGAGCGGCTAGAACAGGTGATAGCGGTGCTGCCAGCGGTGCTGGAGGTTCCGCCCGACCACGTTTTTCTCAAGGTGCGCCGGCAGCAGAAAGGCGCCAGCCAATATCAGAAGCAGGCCGAACAGGGCCGTTTCCACGAAGTCCACGAGGGACCGGCGCGGCTGCTGGTCAACTTCACCGATTACCTCGACACCGGGCTGTTCCTCGACCACCGCCTCACCCGACGCCTGCTGCGGGAACTGGCGGCTGGGCGGCGCTTCCTCAACCTGTTCGGCTACACCGGCGCCGCCACCGTCCACGCCGCGCTGGGCGGGGCCACGTACACCGCCACCGTGGATTCATCGCCGACTTACCTGGACTGGGCGCGGCGCAACCTGGAACTGAATGGCTTTCAAGGTCCCCGGCACGAACTGATCCGGGCCGACTGCCGGCAATGGCTGATTTGGGCGCGCGGCTGCTACGACCTGATCTTTCTCGACCCGCCCACTTTCTCCAACTCCAAGCGGCTGGCAGAAACCTTCGACTTACAGCGGGATCACGTCGACCTCATCCGCCAGACACTGCGGGTGCTCGCGCCAGACGGCGTGCTGATTTTCTCCACCAACGCACGCAAGTTCCGGCTGGACGCAGCCGCGCTGGCCGATCTGCGCATCGAGGACTGGAGCCGCCGCACCCTGCCGCCCGACTTCGCCCGCAACCCCAAAATTCACCAATGTTGGCACCTCGCCCGGCCATAAGGGGTACAATTTATGGGGAATGTGTTGTTCGACCGCGCCCCCCCTTTCCTGTAGCGCAGGAGAATCCGCATGAACGCCCAAACGTCCGACAACCCAGCCGCGCCCCCGTCGTCCAGATCACTACTCGACCCCTTCGATATCATCGGCTCCAGCCTGGCGGTGCAGCAGGCCTGGCTGCGCCAGCCGGAGCGGCTGGCTGCCACCTTGCAAGGGCTGGCCCTGGATGCACACCGGGTTCACGATCATTTCGCCCGAACCAGCCTCGGCATCCCCACCGAACCTGCCGTGCCCGCCGTCATCCACGACCAGCGATTTCAAGATCCAGCCTGGATCGACCAACCGGGGTTCGCCTACCTGAAGGAGATTTACCTGCTCTACGGCCACTGGCTGGAAGACCTCATCTACACCACCGAAGGCATCGACCCCCCCCGGCGCCAGCGAGCTGCGTTCTGGGTCCGGCAATGGCTGGACGCCATCGCCCCCACCAATTTCTTCTGGACCAATCCCGAAGCGCTGCGACGGGGCATCGCCAGCCATGGCTACAGCATTCTCTGGGGTCTGCAAAACTGGCTGCGCGACGCCGCAGCCCACGACGTGCGCATGGTGGCGCCGGATGCGTTCCAGGTTGGCCGCGACTTGGCTGTCACCCCCGGCCAAGTGGTGTTGCGCAACGAACTGTTGGAGCTGATCCAGTACGCGCCGACCACCGACCGGGTTCACGCCACCCCGGTCGTACTGGTCGCGCCCTGGATCAACAAGTACTACATCCTGGACCTGAGCCCCCACAACAGTCTGGTCCGTTACCTGATCGGCCAAGGCTTTACCGTGTTCGCCACCAGTTGGAAAAATCCCGGACCCGAAGCCCGGGCGATGACGCTGGATGATTACCTGCTCGAAGGCCTGCGGCCGGCGCTGGAAGCGGCCCGCGCCATTTGTGACGTTCCCCAGGTCCACGCCACTGGTTACTGCCTCGGCGGCACTGCGCTGGCGATGCTGCTGGCCTGGTTCAACGCCAACGCCGCCGACCGTGCCGCCAATCCCCTCGCCCACTGGACCGCTTTCACCACCCTGGTGGATTTCAGCGATCCCGGTGAAATCGGCGCGTTCCTGAGTGAATCCAGCTTCGAGTTTCTCAAACAGCGCATGAACAAGGCCGGTTACCTGGACGGCGCCGACATGGCGAGCGCATTCCGCCTGTTGCGGCCCAACAACCTGATCTGGCACTACGTGATGCACAGTTACCTGTACGGCGAGGAACTACCACCCAGCGATGTATTGTTCTGGAACTGCGACACCACCCGGATGCCTGCGGCGATGCATGAGTTCTATCTGCGAGAACTCTATCTGAATAACCGGCTGGCCCAGGGCAGTCTGGACATCGGCGGACGCCGGCTCGACCTGAGCGCCATCAAGCAACCGCTGTACGTGGTCGGGGCCGAACAGGATCACATCGCCCCCTGGAAGCAAACCTTCCGGCTGTGCGGGCTGACCGGCGGACCAGCCCGCTACGTGCTGGCCACGTCCGGGCACATTCTCGGCATCATCAACCCGCCGGTCACACCGGCTAAACGGCGCTACTGGGTTGGCGACGCTACTGGTCAGCGAGAAGCGGAGGCTTGGCGGGAGGGAACCGAAAAAGCGTCGGGTTCCTGGTGGGAGGACTGGACGCGCTGGCTGGGCGAACGCTGCGGACCGCTGGGACCGCCACCGTCGCTCGGCAACACTCAATATCCGCCCCAGGAGGCAGCGCCGGGACGGTATGTATTGGAGAAGTAAAGGGAAAATGCAAAAGAGAAACCATGTGGAATATGAAGCCGTAGGCCTTTAACCTCTAACCATTCGCCCGGCTCGGGTTGCGCCACAGCACCTCGATTCCGCCATCGTCGCGGGCCAGAATGCGACACAGCACAAACAACAGATCCGACAGCCGGTTCAGATAGATTCGCACCGAATCGCCAACGTCCTCACTGCGCGCCAGCGACACCACCCGCCGCTCGGCGCGCCGGCAGATCGCTCGCGCCATGTGACAGTCGGCCGCCGCCCGGCCGCCGCCCGGCAGGATAAACTCCTTGAGCGGCGGTAACTGAGCGTTAAACTCGTTCAGCGCCGCTTCCATCCGCGCCACATCCTCCTCCCGCACCGCCTGGTAGCCGGGAATGCTGAGTTCCCCGCCCAGATCGAACAACTTGTGCTGCACCTCTTGCAGGCAGTCGTGAATGGGCTCGCGCAGATCATGCACCAGCACCCGGCCGATGGCACAGTTCAATTCATCCACCGCGCCTATCGCCTCGATGCGCGGACAATCCTTGGCGACCCGTTCGCCACTGCCCAGCCCGGTCGTACCGCCGTCGCCAGTGCGGGTGTAGATTTTGGAAAGTCGGTTACCCATCCTCGTTCCTCCAGCTCAACATCACTCAATATCGATCACCGGCCGAGCAATTGGACGGGCCAACGCCCCGCGTTCGCGCCGGTGTTGCGAACATCATACCTTACCCCTGTCGCCATCCGCGCGCCGCAAGCTTGGCTTGCGGTCAGCTCCCTAGATTTTCCACCAGGCGTTGTTCATAGTAAATTTCATCATATATATTTATTAATCAATATCATAAGCATATAAATCATAATGTTAGCTCATAAAGGAATATTGTTGTAACTTATTGATTATCCTAAATATATTATTAATGATTTCGTGCTTTCGCAACAACCATCCACTTTCTCTTGCAGCCATTTCTTACCTGAGAACCAGTCTCATCCATTGAAAAATGAAAAAATTTTTAACTTTTTGTTTCCAAACAACATTTCAAATTTTTGTCAAAAAAATAAAAATTAATATAACTTATTGTTTTAATGGATAAAATATTAAAATGATCATTGCTTAGAAAGCATTTTTCAAGCCATCAATTAATATTCATTTGCCAATTAGATACTTGCAAAGCATTTTCCTCTCGTGCTTTCATACTGGCGAATTGCTGTATTGCAGTATGTTCCTGCCAAAGGCCAGTTTACGTTGCATACACTGCCCTGGGAACGTCAGGCGACACCGGAAGCCAGGCTTGGCAGGCCTCGGCCCGGAGTTGCTTAGGTCGGATTCGCGGTGATCGGAGTCATCCGATCCGGGCCAGGGAAGCCCCTCGCCGATTCGGGATACGAATCCATCGAGCACACTATCAGTTCGTGCTGATTAACGACGGAGGTCTTATGGAATTCACGGAATGCGTCAAGGAAAGACTGACTTTGACCCTTAAGTTGGGTCTGCTGTATGCAGTCATGTTGATGCCCGCGACCAGCTCTGGCTCAATCGCCGGAGACAGTCCGTGGCAAGGCTGCCAGCATCACAACAGCCATGGTGACGGATACGACCATCACCGGGCAGCA
The DNA here is from genome assembly GCA_963696515.1 of uncultured Gammaproteobacteria bacterium. Classification (GTDB taxonomy): domain Bacteria; phylum Pseudomonadota; class Gammaproteobacteria; order Competibacterales; family Competibacteraceae; genus Contendibacter. The sequence goes on from CAVOKM010000009.1 coordinate 10,270, forward strand.
AGGGACGAACACCATCCCCGCTGATACCGCCGCCGCCCTGCCCGCCCAACAGCGAAAGATCACCCGCCTCAGCGAACACATTCAGAGCCGCTACCAAATCCCGGACCACAAGGCGCGACGAATCGTCGCCGCGGCGATCCGCAGCGGCGAAACTCACGGCGTGGCTCCAGAACTGATTCTCGCCGTCATTGCCGTGGAATCCACGTTCAAGGAACGGGCCATCAGCCGCATGGGCGCCCGGGGCCTGATGCAAGTCATGCCGGGTTATCATTCCCGCAAAGTTCGGGAGATCGGCGGCACTCATGCGCTGTTCGATCCGGCCAAGAACATCCACACCGGCGTCCGGATTCTGGCTGACTACCTCGATAACCACTCCGGCAACCTGCGACGTGCGTTGCTCAGCTACAACGGCAGTCTGTATCAACGCCGCTCGACCTACCCCGATAAGATCATGCGGATCTATCGCGACCTGCAGCGGGCTACCATCGAGGGCTAGTCCTCCCGCCCCAAACTTCCTCGACTACGGGGAAGGTCATGGGGCCACGATCTAGACAAAGGTTCCACATCACGGGCTTCGATCATTCATAATAATGAGTGAATTCGACCACCCGTGCTGGAACCCATGTCTCCTTCCCAACCCGACCCCGCCGTCCTGGCGAACCCATTGCCAGTCGACCGGCCCTTGCCCCCCGTTGAGAGCTGGAATCCGTCGCTGAGCGGCGAAATGGATTTACGCATTGCCCGCGATGGCGTCTGGCATCACGAAGGAACGCCAATCCAGCGCGAGGCACTGGTACGGTTGTTCGCCTCCATCCTGCGCCGCGACCCCGATGACCACTACTATCTGGTCACCCCCGTGGAAAAATGGCGCATCCGGGTGGACGATGCGCCGTTTCTGGCGGTGCGGCTCGACGCGACCGGCCAGGGAGGCGACCAGCGGCTGACCTTCACCACCAACCTCGGCGATGTCGTCATTGCCGGTCCCGAGCATCCGCTGGCCGTCGAATACCGATCCCCCAGCGGGGAACCGACCCCCTACCTGCACGTGCGCGGCCGTTTGTGGGCCTTGCTGACCCGGGCGGTGTTCCTGGAGCTGGCCGAACTCGGCGAGGAACGCTCGGCGGACCAGGGTAGTGATTATGGGGTATGGAGCGAGGGCCAGTTCTTCTATCTTGGCCTGCTGGACGAAGAGACCTGAGCCGTGCGTCGCTTCCTGCTGTCCCTGCTGCGCACGCTCGTATTGCTGCCCTCGCTCCTGCTGGTCCTGTTGATCCGGCTCCTGAAATGGCTGGTCGCGCCGCTGGCTCTGCTGCTGCAATTGGTGTTCGGGGTTCCACTGGTACTGCTCCGCATCCGCCAGCCTTTGCGGCCCCGCTTCATCCCAATTCATGAAACCGATCTGCCCGACTCCGCCTGGATCGAACTCACCGACGCCGCAGAGGCGCTGTCCGCCGACGGCTTTGTTCATTATGGCGATTTTCGCTGCGATAACCTGATTCAGAACTCGGTGCTGTGGTTGCGCATGCTGGGCCAACCTGAACAAGGCATCGGCGCCATCGCCGCCCATGTAGAGATCTTTGGCGGTGTCCGTCCGGCGCGCAGTTTCGTCGAATTCGCCACCGAATTCGATGATGGCCGGGTGCTGACCACCAACAACATGAACCTTCCTTACAGCCTGCCGGCGCCGGATTATCTGGCCCGCCTGCAACTGAAGGACGTTTGGGATCCACGGGCGCTGCATGTCCTGCACCGCGACTTGGTGGCCTCCCTGAACCAGCCGATCAGTCTGGCCAAGGTTCAACAGGCCGTCCGCGATCCCGCCGGACTGCTGGCCGACAGCTACGAACGGGAAATCCAGGTTCTAATCGCGCGAGGCTGGCTGCGGCCGGATGCGGCTAAGGGCGCGGCCAGGCTCAGTCTGTTGGGCGCGCTGATGGGCGTTTGGCGCCAAGCCTGGCCACTGGCCAACCTGCACGTGCGCTCCGCCGACCGCCGCGCCCGCGGTCTGCTGACCGAGCACGGTCTCGATGCCGAAGCGTTCACCGGCGGCGCGCCGGGCATCTTGGTCGCCCGCCAGTCGTTGCCCGCGCAAACCGCCATCGGCACGGTGCGCGCTGGGTACGAGCAGGTATTACCGCTGGCCCAGCGCACCGATCCTCGGACGGTGTTGGAGGCGGTGGTGGTGGAACTGGACCGCGACGACGCCGGAGCCGTATTGATTCTGGAGTTCTGCTATACGTTTCGCGGCTACGCCGACCAACACCAGCGGCGGATTCGCCGGCTGCATGGCTTCGATATTGTGCTCGACCCAGAGCTCGGCGAGCTGGAGGTCACTGCCATGGAGCGGGAATTCGAAAAAGCGGATGATGACGCCGAATGGAGGGAGTTGACCGCCAGCTCGCCGCTGGTTCCGCTGACCATCGGCCCCTGGCTACGCGATCTCGACCAGATCCTGCCTACCGCCCTGGCGGCGCTCGCCGCCCAAGCCGGCACCGGACGCGCCATGCTGGATACAGCCTCGCTCTACGGCAACGAAGACGGCGCGCCCTACTGGCAGGTGGTCGCCTGGAACGACGAAGACGACCCGCCGCTGCACGTGATGGTCGACGCCCGGTCAGGCGTCGTCCTGCCGGATATCTTGATCCCTTCACTTCACATGAGAGGAATTGCATCATGGGAGGCTTTGCCGCGTTTGTCGTCGGACTGGCGATTTTCGCCGCCATCCTGATTTTCCTGGGCGTCAAGTCGGTGCCGCAGGGGATGGAATACACGGTCGAACGCTTCGGCCGCTACACCGAAACCCTGACGCCGGGACTGAACTTCATCGTCCCGGTGATCGACCGCATCGGTCGCAAAATCAATATGATGGAAACGGTACTGGACGTACCTTCGCAGGAGATCATCACCAAGGACAACGCCATCGTCCGGGTGGACGGCGTGGTGTTTTATCAAGTGCTGGACGCCGCCAAGGCCGCCTACGAAGTCAACCAATTGGAATTCGCCATCCTCCAACTGACCATGACCAATCTTCGCACGGTGATGGGATCGATGGATCTCGATGAACTGTTATCCAAGCGCGACGAGATCAACACCCGTCTGCTGGTCGTGGTGGATGAGGCTACGACGCCGTGGGGGATGAAAGTGATCCGTATCGAGATCAAGGACATCGCCCCCCCCAAGGATCTGGTGGATTCCATGGCGCGGCAGATGAAGGCGGAACGCGACAAACGGGCGTCGATCCTGACCGCCGAGGGCGAGCGGCAGGCGTCGATTCTGGCTGCCGAGGGGCAAAAGCAAGCGGCGATCCTGGAAGCCGAGGGCCGCAAGGAATCTGCCTACCGCGACGCCGAAGCCCGTGAACGGCTGGCCCAGGCCGAGGCCCGCGCCACCCTGATGCTGTCGGAAGCCATCGGCAAGGGCAACATCCAGGCAGTCAACTACTTCGTGGCGCAGAAATACGTGGAGGCAATAGCCAGACTGGCATCGGCGCCGAACCAGAAGGTGTTGCTGATGCCGCTGGATACTTCGGGGCTGGTCGGCACCCTGGCCGGCGTCGCGGAACTGGCGCGGGAGGCGCTGAGCAAGACGGGAACGCATTCGTGAGCGCGTGGTTGTTGGAGCCGGTCTATTGGAACTGGTGGGTCCTGGGGGTGGTGCTGATGGTGATCGAGGCCATCGCCCCCGGCTTCTTCTTCCTGTGGATGGGCGTGGCGGCGCTGCTGGTGGGGTTGGTGCTGAGCCTACTGCCCGAACTGGCCTGGACCTGGCAGGTGCTGCTGTTCGCGCTGCTGTCGGTGGGTTCCATCGTCGCCTGGCGGCTACGGCTGCGGCGGCATCCGACCCAAACCGCCGACCCCCTGCTCAACCGCCGCGCCCACCAATATGTCGGCCGGGTATTCACCCTCGACGCGCAGGTGGTCAACGGCCACGGCAAAATCCGGGTGGACGACAGCACCTGGAAGGTTCTGGTGGAGCGGGACTGTCCGGCCGGAACCCGGTTGCGGATCGTGGGGGTAGACGGTGTGATGCTCAAGGGTGTGGTCGAAAGCGCCGCCAAACAGGGGTAGCTCATGCGCGAGATCATTCGTTTGTCCACCCAGCGCCGCGAGGAGCTGGTGGACATCACCGCCCAAGTGGCGGCCACCGTCAAGGCCAGCGGCGTGCGCCAGGGTTTGGCGGCGGTTTACGCCCAGGGCGCGACGGCGGCGCTCATGATTCAGGAAAACTGGGACGAGAGCGTGCAAACCGACGTCATCAACCTGCTGGGCAAACTGATTCCGCGCGGAGTCTGGCTGCACGACCAGCAGGACGGCAACGGCGACGCCCACCTCAAGGCCGGGCTGGTGGGACCGTCGGAGACCATACCGATCATCGACGGGGAATTGGGCCTGTCGCGCTGGCAGAACCTGTTCTTTTGCGAATTCGACGGCCCGCGCCGGGATCGCCGGGTGATCTGCACCGTGCTGGCCGACAACGCGAGTTGAACCCGCGTCAGGCGGGAGTCATTCCGCCAGCGCCGCTCGAATCCGCGCCGCCAGCGCCTTCAATTCCTCAATGTTGGCGCGCTCGCGGCCATGGGCACCAATCCGTTGCCCCTCCCGCATCGGAATAACGTGGACATGATAGTGAAACACGCTCTGGCCGGCGGCGGCGCCGTTGGTCTGGACAATGCGGATGCCGTCGGGCGCCAGCGCCTGTTGTACCGCGCGGGAGATGCGCTGGGTGGTCGCAGCCACCGCGAACAGATCCGCTTCAGCGATTTCCAGCAGATTAGGCGCGTGGACCTTGGAAATCACCAGCGCATGACCCGGGCTGGCCGGCTGGATGTCCATGAAGGTCAGGGTGCGTTCGTCCTCGTGGACCTTGACCGCGGGGATTTCGCCCCGGACGATCTTGCAGAAGACGCAGTTGGCTTGGTCAGACATGATGGGTACTCCCCGAGCGGCGTTGTGCGATTGCTTCGTGGTTCGCTTCGGCCCTGGCTTTGCCGGCCATGGCCAAGGCCGGTGGCGCAAAATCTTTCGACCCTTATTTCAATTTCTGATGGATCTCGATCAGCTTCGCCTCCTCGCCCATCACCACCAACACATCGTCTTTTGCCAACGAGTAATTGGCATCGGGAACGAAAGGGGCGGACTTTTCCGCCGCCGGCTTGATGGCAAGCAGATGCACGTGGCAACGGTCGAGCAATTCCAGGTCCGCCACCGTCCGTCCCACCAGGCTGGACGGCGTCAGTAAGGTGAGCGCGAAATAGCCATCGCCCAGCGTGACCGCGTCCAGCAGCTTCGACCGGGAATAGTGAATCAGGTGGGCAGTCTTGACCGCGATTTCCCGCTCCGGTTGCACGACGTCGCTGGCACCGATCAGGGTCAGAATTTTACCCTGATCCTCGTTGGCGGCCTTGACCAGCACGCGGGGGATACCCAATTCCCGCAGGTAGTGGGTCAGCAGTACGCTGGTTTCGAAGCGCTCGCCCACATCCACCACCACCACGTCCATATGCCGGATACCCAAGTCCTTAAGCGCCTCGCGATCAGCCACGTCGGCCACCATCGCCTTGCCGACATGGCGCATGATGTCCTGGACCTTGTCCGCGTCCCGGTCGACCGCCATCACTTCATCGCCGAGTTCGCTCAGGGTACGGGCCAGATGAAAACCGAAATCCTCCAACCCCAATACCGCGATGTGCATGGTTGCTCCCCCCTCTCTTTGGTTTAACCGATCATCACCTGCTCTTCCGCATACGATACCGCCGAGCGGGGCTTCTGCTGGGCAATAGCGATGGCTATAGTCAGGGGTCCCAGCCGGCCAATGAACATCAATAACATCATCAGAACCTTGCCGCCCTCGTTCAACTGTGGGGTAATGCCGGTGGACAAACCCACCGTGCCCAGCGCCGACACTACTTCGAACATCAACCCCAGCGACCATTCGACCGTGCGGGGATGGAACTGGCCACTCACCTGCAAGGCGGACAGCAGGATGGCCCCAAGGGTGATGATGACGAACGCCAGCGCCACCACCCAGGTCGCTTTGGCGATATTGGCCTCCGGCACGCTGCGGTTGAACAATCGCACTCCCCGTTCGCCGCGATACCGCGCCCGCGCCAGGGCCAGCAGTACGCCCAGCGTGGTCGCCTTGATTCCCCCGGCGGTGGAGCCAGGGCAACCGCCGATCAGCATCAGCACGATGGTGAAATACAGGGTCGCCGCCGTAACCTGACCGTAGTCCACGGTGTTGAACCCGGCGGTGCGCGGCGTGACCGACGCGAACCAACCGGTCAGCAGAACTTCCTTGTAATTCATGCCTGCGAGGAGATTCGCGCGCTCCAGCAGGATGAACCCGACCATCCCGACCAGCAACAGCGCCCCGGTCATGGTCAATGCCACCTTGGTGTGCAAGCTCACCGGGGTCCGTTGCCGCCGCAACCGCCGCCGCAACCAGCGCACCAGTTCCGCCAGCACCGCGAACCCCAGACCGCCGATGATGACCAGCACTGAAATCGGCAAAACGATCCCGACGTTGGCCCGGTCGGATATCAGATTGTCCGGCCGCAATCCGAACCCGGCATTACAAAAGGCGCTGACGGCGTGAAACACGGATACCCAAATGGCCTGCTCCATCGGCAGGCGCTGGCTTTCGGTGAGGAACAGAACGACAGCGCCCAAGGCTTCGATGGTGAGCGTCCACAGGAACACCAAGCGCAGTAAGGTTCCCAGGCTGAGACGATGGCTGGTCGTAAAACTGTCCTGAACCGCGTCAAAACTGGATAGCGATACGTCCTGACCGATCAGCAACAGCAGGGTCGTGGACATAGTAGCAATGCCCAAGCCACCGATTTGCACCAAGCCGAGCAATACGGCCTGACCGAAGCCGCTAAACGTACCGCCGGGGTCCACCACCGCCAAACCAGTAACGCACACCGCGCTAGTGGCCATGAATAGGGCATCGATGAAGGCGATTGGCGAACCCTGACTGGCGATAGGTAGCGCCAGCAGCACGCCACCGATGAAAATGGCGGCGGCGAAGCCGAAAACCAGCAGGCGGGCGGGATGGCGAAGCAGGCGGATCAAGGGGTGGATGCTCGATGTGGTTTCGTTTGATTCTGGAGTCGGCCTCCGGCCCGCAGTCAATCCAGCTTCAACGACTTGATCGCTTCCTCCCAATTTCGGCCATCGAACTTCCTGATTTCGAGATTGGCTGTTTCCAGGTCGAAATCGTCGAGGCAACGCACGTTGATGCTGTACATGCCGGGAGCCGCCCTCGGATTGCTATAACCGACTATCAAGGATTTTTTCCGCTCACAAACCTTGACAAACCTTCCTGGATGAAGTTGAGCTTCTCAAGGTGACGGCCTGCTCAGGAGAAGCCGGATGATTTTCACCCAACCGCTGTCGTTCATCAGCGAATTTGTTGAAGAATTGGACCGGGGGATTCGGCAATGGGCGCCGAACCGTAAGCTGTCGATCGCCCAGCGCTACTGGTTGAGCTTTTGCCTGATGGGGATCCTGCTGTCCAATCAAGTCTGTTGGGCGGCGTTTGCGCGAGTGGGCTTGGGCGGTTACTCCCAGGCGGCGTTGTCGTGGATGTTCCGGCATAGCAAACTGCTTTGGCCGTTGCTGCTCCATATCAGCATCCTGTTGATTTTGAATAAGTATAACATCACGGAAGGGGAGTTAGTGGGGGACGATAGCGATCGGCAACGCGCGAAGGTCACCAAGCGCATTTTCGCCACCTCCAAGATTTTCGATAAGAAAACCGGGGGCTGGTTCCACGGTCAGACGGTCGTGTTGCTGTTCCTGGTCACGGCCAAAGTCAGCCTGCCGGTGGGGTTTCGGTTCTATCAACCCGACCCGGCGATGGCCGCGTGGAAGAAGACCGATGACGCGCTCAAGCAACAAGGCGTGAAGAAGTCGGCACGCCCGCCCAAGCCGGAACCGAAGGCGGCCTATCCGAGCAAACTGGACTTGCTGCTGGCGTTGTTGCGCGAATTTCAGGGTTACCATCCCGACTTTTCGGTCAAGGCCATTCTGGCGGATGCCCTGTACGGGAGCGCGGCGTGGATGAACCGGGCGGCGCGCCTCTTCCCCCAGACGCAGGTGATCAGTCAATTGAAGAAGACGCAGAAGGTGCGGTTTCGGCAGCGCGAGATGACCGTCGCACAGTATTTCGCCACGTATCCCGGCGTGGCGCATGACCTTGCGCATCCGGGGCGGTCAAGCCGTCCCCGTCATCCTCGGCAGTGCCCGATTGTACGTCAGCGCGCATCAGCAAAAGCGGTTGGTCGTGGCCCTGAAGTATCCGGGTGAGGAGGACTATCGGTATCTGGTCGCCAGTGAGATGAGTTGGCGCGCCGTAGACATCGCGTCAGCGTACACTTTGCGATGGCTCGTCGAGGTTTTCTTTGAGGACTGGAAGCTACATGAAGGATGGGGGCAGTTGGCCCCGCAGTGGGACGAAGAGGGGTCAAGCCGCGGCCTGATCCTGAGCCTGCTGTTGGACCACGCCCTCCTCCTTCATCCCCAACAACAAGCCCGCCTGGAAAACCGGCGCCCCGCGTGTACCGTGGGGAGCCTGCAACAGCACGCCGGATGGAAGCGCTGATCGAGGTGATTCGCGGTGTCATCGACGCGGAAAATCCACATCAACGATTGGAGGAGATCCTCGCAGCCGCCAAACGGCTCTTTCCCTTACGGGACTCGGCCAAGCACATGAATGGCCGAGATTTAGGTCGATTGGAACCGACCCCCTCATTGAAATATCGGGCAGCAGCTTGCATGGCATGAGCCACAGGTAGCCACCTTGTCAAAATAAAAAACTTGATAGTCGAGTATAAGGGTGGATGCCACAATATTTACAGAACCAATGTTTCGCGATTCTTGAATCGAACTGATAAAGGGCAAGCGCGTCGGCGCCGGACAAGAGCTTGAATTGCTCGGGTGCTACTCGATGATGTAGCGCGCCCTTTTTGGTGCAGATGGAGCAATTACACTCGGCCGCTACCTTGAGGTCGGTCGCGACTTCGAATCGTACTCGCCCGCAGTGGCAGCTTCCGTGGTAGGTTTTCATGTGAATTCTCACTCACTCGCATAATACGGTTTAGAACCAGAAGGCGAGGGCCGCGTTGGAGGGAAGCCGGCGGCGGTCAGCGCTGGCGCTCGACCGCGCGAATTTCCATGCGCAATTCTTCCTTGCCATCCTTCTCCTGCATGATGCGCACTGGTAAATATTGCATTTCGGGCGAGATCCAGAACGTGGTCATCCGGGTCTTGCCGGGCGTGTATTGGTTGATCAGCACGGTCTTAAGCTTGCCGAGCGGGGTATCCAATGTTACCTGGCCCTGGTTGCGAATCTGGTAGGTTTTGATCTCGGTCCTGTCCACCAGGCTGTACTGGCTGGGCGTCCGACCGCGCTGCAAGTCATCCATCACCATCAGTTGCAAGCTGAGCGGATCCACCACGCCGGGGACCAGCGGCAGGACCGCCTGGTCCGTATTGTAGCGAGCCTGAACCCGACCGGCGGGCCAGTCGAAACGCAGCTGCATGTGATTGGATTTCCTCCCAGTATCCAGCAACCGTTCGTACTGGTTGGGCCGGATCGCACCATCGCGGATTTCGCCGCTGGCCTGCTCGTGGATACGGCCGGACGCCAGCAGTGCGACCAGACCGTTGGGACGGACATCGGAACTCATCCGGTAGGTTCCTGGGCCGGTGGCGGCCAAGGTGATAGTCGCCTCGCCGATTGAGAATCCGGAGGCGTACACTTCGTAACTGGCCTGGTAGGGAGCGACGGGCAAGCCGTCGGTAGCGGCGGTCACCAACGGACTCAGCGTCAATGCGGTGGCGAGCGCGGCAGAGTGGAATAAAGGTTTCATGCGGCGGTTATCCTCGCCGACCGGACAGCCGGCAGCAGTTTGCAGAGGTGACGTGCACGTTTCAGCAGGTTTTGAAGCGCATGGACAAATCCACGGCACGCAGGTCCTTGGTCAGGCCGCCGATGGAAATGTAATCCACGCCGGTTTCGGCGATGGCGCGGACGGTGTCGAAATTGACATTGCCGGAGGCTTCCAGTTTGACCAGCCGGGCAGCGATCCGCACCGCCTCGGCCATGGACGCGAGATCGAAATTGTCCAGCATCACGATATCGGGCCGGGCCGCCAGCGCCCCGCCCAGTTCCTCCAGATTCTCCACCTCCACCTCGACCGTAACTCCGGGATGCAGGCGGCGGGCCGTGGCGATGGCGTTGCTGATCGAGCCGGCAGCCATGATGTGGTTTTCCTTAATCAACACAGCGTCGAACAGCCCGATGCGGTGATTCTGGCAGCCACCGCAACGAACCGCGTACTTCTGCGCCAAGCGCAGGCCCGGTAGGGTTTTGCGGGTGTCGAGAATGGTCGCGCCGGTCCCAGCCACGGCATCGGCGAAACGCCGGGACAGCGTGGCGGTTCCGGAAAGGGCCTGAAGAAAATTCAGCGCCGTGCGCTCACCGGTCAGCATGGCGCGAGCCGGTCCGCGCAGGTTGCATAGTTGCTGATTTGGTTCGACGCGGTCGCCGTCAGCCGCCCGCCACTCGATGTGAATGCGCGGGTCCAGTTGGCGGAACACGGCATCGAACCACGCCGCGCCGCAGAGCACGGCGTGTTCACGGCTGATGACGGTGGCCTCGGCCTGGGCGTCTTCCGGGATCAGGGCGGCGGTCAAATCGCCGCCGCCAACGTCCTCGGCCAGGGCCAGAGCGACGGTGGGATTGGGATCGGGCAGGGTCATGACGGCACCTCGGCATGGGGTTATCGGCCGTCAATATACACGCATCACGCAGCGATCAGACGGGGACGGGCTGCAAATGAGAGTGTTCTGGAAATTGCCTAAAAATCCAGCGGGCTCTTCGCCTCCTTCAGCGTGATGCTGCGCACGGTGTGGGTATAAATCATCGTGGTGCGCACGTCGCTGTGCCCCAGCAATTCCTGAATGGTGCGAATGTCGTAGTTCGCCTGCAACAAATGGCTGGCGAAGCTGTGGCGAAAGGTGTGCGCGGAGGCCCGCTTGGGAATCCGGGTGCGGCGTACCGCTTCCTTGATGGCCTTTTGCACGAGAGTCTCGTGTAAATGCGAGCGCCGATAGTCGTCGGTATCGGGCACGCGGGTCAGCGTCTTAGCAGGAAACAACCACTGCCACGCCAGTTCCTGGGCAGCCCGCGGGTATTTCTCCCCCAGCGCGGCGGGTAAAAAGGTCCCCGCGTAGCCGGTGGCCAAGTCGGCCTCGTGCACCTGCGCGACCCGGTCCAGTTGTGCTTGTAGCTCGGGGACCAGCGTCTCCGGCAACGGCACCGTGCGATCCTTTTGCCCTTTGCCGTCGTGTACGGTCAACACCCTCATGGCGAAATTCAAATCCTGCACCCGTAGCTTCAAACCCTCGAACAGCCGCAAGCCGCATCCATACAGCAACTTCACCACCAGCGCGTAGGGTGTATCGAGCCGAGCGATGATGCGGTCCACTTCCTCCCGCGACAACACCACCGGGATATAGGGTTTCCGCTTGGCGCGCACCACGCCCTCGACGTTCCCAAAATCCTTTTCCAGGACGTGTTTGAACAAAAACAGCAAGGCATTGAAGGCCTGGTTCTGGCTGGAAGCCGCGATTTTTTTGGTCGCCGCCAGAAAAGTCAAAAAACCCTTGACATCGTCCATCGACACCAGCCGTGGGTCCTTGCTTTGGGTAAAGGTCTGAAATTTCTGCGTCCAGATTTTATAGGCCTCCAAGGTCTTGGGGGAATAATGCCGGACCTGGATGGCCGAAGTCAGTCCGTCGTAGACCCACACCCAACTGGCTCCGGTCAACTGGAATTCAGCCAAATCCGTTTTATCTTTAGGGGAAAGCGTCCGAACCGGATTTGCAGGCGCGTCCGGCACCCTACCGACCGTTTCCCTTTCTTGCCGGGTAGGTAGTTGCGACGGTGCCAATGGGCGAGGCGGTAGCGTGGCTTTTTCCGCGCGCTGGGGAACGAGCGTGGTCGGTGGGGACGGTGGCGCGAGTGATTTGGTAGGGGATTTTCCCGTCGGCGATGGGTGGGAAGGTGTGCGCTCCAGAGAGGCCTGGGGGGTCAGTCGAGTCTCGGCGACGCCCTGTTGAGTCGCGGCAACCGCCGGGGGGCGCGACCCGTTGGCGGCTGAGGAAACCATCTCCCAATAAAGCGCAACGGCTTGCCCGGCCTGTTGGCACAGGGGTTCAGGCTGATGCTTGGCCCGCAATTTTTCCTGAAAAGCGGGCAAACTCTGCCGATCCATCGGTTTGAAGCTATACTTGTGACAGAAGTCCAGATAATAGCGCAGCCACTTGTGATAGTGCGGACGCTGCCCGGCCAGGATGTTCTGCTGCGCCAACCGCGCCTCGTAGCGACGGGCGAGTTCCGGGGGGACGGCGAGCATAGGGGGATTTCCTGGGTTGCAAGACTTGCGATGAATGTTATACTGCTGACAAAGGCTAGCAGGATCAATTAGTTCTTGTCAACCATGGCAGTTTACCGTAGATAGGCGGAAACTACATAATCACTTGTTCTTCCCGACACTCCATGGATAAGCTAATGAAAAAATTGAGAAAATCACGAAAATGGGCCAAAGTGCGCGGCTGCGGTCGCGTACGCGCATAACAGGCGTTGATGCGGATACGCGACCGCAGCCGCGCAGGTCCGTTGAAATTTTATGATTTTGTCCATTTTTCCGGGATAAAAATCCCTGGACTGCGGAAGAACCAGGAGATCGAGCGGACTCCGCTTCGCTTCGCCGCTCATCTCCTCGTTAGATTGCAAAGGAGAAAAGAAATGCTGATTGACGATTCAGAAAAAGAGGATTTCGAAAACGCAATTTTAGAAAAAGGCTTAGATGTTTCTGATTTTGAAGTCACCGAGCAGCAAGATCCCATGCAAGGCGCAGGCGTTCAGCCGATAACTGGAACGGTAAAAATATTGAGGAAATCAACACGTCGGGGAAAAACATATGCAGCCGGGCATGGGACAAGCTGGCCTGCTGATTTTGCTCTCTGTACGGGACAAAAATTTTTGTGATAAAAATCATATATATATTTTAGGTCGATATTGATGGGTAGCATGATTTTGGTGGGCATGATATGATAACTTGCTGATTTAGATCGTTATAATTTATACAGGCGAGTCTATTAACATGAATTCCTTACCTGATAATACCCGATATTTAATCGAAATGTTCCATAGTTTTTTTGGATGGAACCGAGCTCGTATTCAATGTATTGTGTTCATGATCCTCGGTATCATTCAACTAGGAACCGTCAATCTTACTAAAATATCTTGCGCGTTTCCTGGAAAATCCAAACCGGATTCTTCTTATAAAAGACTGCAAAAGTTATTTCGTTATTTTAATTTAGACTTTGATGTGCTCGGCCAATTTATCGCGCATCTTACCGGCTTGGAGCGATGGAAAATTACCCTGGACCGAACGAATTGGAAATTGGGAGTTTTCGATGTCAATTACCTGGTAATCGGGATCGCTCACACTAAAATATCCTTTCCAATCATCTGGGTTTGTCTCGAAAAGAAAGGGAATTCAAACACCCAAGAAAGAATTGATTTGTGTGATCGATGCATCAAGATATTGGGAATTTCTCGGATTGATTGTCTCTTGGCGGATCGCGAGTTTATTGGAAAATCTTGGTTTAACTATTTGATAGATAAAAATATTCTTTTCAGAATAAGAATTAAAAGCAATACCCAAGTCGGCAATTCCAGAGGGGCTCTCGTCCCCGTCCGTCATTGGTTCCGGCATCTGCCAAGAGGGCGGTACTGTATCTTATCCGGCCCGCGTCGCCTCTGGGGACACTCTCTGTATGTTATTGGCGGTAAAATGTCCGATGGGACCTTGGTGATTATCGCCACTCCGGCTCAACCCGAAACCGCTTTAGAGGATTACAAAGAGCGCTGGCAAATTGAAACGCTGTTTGAATGCCTGAAAACCCGAGGATTTGATCTGGAGGCCACTCATATGACTGATCCCCAACGACTGGAAAAATTGTTAGCATTTGCCGCCATCGCTTTTAGTTGGGCGCACCTCGTCGGTCAATGGCGTAATGCGGTTGAACCGATCAAAATAGGGCGTAACCAGTCGAACGCGGGGGTAGCGATGGCTGGCCGGATTGGGGGTGGATTCCCCTGTCTGCTGGAAGCGGATGCAGGTAGGATGAAGGTTACCAAACTCATTTTCCCGGGGAATCCACCGATGATCACGATGATGTCGCCGTTGACGGTTGAAGGCAAGAGGTTGGACGTACCGGCGCACTTGGCGGAGCTGACCAGGTTCGTGGAGGCGGCGGCCCGCGACGGCCTGCCGGCGCACGAGATGGAACGCGGTCTGTGGCAAGCCCTGCTGCGGCTAGGTCACGACCTGCAGGCGCAGTATTTCGCCCTGGCGGGCGATGGCGACTGCGGGGAGACGCTGACGCTGGCCGACGGGCGGGTGGTGAAGCGCTTGCCCGAGCGGCACGTGCGGCCGTATCAATCGATGTTTGGCGACTTTGCGGTACCGCGGGTGGTGTACGGCACGCGGGAAGGCCAGCGGATCGAGGCGGCGCCGCTGGATGCCCGGCTGGGACTGCCCGAGGACCAGTGCTCGTATCTGCTGCGGGATTGGAATCAGGCCCTGGTGGTGGAGAATCCCTACGGCCAAGTCAACGTCGTGCTGGGGCGCATCCTGGGCTTGAAGCAGTCCGTGGCCAGTTTGGAGACGATGACGCGGACCCTGGCCGGGGCGGTGGCCGGCCATGAGGCGACCCGGCCGCCGGCGGCGCCGGCGACGGGCGAACAGATCGTGGTGTTGAGCGCCGACGGCAAGGGGGTGCCGCTGCGCAAGCCGGCCGACGCCCCGGTCATCGCCGCCCACGACCACGCCCGGGGGCCGAAGCCGGACCGCAAGAAGATGGCCGTACTTGGCGCGGCCTATCAGATCGAGCCACATCCCCGCACCGCCATGGACGTGGTCGAGGCGCTGTTCCGCGACCCGATGGCCAAACCGGAACGACTCGAGTCGCCCCGGCCGGTCCCCCAGCACAAGCGGTTGTGCGCGGTGTTGCCGGTGGCCGCCGCTGTCGCCGCGGCCCTGGCCCCGCCGCGGCCGGCGGAGGTGATCTCCCCCTGGCTGGCCGAAGAAGCCCGTCGGCGCGACCCCGACCACCAGCACCCCTGGATCCTGCTGATGGACGGCCAAGCCTCCCTCTGGGATGCCGCCGCCGAGACCTTAGGCGACGCGCCCCGGGTCGAAATCCTCGACCTGCTGCACGCCACCGGCTACCTGTGGGAGGCGGTGCATCTCTTTCACGATCCCGGCAGCGACGGGGCGTTGAAGTGGATGAAAGTGCTGGTCTGCGGGTTGCTGAGCGGCATGGGGACTGGGGTGATCCGCTGGCTGCAACACCTCGCCGAGCAGAGCGCGCTGCCCGCCGCCACCCGCACCCGCCTGGAGCAAATTCACGGCTATTTCGAGCGCCACCGCGACCGCATTCATTATGATCGGTACCTCGCCGCCGGCTACCCCATCGCCTCCGGCGTGATCGAAGGGGCCTGCCGCCACGTCGTCAAGGACCGGATGGAACGGGCCGGGATGCACTGGACTCTCCCCGGCGCCCAAGCCCTGTTGAACCTTCGCTGCGTGGCCCTCAACGACGAGTGGGAGCCGTTCATCAACCATCATATCCAAAGCGAAACGGCGCGCCTCTATGCGAACATCCCGATCCAACCCCCATCCACCCGGCTTCGCCTCGTCGCTTGAACCAGGGGCGCGCTCGACTGGTTACGCCCATCAAAATAAAGAAACATGAGCGTCCCGCACGAAGTATTTTTCGGCATGGATTAGATTACTTAAAAAGCTGCTTATCCCACCATCAAGAACCTCATCGTCAGCACGCTTTTCATCGGGCCCTCGAATTGCTCTTCAAACCCATGGGTTGGAGTCCCCATCCATCCGGTTTTTTGAAAATTTATGCTTGAATTCAATTGGTTGAAATTTTTGTCCTGTACAGAGGATTTTGTTGATGACCTCAATGACGGCTTATTTGTTTAATAACAGCAATCTAACAAGGCTTTCTAGCCGATTCGGCGCGTACCCGCGCCTCTCGGCTAAAAGCAACGTTAGGTTCTACGTTGTCCCCTAAAATCGTAGGAGTTATGGCAGGTGAAACTAAAAGTTGTCCTTGAACCTAGCGAAGAAGGTGGATTTACAGTTCATGTTCCTAGTCTGCCAGGTTGTATCAGTGAAGGGGATAGCAAAGAAGAAGCGCTGAAAAATATAAAAGAAGCAATTGAGCTGTACCTTGAACCAGTAGAAGACGATTTGACTTTCACGCTTGGCACAGAGGTCCTGGAAGTTGCGGTATGACCAAAGTTCCAAGCCTCGGTTACGAAAAAGTCATTGTGGCTCTACAGCGTGACGGCTGGGTAGTAGTCCGCCAGAAAGGTAGTCATATACGACTTCAAAAGCACACGCGGAGCGAGGTTTTGAAACTCACAGTGCCAGCCCATCGGCCTATCAAACGATCAACGCTGGCCCATATTCTGAAACAGGCACGTTTAACAGTTGAGAAATTTCAAGCGCTACTGTAGAAAACCTAACCACCGCTTCAACTCGGACCCTCACTACGTTCGCGCCCGTTATGCGGGGCGTTAGGCTGCACTGGCGACCCACAGGTGAACGCCACCACTGCGGAACCGCAGGCGTCTGGCCGCGTTGTCGCTGACCTGCGTCACTGCTGAACGCCGTTGCATTGACCGACGCGCGCTGTTTCCGGAGTGCGACCCGAAACCACCGATCAGGAGGGACCCGTATGAAAATGGAACAAGTCAGCACAAACTGTTATGCCGTCCTGAACGAAAAGAACCTCGTGTGCGATGCCAACTCGGGGCTCATCAACCTGGGTGGCGGCGTGGTTGTCGACACCCAGTCGGACCTGCCCCACGGGCGCCAGATGATCAAGCTGTTCGGCAAGGTCTGGCCGGGTATGCCGAAGCGCGTGATCAACACCCACGAGGACGCCGACCACGTATGGGGAAACCAGCTCTTCGAAGGTGCCGAGATTATCGCTCATCGAAAGGTGGCCGAACGCATGCCGCACGTCGCCGATCCGAAGGAAACTCAGGATCTGCTCAAGGCGGCCAGTAGCTTTCTGCCAAGCCTGCTGCTGAAGGTGCTCCATCCCGGCGCGCTGGCCATCGCCAGGCAGTTGCTGCAGGACTACAACTTCGACGGCATCAAGCTGGTGCTGCCGACGACCGTGTTCGACGACCGCCATGTGCTGGATCTCGACGGCACGGAAGTGCACATCGTCTATGTGGGGCCTTGCCACCAGGCCGGGGACACCATCATTCACGTCCCCAAGGAAGGGGTGGTGTTCGCCGGCGACGTGCTCTTCCGCCTGTGTACCCCCATGGGCTGGACCGGAAGCTACGCGAAATGGATCAAGATTCTGGATCTCATTATCTCGCTCAAGCCGAAAGTCATCGTCCCCGGACACGGACCGGTGTGCGGGATCGAAGGGGTAAAAGAGATGAAAGCGTACCTTGAATACCTGCGCGATGAATCCAAGCGCTGCTACGAGCAAGGGCTGACTTCGTTCGAGGCTGCCAAGCAGATCGATTTCGGACCGTACGGTGCGTGGCGTGCCCCGGCACGCATCTACCTGAACGTCGAGCGGGCCTACCGGGAATTCCGTAACGAGCCGGAGGACAAGCCCTGGGATTCGGCGAAGAGTTTCGACTCGATTTACAAAGTGGCCAAGGCGCGCGGAATCGCGGTCGAGTTCTGATTCCGTACGCGTTTCCACTCATTCCGGGCCGTTCCCGGTGACGGCGTGCACGAAAGCCAAACAACGAAAAGGAGCAACAGACATGAAAATCCCGCGTATCTACACCGACGAACAGGGCGAGACGCACATCGGTGTCCGAGACCTTCCGTAGCATGAAGCCCGCCTCGGACCACCGCCGAACCCGATGGGGCGAATGACCGAGATCGAAGCAGTCACCAGCTTTGTCATGTTTTCGGCCCCGGCCGGCACCGAGGTGCCGTCGCACAATGCCCCGCAGCCCTATATCTGCATCGTTCTCTCTGGTGAGGGCGAGGTGACGGCCAGCGACGGCAAAACCGTGCGCCTCGGTTCCGGCGGGCTGATCTACTGCGACGACGTCAGCGGCAAGGGCCACGTGACCCGGTCGATCACCGACCTGAGCCTTGCCTTCGTCAATCGCGCCAGCGCGTGAGCCGGCGGCGAGCGCACTGACAACCAAACTTGCAGCATAGGAAAGGAGACCGTCATGAAGACACACACCGGCAAGACATTAGTCGATAACAAGCAAGGCCTGAAGTTCACCGAGAGCCCGCGCTGGCGCGACGGCAAGCTGTGGTTCCTGGACATCCACGACAAGCGGATCAAGACCGCGGACCTCAACGGAAAGGTCGAGACGGCGGTGGAACTGGGATTCATCCCGAACGCGTTCGGATTCCGGCGCGACGGCAGCCTGCTGGTCGGCGACGCGATGCAGAGGCAGATTTACCGCTGGGGCGGCAAGGCGCTGCAACCGCTGGCCAACCTCGCCGACATCACGGTGTTCTGCCTGAGCGACGGCATCGTCGATGCCCAGGACCGGCTGTACGTGGGGGACATCGGCTACAACTTCTTCGATCCCAAGAACAAACCCGTCGACACCTGCGTGATCGCCTGCGTCGATCCCGATGGCCGCGCCCGGGTCGTCGCCAAGGACTTGAGCTTCCCGAACGGGATCGTGGTCACGCCAGACGGCAAGACATTAGACTTGTTCCCAAATAATTTCTTGATTAATTTCAATCTGTTGCTGTTTAACTATAAGAAGTTTTTCTTCTTTCCCAATGGCTTGGGGTTGACTTTTTTTAATAAGTCCCCATCTTCTTGGATGAGGATAGAGCGATCAGGAAAGCCCCCATGAAAAAATTTCAATTGATGATCATTCGTAACGAACGACAATTTAGAGCCTTAACGGGGATACCTCAGAAAGTCTTTGATATCCTCCTGCCAGAATTTACCCAGTGTTTGGAATCGGCTCGACAGAAAAACTACCAAAAACATCGGGCACAGCGTAAAAGAAGACCTGGCGGCGGACGTAAAGGCACGTTATCCACACCTGAACTAAAGCTCTTTTTTATCCTCTTCTACCTGAAAACCTATCCGACCTTTGATGTGCTTGGGTGCTGGTTCGATCTCAGCCCAGCCAAAGCCGAGGAAAATGTGATGCGGCTTCTGCCCATTTTAAAACAGGCCGAACAACGCCTGCATGTTTTACCTCACCGTCACTTCAAACCGGCCAGCAATGACGAACAACCTACTGAAAAAACTCAGAATATTATTATCGACGCCACGGAGAGACCCTGTTGCCGACCCGACCATGCTCGCAAACAGAAACACTATTATAGTGGCAAGCAACACCATCATACCCTGAAAAACACGGTGATCGCGGATGGCGACAAGGGCATCCCCGTCGTGGGTCCGACGGCCCCAGGCAGCCGGCATGACTATGCGTTATTGAAAGAGGAATTAGCTCCCAGTCCACCGGGCCTCTCTTCGGTTGAGGCTTATGTCGACTTAGGCTATCAGGGCATTAAAGATCGCTATCCGACTTTCCATGAAATTCATATCCCCCATAAAAAGCCCCGGAAGTCAAAAAACAATCCAAAGCCGACGTTAACCTCACAACAAAAGAAAGAAAACCGGGCCATCAGTCGAGTTCGCGTTGCGGTGGAACACCTGATTGGAGATCTGAAAGGCTTTCAGATTCTCGCTATTAAATTCCGAAACCACATAAAGAATATGGCCGATAAAGTTATTTTAGTGGTTACCGGCCTGTGTAACCTTAAAAATGACTATGTCGTTCAATAGGTTATGGATACTTATTTGGGAACATGTCTATTGATCGTCGCCGAGACCATGGGTCACCGCCTGGCCGCGTACGACGTCCAGGCGGACGGATCGCTCACCAATCGGCGCGTCTATGCGCAACTGCCCAACGATGTGAATCCCGACGGCATCGCGCTCGACGCCGAAGGCGCCGTGTGGCTCGCTAACCCCGAAGGCAAGTTCGGGGTGCTGCGGGTCCGCAAGGGTGGCGAGATCGTCGAGCGGGTCGAGCTGGACACGGAGGGCTATGCGGTGATGCTGGGCGGGCCGAATCGTCAGCACCTGTTCATCAGCGGCTCGGATTCCCACGATCTGGCCGAGATCGCACGTACCTCGAGCGCGACCCTGCGGGTGGTCGAGGTAGAGGTGCCGGGGGCGGGCACGCCCTGAGGTGCGAGCGGAAATGAGTGTCGCCCAATCCGGGCGACACCTCGCTCGCGCATCACGCCGGCGGAAGCAACGGCGAAAATTCAGCCGTCGCCTGGCCTCCTGGTACTCGATTTGATCTACAGACGTGGCAAAGGCGCGAGCAATCGAGATGGAGAAGCATCGAGTCCCCCCGCGTGGCTTGCTGCCTGCGGCGGGCGCCTCGCGGCTGCACACGAGATCATGCGGAAGTGGCAGGCGAGGCGGTGACGGCATGGCGCCTAACAACCGGTTGCAGTGGACGGGCCGCGAGCGACCCTCCGCTGAACCGAAACGTTGGGCAGACCGCTACAGCTTGAACGAAAGGGACATCCAGGATGAGCAAGCCATTCGTCTTCCTCAGCTACGCCCGTGAGGATAAGGCGCGTGTCGACGATATCTACACGCAGCTGAAACACGCGGGGTTGACACCCTGGATGGACAAGCCGCCTGAACCATTTGAGCATGAAGGCATCCCACCGGGCGTGGAGTGGGAGCCCTTCGTTCTACGGAAGTTGCGAGAGGCAACTCGCGTGTTGGCCTTCCTGTCAGCAACGTCGGTTGAGAAAACTGGGTTTGTCCAGCGAGAGTACAGGCTAGCCCTGGCTCTACTGGCGGATCGGCCAATGGGTCAGCAATGGCTGATCCCCACCCGCTTGGACGATTGCAGGCCGCCGGAACACTGAGTCGATGGTGTGAGCTTGGACCAACTCAACTGGTACGATCTCTTTCCTGCCGACCGTGTTCCCCGTCTCATCTCGCATCTGTCGCAGGCGCTGCTACCCACCGACACCTTAACAGGGGAACATTTCGCGCTGTTGCACAGCGCCTGGCGAGCGGAAAGATACGACACCCGTTTCAATCATCGTGTCTATCGCTTTGACGTTGTTCTAGATGGTCCGTCGGCGGTCCTGGACCGAGTCGAACGTGTGACCTATCTCCTGCCACCTGCCTGGCCTACGTCTCCAGCAGTGACTACCGACCGATCCAGAGCCTTCGGGTGGAAGGATCTTGCGTGGGCAAACTTGCTGGTACGAGCGAGGGTCGACATAAAGAATCAGGCTGCTCCAATTCCGCTTTCGGCGTTCGTGCGGCTCACAGATACCGGTGAACATCTTGTTACTAAGTGAACGGGCAGCTGCCCAACCAGTCATTCCAGCGGAAGGCCACAAGCGGCGCTTCGCACCGCTTGTGGCCTTCCGCTGAATTCGGACGTTAGGCATAGAAGTGAATATGGCATACGTTGAGTACCTAGCTCAAAGAATTCGTGAGGCATGATTAAATCGCCGAACCCTAAAAGACTATCGATGAAACCTGAAGAATACCGATTCGAAATCGCCATTTCCTTCGCTGGTGACAACAAACGCGATTTGGTTCGCGAGGTGGCTAAGCTCTTGCGGGAGAAGGTGGGCGAGGGAAAGGTGTTTTTCGATGAGTGGTTTGAAGCCGAACTCGCGGGTCCAGACGCTCAGATCGTGCTTCAGAACTACTATCGCAAAATGACGCGTCTGGTAGTGACTTGCGCCTGCCAGCGCTACAATGAAAAACCATGGACCCAAGAGGAATGGCGAGCGATCCAGGCCTTCGAACGAGACTTGCGAGACGCTGGTACAGAAAACGTCAAGCGCATGCGATTCCTGCCATTGCGCTTCGGTGATGGTGACATTGACGGTCTTTTTTCCACCGCTATCGTTCCTGACGTGCGTAACCGGGCACCACAAGAAATCGCCGAGCTCATCCTCGAACGTCTCGACCTTGCTAAGCACGAAAGTGCGGAGCCAGCAGAGCGCGAACCAACTATCCCGCCACCCTCCAAGCCACCGGATTCTGAAGTCATCCTCGCACTGGAGGAGAGAGTCAAGAAGATTCACGTCGATCGCGACGAGGAGAAACAATTGTTTCGGAACATCGTTGAGAAGAAATCACCAGTGCGTGCCCTTCTGATCGAGGCTGAATCCGGCATGGGCAAAACGCGGCTCATTGAAGAGTTTATTCAAACACCAGTTGTTTTTCTTCATGCGCTCGTCGATTTCAAGAATGCGAGCTTCTCATTCTGCGACGCTCTGTTTTCGATCCGAAAGCAATTGGGCTATAACAATTTCCCCTCATTCGATATGGTTTGTCGTGACATCCTCAAGCACTCCGATGCGCCGACATTACCTACACTAATACCGTCCCAGATCGACAGCGTTATCTTTCGCGCGACTAACAATGAGGTCCGCGACCATCAAATGCGGCAGATTTTCGATGCACTGGCAAGTGATCTAAGTGTTTTAGCTAACTCTTCGTCGAAGCCAGTAGTCGTAATCATCGATACTTTCGAGCGGGCAAGCGAAAGCCTGCAAAACTGGATAACCCGCGAGCTTGTGCCACGGATTTCGATTGACGACAACGTGGTTTGGGTCATCGCTTGACAACGAACCCCCTCCGTCGAACTCGGCAGTGCCAACTGGCTTTTGCGTCAAAGCCTAAAACCGCTTACACCGGAATGCAGTCGGGAATATCTCATGCAGATCAAGCTCGAGTGGGAAGAAGTGTTGATCAAGTTTATTACCTTCGAGTCAGGAGGCATGCCTAAAAAACTGCAAACCCTCGCCATCTCTGCACTTAGGATGTGAGCAGTGAACACTACAAAAAAAAGCACGTACTAACTAATCACAGCTCTGCAAGGAGCCAGCGAGGATGATCTATTTTCACGCGCCACCAACATATACATTTCAACATTACCGGATGAGCTCCGCACCTTCATCCATTGTGGTGCGATCCTGCGCTGGTTCGATAATGATGTGCTTAAAGCAGTCCTAGCGTCTAAAGAACTAGCTGACGTCGGCTACTCGTTCAGCCCTGGCGCCATTGATGCCGCATACCAGCAACTACAAAGATTGACCTTTGTCGAGCCGTATCCTGGTCGCGGCTTCACGTTCCACGAACTTACCCGCAAGTCATTACTTGAAAGCCTTTGGAACGAAAACCGACCCTTTTTCCTCGCTGTGTCCGGGGCGGCATTCCAGTACTTTGCGCTGAAAAACGATGAGCAGATGAGAGAATACGAGGCGGGGAAGATTACGGAACAAGAAATTGACCAAAGGCAGTCGTTCACTCCCCCCTTGACTTCCCTGACTTTGACGGGGCAGCATGGAGACCGAGAACCCCGGTTACCGAGATGAGTTTACCGCCTTCATGCACCTGAGCGATCACAGCCTGCGCCAGATCGATGACGCCTACGTCCGGTCCTTGGACCCGGAGGCGTTGCGCGGGCTGTCGTTGCGGCTGTTGGCGGATCTCAAGGAGGCGCGGGAGCGGTTGAACCAAGGGCCGACCAACAGCTCGCGCCCGCCGAGCAGTCGGGCGCCGTGGGACCGGGGCGAGACCGTGGTCGAGCCCGATGAGGCCGAGGCGTGCTCGGCGGTGGCGGCAGAACCGGCCGAGGCGACCGCCACCACGGGCCAATCGGCGGCGGTCAACACCGCCGCCCCCCTGGCGGCGGTGAAAGCGGCCCGGAAGGCGGGCAAGCAGCCCGGCGCGCCGGGGGTGGGCCGGACCCAGGTCTTCACGGCGCAGGAGGAGATCCCCCACTATCCCGATGTTTGCGCCGGCTGCGGACAGGTGCTGGCCGACCCGGTCGGGGCGGTAGCCTATACCGGCTTCCAGGCGGTGGACCTGCGGCGGGGCGCGGCGGACGAGCCGGGGTTGCGGCTGTGGGTGGTGGACCACCGCTATTATGAGGTGCCCTGCGCCTGCGGGCATCACTCCCGGGCGACGGCGGGTCGGGGTGAAGTCGATCCGCTGCTGGCCGGGGTGGAACTGAGCGAATGGCGGGTGGTCGGCCCCGGCTTGGCGGGGTTGATCGTCGCCCTGAGCCTGCGGTTCCGGCTGTCGCGGGCGCGAATTCAGGAATTCCTGCGCGAGTGGCTGGGGGTGGAACTGAGCATCGGCACGATCCACCAGACGCTCCACGAAGCCGCCGCCGCGTTGGCCCCGGCGGAAGACGAGTTGGTGGACGCAGTGCTGGCCAGCGGTCTGCTGCACGCCGATGAAACGTCCTGGCCGGAGCGGGGCCAGCCGCTGTGGCTGTGGGTGTTCACCGCCGCCACCGTCACCCTGTACTCCGTCGCCGGCCGGGGCAAGGAACTGGTCGAAGAACGTGCTGGAGGGCTTCACCGGCTGGCTGATGAGCGACGGCTGGGTCTCCTACCGCCACTACCCGCGGCGGTTGCGCTGCTGGGCGCACCTGATCCGCAAGGCGCGGGGCCTGGCCGAAAGCTACCATCGCGACGTGCGGGCCTTTGGCCGCCAGGTGCTCGACACCCTCAACGCCCTGGTGGCGGCGGTGTACGCCGCGCGGGAAGGCCCGCCGGCCGACCTGCCGACCCAACATGCCCCCCTCCTGGCCGAGCTGCGCGCCGCCTGCGAGCAGCACCAGGGCCACCCGCACGCCAAGACCCACGCCCTGGCGGTGGAGTTGCTCAACGACTGGGACGCGATCTTCCAGGTCTTGCACCATCCCGAACTCCCGCTGACCAACAACGACGCGGAGCGGGCGCTGCGGCACTGGGTGATCGCCCGCAAGATCAGTCACGGCACCCGCACCGCCACGGGCTCGCGGGTCTTCGCCCTGCTGGCCAGCGTCATCGACACTTGTCGGCAACGCGGCCACTCGCCCTGGCTCTATATTGAAACGGCCATCGCCGACCGGCGCGCCGGCCGTCCCCTCGCACCCCTGCCGCAGCCGGGGGGGTGAACGACTGCGACCAAAGCATATTGATCGAGATGCTTTATCACGCGGTGCTCACCCAAGGCTCCGAGACGCTGAGTGAGTGGCAGGAGGTCATGGATTCGCTGTTCAACAGTCGCAGCCTAGGGCTGCACCACGACATGATCATCGCTTTGGATGATCACATCACTGGCGGAAGACTGGATCAGAACCTCTCCGCCTACACGAGTCTTTGGAAGGCTCGCGAAGCCTTTGCCAACTGGGAGATCGACCTTCTCCAGAAATACGCAATGCCACTCGCTGACACTAATCGGAAGGAAGTTTCGGTCGAGGTGATTATCAGCGCGTTGCAACTGTTGGGATATGATGCCGAACGGCGGGCGCAATATTCATCGGCAAGGCAGTTTTCGAGCGGTCTCTCGCGCAATACAAAGCTCTCGAAAATTCAGCCGGAGTGGTTCAAGCCCTCATCGACCTGAGCAGGGTTACTTTGATGATGGATGATTTAAATAGCTGTCACCAATACATCGATGAGGCTCTTCAACGTTGGGTCGTGAATAACAGAATACCTGTAGACGACGATTCCGGAATATGCTCTCTTCCACCTCTTAAGTTTCAAGAGCCCGCGCTGTGGAATCGACAAGAACTTGAAGCCCAGCAGGAAGGTGAGGATTCAGGAAGAGTCGACAAAGACCATGGTGTCACGTCAGACAAGGAAAGAACGGCCTCTGAACAGTCGTTTGTCGTGTATTTCATCGCTGTGCATGATGGTTCGAGTGACAGGACTGCCGAGTTATTCGGAGGAATGTGGCCTGTCATGGTTGATCAAAACATTGCAGACATATGGCTGGTCGCCGCAGATCTTGCTGAATTAAAAGAAGACTATGACCGCGTCGCCGCTTGTGCGCGGCTCGCGGGAATGATCTACTCCGACATCGGCAACCTTTCTGGAGCGCTCATTGCGGTTTCTATTCTCGAAAGAATTGGGGCGCGGGCACTCGATCATGAACTTGTGCGACTCACACGGGATTACAAGTGTGCGATCAAGGAAAGTGCTACCGGGAGTGGTGACAAAGACACCCTGTTTCAGGCTCTCGTAGATGAAGCGAGAATCCTTGCTGAACAGTACGAGGGGGACAAGGCTAGGGAGAAATGGAATGAGGCACTTTCTCTGGCGACCGACTTGCGTATAGACATTAGCAGAGCTACTTGCCTGCTGGGTCTGGCCGGGATCGAATGGCAGGAGGGAGAAATCGTCAAAGCACGGGATTTCTTCAAATCGGCGGTCGAACTTTACCGAAGACTTGGCAACCAAGAGGGTGCCGCCAGCACCCTCGTGAGCTTGGCAGAGCTTGAGTGCTCATGGCGAGATTTTTCAAACGCGAGAAATTATGCAGAGCAGGCATTGGCCACCCCCCCGTGCCAATATGACTTGAGACGCCCACCCCTCGGAAATTAGAGTAGAAAGGCTGTTCAGAATCATGATCGAATTGAAGGAAAAGACGATGGAGACCCCCCTGTTATCTGCGCCAGAGGGCGCGCGGCCCGACCCGGAGGTGGTTGCCACGGCCAAGCGTCGGCAGTTTTCCAGCAGCGACAAGCGCCGCATTCTGGAGGCCGCCGACCGCTGTGACCAGCCGGGCGACATTGGCGCCTTGCTGCGCAAGGAAGGTATCTACTCCTCCCACTTGAACACCTGGCGCCAGCAACGCGCTGCGGTCAAACACGCCGCGCTGGAACCGCAAAAACGCGGGCGGAAGGCCGATCCCGCCCAAGCCGAGGATCGTCGTGTGGCCCACCTCACCCAGGAAAATGACCGCCTGCGCCACAAGCTGGCCCAGGCCCACGCCATCATTGAGGTCCAAAAAAAACTTTGCGCCTTGCTCGGACTGCCAGCGGACGAGACACCGAGCGCGTGCTGCTGATGCAAGCCCTCAACCAATTGGCCCCGGAAGTCGGCCTGGCCCCGGCCTGCGCCGCCCTGAACCTGAGTCGCGGCGCGGTCTACCGCGAAGACGCCCGCCAGCGCCACTTGCTGCCCGCGACGGCAACACCGGCACCCCGGCCGCCCGCCCCGCTGGCGTTCTCGGTCCAGGAGCGGCAGCGGATGCTGGACGAACTCGACAGCGATCGCTTCGCCGACTGCTCGCCCTATTTCGTCTACGCCACCCTGCTGGACGAGGGACGGTATATCGGCTCAGTGCGTACCCTGTACCGCGCCCTGGCGGCGGACGGCCAGTCGGGGGAACGCAGGCCCCAGCGGATTCACCCGATCTATGCCAAGCCAGAACTCCTGGCCACCACGCCCAATCAGGTCTGGAGCTGGGATATTACGAAACTCAAAGGGCCCGCCCAATGGACCTGTTTCCACCTCTATGTGATCCTCGACCTTTTCAGCCGCTATGTCGTCGGCTGGATGGTCGCCCCGCAGGAAACCGCCGAACTGGCCGAGCAGTTGATCGCCGAGACGGTAGCCAAGCACAGTATCCAACCGAATACGTTGACGCTCCATGCCGACCGGGGTTCCAGCATGCGCAGCAAGCCGGTGGCCGCCTTGCTGGTCAACCTGGATGTCACCAAAACCCATAGCCGGCCCTATGTCTCCGATGACAACCCCTATTCCGAGGCGCAGTTCAAAACGCTGAAGTATCGGCCTGATTTCCCGGCTCGCTTCGGCTGCATTGAGGATGCCCGCCGCCATTGCCAGCGGTTCTTCCGGTGGTACAACCAGTGCCATTGCCACTCGGGTATCGCCTTCATGACCCCGGCTACCGTCCACTTCGGTCTGGCCGACACGGTGTACCGCGAACGCGCCAAGACCTTGGAGGCCGCTTTCCTCGCCAACCCCAAGCGATTCAAAGGGAAATGCCCCCAACCGCCCAGTTTGCCCACCGCCGTTTGGATCAATCCGCCAACCACCGCCCAGGAGAACCTTAACCCAAAAATACACAACGGTTAGACACTAAATTAATCAACGTGGTGTCTCAAAGTCATTGACACATTCCGCTCGCGACCGGGCGGGGAATGGTAGCATTAAATTGGTTGCCAGGGCGATCATCCACCAGTTCGATGCTCGGCCAGGCCTTGAGGGCGCGGGGAATGCCGCTGCCCAGCCCGCGATAGGGCAGAAGATGAGTGGCGTTGAAGCCAGCAGCGGATTGCGCATGTTCGACAGACCATAACGAATCTGCTCGACGCCCAAATGATTGGGCAGATGGCCGGGGTTGCTGATTCCACCCGGTCGGCGAACACCAGCACCCGGATCGGGGCGCTGATGAAATAATCGCGGTGGATCAGGGCATTGACCAGCAGTTCCTGCAACACGATTTCGGGGATTTCCAGAATGCCCAGGCTGTTGATGCCCTGATCGCCTTGGACGGAATGCAGGTTGCGCTTGATGAACGCCAGGCCGCGCTGATATTGCCCGGCCAGCCGGTCGAAATTGTCCTCGCTGTCGAGATAGCGGGGCTCATGCAATTCGTGGCCGGGAATGGCGACCGCTTTAATCATGAAGGCCGGACGAAACCGTTCCGGTATTTTAGTGAACAGCAACAGGCCCGCCAGGGTGAGTACGCCGTCGCGAGCCAGCCCCATATTCTGTAACAGCCGCGCCAAGGACTGGTCCGTATCCTCCAGCGGTTCCCTGTAGCAGCCTCAAAATACTCTCCAAACGCTCGATGATCGATATCCGCGACCGTAGCTTGCGCAACGGGCACTTCATCGGCATAAATCAGCTCGGCCTGCTGAAACAGCCGCTGCATTTCCTCGCAGGCGGTGACGTGCCGCTGGTCCGCGCCACTATTGACCCAAATCCGCCCCTGATTATCGGTGTAGGGCCGGTTCAAACCGTCTGGCGCCTGGATGACCATGAGCAGACCCTGCGCCGTCTGGACGTTGAGTGAAATCGGATGGATGGGCGGACGCACCAACTGGGACGCCGCGTTGGAGAGCAACTGGTTCAGCCTGCCGATATCGGAGGCGGTCAACCTTCGCACTGCGCCGGCATCGTTCGACCCCACGATCAACATCCCGCCACCGGAGTTGGCAAACGCCCAAACTGGGCGGCCTTAGAATCCACGTTGTTGAAGTTTTCCTTGAATTGGTGCCGGTTGTCCTCGCCTCGGGCGAGAATGGCTGAGCAGTTCGGTTTCGTTCATGCACGCGCCTCCTGCTTGCAACAATCCATTGATAGTTTACGATCATGCTGCGTCTGGGTGGTTCATTTGATCGCGTAATGTTCCGTATCAAAATCCTCGACCAGTTCGCTCACCAGATCCAGCAAACCAGCCAATGGATGATCGTCCTGATCGCCGACGACATCCAGCAGGGAATTCATCAGCATCACGGTACGATAATATTCATCTTCGTTCCGGATAGGACGCAAATGAGCTATCCGGTCGAAAAGCAACCCAAGTATGTTCTAGCGCCTTCAAATCAAAAGTTTTTTGCGGAGTCATGCTTTCCTCTTTCGGTAAATTCCGCACCATTCGTCATATTCTCGATGAGTCAGCACCCAGCGAAAAAAATCTTGCGGTCACGATAACGCACCACTGTAATGACTCGATAGTTATTGCCACCCGAATTGAAAATCGTGTAGGGGCGCAAATAATCAGCGCTATTAAAAGTTTCGCGCAGATGGATGAAACTGACGAAATCGGTTTTTTCATCGATACCATGCCATTTGTGCATCGGTTGCTCGGCATCAGTATGAGTTGCCCAGAAACTTCGCAGCACCTTTAACGAGATGATATGCATTATGAACCTCTCTGTTCAATCGTTCCATTTACCTTCGCATACATCCGATTCATCCAATACGCCTGATTCGCCATTTCCTCCCGCAGTCCGGCGGGTTCCAGCACCTCCACCTTGGAGCCGAACGACAGCAGCCACCAGCGCAATTGCGCGGTGTCGTTGACGGTGGCGGTCAGCCGGAAATGGTCGTCGTCCTCCTCGTCCACCACCTGATCGGCGGCCAGCCGGGTTTCCAGCAAATGCAGTCCGGCCCGTTTCCAGAACCGGGCGACCAACCGCAACGGTTCGCCGCTGCCGCCCATGCCCTGATTGCGCTCCACTTCCCGATCACGTTGAATCCCGCCGGTTTGCTCGCTTTCTGGTCCAGCACCCTGGCGGACCGCATCCGGTGCACGGCCAATTGCCGCACGTCGGCGTACTCGTCGATGGTGCAGAGCAGATAGAACGCCGGCCCGCGTTGCAGGTAAGCGAGGGGATGAAGCGTCCAGCGCGCCGGCTCGTCCCGCCAAAGCTGCTGGTACTCGACCGCGCATTGCCGGTTCTCGAACAAGGCTTCCAGAATCGCCGCCCGAATTGATCTTGCTGGCGTTCCCAGTCCTTGCGGGCGGTCGCCGTGGCCAATGCGGGCGGCGGTTCCGGTGGTAGCAGCGGCTGAGCCGGCGGAACGATTCGCACCTTGGTTTCCCAATTCTTGACCGGCGCCCAGAACGGCATCCGTCGAGTTCGTCCTGGGCGGCGTCGAAATAGGGCCGCAGCGCGCGATAGGAACTCCGGGGCAGCAGCGGTTCCAGAAACCGCTCCAGCAACCGAAACGCCAGTACCTCTTGATCGGACAACCGGGGCAAGGTCATGAACTTCCGGCCCTTGGGCCAGCGCCACTGCAACGGTTTGGCGTCGGGATTGACCGCTTCCAGAAAACCGGCCTCGCCCAGCAGCGCCAGGACGCGCTGCACCAGCGCTCGTCCATCTCCTCGGCGGTGCCCTGCAACCGTTGAAAATCATCTGGGTGGTGAGCGGTTCGCTGCCTTTGAACATCGCCAGGATGCGCAGGCGGCGGTTGAAGGTGGTGATGGCGTCTTCTTTCATCGGCGATTCCTGAGCGGGATAGTGGGGTGGTCTCTGCGACTGGATCAGCGAGTCACGAAACAAACCGGGCAGCCGTTAAAATATGCAATCATTGCATTATCATCAAGGCATATATGCCGATTATCAAACGCTTTGCCCATTACGTGGTGCGCATCAATCCCAAGGATCATGCGCCGCCGCATTTCCATGTCGTGATGAATGATGCCCGCGAAGCGGGGGTAATCATCGACACCGTCGAGATCATTCACGGCAAGATTGCCGTGCGGGAGATTACCGAAGTCCTGGCGTGGGCCAGGTCCAACCGGGAAACACTCGCCGCCAAGTTCGAGGAGTTGCAGCAATGAGCAAGGATCACTTCCAACTCACCACCGTCGAGGCGCTACCCGATTACCCACTGCGGTTGACCTACGCCGATGGACAAACCTTCGAGGTCAACTTGCGCCCGTGGATCGAAACCACCGAAGCGATAGCGCTCTCAAGGATTCTCGCTCTTTTTACCCAAGCCAGGATCGGTTTCGCCGGCCATTCGGTCGACTGGATCGAGGACGAACTGGATCTCGGCGCCGATAATCTGCGCAACCTGGCCGTCGAGCAGGCAGACGGTATCGGTCATGAACGCATTTGGAACTGGCTGCACGACACGGGCCTGACGCTCGAAAAGGCCGCGGAGGCATTGGGTATTTCACGCCGGATGCTGATCTACTACCGCGATGGCGAAAAGCCGATCCCCCGTTCCATTTGGCTGGCCTGTCTGGGCTGGGAAGCCGTGCGACCTACGGGTCGCAGCCTGCCGCAACGCATTCCCTCGGCTCGCGAATACGCTGCATTGCACCCGTGATGGCGGGTATTCACATTCCTTGGCGAACGCCCGCGCCAATCCGCCGTTGCGAAACGGATTTAAAACCAGCCCTATGGGCGATTCCCCGTTCCGCCCGCCTCATACGGCTGGAAGCGGCGGCAGTCGGCATGATAGACCAGAAACTCGCGGTCATCGCCGCGCACCACGCCCAGCAGCAAATCCAGCGGCTCTCGGAAATACGGCAACCCGGACTCGTCGCCGGGGTTGATGATCGGCGTATCCAGCAACGCGACCACGACCACCGGCTCGCCATAACGGGGGAAGCGGCGATTTTTCAGGCCCGGCTTCCAGGTCGCCAGCATTCCGGGGCGCAGCGCCCGCTCCCGGCCGTTAGTCAGGCGCTCCAACAGCACACACAGGTGCGGGCGGCATCCTCGGCGGGTTCGGCGAGCAACTCCTCGCCGCCGTCGTCGAGGTTGAGGTTATCCAGCAGGGCCTTAACCTGGGGGTCCAGCGTCGATTTGCGGGGCATAGCGATGTCCTTCGGGTGGGGAGGTCGGGCGCGGGCGGCGTTTGGCGGTCACCCGCTATCGAAAATAAGAATACTCTGGTTTGCGACAAGTTGCGTCGGATTCGTCGCTCGGAATCCGCGACCTTTGGCGATGGCCAAATCGAATGGCGAGCAGCGGCAAAAAAAAAAAAAAAAAAAAAAAAAAAAAAAAAAAAAAAAAAAAAAAAAAAAAAAAAAAAAAAAAAAAAAAAAAAAAAAAAAAAAAAAAAAAAAAAAAAAAAAAAAAAAAAAAAAAAAAAAAAAAAAAAAAAAAAAAAAAAAAAAAAAAAAAAAAAAAAAAAAAAAAAAAAAAAAAAAAAAAAAAAAAAAAAAAAAAAAAAAAAAAAAAAAAAAAAAAAAAAAAAAAAAAAAAAAAAAAAAAAAAAAAAAAAAAAAAAAAAAAAAAAAAAAAAAAAAAAAAAAAAAAAAAAAAAAAAAAAAAAAAAAAAAAAAAAAAAAAAAAAAAAAAAAAAAAAAAAAAAAAAAAAAAAAAAAAAACCCCCCCCCCCCCCCCCCCCCCCCCCCCCCCCCCCCCCCCCCCCCCCCCCCCCCCCCCCCCCCCCCCCCCCCCCCCCCCCCCCCCCCCCCCTTGACGCTCCCCGGAGCGTTTTTTCGTCGCAACGAGTTTTCCCCCCCCCCCCCCCCCCCCCCCCCCCCCCCCCCCCCCCCCCCCCCCCCCCAGCTTTAGCCTGCGCCTTGGAAATGTGATCACAAGGTCCAGTGGCCAGATTCAACCGGTTAAAGCCGCCGATTTCCTGTTCTCGGGGAGGCTCCCGCCAAAGGCGGGAGCCCGGGAAACATTATTGAAGTAACGCTGGCGATACGGACTCGCCATGCCGATACCGCGCGATCAGCCGGGCAATCCACTCCCGATGGTTGCGCCGTTCCAGCGCGGTCGATGCCGGTGGCGGGAATTCCCGCTCCACCCGGTAGCAAATCCGGTCGTAGTCCCAACCATACTCGACCAGCCGCCGCACCGATGCGGCAGGTCTTCCTTGGGTTTGGGTTTTGGCTGCCGGGGCTGGAGGGAAACCGCCCGGACTCGAAAACAGGGGCGCCTCGGAACGGGTTACCAAGGAACAAAGGAGCATGATGGCCTCGGAAGGGTGGCTGACGACAACGATCATCCTGCTCCAGCAAGCCGGCTGGATTCGTCGCCTCCATCATCTCAATCTTGTAGCAAGCGTTTTTACAGCCTGCGAGAAGCCCGTATCGACGAACTGTAGAACAAACTGCGCTCTTCGTCGCGACCGGCTCTTGCAAACCCTTCGCTCCATTTGATTTTTTTTTTTTTTTTTTTTTTTTTTTTTTTTTTTTTTTTTTTTTTTTAAAAAAAAAAAAAAAAATGCCCCATTCAACAAAAAATCGGATGACTTGAAGCATAATCTGAAGGTTGAAAAAAAAAAAAAAAAAAAAAAAAAAAAAAAAAAAAAAAAAAAAAAAAAAAAAAAAAAAAAAAAAAAAAAAAAAAAAAAAAAAAAAAAAAAAAAAAAAAAAAAAAAAAAAAAAAAAAAAAAAAAAAAAAAAAAAAAAAAAAAAAAAAAAAAAAAAAAAAAAAAAAAAAAAAAAAAAAAAAAAAAAACCCCCCCTCCAACGCATCCTGTCCGTTGCCGGGTTTAAGCTGCATCCATCATTCAAAACCGCACACAGAGGCATTTACCATGTCCCACGGCCTGTCCAAATCCCGGCTACAAGCGTTCCGGCAATGCCCGAAACGGCTGTGGCTGACCGTCCGCCGCCCCGACTTGCAGGAGTTTCCGAAGAAACCGAGCAACGGTTTCAAATCGGCTTTCAGGTCGGCGACGTGGCCCGGAGTCTGCACCCGGATGGCATCCTGATCGATACCCCGGACGCCACCGAGGCACTGGCGCTAACCCGGCGGGCGCTGGCCGAGCATCCCGACCGGCCGCTATTCGAGGCCGCCTTCCAGCGCGACGGCGTGCTGGTCCGCGCCGACCTGCTGTTGCCGGAGGCGGACGGCTACCGCTTGCGCGAGGTCAAGGCCAGCACCCGGGTCAAGGACGAACATCGGGAGGATTGCGCGATTCAGGCGTGGGTGATCGGCGCCGCGCTCCCGTTGACCGGCGTCGAACTGGCGCACGTGGATACCGCCTTCGTCTATCCGGGCGACGGCGACTATCGCGGGCTGTTGAAATCGAACCCGCTGGATGGCGACGTGGCCAGCCTTCTGCCCGCCGTGCCCCAGTGGATCGCCAACGCCCGCGCTACCCTGGCCGGAGCGGAACCCGCCATCGCCATCGGCCCGCAGTGCCATAGCCCCTGCGAGTGTCCGTTCCAGTCCCATTGTGGCGCCGGTCAAGCGCCCCAGCCCGACTATCCCCTCGGTTGCTTGCCCCGGCTCTCGGGTCAACGGTTGCAAGGCTTGATGGATCAGGGGATTACCGACGTGCGGCACATTCCCGCCGATTATCCGCTGACGGCCAAGCAAGGCCGGGTGGCGCGGGTGATCCGGTCGGGCGTGGCCGAGCGCGATCCAGTCGCCGCTGCCCGCCTGAACGGCTTGGCCTATCCGCGCTATTACCTCGACTTCGAATCGCTGCAGGTCGCGGTGCCGCTGTGGGCCGGGACACGGCCCTACCAACAACTGGTGGTGCAATGGTCCTGTCACGTCGAAACCGCGCCCGGCCAACTGACGCACCATGCTTTTCTGGCCGAGGCCGGAGACGATCCCCGCCGCGCTTTCGCCGAGGCGTGTTGGAAACGGTGGGCGATACCGGGCCGGTGTTCGTCTACAACCGGAGCTTCGAGGTCGGGCGGCTCCGGGAACTCGCTCGGGGTTACCTTGACCTCGCGCCGGCTCTCGCCGCCCTGATCGCGCGGGTGAACGATCTCAAGCCCCTGACCGAGCGGTATTACTGCCACCCCGCGATGAAGGGAAGCTGGTCGCTCAAGGCGGTGCTGCCGACGATTGCCCCGGAATTGGACTACGGCGCACTCGCCATCGGCGACGGCGATGCTGCCAGCGGCGCCTGGCGGGAAATCTATCACCCCGATCTCTACGAACGGCGCGCGGAACTGCGGGCGGCGCTGGCCGAATACTGCCAGCGGGATACGCTGGCCCTGGTCCGCTTGGCGGCGTTTTTGGCGGGTTACCGACCCACAAATTTCCGTTTGAGAAGAGAGCCATGGATACTGCAATGGATCGGTTGGAGCAAAAGGTTTGGAACGAATGCGTCCATCGCCTGGTGGCGGCGGACGACGCGACCGTGGAACGCTGGCAACACGATCTTCTTGCCGTATATCGGGACCATTATCACGTGCACCCGTTGCCGGCGCGATACAACGAACTGGTGGCCAAAGGGTTGGCCGAGTGGGACCGGATCGAGGCCCGTTTGCTGGAGCGCCTCGGTCTGACCGCCGCGACCTTCGACGCGCGGTTCCAGGCAATTCGGCAAGGTCTTGTGGCGCAAGACCTGGCGGCGCTGCGCGTAGGAATGGCGTTCGGGCACATCGCGTATGGCGTGGTCCGAAACCTGAGCATTGTGAATTGCTTCGCCTGTTTTCTGCCCCGCGCCGTGCCCGACCGACGAGTGAGTTAACAAACTGGCAACACTCGGGCGGCGGATTGCAGCGGTATTTTATTGGAGCAGATGGGTAAAGCGTTGGAGTGGCGCGCGGAAGATAAGGCCGACGGTCTGGCAAGGATCGATGCGGCATGGCAGTATGCCGGAGAACTGCTGGCGAAATAGATACTCTTGATTCCAGGAGTCATCCAATTGTGAGTGATTATATTGATGTATTTTGATAGTGTGGGTATTACAGAAAACATTCATGAGTCATCAAAGAGACGATATATCTTGTCACCATGAAAAGATAAGAAAAAGAATTTTGCCATCGATCACCCCGCTAAAATGGTGCTACTTTATCCACTGATAGCTTTAAGCTCGAGGTGTTCCAGTGTATAGTCATACTCTTATTTTTCCTCGTTCCAATTCTTTTTTTGAGATGAAAAGATTGACTAAGGATTTTAATATTGGCAGGATTATTATAAAGATGACGGAAGACTATACCCAATACAAAATCCTTTCTCATCAACCCCTCCAAGACAACGACGCATATAGAGAACGATTGGCAGTCCTGATGCGGAGTTTATTGACGAAACTGTGGACGAAATGACTGCTGATGAGTTCGAGCAATTATTTGAAGCAGGGGTTCTAAAAGAAAATTGAATTGGATACACGGGAATGTTAGCCATTGCCTACACCATCACCGGGGCAAGGTCTGCCGCCAGCAGCAGGATTGCATCCTGATCGACGGGGCGATTCATCAGGTCCCCGTGTTGCCGATCACCGCCTTGTCCCTGGCGGGGGACGAGGTGGTGCTGGCGGTGGCCGACGGGTGGCAGCCAGCGGTAGCGACCGCCGGATCGCCCACAACAAGCCAGCCGGGTCGTGCTGGAAGAACTTCTCAAGGCCGTCCGGGAGTACCCGGAGTGTTTGCGGGACGGATTCGTCGCCAACCGGCATGTGCGCCGCGCGCAGGCTCGACTGGCCGAACGCCTGGGCGGTCACCGCAAGACCTACGGTGCGGCTTCGACCCTTGCCGTGGCGCACGTTCGGGGCCAGAATTCAGCTATAATCAATGTCGGTGACTCGCGGGTGTATCAGGTGAACCAGGAAGGACGATGGCGGCGGCTGTCCAAGGATCACACGGTCTTGCAGGGGATGATCGACCGGGGTCAAGCGTCGCCGGACGCGGAATACGCCAGCGTTTATGGGATGCTGGAGCATGTGGTGTGCGCTGATTCCGAGGAGAGCGATTTCGCCATTCATCGGGTCTTGGCGATGCTGGAACCGGGCGATACGCTGGTACTGTGCAGCGATGGCATCTACGACGAAATCGGGGAAGAAATGCTGTGGGAGTTATTTGATCCGGCGCCGGACGTGGCGGCGCAGGCCAAGGTCTGGCTGGATGCGGTTTGGGGAAACGGGGCGAAGGATAATTTGTCGCTTATTGAGGTAAAGCTCAAAAATTCTTGTTGGAGCTAATATGAAAGAGCAAGATATACAGAAGGCTTTGGTAGAAATTTTGGGTAAATCACCAACATGTTTGGCGAAAATTCCTATAATCAACACTAATGATCCTAATATTTCGAGCCTTGCTGATCTTTTTAAACATCATTCATTTGATATTTTTGAAGATACCAATCTCTGGAACAAAAATCCTAATTGCATGGATGAAATTATTGGTGGTATGACGCCGGATATTGTTATTCGATCAAAATATTCAGGAGAGAATCGCATCATTATAGAGGTAAAAGCACAGGCAAAACTTGCATACAAAATTACTTCATCTCAGATAATTAGATATTTTCTCCATCTATTAGCAACATCAAAATCAAATCCAATAAAAGGAAAGCAAGATATTACTCGAGCTATTTTGCTAGCCGCACCAAATAAATGGTTTGATACCTATTCCACTGCGAAAGCTTGGGATTATTTCTTTAATCAATATAAAGATTTGGCGATGGATTTTAATATCGTTCTCGGCGAAATAAGATTCCCGCTGCCCCCATCTCTATTTCCACTACAATCTCTACCCGATTAACCAGATGGGAAAATCAAAATTTACTGGGACTTTCAATTAGAGTTTTCCTTGAATTACCATTTCAAGAATTTGGATAGACTTATGCGCCCACAGCCTTCGATCCGCTTAACCTCCGAACAATATCTGTCTCAAGAAAGACAGTCCGAAACCAAAAGCGAATATTTCGATGGTGAAATTTTCGCTATGGCCGGCGCCAGCCGTGAGCATAATCAAATTTCGGCGAATCTGGTCAGGGTATTGGGAAATCAATTGTTGGAAAAACCATGCAGCGTCTATTCCAGCGATATGAAAGTCAGGATAAAGAAAGCCAGAAAATACACCTATCCTGATCTGGTGGTCGCCTGCCAAACGGAACGTTTCGAGGATGAACACCGGGATGTCCTGCTGAATCCGGTGGTCATCGTCGAAATTCTGTCCGATTCCACGGAAGCCTACGACCGGGGTCGCAAGTTCCTGCATTATCAGCTTCTCGATTCCCTGATCGTCTATCTGCTCGTCTCCCAGGATGCGCCCCGAATTGAGATGTTTACCCGCCACGAAAATAACGCCTGGCTCTATAGTGGAATTTCACGGGTTGGATGCCCTAGTCAAAATCGAATCCATTGATTGTAGCCTGCGCCTTCGCGATATTTACCACAAAGTCAATCTCCAAGATTCAGTCGGCTGATCGCGGCCCATGCCCTGGCGCTGAGGGCGATCATGGTGACCCACAACGTCCGCGAGTTTGGCCGGGTTCCTGGCCTGACCGTGGAAAACTGGCTGAATTCACCATCACCACCTCATGATCGATCCGTAACGGGCGCGCTGTCCGGCGGTGGATTCTCTGGTTCCTTCATCAACCGTGCCGCTGCAATCAAGCCGACGCATCCCGTCGGATGTCTGACGTATGCTCCGCTCCGTTCACTGCTTTCCATGCTCCACTTCGAATTGGTGCCGTTCAATCCGAGATAGATTGCCCCCACAAGGTCGAAAGTGGCGCCGCCCAGAGACGCTCGCCAAGGGGCAGGGCTTCAGTCCCATCGTAAAGGATCACTCCCATCTTGAACTGATCTCCGGTCACGCTGGCCAGCCGTTTGAGACCTTGCAAGTCTCCGGCGGTGACCGAGGCGGCGGACTTGATCTCGACGCCGACTATAGTCTTCCCAATAGTTATCCACACATGCGAATGAACCAAATTTCAATTTTTTTGCCTAATCTCCATAAAGATATATTAAAAATGTTTGATTTAATTGAGGAGAGCCATCATGAAAGCGGAGTGGATGTTTGATGCCCGTAAAATACCCGATGAAGTCATGAATTATCTGCGGCGGATTGCCGTTCGAGCGGTGGAAGAAAAACACTACAGCCCGGAAGTCGTGGCGGATTTTTTAGACGTCAGCCGAAGTAGTATTTATGACTGGTTACGCGAATATCATGAACAAGGAGAGGCGGCCTTAGATACTCGGAAAGCCCCGGGTGCGCCGCAGGTCATTACTCCAGACATTGACCGGTGGTTGAGAGAGACCATCTTACATTCGACCCCGGAAGCGCATGGCTACGACACGGTACTCTGGACTTTAGATATTCTGGTCGATTTGTTAAAAGATCGGTTTGGTCTCTGGGTTTCGGATGCGACGGTGGCCTTACATTTACATCAAATGAATTTAAGTTGTCAACGGCCTTGCTATCGGGCCCGGCAACAAGACCCGCGGAAGGTTGAGGATTTTCTCAATCGTAAATTTCCAATGATTCAAAGAGTTGCCAAAAATATGGGGGCCGATATTGCTTTTGAAGATGAAACGGGGATCCGCATTCTGACCCGGTCGGGCCGGACGTGGGGCGAGGTCAATTCCCCACCCACCGTAACCGTCAATCAGCAACACGGCGGTTATAACGTGCTGTCAGCGGTTACGGCGAAAGGCGAATTACTGTTTGATATTGAAGAAAAAACGATTAATGGAAAACGGTACATCGCGTTTCTCGAAAAAATACTGAATGGTCGTACTCGCCCATTAATTGTCATTGCGGATAATGCCACGTTTCATCGCTCACAGGAGGTGAGAGATTTCGTCCGGTCGCTTCGTCATCAAATCCGCATGTTCTTTTTTCCCACCTATTCTCCTGAACTCAATCCTGATGAACAAGTCTGGAATGATGTTAAACATAGAAAGTTACAAAAACAGCCGATTAAAAACAAGTCAGACTTGAAAAGAAGGATTGATGGCGCGCTCAATTTTTTAAAGGAAAAAACCGAAAAAGTCCGGTCTTTTTTCCAACTTCCTGATACTAAATATGCAGCAATTCCAGAATCAGCTTAATATTAAATGTCCGGATATCAATTGGGAAGACTATAACTAGCCGCCCGCATTTTCAACGATGATATCAATCTCGCATTGAGATACGCCGTATTATCTCCGTTTGGACGCCAGCGTTTGCTGCGGCGGGTTGCGCTGCAGTGATGAATATAAGGTTCGACGGGCGCCGCGCCGTGCCGCAGGACAGCTACGAACCGAAAGGTATATACTTGGGATGTACATTCAGCCCGAGAATTTGCCATGCAAACCGCCCGCCTGTTTACCAACGGCAACAGTCAAGCTGTGCGCCTCCCCAAGGGATTCCGTTTTGAAGGCGACGAGGTCGTCATCAAAAAGGTCGGTAACGCCGTCATTCTGCTGCCAAAAATCTATGCTTATCAGGATCTGAAGGCGTTGCTCGACGAAATCGGTCCGCTGGATCTGGAACGCCAGCAACCGGAGACCGATCAGGCGCGGGATTTTGGTTGAACCCCCATGGTGCTGCTCGACACCGATATCTGCATCTATCTGCTGAACCAGCATCCGGGCTTCGAGGCGATTCTGCGACGACTGGACGGTCGGCGACAGGGCGAGGTCGCGCTGTCCGCCATCACGCTGGCCGAGTTGCGCTTCGGCATCGCCGCCAGCCAACGCCGCGCTGTCAACCTCGCCAAGCTGGAGCTGTTCCTCGCGACCTTTGAAATCGCCCCCTTCGACGCGCCCGCCGCTGCCGCCTACGGCTCGCTGCGCGCGTATTTACAGGCACGAGGTACGCCGATTGGGCCTTTGGATACGCTGATCGCGGCCCATGCCCTGGCGCTGGGGGCGATTATAGTGACTAACAATGTCCGCGAGTTTGGCCGGGTTCCTGGCCTGACCGTGGAAAACTGGCTGAATTCACCATGACCGCCTCATGACCGACCCGTGACAGGCGCACTGTCCGGCGTCTGATTCTCTGTTCCTTCCTCACCCGTACCACTTCAATCCAGCCGACGCATCCTGTCGGATGTTCGCCGTATTCTCTGCTCCGTTCACTGACCTGATCGGAGCGCCTCATGACTCTTACCCCGTTTTCTGCAAGCCCGCCCCATCCCCGCTCTCACCGCGCTGGACGACGACGACACCGTCGCCTATCGCGCCTTGCTGGGCCGCTGGCTGATCGACCTGGCCCTGCTGCTGGACTGGGAGCGCGCGGGGCGTCGGCGGTATCCGTTCCATCACCACCGCTGTTGGGACAACGACGAATTCCTGGCCTTGACCGGCCTGGCAGAACCCGATGACGCCGAGCAGGACGAGGACGGGGACGCGGACGAGCGTGGGCGCGGATACTCCCGGTCGCCAGATCGTTTTACCCCTCTCCTCAAACAACGGCGCGCGGAACTGGCGCGGGTGACGCTCGGCCCGGAGTTGCCGCTGGTCCGCAATCTGGGACTGGTCGCCGAACTGTTGGGGCTGAGCGAAGCCGAACAGGCCGTGCTCTGTTTCGCCGTGTTTCTGCGCGGGGATCGCATGTTTCAGCACGCCATCGCCCAGCAGTCGCAGGGCACGAGCACGTCCTTTCTCTACCAACTGCTGGCGCGGCTGACCGGCCTGGCGCCGGACGACGTTCGCGCGGCCCTGAGTCCCACCGGCACGCTGTTCACCACGGGATTGGTCGAGGTGACGCCGCGGAACGCCGATTTGGAGGACAAGCTGGACGTGCGCAAGGATTTGCCTCATATCCTGTTCACGCCGCACGCCGACGCCGAGGCGCTGATGGCCTGTTTTCTCAAGCGCTCGCCCCGGCGCACCCTGACCCTGGCCAATTTTCCGCACCTGGAGCGAGACACGGCGGCGGCGGTCGGGCTGTTGCGGGCGGCGCTCGACCGCCGGATTCCCTGCACCAACCTGCTGCTGTACGGCCCGCCGGGCGTGGGCAAGACCGAATACGCCGCCGTGCTGGCCGAGGCGGTGGGCGCGGACCTGTACGAGGTGGATTACGCCGACGAGGACGGCGATCCGATCCGGGGCGAGCGGCGGCTGCGCGCCTTCAACCTGGGCCAGCTGCTGCTGGCGCGGCGCGACAACGCATTGCTGCTGTTCGATGAAGTGGAGTACGTGTTCGAGCGCGACCCCTTCGCCCGGCTGTTTGGCGGGGATTGCGATGGCGCCACCGCCGGCAAAGCCTGGATCAACCGCACCCTGGAAAACAACCCGGCGCCCGCGCTGTGGCTCACCAACGACGCCAACTCGATGAACCGGGCCTATCTGCGCAGGTTCGACTACGCCATCCGCTTTACGTTGCCGCCCCAGTCGGTACGGATCGAGATCGCCCGCCACCATCTCGGCGACTGGGAGGGGGAGGACGACTGGCTGGCGCGCATCGCCGCCCACGAACACCTCACCCCGGCGCAACTGGAACGGGCCGCCAAGCTGGCGCGGCACGCCGGCAACGGTGATCTGGAGGCCAACCGGGCGCTGGTGCAGCAGGCGCTCGACCGCTCGGCGACGCTGCTCCGGCAAAAGCGGGCGCCGGCGCGCAACGCTGTGCCGACCGGCTATGACCTGCGTTTCCTCAACGTCGATCAGGACGTGCCGAAGCTGATCGCGGGGCTGCAACGCCGCCCGCACGGCATCTTCTGCTTCCACGGCCCCGCCGGCACCGGCAAATCGGAGCTGGCTCGCCATATCGCCGACGCCCTGGAGAAGCCGTTGCTGGTCAAGCGCGCCTCCGACTTGCTCGACATGTACGTCGGCCAGACCGAGCAGCGCATCGCCGCGATGTTCGACGACGCCCGCCAGCGCGACGCGGTGCTGGTGCTGGACGAGGCCGATTCGTTCCTGCGCGACCGACGCGGTGCGCGCCACACCTGGGAAGTGACCCAAGTCAACGAGTTGCTGACCCAGATGGAGGCATTCGACGGCATTTTCATCTGCACCACCAACCTGATGGAGAGCCTGGACGCGGCCAGCCTGCGGCGCTTCCCCTGGAAAATCCGCTTCGACTGGCTCAAGCCCGGCCAGCGCTGGGGTCTGTTCGCGCAGGAGTTTGACCGCCTGGGTGGCGAGATCGCCCAAGCGGCGGCCTGGAAGGAATCCGTGCTGCGGCTCGACCGCCTCGCGCCGGGCGACGTCGCCGCCGTGGTTCGCCAGTACGAGTTGTGGGACGAAACCCCGAGCGCGGGCGAGTTCTATCGCCGCCTGGCCGCCGAGGTAGCCGCCAAGCGGGAGGAAGCGGTGGTCGAATCGGCGGCAACCGTCACCCACCAGCGGAAGAATGCGACGGTGTATGGGTGACAACCGACGGGCCCGTCGGTCAAACACGCAAACTGCGCGCGACCGACGGGCGAGCGCCGTTATACTATGGCCGCTGCCGTGGAGTAATTCGCCGATGACCACCGAACATCCACCCTCGCGCTATACCCTGGGTGAGGAAATCGCCAACAGCGTCATTCATGGCGTGGGCGTCGTGCTCGGCATCGCCGGTCTCGGGGTGCTGACCGCCTTCGCCAGCCTGCGTGGCGACGCCTGGCACATCGTCGGATGCAGCATTTTCGGCGCGGCCCTGATCCTGCTCTACACCACCTCGACCCTGTATCACAGCATCCCCCTGCCACGCGTCAAGGCGGTGCTGCGCGCGCTCGATCATTCCGCGATTTTCATTCTGATCGCCGGCACCTACACCCCGTTCCTGCTGGTGAACCTGCGCGGGCCCTGGGGCTGGTCGCTGTTCGGCGTCATCTGGGGGCTGGCGCTGGTCGGCATCGTGCTGCGCATCGTGCGCGGGCGGCGCTCGACCCTGGTTTCCGTGGCGCTCTACATCGGCATGGGCTGGGCGGTGGTGGCAGCCGCCAAGCCCATGCTGGACGGCGTCGCGCCGGGCGGCCTGTGGCTGCTGCTGCTGGGCGGGCTGGCGTACACGCTCGGCGTCGTGTTCTACGTCTGGAAGCGCCTGCCCTATCACCACGCCATCTGGCATGTCTTCGTCCTGGCCGGGAGCATCCTCCACTTCTTCGCCATCCTGTTCTACGTCATTCCACTGGCCGAGCCGGTACAGACCTAGCAACCACCCCCATGTCGCTCGACGCCTCCAGAATATTCGGCGCCGTACTGATGGCCATGCTGGCCATGTTCTCGC
The DNA here is from genome assembly GCA_963696515.1 of uncultured Gammaproteobacteria bacterium. GTDB lineage: Bacteria > Pseudomonadota > Gammaproteobacteria > Competibacterales > Competibacteraceae > Contendibacter. Next base: position 54,468 of record CAVOKM010000009.1, read on the forward strand.
TGCTGGTTGGAGTAGGGATCGGCCTGTACGGCAAACCGTCGGAGCGGACCAACGCCATCATCATGGCATTCGGCACCGGAGCCCTGATCCAGGCGCTAGCGTTGGAACTGGCGTTTGGGGGAGCGGAGCGGTTGAGGATCGAAAGTCATCTGAGCGGCCTCGCCAGTTGGTTCTGGGTGGCGGCGGGTTTTGCCCTGGGCGGTGTACTCTACTACCTGGGCGATCGCTGGCTGGAACGTTACGGCGCTGCCCTGCGCCATCCGGCCCTCACCAAGCTCTACCTGCTGCGCCAGAAGCTGGAACAATCAGCAGCCCTGCTGGCGCGGCTGGCGAGGGTGGATTTGCTGCGGTCGCTGCCGCCCGAGGAAATGGAGGACGTGCTGCTGTGCGTCCAACCAGCCCGATTCGCCGCGGGAGACACCATCTTCCGCCGAGGTGAGACCGGCGATGCGTTGTATCTGATCGTCGAGGGCTCGGTCGCGGTGCTCGCCAGCGACCGCGCCGACGATGCTGAAACCATCGTGCTCGCCCGGCTTGCGGAGGGCCAGTCGTTCGGCGAAATTGCCGTGCTTACCGGGGAGCCGCGCACCGCCACCGTGGCCGCCCTCACCGATGTCGAACTGCTCAAAATCGCCAAGGAGCCTTTCGACGAACTGCTCGACTGCTCGCCCCGCCTGCGCCAGGCGGTCGAAGCCCTGAATTCGCAACGGATTCTGCAAAATGTCGCCGCCCTGCGCGAGCAGCCCGACGCCGCGGACTGGCAAAAGCTGGCGCTGGCCAACATTCAGCGCCTGAGCCGCAAGGAAGAAGCAGCACTGATGGCAAAACACGTGGCAGCCGGGGCTCCACTGGCGTTGTTTCTCGGCGCGATGCTCGATGGCATTCCCGAGTCGCTGGTGATCGGATCCAACTTCGTCGCGCTCGACTCCTACCGCCTGACCTTTTTAGCGGCGGTGTTCCTGTCGAACCTGCCGGAAGCCATCGGCAGCGCCGTGGGGATGAAGCAGGCTGGTTTCAGCACGAAACGCATCTTTACCCTGTGGGGATTGTTGGTGGTGGCTGGCGCGCTAACGGCAGCGTTAGGCAACATCTTTCTGGCCGACGCTCCGCCGACGCTGCTCACCCTGGTCGGGGCCATAGCTGGCGGCGGCATTCTGGCGATGGTGTCCTCGGTGATGATGCCCGAAGCCTACGAGGATGGCGGACCGGCGGTCGGGCTGGCGACCATCGCCGGCTTTCTCCTCTCTTTTCTATTCAGCTTCCTATGATCGCCCGGACCCGACTCGCCCATCGCCTGGGACTTTGGCGCTCGATGCTGATGTACCATGGCATTCCGTTGCGCCGGCGCCGACTGACCCGGTTTTACGCCCCGTTCATCCAGCCGGGCGATCTCTGCTTCGACCTTGGCGCCCACGTCGGCAGCCGGTTGCGGGCCTGGCTGCCGCTGGATGCGCGGGTCTTGGCGGTGGAGCCACAACCCGAATGCATGGCCTTGTTGCGTCGCTGGTTCGGCGATCATCCCTCGATCACCTTGGTCGAGCAGGCGGTCGGGGCCGCGTCTGGCATCGCGGAGTTGTTCGTCAGTCCGCGCACCCCGACCGTGACCAGCTTGTCGCCGGACTGGATCGCGGCGGTTCGGCAGGATCCGTCGTTCGAGCGGGTGCGTTGGGACTACACGGTGATGGTGTCGGTCACTACCCTGGATCGGCTCATCGCCGAACATGGCGAACCTGCTTTCTGCAAGATTGACGTGGAGGGTTACGAACTGGAAGTCCTGAAGGGTCTGACCCAGCCCATCCGGGCGCTGTCCTTTGAATATCTGCGGGCCGATCTGGACGCGGCGCGGGCTTGCGTGGCGTATCTGGCGGCGCTGGGACCTTACGAGTTCAACGGATCGGTGGGAGAAGCGCAGCGTATGCGCTCCACAATCTGGCTCGATGCTCCCGCCTGTCTGACATGGCTCGATACTCTCGCTGGACTCGGCGGTTCCGGCGATCTCTACGCCCGGTTGTGCGCGGCATGACCCAGCCCGCCCTTGCGCCAGATCTAATCTGGGCGCTGCTGCTAGCGCTACGCCGTCATATCCGGGAATTGCCAACAGTTCTCGAGCACTTCAGCCTGGGTCTGGACCCACGCGGCCAGCCGGTGGTGACGCCAGCCGCCGATCCCGCCGCGCTGATCGACATCGCCAGCGACGGGACGTGGATCGCCCGGGCGCCGTTTGACGAAGCCGGCGCGGAACTATTGGACTTGTATCTGCCAATGGCGCTGGCCTGCCGGTCACGGCCGCTGACGGTGGCGCATCTGGGGCAAAGTCTGGACGGGCGGATCGCCACCACGAATGGGGCGTCCCGCTACGTGACCGGCCCCGAGAACCTGACCCATTTGCACCGGATGCGGGCGTTGTGCGACGCCATCGTGGTCGGCGCCGGCACTGTGGAATGCGACAACCCAAAATTAAACACCCGACGAGTAGAGGGTCCCAACCCGGTGCGGGTGATTCTCGATCCCCGACGCCGGCTCGCCGCCGGGCATGGCCTGTTCCACGACCGGGTCGCGCCGACCCTGCTGGTGTGCGCCGGGGAACGGGCCGGCCCGCCCGCGCCGGGTCAGGCGGAAATTATCGGCGTGCCTGCGGCGAGCCACGGACTGAATCTACGAGAGTTGTTGCTGCGGTTGCGCTCACGCGGGCTGTTCGGGATTTTCGTGGAAGGCGGCGGTTTGACCGTGTCTGTTTTTCTAGAGCAGGGATTGCTTGACCGGCTGCAAGTCACCGTTGCACCGCTGATTATCGGCTCCGGGCGGCCGAGTATCACTCTGCCGGTCATTCAGGATTTGTCTCAGTGCTTGCGTCCCCGCCTACGCCGTTATTTGATGGGCAAGGATGTGCTGTTCGATTGCCTATTGGGGGATTAAAACCAAAATCCTGACGCCATCGTCTGAGGCTCACCCTCAAGTCGAGTGACTTCAAAGTGCGCTACTCCACCGGGCCAGCATTGCCAAGCGTCTGTTTTTAGACGCGCTGTCGCGGAACGTAATCCACTTGGCGCAACGCGCAATCTTCAACGGTGTACAATCGCAGAATTAGGACAAAGTATCCTGCGTCGAACTTGCCTCTGATGCGCTCATAGAGAAGAAAGTCAGCTAAGTTATGCGCAAAGCGCTCGGCTTCCAGGAGACAGAGCGAGTTGTATTCTTCAGCAAGCGACTGTCCGCAAGGTTGCATTAGTCATGCGAAGCCACTAAGTGAATCCGTAGCGTTCTTGAGCAAAACCAGATTCATTCCCCGACGGTAATATTGCGACAGCGGGTTTCGTGAAAAAACGTCGATGTCACAATGGATAGCGCCACGCATCCCAGCATCAGGAAAAAACCCGCCTGATAATCGGCTGAACCGTACAACCGCACACCGTTCGCCATGGAACCGTCCCAAGTCAAATCCATGATCCACCCAAACAAGGGTTGAAGGATAGCTGCCCCTAAAAAGATGCCAGTATTCACCAGGGCGATGGCCATACCCGACAGCGCCGGAACAACCACTTCCTTCGCTCCGGCGTAGGTCAGAACAAAAGACCCGCAACTGAAACCCATCAGCACAAACCAAGCCATCCCCAACACGCCCGGTGTCCAAGTCGTGTAGGCGACCCCCAGCCAGGCCAGTCCATACAGCAGAGCGCCGGCGACCAACGGCGGCTTGCGGCGACCTAGGCGGTCGGAAAACCAGCCGGAGAACAAAGCGCCAAAGGCAAAGCCAGCCAAGGCGATGCTGGTATAAATGGAAGCCGCGGACCGCTCCAAACCATGCACGTCGCGGAGAAAAGGAATCGCCCATAGCCCAAGAAACGCCAACATGCTACCCGGCATGCCCAGATTGACCCAGAAACTCGGCCAAGCCAGTCGGTTAGCCAGCACTCTCACCAGGTCATGCCTCCAGTGCTGTTGTCGCCCCGCGTGCCGGGCCTTGCCCTCCATCTCCCGGACCGAGGGAAAACCCAGATCCTCAGGGTTGTTGCGCACCCCGATCCACGACAGCGCCGCCAGAACTAAAGCAATGACGCCAAAGGCGACGAATACCGCGCGCCAGGACCAGATCGTCAGCATCCCCGCCAAGGGACCAGCGGCCAGAATTGCTCCGACGTTGCCCAGCAACAAGGTCAGACCGCTGATGAAACCGTAGTCACGGTCCCGGAACCAGAGGGTGTTGCTTTTCATCAGCCCTACGAACACCACCGACACTCCCAGCCCAACCAGTGCCCGACCGACCGACGCCTCCCAAAGGGTGGCCGCAACGCCGAACAGGATGGAACCGATCCCGGATACCACGTTGCCCAGTGTCACCGAAATTCGCGCGCCCAGGGTATCCGCCAATATGCCTGCAGGGATCTGCATGAGGGAATAGATGTAGTAATACACGGCCGCCAGCGACCCCAACGCGGCACCCGTGGTCCCAAAGGCCCGCATCAGGTCAGCGGAGACCACCGCCGGCGCAATCCGGTGGAAAAACACCAGGATGTAGGACGCCGCAAGGATAGCGTAAATGGACCAGCAAACTCGCACGAAACGCGCGTGGTCGAACGTTCCGAGCGCTGGCTCCGTCGTCACGGCCATACCCGCTCCCTCCCCGCTGCACCTCTTCCAGTGTCTTGAGCAAAATAATGAATTGCCAAGGACATGCCCAATCCTCACGCGTTTAAAGTGATGCCGCTTTCGCTATCGCTTCCCAGGCCAGCAATGGGGTGCCGAAAAATTTCCACTGGTCGCCTCGAGACACCGGCTACTGATCCCGCCAGGCGAACAAATCCCAATGTCCCACATACAACCAAGAGTTCCCCCTTTCGATCAGGCATCGGCGGTGTACCGACCAGTCCTCCAGCCAACCATTCGGTTCCGGATCGAGTTGTTTCGCGGCTTTGATCCAGCCTTTCAGCAGCGCTGTCTGCATCGCGGCTTGTTCCGGTTCCAGCCGCCAGGGACTCAGCCCCAATTCTACCTGGTAGCCCAGACGTTCGAGCATGGCCGCCATTACGGGCGCCGCATCGGGACCGAGCGCCGGACCAAAGCCCTTGTCGGTGCGTTGATGGCGGTTCACAAGCACGCGTATGCGTTCGTCGCCTGCCAGGGCAGGTTCCCAGGCGATGGAGCCGTCGTAGCTGAGCACGATGAAAACGGCCGCCCGCCATTCCCAGCAGCGCCGAGCCAACCGTTCCAGCCATTCCGCCGACACCAGATCGAGCAGTGCTGACGCCGTGACCAGGTTCACGTCCGGCAGGTCCAACCGCTCCCAATCCTGGCGCAAATCCAAAAGTCGCCAATCCAGAGCCAGGTTCATCCCCCGCTCCGCCGTCCACTGCCGTAGCAGGCTTTCACCATACGCCAACAGGGGGGGATCGAGATCCACCAGCCGCCAGTGCTGTTCGCCGCCCAACAGTGGGGCCAAGAAGCGCACATTGGCGCCGGTCCCGCAGGCCAAATCCAACACGGTCAAGCGATCAAGCCGCTGGCGCCAAGCCAGCAACTCGGCGGTTAGATCTGGACTGCGGGAGGCTGCGTCCATGGGTTCGCGGAGCTCCAGCCAATCCGCCGAAAAGCCCGTCATCGGGCGGATAAGGCGTCGAGTGTCGCCGCGAATTGGGCGCAAACACTCGGCCAGGCGGGCAGAGTCCGTCGCGCCACCCGCGCACCGGCGGCAAGCCGCTGGCGGAACTCCGGTTCGGTCAGCACTCGCACCAGAGCATCGGTCAGGGCTGCGACATCACCAGGGGGAACCAACAACCCAGCCTCCGCCGGCACCGTGTCGGGAATCGCCCCGGCGGTGGTGCTGATGATCGGCAAGCCCCGGGCCAGCGCCTCGGCCAGTACCATGCCGTAACCTTCGTACCACGACGGCAGCACGAACACATCCGCCTGCTGGTAACGGACCGCCAGCCCGTCCGCGTCCAACTCCCCCAGCCACTCGATACGATTCGTCAGTCCCAGTTCTCCAATCCAGGCCCGCAACATGGCGGCAGTTGCGGAATCGAGAGTGTCGCTACCGGCGCAGTGCAAGCGCCAGGGCAGATGTTTGATCTGGGCCAAGGCGTGAAACAGCACGGTGTGGCCCTTGCGAGGGGTCAGACTGGCCGCGCACAGCAACACCAATTCCTCGCTGCCCGAACCTTGGGCGAGTGGGGCGGGATCGGTGCCGGGTGGAACCACGGTGCAGTGTTCGGGCGAAACGTCGTAATCCGCCAAAGCCCGAACCGTGTTGGGGCTGGTGACGATCACCTGCCGGACAAAGCGCAACGCCTCGCGCTCGCTGTAAAATAACCGTTGGCGCAGACCTTCGTCGAGGCCGGTCTCCACCGCCAGCGGATGATGAACCAGCGCAATCAGGCGCAACCGGTCCCGGTGGGCGGTGACAACTTCGGGCATCGCCCCCAGCGCCAGGCCGTCGATGACCGCCAGCGCCCCTTCTGGCAACCCGGCCAGCACCGCATCGGCTGCGCGCAACGCCGCCAGGGTCGGCATCGGAAACGAGGCATCCAGACGGTGCAGTTCAACCCGCCAGCCCAGTACCGTCAGTCCGGCCATGATCCGGCGGTCGTAAAGGTAGCCGCCAGTGCGGGTATTCGGATCGCCGGGAATCAGGAAATGCCCCTCGTTCAAAGCAGCGAACCTTCGTAAGCCGCCCAGGCGACGTGGGATTCACGCAGGGTAACGCGCATGGAACACAGTCCGGCGGCGTTCGGACCCAATTGCCCCTCCTCAATCCGCGCCGCAACGCGATCAAAAATTTCCCGCGCCAGAAATTCCGTGGTGGTGTTGCGGTTGGCGAATTCCGGCATTTCGTCGAGGTTGCGGTAGTTCAGATCCTCCAACACGGTGCGGAGACAATCACCGAGCTTGCCGATATCCACCACCACGCCGTCGGGGTCTAGATCGGGACGGCGCAATTCCAGATCGACAACATAAGTTGCGCCGTGCAAACGCTGGGCGGGACCGAAAGTCTCGCCCCGGAAGCCGTGGGCAATCAAAAAGTGGTCACGGACGCAGACGGTGTACATGGCTGAACCTTGGGTTGAGGACAATTCGGGATTTCAGTTTGGCTCACGCGCTCGGCGGCGCCAGCCAGTCGCGCGGCTTCAGAAAAATGTCGTACAGCCGCGCCTCGGGGCTGCCGGGTTCGGGGCGCCAATCGTACTCCCAGCGCACTCGCGGCGGCAGCGACATCAGGATCGATTCGGTGCGCCCGCCCGATTGCAGACCGAACAGGGTGCCCCGGTCGCAAACCAGATTGAACTCGACGTAACGACCTCGCCGATAAAGCTGGAACTCCCGCTCGCGCTCGCCGTAGGGCCAACCCCGCCGCCGCTCGACAATCGGCAGGTAGGCCGACAGGAAATGGCCGCCAACGCTTCTCATAAACGCAAAGCAGGGTTCGAAACCCCACTCGCTCAAATCATCAAAGAATAAACCACCGATGCCGCGCGGTTCATTGCGATGCCTAAGGAAGAAATAGTCATCGCACCATTGCTTGAAGCGCGGGTATGCCTCCGCTCCGAAAGGCTCGCAGGCGGACCGGGCGGCGCGGTGCCAGTGAACGCAATCGTCCTCGAAGCCGTAATACGGAGTCAGGTCGAAGCCGCCCCCGAACCACCATACCGGTTCGGCCTTGTCTCGGACGACGCTGAAAAAGCGTGCGTTGGCGTGCGAGGTGGGTACGTAGGGGTTGCGGGGATGGACTACTAGCGACACCCCCATGGCCTCGAAACCACAGCCCGCCAGTTCCGTTCGTTTCGCAGTGGCCGAGGGCGGCAACCGCTCGCCGACCACATGGGAGAAGTTGATTCCTGCCTGCTCGAACACCGCGCCCTCGCGCAGAATCCGGGTCCGACCCACGCCGTGCTGGCCGCCCTCACCGCCGCGAACCCAGGCGTCTTCCCGAAACCGGGCGCCGCCATCAGTGTTTTCCAGGGCTTCGCACAGCCGGTCCTGCAACCCGCGCAGCCAAACTAAAACTGTCTTGCCCCCGGCGGGGGAATTCGTATCGATCATTGGCTGAACTCGTGGGACTCTTGGCGTACATGCGGACTCTGGAGCGGCGATTACTGGTTCGACGCCAATGGTATTAGACTATTCCGCGTTCCAGCCATTAATTCCCGCCAACCCGCCCACATTACCATTCAACGCACCAACCGCAACACCGCCATGGATTCCCAACATTTCGTGCATTGGTTTCGTCAGGCCGGTCCCTACATCAACGCCCATCACGACCGGACCTTCGTGGTGCTGTTCGGCGGCGCGGCGGTGGAGGCCGATGCTTTTTCCAGCCTGATCGACGATCTCGCCCTGCTGCACAGCCTGGGCATCCGCCTGGTGCTGGCGCACGGCGCACGGCCCCAGATCGAACAGCGGCTATGCGAGGCGGGGCGCGAGTGGCGCTACGTCAATGGCCTGCGGGTGACCGAAGCCGAGGATTTACGCTACGTCAAACAGGCCATCGGCCGGGCGCGGATTCGTATCGAGGCGCGGCTGTCCATGGGCCTGGCCAACGCCCCGACGCACGGCGCCCGCCTGCGGGTTGTATCGGGCAACGTAGTCACCGCCCGGCCGCTGGGAGTGCGCGACGGAGTGGATTATGGCTTCACCGGCGAGGTGCGCCGGATCGATGATCGCGCCATCCGGCTTTGGCTGGAGCAGGAGGCTATCGTGCTGCTATCGCCGCTGGGCTACTCGCCTACTGGGGAAATCTTCAACCTGAGCGCCGAGGACGTGGCTTCCGCCGCCGCGCAAGCGCTGCGGGCCGACAAGCTGCTGATCCTGAGCGAGAGCCTGGAATTGCGCGACCCTGACGGGCGTCCGATCCGCGAACTCAGCCCCAGCGACGCCGAACGGTTGCTGGCCGAACATCCTGCCTTGAACGAGGAAACCGCCCGCCATCTGCGACTGGCGCAGCGGGCCTGCCAGGCCGGAGTTCGGCGAGTGCATCTGCTCGACCGGCGGTTGGACGGGGCGCTGCCGCTGGAACTGTTCACCCGCGACGGTGTGGGTGCGATGATCACCGCGGACATCTACGAAGGGTTACGACCAGCCACCATCGAGGACGTGGTTGGCCTGTTGGAACTAATCCGACCGCTGGAGGACGTCGGCGCCCTGGTTCGGCGGTCGCGGGAGCGGTTGGAAATGGAAATCGAACGGTTCGCCGTGCTGGAGCGCGACGGCGCCATCATCGGCTGCGCCGCGCTGTATCCTTTCCCCGAGGAGCGGCTGGGCGAACTGGCCTGCGTCGCGGTGCATCCGGACTACCGCAACAGAGGTCGAGCCGATGCCCTGTTGCGGTTCCTCGAGCGCCAGGCCCGCAGCCAGGGCTTGCGCCAGTTGTTCGTGCTTTCAACCCGCGCCGCGCACTGGTTCCGAGAGCGGGGCTTCGATCCGGCCGAGGTCGCCGATCTGCCGATAGGCAAGCAGGCGCTATATAACTGGCAGCGCCGTTCCAAAGTGTTCATCAAAACCCTGTAGGCTGTTTTCGTCACCGATCTTTTATTGAGGAAACCACTATGCCGATCACCGCCCCGCTCCGGGTCATCCAGATCACCGATCTCCATCTCAAGACCAAGCCCGGCAACCGGCTCTGGGGGGTGGACGTGGACGCCGGCCTGAACGCGGTGTTGGCGCATATTCGGGAACGGCAACCCCCCGCCGATTTCGTCCTCGCCACCGGCGACCTGGTCGGCGACGAGCCGGACGCCTACGACCGCCTGCTCCAGGCGCTGGAACCGCTGGGCTTGCCGGTCTATTGCCTGCCGGGCAACCACGACTTTCCCGCGACCATGAGCCGGACGTTGCGCGGCGGCCGGGTGCGAAGGGAACGGTACTTCATCGCCGGTCGCTGGCAGTTCGTGCTTCTGGATTCCAGTTTCCCCGGGACGCCCGACGGCCATCTAGCCCCTCGTGAACTCGGCGCTGCTGGACACCGCGCTGGCGACCGATCCCGAACGGCATACCCTGGTTTGCCTGCATCACAACCCCTTGCCGGTCGGTGCCGTCTGGCTCGACACCATGACGGTGAGCAACGGAGCGGCGCTGTTCGCAGTGCTGGATCGCTACCCGCAGGTCCGGGCGGTGGTTTGGGGACATATTCACGGCGAGTTTGCCGCCCGGCGTGGCAATGTTCAACTGTTGGCCGCCCCCGCCACCTCGGTGCAATTCAAACCCGACGCCCCGGAACCGCGGGTGGACGATCTCCCGCCCGGCTACCGCTGGTTCGAGCTTTATCCCGATGGCGCGCTGAAGACCGGCGTGGAGCGAGTGGCGTCGCCGATCCGCCCGCACGGCCTGACTCGGCGGGTTTCGGCCTGATGGCCATGCCTGTATAATTCACTCCCATGAACAACAAAGATGATCTGGTTCGACATTACCACTGGCTCCGGCAGTACGGCCTCAACGACTCCCACAGCGGCAACGCCTCGGTGCGGGACGGCGACGCTTTCTGGATTACCCCCACCGGTTGCTGCGCCGATACCCTCAGTAGCGGCGAACTGGTCGAATGCCGCCTCGACGGCGTGATCGGCAAGGGCGCTTCGATGGACGCCCGCCTGCATCTGGCGGTCTATCAAGCCAATCCCGAGGCCCGCGCCCTGCTACACAGCCACGGCCCCTATTCCGTGGCGATGACCATGGACAACGAAGAATTCTTCCCGGCCGATTTCGAGGGGCAGTTGTATTTCAGCCGGGTTCCGGTCCTCACCATCCCCTACAATCAATACGAAGCCCGCTCGCCGCGCATGGTCGCCGAGATCCTGGCCGACTATCCCATCGCTGTGGTGCGTGGCCACGGCGTCTACGCCTGCGCCGACAGTCTCAATCTCGCCTATAAATGGACCTGCTCGCTGGAACTGTCCGCCAAGACCGCCTTCATCGCCCAGCAGGCTGGCAAGATTTAGTTGGGAGGGCTTAACCCGTCGAGCGGCCCGAAAATCCGAGATCCGGCCAGTTCCCAATCCCCCTCACGGCCGCAGTCCCCGCCACGCCGTCAGCCAGCCCAAAGCGCCCAGGGCCGCCGCCAGATCGTACATCGCCGTCGGCCCCAGCCCTTCCCACAGATAGCCGGCGGCGAGGCTACCCACCGCGTTGCCCACCCCGAAGCTCAGGCTGCTGTACAACGCTTGCCCCCGTCCCTGCAACGATCCGGGGAAAAATTGGTGAATCAGGTGAATGGACACAGCGTGGAATACGCCGAAGCTGAAGGCGTGCAGGGTCTGAGCGAACAACAGGATCGGCAACTCGCGGGCAAAATGACCGATCAGCACCCACCGCAGCGCCGCCAGTCCCAGCGCCAGCAGCATCAGCCGGCGCGGACCGAAGCGTGGCAACAAATGGTGAAAGCAGGCAAACATACCCACTTCCACCGTCACTCCCAGGCCCCACATCAGGCCGATGAACTCGCGCGAATAACCGTAGGTTTCCAGATACAGCGAAAAAAAGCCGTAATACGGCCCGTGGGCGGCCTGGTTGAGAAAACAGGTGGCGAAAAAGGCTATCACTACCGGCTGGCGCAGCACCCGTCCCAACCGCGGCGTCTCGCGCGCGACCGCCGCGGCGGGCTGTTCCGGCGCCAGCAGGCTGTTCAGCCACAACACGACGAACAAGCCCAGCAGCACCGCCGGAACGATGCCCACCCCCCAATCCTGAATCAGAAAACCAAGGCCGACCGCCGCCCCGATGAAACCCACCGAACCCCACAACCGAACCCGACTATAGCGGTGCGCGTGCTCGCCCAGATGATTGAGAGTGACCGCCTCGAACTGTGGCAACGCCGCGTTCCAGAAAAAGCTGAACAGCAGCGTCACCAGCGCCAGCCCAAGATAGGAACCGCCCACCGCGTAGACGCCGGCAAAGGTCAGCGCCGACGCCAGGCATGCCCAGCGAATCACTCGCATCCGCCGGCCGGTGCGGTCAGCCAGCCAGCCCCAAAGAGTCGGCGCCACCAGCTTGGTGGCCTGTGGGATCGCTATCAATTCGCCGATCCGCGCCGGCTCGAATCCCAGCGCCAGCAGATACAACCCCCAATATGGCAGCAGCACGCCCAGGATGGCGAAGTAGAACAGGTAGAAGCCGGACAGGCGCAGGTACAGGCCGAACGTAAGCACGGGTTCAGGAATGATCGGCGAACCGCTCAGCCGCCATCCTTGGGTGGCGCGGCGCTGGGGATTATCGGCGTCTCGGTGCGCACATCCAGGTTCTGGGCGCGATGGCGCAGGGCATGATCCATCAACACCAGCGCCAGCATCGCCTCGGCGATGGGCGTGGCGCGGATACCGACGCAGGGATCGTGCCGGCCCTTGGTGATCACCTCCACCGGTTCGCCCTGGAGGTTGATGGTCCGGCCCGGCAGGCGGATGCTGGAGGTCGGCTTCAGGGCAATGCTGGCGACGATATCCTGACCGGTGGAAATCCCGCCCAGCACCCCGCCGGCATGGTTGCTAAGAAAACCTTCCGGCGTCAGCTCGTCGCGATGCTCGGTGCCGCGCTGTTCGATGCTGGCGAACCCGGCGCCGATCTCTACCCCCTTGACCGCGTTGATGCTCATCAGCGCATGGGCGATGTCGGCGTCCAGCCGGTCGAACACGGGTTCGCCCCAGCCCACTGGCGCTCCGCTGGCCACCACCGTCACCCGCGCCCCGATGGAATCGCCCGACTTGCGCAGCGCGTCCATGAACCGCTCCAGTTCCACGACCTTGTCGGGGTCCGGGCAGAAAAACGGGTTTTGGTCCACTTCTTCCCAGACCAGTCTTGCGGGCCGGATAGGACCAAGCTGGGCCAGATAGCCACGAATCGCGACCCCGTAGCGTTCCCCGAGATACTTCCTGGCGATGGCGCCCGCCGCCACCCGCAGCGCGGTCTCCCGGGCCGAGGACCGACCGCCGCCACGGTAATCGCGCAGACCGTACTTTTGATGGTAGGTGTAATCGGCATGACCCGGCCGGAAACGGTCCACTATCTCACTGTAATCCTTCGAACGCTGGTCCACGTTTTCAATCAGCAGGCCGATTGGCGCCCCGGTGGTTTTGCCCTCGAACACGCCGGACAGGATGCGGACCTCATCCGGCTCGCGGCGCTGGGTGGTATGCCGGCTCTTTCCAGGCCGGCGGCGGTCTAAATCGTGTTGCACATCCACCTCGGCCAGTTTCAATCCGGGCGGACAGCCATCCACGATCGCGCCCAGCGCCTGACCGTGGCTCTCGCCGAAGGTGGTGACGGTGAACAGCTTGCCAAAGGTATTGCCAGACATACGAAAAAATCCAGGTTCGGGAGGCGACGGCGCGCCTGAGGTACGTTAACGGATGGACGGCATGGGAGTTGCTTAATAAACCCTCGGGCACTTTTGCCGGAAACCGGGCGATTACCTACACTACGAGGGTATATCATACCGAGACGGCCCAGCGCCGTGTCCGCTTTGGCCGTCCCGCCTGGGACGCCACCCAGTGGGACACGGGCGACCGGCGCGGGAACCCAAGCGCCGCAGGATCGTGGCTACCGACATCAGGTTACGGAATCCGAACATGCACATTCCAGGCTATCAGATCGAACGCGAACTCGGCCAGGGCGGCATGGCGATCGTCTATCTCGCCCTGCAGGAGTCCTTGCACCGCCACGTCGCGTTGAAGGTCATCAAGCCCATCCTCACCACCGACGAGGAATTTGCTCAGCGCTTCCTGCGGGAAGGCCGCATCATCGCCCATCTCATCGACCCGCATATCGTCACCGTCTACGACATTGCCTCCCATGAGGGCACCTATTACCTGTCCATGGAGTATTTGCCGGGCGATACCCTGCAGCAGCGCATTCGCGATGGCCTGCCGCTCCAGGAAACCCTGAGCATCGCCCGGGCTATCGCCAGCGCCCTGCATTACGCCCACCAGCGCGGCATCATCCACCGCGACATCAAACCGCAAAACATCATGTTCCGCGAAAACGGCAGCCCGGTGCTGACCGACTTCGGCATTGCCAAGACCCTCGGCAGCAGCACGGTCATGACCCGCACCGGCCTGTCCCTCGGCACGCCGCGCTACATGAGTCCGGAACAGATTCGCGGCCAGGAGGTGGACGCCCGCGCCGACCTCTACAGCTTCGGCGTGTTGTTCTATGAGATGCTAACCGGCAACGTGCCCTATACCTCCGACGACAGCTTCGCGCTGGCGATGATGCATGTGACGTCGCCGGTCCCCGCACTGCCGCCGGAGCTAAACCGCTTTCAGCCGGTTCTGAATAAACTATTGCACAAGGACCCCAACCAGCGCTTCCAGAGCGGTCAGGAGTTTATCGCCGCACTGGATCATCCGGAAACCCTCCCTGCCGCTCAGTTCGACACCACCGGCCCCTCCCGGCCGATCACGATCCCCACGGGTCCAATTGTCCAGCCAGCCCGCCGCTTAGGCTGGCAAGCCGGCGCGCTGGCGGCGGTCCTCGCTGGGCTGGCGCTGGCGGGTGGCGGGTATTTCTACTGGTTTAGGCCCGAACCGACCCCACCGATTCCACCCGTCGTCATCGCCCCGCCCGCCACGCCACCCACGGTCGATACCGCCGCCCAGCGGCGGAAGGAAGCCGAGCAGCGACTCGCCCAGGCCCGCCAGCGCCAACAGGCCGGCGCGCTGGAGGACAGCCGTGCCCTGATCGAGCAGGGCCTGCAGCTCGCGCCCGACCATCCCGATCTACTGACGCTGCGCGAGGAGGTAAAACAACAACTCGACGCCGCCAGAGTCCTCCAGAAGGCTCAAGAGGAACAGCGGCTACAGGCCGAATTGCAGGCCGAACAGTTTTTGGAGCAGGCGCAACGCACCCGTCAGGAAGGCGCGTTGGACCTAACTCTGGTGCATATCGAACAGGGCTTACAGGCCATGCCCGATCATGCCGCGCTGCTGGCCCTCAAGCGCGAAGTGCGGGAACAACAGGCCAAACGCCAGGCTCAGGAAGCAGCGGCCCACCAACAGGCCCTGGCCGAGGAACAGCGCAAGGCCGAGCAGGCCCGCCTGCGCGCGGAGGCCGAACAGCGCCGTGCGAAAGCCGACGAGTTCCTGGCCCGGGCGTTGGACGCGCAGCGCAACCGCGCTTACGAAACCAGTCTGCTGCACATCGAACAGGGCCTGCGTCAGGTTCCCGACCACAGCCGGCTGCTGGCCCTGCGCGACCGGGTTAACAGGCAACTGCGCGAAGCCAAGGCGCCACCGCCGCCCCTCCCGGTTCAGCCGCCGGCCGAACCCGTGGATTGGGTCGCCGCAAGGCTCCGGGAGTGCGACGCGCACCTACAAGCAAACCGGCTGATCAGCGGCCGAGGTGGCAACGCCACCGACTGCTATGGTAGCGTGCTTCAGCGCGAACCCGGCAACGCCGAGGCGCGTACCGGCCTGGATCGAATCGCCGACCGCTATGCCGATCAGGCGGCGGAAGCCGTTCGCCGGGGAGATGCCAAGGCGGCGAAAAGTTCGCTCGACAAATTGGAGCGGCTGAATCGTGGCGATCCCCGGCTCGCCAATTTGCGCGAGCAACTGGCCCAGGCGCAAAAACCCGTCAGCCCACCGCCACCGCCCACCCGCACGATCCCCGAACCGGAACCGCCTCTGCCCCCCATTGAACTCATAGGTCGGGTGGAGCCGCCAGTTGTGCCCGCCAGCCCGCCGCCGAAACCGGAACCATCGCCACCCATCCAGGCGGAACCGTCGCCGCTACCGGAACTGCCGCCGATCAACATGGTTTCGGTGCCGCAACCGGCCGAACCGGCTCCAAGCGCCCCGGCCCACAGCGCCTGAACCGGAAACCCGGGTCATCGCCGGAGACCGCCATGGCCAATTGGCCCGAACTGAAACCGCCGAGGGCGTCAGCCTGCAGGTGACGACCGCTCCGCAGGGCATTCTCGAAGAACGCCCTCCCGAACCGGCGCCCTCCACCCAGCCGCGCACGGCCGAGCAGGCCTGGGCGGCGATTAAAAACAGCGACAATCCCGTTGAAATCGAACGGTTCCTGGCGAGCTACCCCAAGGGACGGGAGGCCTCGGCCGCTCGAGCCAAGCTCAAGCAGCTGCAAAAAACACCGGCCATTCCAGCCCGGCTGTCCGTCCGAGCCGACCAGGACGATGCCGAGGTTTTACTCAACGGCCGGAACGTTGGGAAAACGCCGCTGGAAGTGGAACTCAAACCCGGTTCCTACAAGGTTCGGGTCCGTCGGGAAGGCTTTTCTCCCTGGGACGGGCAGGTTGATTTGAAAGCCGGGGACGTAAGTACCCTATCGGCTTCCCTGCCCCCCAAACGGACGGAAGTCGCCGCCAAGCCCGCCGCTCCTCCGCCAGAACCGGAAATGGAAGCGAAACCGAAACCGGAACCGCCTCGGGCCCCTTCTGCGGAAAACCAGACGGTAGCCAGGGTCACCCCGACTGCCCAAACCAACTGCCTGCGCGGCAATTGTCAGAATGGCGAAGGCGTTTACCGCTATCCAGACGGGAGCGAATACTCCGGGGATTTCCGCAACGCCAAGATGCATGGCCAGGGTACCTACATCTATGCCGGCCGCGGCGAGAAATACACTGGCGAATGGCGCAACGGTGTGATCAACGGTCAGGGCACCTACTTCTACCGCAGCGGCAACCGGTACCAGGGCGATTGGAGCAACGGCCACAAGCACGGCCAGGGCACCTATCTCTATGCCAACGGCGACAAGTATGTCGGCGATTTCGCCAATGATCAGCCCAACGGTCAAGGCACCTACTACTACCGCAATGGCGACCGCTACGAGGGCGAATGGCGCGGCGGCCTCAAACACGGGCGGGGCGTCATGTACGAGAACGGCCAGCGGATCGTCGGCGAGTGGCAAGAAAATCGAAAAGTCCGGGTGACGGTGGAAAAATAAGCGGGCATAAAAAAGGCGGAGGGTCCGGTTGAATTCCGAACCTCCGCCTCGACCCTAAAAGCTCGCTATGGCTCTTTTCCGCCCAATCCCATTCGGTGCTATCGTGAGTAGGTCATGTCCGTCGGCGAACGTCCTTGCCTGACCCATCCCTAGCGATGGCGCAAGGGATGGTGGATCATGGGGCGCGGCATTCCCAGCCAGCCAAACGGAACGAAATCCGTGTTGTTCTCCTCCAGGCATCTGACCGAATGCATCTGGGTGCCCTTGATCGGCGAGTCCCCACCATACCCGCCGCAGTAGTTGCCCCCGCTCGCGCTGACGCAGGATGTCGCGCCACGATACGGGCAGCTATGCCTGTCCACCGGCATCAGTCCTTCGCTCCCATAGCGCCTGGCTTTCACCGGCCGGGTGATTTCACTTTTCATTCGGGGATTCCTCTCTTTGATGGTCGGCGGCGTCGCCTCTCCCCCGGCGCCCATTTTCTTGATTAATTATTTTTTATAAGAAGTCATCAGGTTAAGCCTTACTTCGAGGCAGCTAATATCAAGTTTTGGAACTTGGGAGTAAATAAGGAATTTCGCGGGTGGCATAAGGGTTTTCCCTATTCATGAAACTGAGCGTCAGCTTCACAGGATTTCTGATCGCCGCCGGCCTCCTGGGCTGCCTGGCCACCTTGGCCGGCTTCGTTGGAGGGTTCTGGTGGGGGTTCGAACTCGCCACGCATTTCCGGGTGCAGTACGCGCTCGTCCTGGGCGGATTCGCCCTGATTCTGCTGGCGTTGCGCCCATGGCGCTGGCCGGCGCTATTCGGGGCGTTCGCCCTGCTCAACCTGTCGCTCATCGCTCCAGCGTACCTGGATGCTGATCCGGCAGGCCCGGCCGCCGATAGTCAACCCCCCCTGCGCGCCTTGCTCGCCAACGTGAACGCGGGGAACCGCGACTACGAACGCCTCCGGCGCCTCATCGCCGCGTCCGATCCCGATGTCATCGTGTTGTTGGAAGCGACGCCGTGGCTGCTTGCCCAGTTAAGCGATCTGGGCGAACGCTATCCGCACCTCGCAGCCGAACCCCGCGATGACCTGTTCGGCATTGCCCTGTTCAGCCGTCATCCCCTTGCCCGGAGCCAGATCGTCCGCTTCGGAGGTAAGGCCGGGCCACCCTCCATTGTGGCGACGGTTACCGCTGGAGTTCGCATGTTCACCCTGATCGGAACCCATCCTTGGCCACCAGGTAGCGCCGAGTTGGCCGAGGGCCGTAATGATCAGTTACGCGCTCTGGCCATCCTGGCACGCCAGATTCAACCACCTCTGCTTGTGCTCGGGGATCTTAACGTCTCCCCGTGGTCGCCCTGGTTTGCCCATCTGTTGGCCGATTCCGGCCTGCGCGATAGCCGCCGAGGGCGCGGTCTCCAGCCCTCCTGGCCCACCGGCTGGCCCCCTTTGTGGATTCCCATCGACCATGTTCTGTTCTCCGAAGACATCCGGATCCGGCATCGGGAAATCGGACCGGCCATCGGTTCCGACCACTATCCGGTCATTGTCGACTTTCAGGTTTCCGGCTCATAATCGGTAAGCCAATCCTTCATCATCCGCTCCTTCATCATCCGCTGGAGGCTACCTTATGCTTTTCGAACCTCCTTCCGACCCGGAACCGACCGCCGAGACCGATCCGGTCCCCGATTCCTCCAGACGCGCGTTTCTCGCCCGGCTGGCGACCCTGGCCGCAACCGCGGGACTCGGCCTTGCCTCGAAATCCGGCGCGTCGGACTGGTGGAGCGAGCCCCCTCCCGTCAACCGCCCGCACTGGCCGACACGCTCCCCCCAGGACTGGAACCGCCCCCCTACCCGCTACTGGACCCGGCCGCCCGCGCAACGGTGGAACGCACCGCCGACTCGGCCCTGGGGGCAATCCTGGACCACGATCGACCTGAACGCCAGCATCGAGCGCTATGTGTGGCGCTTGCGCCAGACCGGCCGGCTGGCGGCCAACGAACGCACTGCCTGGCTGGTTTACGACTTTGTCAGCCGGCGGTTCCTGGTCACGATCAATGCGGGCACACCCTACCAAAGCGCCAGCATGATCAAGCCGTTCATCGCCCTGGCGTTCTTTCACAAGGTACAGGAGGGCCAACTCACCTACACCGCCTTCCACCGCGAACGAATGGAAGCGATGATCCAGCGCAGCGACAACCGCGCCACCAACTATTTCATCGAGCTGTTGAACCGGACCAGCCGCCGTTCCGGTCCCGCCGAGGCGGAACACACCCTCAAGCAGCGTCATCCCGGCGTGTTCCGCCACACCCGGATCGTTGAACGCATTCCCGGCGGCGGCCGCACCTACCGCAACCGAGCGTCCGCCCTTGACTACCATCGCTTCCTGCAAGCGCTTTGGTACGATCAACTGCCCTATTCCACCGAACTGCGGCGCTTGATGTACCTCCCCAACCGCGACCGCGTCTACACCGGCGCGGTGGGCGTGCCGCGCGGGACAGCGGTCATCGACAAGACCGGCACCACCGCCCGCTTGTGCGGCGACATGGGCATTCTGATCGCTCGTGGCCGTGACGGTCGCAGCTATCCCTACACCTTCATTGGGATCATCGAAAAAGCCCGGCCGACCCGGAACTATTGGGCTTGGCAGGCGGCGCGCGGCGACGTCATCCGGGAAGTGTCCAGCCAGGTGTACGGTCACCTGCGCCAGATGTACGATCTGGTTTAACCTCGATTTCACACTCACCGTTCCGAGGCGCCCAGCGCC
Source organism: uncultured Gammaproteobacteria bacterium (assembly GCA_963696515.1). GTDB lineage: Bacteria > Pseudomonadota > Gammaproteobacteria > Competibacterales > Competibacteraceae > Contendibacter. Next base: position 74,102 of record CAVOKM010000009.1, read on the forward strand.
ATGCCTTACGATTTTGACCATTCACCCGTCCGGCGGGGCACCGACAGCCTGAAGTGGCAGCGCTACGGCGAGGCCCTGCCGTTTTGGGTGGCGGACCTGGATTTCGTCTCCCCGGAGCCGGTGCTGGCCGCATTGCGCGAACGGGTCGCGCACGGGGTGTTCGGCTACGGCGCCCCACCGGACGAACTCACCGAGACGATTTGCACGCGGATGGCTGATCTCTACCAGTGGGCAGTTGACCCGGGGCAAATCGTCTATCTGCCGGGGCTGGTGTGCGGATTGAATGTAGTTTGCCGGGCGGTCGGCGAGCCGGGCGATGAAGTACTGGTCCAAACCCCGGTGTACCCGCCGTTTCTGGCCGCGCCGGGCAACCAGGATCGGCGGCTGCTCACCGCCGAACTGACGGCCGAATCCCCCGAAGGGCGACTGTACTACACCTTCGACGACGAAGCCTTTACGGCGGCCATCGGCCAGCGCACCCGGCTGTTTATCCTCTGCCATCCCCACAACCCGGTCGGGCGGGTATTCCGCATCGAGGAGCTAAACCGGCTGGCTGCGATTTGCGAGCGCCACGATTTAACGATCTGTTCGGACGAAATTCACTGTGATCTGCTGCTGGACGGGCGGCGCCACACGCCATTCGCTACGCTATCCCCGGAGATCGCCCAGCGCTGCATCACCCTGATGGCGCCGAGCAAGACCTTTAACATCGCCGGCCTGGGCGCCAGCTTCGCGATTATCCAGAATCCCGAATTGCGGCGGCTCTTCAAGCACGCGATGCGCGGCATCGTGCCGGATGCGAACATTCTCGGCCTGAGCGCCGCGCTAGCCGCTTACCGGCACGGTGGAGACTGGCTGCGGGAACTAATGCTTTATCTGACCGCCAACCGGGATTACGTGGTCGATTACGTCGCCCGCCATCTGCCGGGCATTCGCACCACCATCCCTGAAGCGACCTATCTTGCCTGGCTGGATTGCCGGGATGCAGGCCTTCCCGGCAATCCGCAAGAATACTTCCTGAAAAACGCCGGAGTGGCGCTGAATGATGGGGCGGCCTTCGGCCCGGGCGGCAAGGGTTTCACGCGGCTTAACTTTGGTTGCCCGCGCGCCCTGTTGATGGAAGGCTTGGAACGGATGAGCGCAGGCATGGCCAATCCGACTTAGGGATAAGGACCAAAAACCTTCCCTTTAACCATAAATTATCGGTTTATTGATTCAACTCCCGGTCCTCGCCGAGAAAATCGCCGATCTTGCAGTTCGTTGGCGCTTCGCGTTCGAGCGCATCCACGAACGGCGCCCCCTTTGTCAAGTGCGAACCGATCTTGCCATCCACCCCGATCACGTCCAGATGCGGCGAGGCGGCGGCCCAAGTGCTGACTGCCAACGCCCGTTCCACACCGATGCTGAACTTGTTCTGCTTCAGGCCGGTGGAAATGTTGGGATGGGTGTTGGCGTCCACATCCGGGTTGATGAGCAGCGACACTGGCTCGCGTCGGCTCTTTACCGCCACCGCCTGTTCGAGCAGTGTCAGTTCCTCCATGGATTAGACCTTGAAACAGCGGATGCCGAGAAACAGAGGATGCCGACTTCCAAGGCACGCTCCAATTCGTTGCGGAGCTTGCCAACCCCGGAGAACACGACCTTGCCGGGACCGCCACCAGCCGGCAGCACACGCTCCAGTTCGCCGACCGAGAAGAGGTCGAAACCCGAACCGACAGCGCCACCACGCTCAACACCGCCAGATTGCTGTTGGCCTTGACCGCTTAGCAGACCAGATGGGGATGGTCAGCGAAGGCATGATGGAACGCACGCAATCGATCAATCCACGCGAGCGGCGGAAAGAGTTGCCACTATTACCCGCATCGAGCCGGCGGGCGCGGCTTGACAAGCTGGGTAGCTTCACGGGTAATGCCGCTCGACTGCTCGCGAAGGGAACAATCTTCATGACCGACACGCTACTGACCACTCTCGAGATCGAACCCAAAGGCACCGCCCGCTCCAGCGTGATCTGGATGCACGGTCTGGGCGCCGACGCCCGCGATTTTGAACCCATCGTTCCCGAACTGAGTCTGCCGGCCGAACTGGGTATCCGCTTTGTCTTTCCCAACGCGCCGATCCGACCAGTGACCGTTAACGGTGGGATGAGGATGCGGGCCTGGTACGACGTATTGACCCTGGATCTGCCGCGCCGCGAAGACCACGATGGCGTATATGCTTCCGAACGGGCGATTTATGCGCTGCTTGAACGCGAAAAACATCGCGGCGTCCCCGCCGAACGCATCGTACTGGCTGGGTTTTCCCAAGGAGGGGCAATGGCGTTGCATACCGGCTTGCGCTACCCCGACCGGCTGGCCGGCATTCTGGCCCTGTCCTGCTATATCCCGTTAACCAGCAAGCTGAATAGCGAACGGACGGCCGGCGAATCAACAGACGCCGATCTTTATGGCCCACGGCGACTACGACGCCCTTATTCCAATGCGCTACGGCCAGCAAAGCTGCAAGCTGCTGGAGAGTCTGGGTTATCGGGTGGAATGGCAGGATTACGGCATGGGCCACGAAGTCTGCTGGGAGGAAATCCGCGACGTCGCCGGTTGGCTGGGGCGGGTGCTGGCGGTATCGTAGGCTTGAACAACGTGGCAAACCTGGGTTGGCCGGCGGGTAGCCGATGAAAACGAATTATCGAGGTAGGCCATGAATATTTGCGATCTCATCGGAAAGCGGATTTTAGTCACCCAGGCAGAAAGTTTCATGGGACCGGCGCTTTGCCAGGTGTTTGCCGATCTTGGCGCCGATATCATCTCCGACGACCGGCCACTACTGGAACCAGATTTGCCTGCTCGGATCATCCACGAAGCAGGGCACGTGGACGTGTTGGTTGCCAATCTGGCCATACCTGCGCCAACCACTCCCGCAGCCGATGCAACCGACAACGAATGGAGAACCGTTTTTGCTCACATGGTGGACCCGCTTCCCCGCCTGGTTCGCGCCGTTCTACCGCAAATGATTCAACGCCGGTCCGGAAAAATCCTGTTGATAGGCAGCGCCGCCGCCTTGCGTGGCATGAAGCGCACATCGACCTACAGCGCAGCTCGTGGGGCGCAGCTGGCCTACGTTCAGGCCGTCGGGGTGGAAGTCGCCTCTCACAACATTCAAGTCAATGCCATCGCCCAGAACTTCGTCGACAACCCAACCTATTTCCCGCCGGAGGTGCAGGCAAATCCGGCGTTCCAAGAACGGCTCAAACGAGAGGTACCGCTGACAAGGCTCGTCTCGGAGAAAGAAGATGCGCTATTTGCCGCCTATCTCTGTAGCGACGCCGCAAATTGCTTCGTGGGTCAAGTATTTCCCGTTTGCGGCGGGTGGGTAACGAGATAGGTATTCGCACTCCGAATTCTTTTACCCTCAAGCATGAGATCTTCATGAACTCATCCCCATTTGCCAAGACCCCGGAGCCCCCGTATTACGCTGTCATTTTTTCATCAGTTCGTACTCCCGGGGACAACGGCTACGAACAAATGGCTCGGCGAATGCTCGAGCTTGCCGCTCGACAGCCGGGGTTCCTCGGTGTAGAAAGTGCTCGCGGCGCCGATGGCTTTGGCGTCACCGTCTCTTATTGGGCCTCTGAGGCCGACATCGCCAACTGGAAGGCATACGTCGAACATACGATGGCTCAGGAAAAGGGCAAACGCCTCTGGTACGAAAACTACGAAATTCGCGTTGCCAAAGTCGAACACGCTTATGGCAAGCAACCGGCGTAACATCGTGATCAGCGGGTACCCTGCCTTTGACTTGCATAAAGGAGATACCATGAAAAACATCTTGCGAATCGGCATTATTATCCTCTTTCTCGTTGGCTTGACTGCTCGCTCCGCCGACAGCGACGCTACCGACAAAGCGCAAGATGCCGCCAAGGCATGGTTGGCGCTCGTGGATGCGGAACAATACGAGCAGAGCTGGGACGAGACAGCAGCGTTGTTCCGTGACGCTGTCTCGAAAGCCGATTGGGAAAAAGCCGTCAAAACCATCCGTTCCCAGCTTGGCTCCTTGAAATCCCGCACGCTCAAATCGGCAACTTTCACCCGTAGTCTTCCAGGCGCCCCTGACGGCTAATATGTCGTAATTCAATTCGACGCACGGTTTCAGCACAAGGCGTCAGCGGTCGAGACCATAACTCCCATGCGCGACAAGGATGGGACTTGGCGGGTCTCTGGCTACTACATCAAGTAGGAAGGTGGCCCATATGAGAATCATGGCAACTCTGCCACCCACGTCCGCGCCGCTGCCGCCGCCTCGCGCACCCGATCCGGAGCCGTTCCGCCCACCACCGCGCGGGCCGCCACCGAGCCTTCAAGTGACAGCACCTCGAAGACATCAAACTCGATCAGTGGCGAAAACTCCCGCAATTCCGCCAGCGCCATGTCCGCTAAATCCCGGCTGGTCTCCACGCCCAGCCGCACCGCCCTGCCAACGATCTCATGGGCGTCGCGGAACGGTATGCCCTTACGGACCAGATAATCAGCTAGATCGGTTGCGGTGGCGAAACCGCGCCGGGCGGCCTGGAGCATGTTGCCGCGCTTGGGATGCAACGCCGGGATCAGGTCGGCGAAGGCGCGCAAGCAGCCTTGCACCGTGTCCACAGCATCGAACAGCGGCTCCTTATCCTCCTGATTGTCCTTGTTGTAGGCCAGGGGCTGGCTTTTCATCAGGGTCAGCAGCGCGATCAGATGACCGTTGACCCGCCCGACCTTGCCCCGCACCAGTTCCGGCACATCGGGATTCTTCTTCTGCGGCATGATCGAAGACCCGGTGCAGAACCGGTCCGGCAGATCCACGAAATCGAACTGGGCCGAGGACCACAGCACCAGTTCCTCCGCCATCCGCGACAGATGGGTCATCAGGATCGCGGCGGCGGCGGTGAATTCAATGGCGAAATCGCGGTCGCTGACCGCGTCCAGCGAGTTGGCACAAGGCGCGTCAAAATCCAGCAGTTGCGCGGTGTAGTGGCGATCCAGCGGGTAACTGGTGCCGGCCAACGCCGCCGCGCCCAGCGGCATGATGTTGACCCGCTTGCGGCAATCCACCAGCCGTTCGTAATCGCGTTTGAGCATCTCGAACCAGGCCAGCAGGTGATGACCAAAGGTCACCGGCTGGGCTACCTGCAAATGGGTGAAACCGGGCATGATCGTGTCGGTCTCGCGCGCCGCCAGTTCCGCCAGCCCGCCCAGCAACCGCTTGATCTCGGCCAAAATAGTGTCGATGGCGTCGCGCAGGTACAGGCGGATATCGGTAGCGACCTGATCGTTGCGCGAACGACCAGTGTGCAAGCGCTTGCCCGCATCGCCGATCCGTTCGATCAACCGCGCCTCGATGTTCATGTGAACATCCTCCAGCCCCACCGACCACTCGAATTCCCCGCGTTCGATCTCGGCGCGAATCTCCTCCAATCCGCCAACGATGGCCGCGCAATCGTCCGGGGACAAAACTCCCACCCGCGCCAACATCCGGGCATGGGCGATGGAGCCGTTAATGTCCTGTTGGTACATCCGCCGGTCGAACTCCACCGAGGCGGTAAATGCCGCCACGAAAACATCGGTGCTCTCGGTAAACCGCCCACCCCAGCTTTGATTGGTCTGCGTGTCGCTCATACGATATTCTGTCTGTGAAAAGGAAACGGCCATAGCTTAGCAAACCATGCATCCCGATACCCTGCGCATCGCCACCCGCCAAAGTCCTCTGGCCCTCTGGCAAGCCGAACACGTCGCCAAACGCCTGCGCCAGACCCTTCCCGGCCTGCGGGTCGAGTTGATTGGCATGATCACTCGCGGCGACAAAATCCTCGACAGTCCGCTAGCCAAGGTCGGCGGCAAGGGCCTGTTCGTGAAGGAGTTGGAACAAGGACTGCTGGAGAGCCGTGCCGATCTCGCCGTCCATTCGATGAAGGACGTGCCGGTGGATTTTCCCGCCGGGCTGGGCCTACCGGTGATTCTGGCGCGCGAGGACCCCCGGGACGCCTTCGTTTCCCGGCGTTATTCCTGTCCCGATGCTCTGCCCGCTGGCGCCAGGGTCGGCACTTCCAGCCTGCGCCGGCAATGCCAACTGGCCGCCCGCTATCCCGGTTGGGAGATTCGCAGCCTGCGCGGCAACGTCGGCAGTCGACTGGCGAAACTCGATGCTGGCGAGTTTGATGCCATCATCCTCGCCGCCGCCGGGCTGAAACGACTGGGGCTGGAAGAACGCATCACCCTGGCATTGGAACCGGAATCCAGCCTGCCCGCCATCGGTCAGGGCGCCATCGGGGTGGAATGCCGACTGGACGATGTCCGAACCCGCGAGCTGATCGCCGCGCTCGACGATCCCGCCACTCATGTCCGGGTTGCGGCTGAACGGGCGTTCAACGCCCACTTGCAGGGCGGCTGTCAAGTACCCATCGCCGGCCATGCGGTGTTGGCTGGAGAGCAATTATGGCTACGCGGACTGGTCGGCGAGCCCGACGGCAGCCGTCTGATCTTCGGTGAGATGCGCGGCCCGGCGGCAAAGGCCCAGACCCTTGGCGCGGTACTGGCCGAGGATCTGCTCGGGCGCGGCGCTGACGCCATTCTGCGGCGCGTGCTCGCGGCCTCCTGAGCGACTGCATTCATGTCCGCCTCCCTCAACCGCCTGGGCGTGCTGGTAACCCGGCCCGAACACCAGGCCGGGCCGCTCTGCCAGTGGATCGAACAGCACGGCGGCATTGCGATCCGCTGTCCGGCGCTGGTCATCCGCGAGCCATCCGACTGGAGACCGACGCTGGCCATTTTCGACCGACTGGTCGAGTACGACCTGGCGATTTTCACCAGCGCCAACGCGGTGGACCGGGCCATGCCCCTGATTCGGGAACGCGGCGGCTTCCCGCCCGGGCTGGAAATCGCCGCCATCGGCCAAGCGACGGCGCGGGCGCTGGACCAGCACGGCAGCGCCGCCGACCTTCACCCCAAAGCGGGCTTCACCAGCGAAGCACTGCTGGCCCTGCCCCGGTTCCAGCAAGTGGCCGGTCAGGCCATCCTCATCGTGCGCGGCGAAGGCGGCCGGGAACTGCTGGCCGACACCCTGACCGCCCGCGGCGCGCGGATCAGCCATGCTGAAGTCTACCGGCGGGAACGCCCGACGGAGAACGTCACCGCGCTGTTCGAGCGCTGGGCGCGCGGCGAAATCGGCGCGGTCGTAGTCACCAGTACCGAAAGCCTGTTGAATCTGTTTGATATGCTGGGCGTTGACGGGCAAGATTATCTGCGTCAAACCCCGATGATCGCGGTCGGCGCCCGCACGGTGCGGCGGGCCGTTAATCTCGGCTGTCATCATCTTCTGCTCGCTCAGGAAGCCAGCGACACCGCCATCGCCGCCGCCCTGCTCTGCCTGACGGCAAATCCCTCTCCACCAGTTGGGAACACGACATGACAGAAAACAAATCCGATAACGGCAACGCCAAAGCCCCACCGGCCGCTAAAGCCTCGCCCGTGGAACCGACACCCGCTCAACGTCCCAAATCCGACGCCAAACCCGTACTTGTCACCGCCGCGCCCCAAGGCGGACGCGGGGTGGCGTGGCTAGCCCTCCTCGTCGGGCTGGGCGCAGCTGGGGGCAGCGGCTATTTGTGGTATCTCTGGCAGCAGGATCGAACCGCACAGGCCAACCGCCTGGATCAGGCCATAAAACAGGCCATCCCCCGGGGCGATCCGGAATTTCAGGCCCTGAAAGCCCAAATCCAGCAACTGCAAGAGTTGAAAGCTGGATTCGATAAGGCCCGCGCCGACAACCAGGCGCTCAAGGAACAACTGTTGGGTCTGACCGGCGACTTGCAGCCATTGAAGAACGCCATGGAGTTGCAAAAGGGCGAGAACGACATCATCAAGGGCGAGATGAAGCTGCTGCGGGAAAGTCACGATGCCCATAAAACTTCGGTTCAGAAGCAAAACGACGATCTCGGCGCGCTCTTGCGGGAATTTCAGAATCGTCTGGCCAAGCATAACGAGCAGCTTGAGAACCTGAAGTTGAGTCACGGCGGCCTGACCGAACAACTGGAAACGGTCAAGGCCGTGGCGTCCAAGGGCGGCGACATAAACGCCTTCCCGTTGGCGGAAGTGGACTATCTGCTGCGCCTGGCTGATTCCAAATTGAAGATGGAACGCAACGTCGCCGCCGCCCGGCTGGCGCTGGATGTCGCCCAACAGCGGCTCAAGGCCGTCAACGAAAGCTCCATGGCCTCGGTGCAGACCATGATCGGAGAGGCCATCGCCAGCCTTCGCGGCGTGCAACTGCCCGATCTCTCCGCCCTGGCCCACAAACTGACGGAAATGGAGAAGGATATCGGCGGTCTGCCCTTGCGGATCAACTCCGGAGTACCGGACATCAAGAACCAAGTCAAGCCGGCAACCACCGCCACCGTCAGCGCCGACGCCGACCGCTCCTGGTGGGATCGCACCAGCGAAGCGGTCTGGAATCAGTTCAAGGGCATCGTGGTAATCCGCCGCGTGCGCAGCGACGCACCGCCGCTAATCGCGATGGAGGAAGAGTTCTTCCTCCGCCAGAACTTGCGGCTGGAACTGGAAAGCATGCGGATGACGCTGCTGCGGGGGGACGCTGAAGCGTATCGGGATTCCTATGACCTGGCCGACAACTGGACGCGGACTTACTTCGATATCCAAGACCCCCGGGTGAATACGTTCCTCGCTGAATTGAAAGCGTTGCAAGCTATTGAGTTCAATCCCTACATCCCGGATCTCGCCGGCGTCAACCAGGCGTTCCTCGAAGCCATGACCCACCGGCAGCCGATCCGCGCCATGGGCAAAATCCCGGAGACGGGTAGCGGGGAGGCGCAACCATGAAGTTGCTGATCGGCATCATCGTCACCTTGTTCGCCTCGGTCTGGATGGCGCTGTCGCTGCGGCAGGATCCAGGTTATGCAATGTTCAGCATCGGCCAATGGACCGTCGAAACCAGTTTCGCCTTCCTGATCCTGGTCCTGGTCGCCCTCTTCGTCGCGTTCTACTTCCTGGTCCGGCTGGCCATCCGGTTGTGGCGCACCCCGAGCCGGACCCTGGCGGCCCACCAGCGGCGACTTCAACGCAAGGCGCGGCGGCTGTTCAACCTGGGCAGCCGGCAACTGGCGGCCGGCCAGTGGGCGGCGGCGGAGAAAACCCTGCTCAAGAGCGCCGAGCACAGCGAAACGCCCGCACTGGACTATTTGAGCGCGGCGCGGGCCGTCCACCGCCTCAACGAAGCGAAATGGCGGCGCGATCTGCACTTGCGCAAGGCCGAGGATTCACCAGAGGCCGACCCACTGCTAGTGCAACTGACCCGGGTGGAGTTCCTGCTGGACGACCAGGACGCGCAACAGGCCCGCACCATTCTGGAATCGCTGCGCACGCTCCATCCCCGCCATCCCGGCGTGCTGGAATGGTTGGCCCGCAGCTACCGGCAACTGGGTGCATGGGAACCGCTGCATCAGTTGTTGCCCGAACTGCAGAAGCATAAGGTGTTCGGCCCCGAACCGTTCACGGAGATGCAACGCGAGGTCTATCACGCCCGGTTGCAAAGCGTCGCCTGCGGCGGTTCGCTGGAAAAACTGCGGGCGTTGTGGAAGCAGGCGCCGGCGACGCTGCGCGAGGGGGACGAGGCGTTGTTGGTGGATTACGCCACCGCCCTGTGCGAATTCGGCGCTTTCGACGATGCCGAATCGCTGTTGCGCGAAGCGATCAACCGGCGCTGGAGCCCGAAACTGGTCGTGGGTTACGGGATGCTGGAACGCGGCAACGCGGCGGCGCAACTGGCGGCGGCTGAGGGCTGGCTGGCGACCCATGGCAACGATCCGCACTTGTTGCTGACGCTGGGCCGGCTGGCCAAACGCTGCCAGCAGGACGCCAAGGCGCGGGATTATCTGGAACGCAGCATTAAGCTAATGCCCACGCCGGATGCCTATCAGGAACTGGGCGAACTGCTGGAATCCCTGCACGAACTGACCCATGCTGGCCAGTGCTTCCACGCCGGATTGCGGTTGCTGGTCGGCAAACCCCAGGAACGGCAGGGCATCACCCTGCCCGCCGCCGAGGCAGCGCAGCAACTCCAAGGCCCGAACCCACCACCGGCTCCAGTCGCTGCAAGCTGATCCAGAGAGGGCGGCGATGGAACGCCGCCTGACAGACTCGGCATCGAATCTCCTGGCCTTATCGCCGGTCAGTTTCCCGGTTGGACAAACCACAAAAAAGGCCTGCCGGAATGAACGGCAAGCCCTTGATTCATTTGGTGGCCAGGGACGGAATCGAACCATCGACACGCGGATTTTCAGTCCGATCCTGTTCAATAAAACCATTAAATATTAACAAGTTACCGGCCGTTTCCGTTGCGATTTTGCACTACCATGCACAACTTACCAGAACCGATCCACGCAAGATTCCCGCAAGCACCACCCAAGGCCAGACCTTAAGTCTTATCCCCGCTCTCAACTACCTTTCTGGTCGCACCTGTCGCCCCCATCTCAAGCGGCCACCCTCCCTACTTTCCACACTTGGGGAGCGTACCTCAAGCCCGCTCGCGCTTCGTCGCCAAAAGCGCTTGCGCCAGCCGTTGCGGCTGATCGGTGCCCAGCCGCAGGCGCTTGCCCGAGGCCAGCGTGATCTCCACCGCCTCCCAGCCCGACACGTTGTACAGCCAGCCGTGCGGCGTGCGATGGATGCCCCAGCCGTACAGCCAGGAGTTGCGGACCGGCTTGACATTCACGATCTCGGCCAGCGGGATGCGCTTGCGGATCAAACCGACGCCGAAGCGGAAGGTCAGATGCGTACCGTCGATCTCGACGGTCAGCGCATAAAACAGCAGCGCCGCGATGCCCATCATCACCGGCCCGCCGAAGGTGAAGACCCGCTCGCCCAAGGCCAGGCCCAGCCCTACCAGAACCAGGGCGGACGCAGCCAGCGACCCGACGACGGCCGTGCCGAACTGGGTATGTTGATAACGCGGGGCGGTCCACATGGAATGGCTCCAGGACAGTTCGATTCACGATTTAGCGTACACGATACCCGCCTCGCGTGGTTTCACCCGCTGGCCATCCTGGGCGTCGACTCCGGTCCGCTCAAACGCCGAACCCGCCGTGAAGAGCTGGACCATTTCCCGTTTCAGGGCGGCGCGATGGCTACTGCCAAGGTGGCGCGCGGCGTGATTTATCCCATGCCTGGATACGGCGCCTGGTGCGCGGCGTGATCCTGATAGCTGACGTAATCGAACTCTTCCCAAAGCAACAGATAACGCAGCGCCGCCAGGGAAATGTTCTCTTCGGAGTCGACTTTCGACTCCGCTTCATCCAGTTCAATGCCCGCGCACTGGGCAAACAAGCCCAGCAATTCCATGTGCAATTTCTCCATCGCATTCAACCGGGCCTTCTGGACATACTCATCGGGAGGCAGGGTCAAAACCAGGCTCAGCCGGTAATTCTCCGCATCGCTCAATTCCTCCCGGGAATTCAAGGCGATAAAGATCGCGCTGGCATCCGTCAGCTTGGCCACCCGCGCCCGCAATTTCTTCTGCACGGGTTTGAGGCGACGCTGAAACGCACTGGGCAGCGCCACCCGTCGATAACGCGCCGCCAACCACTCCAGGATCATCCGCAGCCCCCGATCATCGGGCAAGCAACGCTCGGGGTCCGGTTGATACTGCAGCAGCACCGCCCGTGGCAAACGGCATCGCCGCCACGCCCACGCTTCATACGGAATCAGGCGCCCGCACACGGACAACTCAAAATGCAGTCGGCGCGGATTGCGCCGATTTCGCAACAGGGGATCGGCGGGGCCGGACAGCGGCTTGGTCATTAACAGTTCCGCGTAAGGTTCCTGCCGTCCGTCATGGTGAACCAGATCGCACGACTGGCTGACCACGATGCAGGCATCGTCCGGCCCGAGCGTGGTATCTCCATCGGGAAGTTGCGCCACCTCGGCATGACATGCCACCGGTAGAACGCATCCTTGCCGCCATCCCTGCGCCTCAATCCCATGAATATCCGGGTCTTCAGGAGTCATCGTCATTCAGTGACACCGTTCCACCCATACCGGCCAGCACGCTGCGCAGGCTCGGTTCGGCAGCCGGTTGAAAGCCCCGAGCCCGTAACCGATTCGCTAACGAGCGCTCTTCCTTGCGCCGCCACTCCGCTTTTACCTGCTCGCTCAGGCCGCGCAGGACGGTGGCCAAGCGCGCTTCGTCCAGCACGTCCGCCGCGAGCAAGTCCAGCAGGGTATTCCCCTCCACGGCATAAGACGTGACCCCTTTGCCGGCGGGCCACGGACACAGCGCGTTCCACTGGATCGCCCAGCGCTGAATCGCCGCCAGCCGTTCCCGCTTGTGCCCTTGCACTTGCGGCGGGTGGTCTTCATCCATCCAGTCATAGATGGTTTGCCGGTGTACTTGAATGACTTGCGCCAACTGGCTGACCGTCAACCCGAACGCCGCCTTGATTTCACTGATGCGGTCAGCCAGGGATTGCGCGACGGGTGCGGCTTTGGGGGTGGCCTGTTGCGTGATCCGGGCATCGGGGGCGGTCGAATCTTGCGCCGGGTATTTCCCCACCGTGCAATTGTTCAGATTGCCGCCAGTGCCAACCAGGGAATGGTCAGTCAGCAATACGATGATTTTCGGCGCCTCATAATAATAAGAAGAGCCGCTCCCGGACGTGTACCCGCGTGGCGTGGTCATGCTGGCGGCTCCCCACGCCACACGGCGCGAGCGTGATCGGTAGTCAGCGCCTTGAACGCCACCCGAATATCCCCGTTCAACCGTTCGAACTGTTTCGCCAACGCTTCGGCATCATACACCGCGCTCAGATCCATGAACCGGTCGATATCCAGCACCGCCGTCGGCTGTTCGACGCTTGCGGCACGCCGCATGATCGCCGACGGACGCAATGATGGTTCCACCAGATCGGGCGGCAACGTCGGCTGTCCGGTTCCACGCGAATAGCGCACCGCCAAGGAACCCATCTCCAAGTCGTACTGGGCTAAGGTCAATCCACGATGACTCCGGTAAGGCAATCCTGGCTCCGGGTCGCAGCGTAGCCGATTTGCCGCATACTCCTCCGGGGTTTCGCCTGCATTTGGCAAGATGAAGTTGAGGTAACGTAACCCGATCCGGCTGGTGAACAAATTCGGGATCTGTTCCCCAAACCGCATCATCACCTCCAGCCATGCCTGGCTAAACGTCGCATAAGTTTCGTAAGCCGTGGCATGAAGCACTAGGGAATCCTGCTGCAAAATCACGCCCGCATGATTGGAACCCGAGCCGAACTCCCAGCGCGGCAGGCTGGCTGGTTGCATCCGGGGCGGTTGCGCCTCCTGTTGGGGCAGCAATTGAAGGACTATCTGTTCCGTGCGCTTGAACCGGGGATAGCATTCCCGCAGGCTCGTCTGCAGAGGCGGGACGTACTTTTCGATTTCCAAAACCGGCTCGAAACGCACTTGGGCCAACACGTAGGCCAACGGAGCGTTGGGCCAATGGCCAAGCGCGGCGGACATGAAATGGCTCCTCATGGTGATTTTAGACGGTGTTTTTGACAGTCTAGCCCCAACCGCCGTTCAATGCCAGTGGCCCGCCCTCACATCGACAATGCTCATTTGGCGCAAAGTATCGTCGTTCCGGCAGCGACTCCTGGCAGTTTAGCCGCGCCCCGAGCCCAGTGCACCGTACAAATGCCGTTCCAGCAGGACGCGAATGTATTCACTCACGGCGCGGCTGTCGGCGCGGGCCTGCCGGGCCAGATCGTCATAGAGCGCTTCGGGCAGGTGCAGCTTGACGTCGCGGTCGCACTTGACGCGGCGGGCAACGACGGGGCGAGCGGGAACGGACGCAACGCGGGAAATCGGCGTGGGTGCGGGCATTGGCGGAGTCTCCAGCACGAACGCCGCGCAAACTGAGGGCGGCGTGGCCTCAACGACCGTTTTGAGTCGGCTGGGGTTATTCGCGCCGGAGCCTTATCTCCCCCTATCAACCACGCCATGGCAAGGCGCACGCCTGCATATCCCCTGAAGCAGGGGCACACAGGCGTGAAGGTTCCGCGATGACGGCGCGGTAACCGCTCAAAAAGTCGTGATTTCAGGCTACGCCAACGGGGAGGCAAGTGTCAATTTTGAACGGGCCAGGCGATTTTATGAATTCAATGCGCCAAAATACGATGCAAATACAGAAGAGCCTTGGGGACACTTGTAAATAATGTGAACCTTCTCGTGAAAATGGCAATCCGCGCGGGGGCTTCGGATCTGGTTCGGTTTCATCTCCGGCGCGGCGGCCACGTCAACCGGCAGGATGACAGCGGTACTTCGCTGCTGATGTACGCAGCCAGTCGGGGTCATGCGGAAATCTGCCAGATTTTGCTGAAAGCTGGAGCCGATCCCGTTCTGAAAAACCGCCAGGGTCAGGATGCGCTTTCTCTGGCCCGCGCTGCGGGCCACGATGCGGTGAAAGCCGTCGCTGCTCGCCGTGGTCGCCGCCAGCGCGCACGAACCCGGCAACAAGGTTGTTGACAGCCAGACCCCTGTTGCCGCTGTGGCCGACGTGGCTGATGGCCAGGCAGCCACGGCAAAGAATCTGTCCACCGATACAATCGATGCAGCGTTCATCACCGCTCAAGCTGAATTCGGACCTGAAGACTTGACCGATCTGCTTCCAGGCATGGAGGAGTTTGATGCCCTGGCTTGGGAAGCGGAGGTCGAAACCCCGCCGCCAGAAGGCGAACCCGACTGCCTTGACCGTGCCCGCGAGCTTCACCAGATCCTGTCCTATTACACTCCGGTGGATACCGACGCGGACTGGTCGGAGATCGAGATCGAACTTCCGGACCTGCCCGCCCGCCGGCGTGGCCCAGCGGATGCCGAACGCTGGACGCGCATCACGCAGCTTTTGATCCAGGGCTTGCAGTCTGGCCGGGTTTCCCGCATGGACCTCGGATACACCCTCCAATACGATGAACCCGATCTGGACCTGTGGGAATCGCTGCTGGAGCGTGTTCTGGGGGATCTGGGCATCCAGATCGACGACTGGGTGGACAAGGATCAGGACTCCGGGTTCGCCAGCCTGATCGATCCCGAAGAGGAGCAGCCGGAGGAACAGGTCGCCGATGAAGCGTTGCGCTTTATCGAGGACGTGCTGGAACAGCGGATGGAGCCGGCCAATTGCTATCAGCGCGATCTGGGTGTCTTTCAGTCTGCTCACGAAAGAGGAGGAAATCCTTCTGGCCCAAGCCATGGAGGCTGGCATGGATCAGGTACTGTCAGCGCTGGCCGGCTATCCGCCGACGGTCGGCGAGTTGCTGCGGCTATTACGATGCCATCCGCGACCATGGGGCACGCCTGACCGAGGTGGTCAGCGGCTTCCGGGATGTCGAAGAAGCCCTGCCGCCGCCGGCGGATATGGAACGACTGCTGGCTGCGGATGAGCCGGACATGGTGATGAACGCCAGCGAGGCTATCATGGACGACGCAAACGAGGAGCAGGAAGAAGAAACACCGGATGATACGGAAGCCGGCCCCGATCCCGAGACAACCGCCCGTCATTTTGCCGGGTTGCGCGTCTTGCATCAGCAAACGCTGGCCAGCCTGGACGCCTTCGGTCTGAAAGATTCCCGGACGCAAACCCTGCTCCAGCGGCTCGGCGATCACGTCCGGCAGTTCCGGCTGGTACCCAGGGTTCTGGATGCATTGACCGCCGGGCTGAACGAAGTCGCCCGGCGGATTGATGCTCTGGAAAACCGACACCTCGACCCGGAGGATGAGCAGCCCGCTCGGGAACTCCGCGCCATCGAACGGGAAACCCATTTGCCGATCCCGGCGATCAGCGAGCTTCACCACCGCCTGTCAAGCGGCGTGGCCGAAGCCCGTCGCGCCCGCGACGGGATGATTGAAGCCAATCTGCGGCTGGTGATTTCCATCGCCAAAAAGTATTCCCACCGAGGTCTGCCGTTTCTCGATCTGGTTCAGGAAGGCAACATCGGCCTGATGAAGGCGGTGGACAAGTTCGAATATCGGCGCGGCTACAAGTTTTCGACCTATGCAACCTGGTGGATTCGCCAAGCGATTACCCGCGCCATCGCCGATCAGGCCCGCACGATTCGCATTCCGGTTCACATGATCGAGACCCTCAACAAGATGAATTACCTCCAAAGAGAGTTGGAGCGCGCAATGGGCCGGCCTCCGAAGCCCAGCGAATTGGCCGGTCGAATGGAATTGCCGGTGGAAAGAATTTACAGACTGCTTCAGATTCCGGAAGAGCCGGTTTCGATGGATACACCCTTGGACGACGAAAGCGATGAGCACCTCGCCGATTTGCTGGAAGACCGTCAAATTCTCCCGCCGGAATCGGTCGCGATTCACCGCGATCAGTATGAAACCTTGCAAAAACTGCTGGGCGATCTCAAGCCCAGAGAGGCGGAAATTATCCGCCAGCGCTTTGGCATTGATCAGCTATCGGAACAGACTCTGGAAGAGATCGGTCAGCAGTTTGATTTGACCCGCGAACGCATCCGCCAGATCGAGGCCAAGGCGCTGAAGAAGCTGGCCCATCCCAGCCGCGCCAGCATACTGTGCGATTTTCTGCCTCTGAATGGCTGATCGCCATGACCTCGTTCTCGACATGCCCCACCGAAAGCCAGCGCGATGCTGGAAGCCCTGCGCGGACTGGGCTACTCCACGGCCACCGCCTCTGGCCGACCTGATCGACAACAGCATCGCTGCCGGGGCTAAAACCGTTCACCTCCGTTTTTTATGGGCGGGGCCAGCCAGCGCCATTCACATCATCGACGATGGTGAGGGCATGGACGCCGGCGAACTGGACCGGGCCATGCGGCTGGGCGAACGCAGCCCACTGGAGACGCGCGCCGCTCATGACTTGGGCCGCTTCGGGCTGGGGCTGAAAACCGCTTCGTTGTCGCAGTGCCGGCGGCTGACCGTCGCCAGCCGCAAGTACGGTCAGACCTGCTGTCTGCGTTGGGATCTGGACGAAATCGCCCGCTGCCCGGACGACGGCTGGTATCTGCTGGAGGATGCCGCCGAAGGATCGGCAGTGCATCTGCAGGCCTTGGAGAAACAACCGCAGGGCACGCTGGTGCTCTGGGAGATGCTGGACCGGATCGTCACGCCCGAATTTCGCGAGCAGGATTTTCTCGACCTGATCGACCAAGTCGAACAGCACTTGGCGATGGTGTTTCACCGCTACCTGCAGGAACCGAATCCGCGCCTGCGCATCCTGATCAACGAGTGTGCCGTCGCCCCCTGGAATCCATTTCTGATCAACCATCCCGCCACCTGGTCTTCACCCGTGCAGGGCTACTGGAGTGCGGCAGGACTGGTTAAAGTTCAGGGCCATGTGCTGCCACACCGCGACCGGCTCGAACCCGACGACTACGAGCAGGCGGGCGGGCCGGAGGGCTGGACAGCACAGCAGGGATTCTATGTCTACCGCAACGAACGGCTGCTGGTTGCGGGCGGCTGGCTGGGGCTGGGCCAAGGGCGTAGCTGGACGCGGGAGGAGGCTCACCGGCTGGCGCGAATCCGCATCGATATCCCCAACAGCGCCGACGCGGAATGGAAAATCGATATTCGCAAGTCTAGCGCCCGACCGCCGGTCGAACTGCGTGGCCGTCTGCTCCGCCTCGTGGAAGACATCCGCCAGCGGGCGCGGCGCGTTTTTGCCCACCGGGGGCAGATTGCCAAGGTGGATGGGAAGGAACCGCTCGTTGAAGCGTGGCGGGCCGAACGCGGCAGTGGGGGAATGCGCTACCGAATCAACCAGGATCATCCAGCGGTACAGAGCGTTCTGGAAGAGGCCGGGCCGCTGCTTCCGCAAATTCGCGCCATGTTGCGGATTATCGAGGAAGCCGTGCCGGTGCAGCGCATCTGGCTGGATACTACCGAGGGCAACGAAGTACCGCGTACCGGGTTCGTCGGCGAAGCTCCAGCCGAGGTTGTGGCCGTTCTGGAGGTTATGTTCAGAAACATGATTAAGAAAAAGAAGCTGGCGCCAGAATTGGCCCCCCAGCAGTAATTCGCAGGGAACCACTCATAAAAATTACCTCATGCCAGCTAACCGAAAGCCTTGGGATTGCACAGAACTTCTTTTGGCAATGAATCTATATTGCCGTATCCCATTCGGACGCCAGCATAGCCGTGCGCCTGAAGTAGTTAAACTCGCTCAAGTGTTAGGACGCACTCCTGGCAGTGTTGCGATGAAGCTTAATAATTTTACATCGCTTGACCCTGAAGAAAAGGCGCGCGGCATTAAAGGATTACCAGGAGCCAGCAGGTTAGATCGGCAAATATGGGACAAGTTTCACACAGATTGGGAAGAAATGGCGGCGGAAAGTGAGTTACTTTGGAGACAATTTGTTGAGAATCAGGATTTGTCACTATCGTTGGAAAAACCACTGGAGGTTCTTGAGGAAGAAATTTTTTCCAGATATATTATAAACTTGCCAATAAAACCAACCGAAAGTATCCGTACACAAAAAGTACGTCTTGCCCAAGGATTTTTTCGACGCACGGTTCTAGCAGCTTATCTCGGACGATGCTGCATATCAGAGTATCCCTATTCCAGAACTGTTGATTGCAAGCCATATACTTCCATGGGCATTTTTTCCTGAGCAACGCACTAATCCTTGCAATGGGCTTTGTCTTTCTAGGCTCCACGATGCTGCATTTGATGAGGGGTTAATTACTTTTGATGAAGATTATCGTTTAGTTTTGAGTCAGCGACTTAAAGACCATCTTCCGAATGAATCTTTACAACTAAATTTTTCTTCCTACGAAGGAAAACCGCTCCATATGCCTGAAAAGTTTTTTCCGGATAGAAAATTTATTTCTCACCACCGGGAGCATATTTTTCAAAAATGATGATTTAGTAGTCTCTACTCAAACTACAAACCGTATTCGTATATGCGTCCGATTGCCCTCCAAGAAATAGCTGTCCGGGAAGGTTTGCAGGCGGGCGGCCTCACGCACGGTCAGGCTGCGACACTGGACTGGGCCATAGTGGATGAAGTAGTGGCTGTCCTTCGCCATGTGGCCCATCACCGTCGTGGCCGGCTGATCGGCGACCTGCACCCGGAACCGGTCGTCGAACTTGCCGGTTTCCCAGTTGCTGGTGGCTGCGGTGCCAGCGCGGCGGGAAACTGGGCCGCCTTGGGCGAGACACCTTTGAGCCGGGCATACACGGCGCAGTACAGATAGCGCGCCAAGTCCTCTGGCATGTGGTTGCGGGTTTCGTGGTTCAGGACCAGCGGCGGATCGATTCCGTGGTACCAGGCCGCCAGTTCGGCCGGCAGGGCATCCAGGTCCCCGGCCCGGTCTGCGGCCAGCACGCTGCGCCCGCCCGGCGGCAGGTCCGAAGCAGCGGCCCGCAGCGCCGCCTGCTCGAAGGCGGCCCGCAGTTCCGGATCCTCGATCACCGGCCCGAAATCGGCCGCCAGGGCGGACAGGGTTTGGCGCCAGTCACCGGCCGGATAGGTAGTCTGGAGCCAGGACAGCCCGCTGCGCAGCGGCGGCAGACCGGCCAGTACTTGGCTGGCCGACACGCTCAGCAGATGGTCGTCCGGACCGGTCAGCGGACAGAGACGGGGGAACATGCAACCCT
The DNA here is from genome assembly GCA_963696515.1 of uncultured Gammaproteobacteria bacterium. Taxonomy (GTDB): domain Bacteria; phylum Pseudomonadota; class Gammaproteobacteria; order Competibacterales; family Competibacteraceae; genus Contendibacter. The sequence goes on from CAVOKM010000009.1 coordinate 93,734, forward strand.
GACGGTCGAAGTCATGGGCCAGATCCTCGCGCAAACCGAGCAGGACCACCCGGTGGCGGGTCTGTGGAATGCCATAATGCTCGGCCTGAATCACGAACTGGGCGGGCCGGATCGAACTGGCCAACTGGCCCTTGCGGAACGAACAGCCATCGATCAGGGAATAAAGACGATACTGTGGATGTACCCGTCGGCGGTCCTGACCTTCTACCGTAGCCGGGCTGGTCAGATCCTGGAGGATACGCGGAAACAGTCGCCGGCCCGCGATATGCGACGACAACATGCCCTTGACGTTTTCCATGATGAACGCGACGGGTTGGTAGTCGGCGCAGCAGATCCAGATAGACCCGGTAAAGGAAATGACGCCTGTCCAGTTCCGGCTGGTAGCCGGCAGTACCGGCATTGCGGGAACGGCCGACTGAGGAATAGGCCTGACAGGGCGGGCCGCCGATCAGCACCAATGGCGTTTTGCGGCTCGACCTGAGCCCGGTCGATGGCCGCCTGCAACACCGGACCGGTGTCGGGCTGGCCCAGGGTATGTTCCAGAACCTCCTCGCTCAGCCTGTTGCCAGGCGGTTCGGGCGACTGCGCTGCCGGGTTCGACCGGCGATTCCCGCTCACCCCGCACGTAGGCGTAGTAAGCATCCAGCGCGGACCGGTCGCTGGCCTGCACCAGCTGGCGGTAGAAACCGCGCAGCCGCAGGGTCCGGCAGGCAGCGGGATCCTTTTCGACCGACGCGATGATCCGGAACGGCCGGTGGCCGGAAGCGGTAATTCAAGGGCCGAAAAGCCTTCTCCCAGGCCACCAGGACCCGCGAACAGGTCCATCACCCGGATTTGCGTATCGCTCCGATCCGTCATCCGGGGTAACGGTTCGGACAGGAGGTCTCCATTCGCTTCCTCGGCTGATGACACGGGGGCGTGGCCGGCGCTCAGGCGTCGAGCCTGATCCCGCAGGCGTTCATCATGACAGGATAGGCCGCTTTATAAACGTCATCGCCCAGAGCGGCAAACAGCTCGTCCAGCACGAACCGGACTTCTTCAGTTTCCCGGTTCCGGAACAACCTTTCGCCACTCCGGATGACAAAGATATCCGCCGGATCATCATCCGGGTGGAAAAGCAGTCCAAGGCACTGCATTTCGGCGAACCACTGCAATGCACCGTCAAACTCGACTATCAAGTTTTTTCCTCATGTAAATTTTCCTGTGATGGCGCTGATTCGCAGCACGAGCCAGATCATCGGCCATAATTTAACTCATTGATCTTGCTGAGTTATACACACTATGCTCGCCCGACCCATAGTTCGGATCACAGGAAAATTTACAGGAGGAAATACTTTAACTGTCACTATAACCTCACCAAGGCTCAAGCAATATAAGGGAGCATTACCTGTAGCTCACTACCCCGCCCCGAGCGGTGCCCCAACAAGTCCTGGCGGTCCTCAAAGGAAACGCCCGCCGCCTGCAGGCGCCGCCCGTAGGTGTGCCGCAAATCGTGTACCCGCACGTCGGGCAAGCCCGCCCGGATTCGGGCCTTGATCCAGGCATGGTTGAGCATCCGGGTCACCGGGTGGCCGCGAAACGTAAAAACATACTCGGGATGCTTGCCGCGCTGCGCCTCGATGATCGACAATGCGACCCAGGGCGGATCACCACCCATTACTGCACGCCGGAACTGGCGAGGTTGCTGGAAGGGGCCAACCGGATCAGCGAACGCGACCAGCAGCGCCCGGAACTGGTGGTGCTAAGACGGATGAACTAACGGGGGGAAGTCCCGCAAAATCCCCGCAAACTTCAGACGGGGACTGTTGCGGAATGCTAAGTGCTTGAATTTGGTGGCCAGGGACGGAATCGAACCAACGACACGCGGATTTTCAGTCCGCTGCTCTACCAACTGAGCTACCTGGCCGGCTCGCGATCCGCGCGAAAGAGGGGCGCATTTAAGCAGCTTGCGCGATGACCGTCAAGCCGGCTCACGGTTTCTGCGGCACGTAGCCTTCCGGAACCGTCGATCCTTCCCCGAAGAAGAACTGCGTCATCTGCTCCTCCAAAAACTGGCGTGCCTTCGGCTCGAACGGCGTCAGCCGATACTCGTTAATCAGCATGGTCTGCTGCCGCAGCCACTGCTGCCAGGCCGGCTTGGAGACGTTCTCGAAAATCCGCTTGCCCAGTTCCCCGGGATAGGGCGGACGTTCCAATCCCTCGGCTTCAATGCCGAGCTTGACGCACTTGACCATTCGAGCCATTCGCAGATTCCCGTTTGTTTTACCAAATTCTCGCCAACATCGTCAGCAACCGTCGCACCGGCGCGGCTATCCCGCGACCGTCGGGCTGACGCGTGTTATACCAGACCCGCGATTCCCCTTCCATCACCGTCCCGCTCGATCCCACCACCACCGCCGGCGCCGGTGTGATGTCCAGATGAAAATGGCTGAAGCTGTGCCGCAGCACGCTCCACGGCGACCCGACTGTCACCTCCACTCCCCACCGCTCCCTGCACCAAGCGGCAATGTCCACCTCTGGCGGGCACTCGGGAAAACTCCACAACCCGCCCCAGACGCCAACCGGCGGCCGGCGCTCCAGTAGTACTTCGCCATTCGTCCCTCGCAGCAGCAGCATCCGCGTGGCGCGCACCGGCAGCTCGCGACGCGGTTTGGGCGTCGGATAGGCCGTTTCCCGTCCCCGGGCATGAGCCAAGCAGCCGTCCGCCAGCGGACAGTCGGAGCAATGCGGCCGGCGCGGGGTACAAATCATCGCGCCCAAATCCATCATCGCCTGGGTGTAATCTGCGACGCGCTCGGCCGGCGTGTAGCATTCCGCCAGTTCCCACAGCGCCACCAGCACTCGCGGCTGGCCCGGCCAGCCCTCGACCGCCGCGAACCGCGCCAGCAACCGCTTGACGTTGCCGTCGAGAATCGGCTGCCGCTGTCCGGCCGCCAGCGCCAAAATCGCCCCCGCCGTCGAGCGGCCGATGCCAGGCAATTCCTGAAGTTGGGCGCTATCCAGCGGCAGCTCTCCGCCATGCCGGTCGCGAACAAGCTTCGCAGCCTCGTGCAAATGGCGGGCGCGAGCGTAGTACCCCAAGCCGGCCCACAGTCCCAACACCTCGTCCAGCTCGGCGTCGGCCAAGGTCGCCAGATCGGGAAACCGCGCCACGAACTGCTCGTAATAGGGAATCACCGCCGCCACCTGGGTCTGTTGCAGCATGATCTCCGATACCCAAACCCGGTAGCTCGTGGCATTCTGTTGCCATGGCAGGCGCTTGCGGCCGTGCGCGTCGAACCAGTCCAGCACGCGCCGGCCAAATTCATCCGGAGTCATCGGGTTTCCGCCTTACGAGGATTTTTTCATGGCGCGTATTCTGATCGCCGGCTGCGGCGATGTCGGCGCGACCCTGGGCCAGGGTTTGCGGGCGGCCGGGCACGAGGTCTGGGGCTTGAAGCGCCGTCCGGCCGATTTGCCGTCCGGCCTCCGGCCGCTGGCGGCTGATTTGACAGATCGGGGGACCCTGAATGCCCTGCCACCGAATTTGGACGCTGTCGTCTACAGCGCCGCCGCCGCCGGCTTCGACGAGGCCGCCTATCAGGCCGCCTACGTCACCGGGGTTCGCAACCTGCTCGACGCCCTGCGCCGGACGGGCCAGCAACCCCACCGACTGCTGTTCACCTCCAGCACTTCGGTCTACGCCCAACACCAGGGTGAGTGGGTGGATGAGGATTCGCCCGCCGAGGCGGCTGGTTTCAGCGGGCGCTGCATTCGCGACGGCGAGCGTTTGATGTGGGACAGCGGCTGGCCGGCGGTCGTGGTCCGCTTCGGCGGCATTTACGGTCCCGGCCGCACCCGGCTGATCGATAGCGTCCGCGCCGGAACCGCCACCCGGCCCGCGCACCCGCCTCTCTTCACCAACCGCATCCACCGCGACGACTGCGCCCGGGTGCTGGAACATCTGTTGTATCTGCCGGAGCCGACTCCGCTGTACCTCGCCGTGGACGACGACCCGGCGCCACTGGGCGAGGTGCTAAGCTGGTTGGCAATCCAACTCGGCGTACCGGAACCCCCGCAGGACACTAATCCGCCCTTGAAGCCGGGCGCCGAGACTACCGATCCCGCGTTGCGCATGCGGGCCAGCAAGCGTTGCCGCAACACCCGGCTGCGAGCCAGCGGCTTCCAGTTCCGTTATCCCAGCTACCGGGACGGCTACGCCGCGCTGATGCGAATTGAAGCTGAAGGCTAAGGCGATTTCCGACAATTGATTGACCTGCTTGGCCGCAGAATGGAGCCTACCCCTTTCCCCCTTTAGCAAAGAGGGGTAAAGGGGGATTTGAGCCCTGAGGGTTAGCGCAGCGGGTCAAAATCCCCCAATCCCCTTTTTCTAAGGGGAGACCAAGCCCGCTTCGGAACAACCTGCCGGAGATCACCTAATACGCTGGGCCGGCAAAATCGTAGCTCATTTCGCGATATGGGTGTTGGAGGAAAAATCCCTGGATCAGGTCCACGCCCAGCGACCAAAGGATCGGCATGGCTTTCACTTCCTCCACCCCGCCGACGATGATGGATGCCCCCAAGGCCTCCAGGTTTTGCACCAGTTCCTTGATCTGCTCCTGTTTGGTGGGATCCTTGGCGATGCCAGTGACGTAGGTCATGTCCAACTTGACATAATCGGCGCCCAGGTTTTTTAGCAGGGTCAGCGAGTCGGTGCCACGGCCAAAGCGGTCCAGGCAAAATCCGCAACCCAGCATTTTGATGCCGCCCAAGAAGCCGAACATGTCGCGCAGGCTGCGCTCGGCGGTGGCTTCCGCCACCTCGAACACAAGGCGCTGCGCCTCTACCCCGGTCTGTTCCAGCCGTTCGCGCAGCCAGCCGCTTAGCGTCCGATCCTGAAGCGTCACCGGTAGAATCTTGATGAATACCGTAATCATCAACTGGCGCTGTCGGAGCATGTTCAGCACTTGCTCTATAACCCAGCGGTCCAACGTTCGCCCCAACTCATGGTTGTAAACCACGCCGAACACGCTGCCCGGCACCAGTTCCTGACCGTCGCTGCCGCGCAGCCGCAGCAGCACCTCGTAGCGCTCGTTGGTATCTCCTCGCATGCTAGCGATGGGCTGGAACACCAGCCAGAGCCGCTCGTACTCGATGATTTCATGCACCTGCTCCAATATCCGCGCCCGCGACGAGACTTCCTGGTCGCGCTTTGCCCCCAAAACGCTTTGCTGCAGGACAATGCGTTCTCCCTTGGCCTCTCGCGCTAGGCCACAGGCTGAATCGGCCCGCTGAATCAGCATCAAATGATCCTGGCTGCGGTCGGTCGCCAGAGCGAGGCCGATGCTGGTTCGCAACAACAGGGCTTGCTCGCCGACCTTGTATGACCCGGTTTCCAGCGCGTTTCGGATACGCCGGGCCAGAGCCAGCAGCGGTTCGCCGATAAGGTTGGGAACCAGCACCGCAAAAATGGCGTCGCTGAATCGCGCCGCCGGCTGATCCTGATTCAGCACCTGCCCCAGCCGACTGGCTGCCTGGCCTAACACCTCGTCGGCGGTCGCCACGCCGGCGGAATCGCGAATGGACCGCAGGTTGTCCATCATGACGAACACCACCGCCAGCGACTGTGTGCTCAGACCCAGGTTCTCGATCGCCCGCTCCAGCAGCATCAGGTAGCGTCGGCGGTTGAACAGGCCGCTGACCGGATCATTATCGGTCAACAAAGCGAGCTTTATCCGCATGGCGCGCGCCCGACTTAGCCGTTGTTTGATTTCCCAGCACAGGTAACTGATCGCCGCCGGCTTCGTCATCAGGCTGGCGCCCGGCACGTTCAGATGCATCAGGTAATGCGGAAGATCGGCCGGGAAGCAAAGCAAAATAATCGGCAGGATGTCGCAATCCCGATGCTGGGCGATTGCCTGAGCCAGTTCCGGCCCACTAATATCCTTGATGTCCAGATCGATCAGCAACAAATCAGGCCGGAAACGATAAATATCCTGCATGACTTGCATCGGCTGGATCACCACCTGCGGGGTGATGCCCTGCTCCTCCAACGCGCCCGCCATCTCCCAAGCCTCGGTCGGTTGGTCGTTGACGATCAGCACCCGGAAATAGCCTTGGGAAGTTTGGGGCAACAATAACTCCCGCAGCACGCTCAGCAGTTCGTCGTTCTCGAACGGCTTGCTGAAGTAGGACGCGCCGCCCGCCCGCACCGCCTCCAGCCGTGCGTTCAAGTCATTACGCTCGGCCAGGAAAAGCACCGGTGCCCGTAACCCAAGCTCGGCGCGCAGATTGGCGATCAGGGTCGTGGCCGGCTCCGGGCCGCCGGGAAAATCCACATCAAGGATGATGGCACCGGGCGCCCTTTCCCGCAGACGTTGCTCGGCTTTGACCAGGTCGGCGATGTGCCTAACCCGATAGCCGGAACCCTCGAGTTTCGCCGTCAGTGCCGGATTGTCACCCGGGGCTATGAAGAAAATTTCCGGCAGAGGCGACAATAGGGGGCGCGTCCGGGTTTCGTCGCCCGCCCCGGGACCACCGTCCACAATCAGAACATTGCGCAAGGCATCGATCAGCGCTGTTAGCCGTTGCCGGTCGGGTTCGCTGGGTATTCCGCTGCTGGCCGCGCAGCTCCTGACATGCTGCTCCAGTTGCGCAACCAGATTGCGCAGGCGTTCCTCGCCATATTCTTGGGAGTTCTGCGCCATGTCCCGCGCCAGCCGGACCAGCATCACAAACGATTTCGGATTCCATTTTACGTAGTACAGCTTCTGCCACAAATCCTCGATCAGCTTCAGATGATTGACCAACTTAAGGCGCTGGCGGTCTCCGCCCTCGGCCTGACTCATGGCTTATCCCCCTGGTGTGTTCTGGCAATACTGGAATCGGTGATATTTCCAGGCATTCCATCAACTCTCCGCCTGGCTTACGTCACGCACCGCGCCGCGAGAGGCGCTGGTGGTCATGGCAGCGTAGGCGCGCAGGGCGGGGGACACCGGCCGCTGGCGCTGGGCGGGTTTCCAGGCCATCACTCCTCGCCCTTGCATCGCCGCCCGCCGCCGTTGCAGTTCCTCATCGCGTACGGCGAGATGAATGTGGCGGTTGGGAATGTCGATTTCGATCCAGTCGCCTTCCTCGACCAGGGCGATGGCGCCGCCTTCGGCTGCCTCCGGAGAGACGTGGCCGATGGACAGACCGGAGGTGCCACCGGAGAAACGGCCATCGGTGATCAGGGCGCAGGCCTTGCCCAGTCCCTTGGACTTGAGATAGCTGGTCGGATAGAGCATTTCCTGCATGCCCGGCCCACCGCGCGGCCCTTCGTATCGAATCAATACGATATCGCCGGGCTGGATCCGCCCGCCCAGAATCGCGGCCACGGCGTCCTCCTGACTTTCCACCACCCGCGCCGGACCCTGGAATACCAGGCTACCCTCATCCACGCCAGCGGTCTTAACGATGCATCCCTCCTCGGCCAGGTTGCCGTACAGCACCGCCAGTCCGCCATCCTGGGAATAGGCATGGCTCTTGTCGCGGATGCAGCCGCTTTCCCGGTCCAGGTCCAAGCTCGGCCAGCGAGTATCCTGGCTGAATGCCTCCTGGGTTGGAATGCCGGCGGGACCGGCGGAGTAGCGCACCCGGGCTTCGTCCCAGACAGTCGGGCGGGCGATGTCCCAGCGATCCAACGCCTCGGCCAGCGTCTCGCTATGCACGGTGCGCGCGTCGCAATGCAACAACCCGGCCCGGTCCAGTTCGCCGAGAATGGCGATCACCCCACCGGCCCGATGCACGTCCTCCATGTGGTACTTCTGGGTAGCGGGAGCGACCTTGCACAGATTCGGCGCCTGGCGCGACAACCGGTCGATGTCGCGCAGGGTGAAATTCACGCCGGCCTCGTGAGCGGCGGCCAGCAGGTGCAGCACGGTGTTGGTGGAGCCGCCCATGGCGATGTCGAGGCTGATGGCGTTCTCGAAGGCCGCGAACGTGGCGATGCCGCGCGGCAGCACCGACCCATCGCCCTGCTCGTAGTAGCGCCGGGTCAGTTCGACGATGCGCCGGCCCGCTTCCAGGAACAGGTCGCGACGGTCGGCATGGGTGGCCAGCAGCGAGCCGTTGCCGGGCAAGCTCAGGCCCAGCGCCTCGGTCAGGCAGTTCATCGAGTTAGCGGTGAACATGCCCGAGCAGGAGCCGCAGGTGGGACAGGCCGAGCGTTCCATTTCCAGCACCGTGGCGTCGTCGATGCGGTCGTCGGCGGCGGCGACCATGGCGTCCACCAGGTCCAGCTTGTGGGCCGCCAGCCGGGTCTTGCCGGCCTCCATCGGCCCGCCGGAGACGAAGATGGCCGGGATGTTGAGCCGCAGGGCCGCCATCAACATGCCGGGGGTGATCTTGTCGCAGTTGGAAATGCACACCAGCGCGTCGGCGCAATGGGCGTTGACCATGTATTCGACCGAATCGGCGATCAACTCGCGCGAGGGCAGCGAGTACAACATCCCGCCGTGGCCCATGGCGATGCCGTCATCCACGGCGATAGTGTTGAATTCCTTGGCGATGCCGCCAGCCGCCTCGATCTCGCGCGCCACCAGTTGCCCCAAATCCTTGAGGTGGACGTGGCCGGGCACGAACTGGGTGAAGGAGTTGGCGACGGCGATGATCGGTTTGCCGAAGTCGCCGTCCTTGACGCCGGTGGCCCGCCACAGCGCGCGGGCGCCCGCCATGTTGCGGCCGTGGGTGGTGGTGCGGGAACGATAGTCGGGCATGGGGAACTCCACTAAGCTGAAAAAGAGGCGGAACCCTCGGAAAGACCGCCAGATATGGCGGAAATTCTACGTCAATTTCCAGCATTCGGGGCAGGAATCCATTGGGAGTGGCTCAACATAACCATCGGGCCTCGTTCAAACCCAACGGTAATGCCAAGCCATTCGCCGGGCGGCATCGGCCATTTCCTCGCGTAACGCCGCCGGCTCCAGCACTGCCACCGCCGCCCCGAAACCCAGCGGCCACCAACGGGAAATTCCATAACGGGTATAGGAGTGCTAGACACAAAGCGAACCTAGCGGCTTTGTTGTACGGTCTCGGGCGCGCTAACTCGTTGAAAAGAAATCCTCACCCCTGCTCCTCTCCCACTTGCGGGCGAGGGGTTCTTATACAGCTTCTAAGAGGCGTTTTTGCACAGCCTCTCAAGGCTCCCGCACCAGCCAGAAACCCAAATCGCGGTTGAGCGGGTCGGCTTCCGCACGCCCGTTGCTGCTGCGAATCTCCACGGCTTCCGGCAGGCGCATCGCGCTGCGCCGTTCCTGGCCCTCGTATTCCTCGCGATAATCGTAGAAGGTCCATTCCCGACTCTGGCCGATAAAATCGTGAGCATCGAGTCCGGCCCGGGCGGGGTAGTCCACCGCCTCCCACCAGGTTACCCACACCGGACAGTTGCGCCCGGCACCCGACTCCAGTAATGGCGCGACCCGGCCGTTGGCCTTGGCGAAGCGGTGGTAAGCTTCAAGACGGATCTCGCGGTGGCTGATTGAGAAACCGACATCCCCCGCCGCCGCCAGATCCTGCTCAAGCAGCGCGGTTGGTTGCTGGGAATATGCTGGCAGCGAGTCCGCGGTTGGAGGAGAAACGGATGGAACGGCAGGAGGGGGTGCAACGGTGGAAGCCACGGGAGGCACCGCGGGTGGCGCGACCAGCACGGTAGCTGGAATCAGCGGCTTAAGTTAAATTCTCCGCGCAGCGAGGACGCCCCCCCAAGGCACCTGACTACCGCCGGATGATCGCGAGGATTCGAGGAACGAGGATGGATCGGTTGGAATAAGGGATGGATTTGCCCGCTACCGGTTGAATGGCACCTTAACCGGCCGCCGGTCAGGGTTGGTATCATTGGCCAGCGAACCGCGCCAAACGAACTCGAAATCGCCGCATTGCCCGCCATTTCGGTGACATGATGGTCGCAAGCGCATTGATTTAACGTCCAACGCCTTCCAAAATGCCAGGTGCATTCACTCAACTACATGGCAGGGAAACACTCGATGACTATCCATCACTACAGTAAACCACTTTTCATCGCCGCCCTGGTCGGCTCGTTGCTGTCCGGGTGCGCGGGCATGAACGACCAGCAGACGACCGTCGCCCAGGGCGCGGGAGTCGGCGCGCTCCTCGGCGCCGTGGCTGGCCAAGCCATCGGCGGCAACACCCGCAGCACTCTGATCGGCGCGGCGGCTGGCGGGCTGATCGGCGCCGCCGTAGGCAATTCCATCGCCGAGCGTAAGGCCCAGTACGCCAGCGAGGAAGATTTCCTGGTCGCCGAAATCCAGCGCAACCAGGAATTCATCCGCGAGGCCGAAGAAGAAAATCGTCAGCTTTACGCTGAAATCGACCGGCTGGACCGCGAATCGCGGCGACTGGCGCGGGAATACCGGGCCGGCAAAGCTTCCCGCGACTCCCTGGTCCAACAAAAGAGTCGCGTGGAAAAACAACTGGCCAAGGCCAAACAGGTCAATTCACTGGCTGAAAAGCAACTGGCCGACGCCAACGAGGTCTATAACGAGAGCCGCCAAAAACGTGGATCGCAGGATCAATACACCCGGAAACTTGAATCCAACGTGGTCGAACTCAAGCAAACCCGCCAGAAATCCAACCAGAACGTGGCTAGTCTGCAGCAGATGTACGACAGCATGTCCATCTAGCGGATCCGCCAGCGTTATTCCCCGCTCGCCATGGAGCGGGCATTCGAAAATGGGAGGTTTGAAATCATGTGGACTATTCATATTGCCGGCGGTGTCCTGAGCGTGCTTGTTTTGGGCGGCTGCACCACCGATCCGACCAACGACCCCCGTTCCGGCGGCTTCTTCGGCGGCGTGCATGGGCTGGCTGCCGGCGATTACGAAGCACGCCAGCAAGGGTTGCAGGGACAGCGGGACGACAGCTTGAACCAGCTTCGCGTCCTGCGGGAAGAAGGCGCGACGCTGGAAACCGAGCGACAAATGAAAACCAGCGAGGTCGCGGCTCAGCGCCGCCAACTCGCCGCGCTCAAGGCCCGCAACCGGGAACTGGCCGGGCGCATCAACCAATTGCAACGCACCAAATCCGCCACCGAGCAGCGCACCGCCGAACTGCGCCGCAAGCAACAACGGCTCACCAGGGACATTCAGGAGTTTGAATCCCAGCTCGACCGGGGCCAGCTCACCGCCGCCCAGGCCGACTCCAAGCGGCTCAGCCTGGAACGGCAGTACGACGCCATCAAGGACCTGTGAGGCGTTGGGCGCGGGATGAACGGCGGTTTCCGGGCATCGACGCTGCTGCTGGCGGCCTGGTGCGCCACAACGACGATGGCCGCCCAAGACAGCGAACCCAGCCGCTATTACATTCAACAGATGATCGAACTGGCGGCCACCAACGACGATACTGGCGTGACCGCGATGCAGCGGATGCTGGAACAGAACCCTCGCCCTGCCTCGCGCAACCCGTCGAGCGCGCGCGAAGCGCTGCAACGCGGTCAGGCAGCTCTGGGGACGAATGATTTGAAGGCGGCGCTGACAGCGTTCCAGCAGGCCAGCCAGCACGATCCCGGCAGCGCCGACGCCATCAACTATCTGGGACTGGTCGAGCGCAAGCTCGGTCAAATCCAGGATGCGGAGCGCGATATCCAGCGGGCGCTCGCGCTGGAACCGACTCGGGCGAGCGCCTGGTTCCAGCTCGCTCAAATTTACGGACTCAGCGAGGATGCCCGGCGCGCGCGCGGTGCTCTGGCCAATACCTACCGCTTCGCCCAGAACCCGATGCGGGCCGAGGAAATCCTCCGCAATATCGCCGAAAACGAGGCATCCGATACCCTGCGCAACGCTGCACTGGAAACCCTGCGCCTGTACCAGTTACCGGCGGAGGCTGTCATCGTGCCGCCACTGCCGGCCAATCCCGGCATAGTACCGTTGGAAACCCCGCCAGCTTCCACCCCTGCGTCATGAACCGCCTGACCACGTTGCCGTTGCTGGCGGCTCTGGCTGGCGCGCTTCCCGCCAGCGCCGGTCAGTACGAGACTTTCGACTACCACATCCAGCAGATGATTGCCCAGGCGGCCGCCAATGATGAAACCGGCGTACAAACTTTCCGGGAACAATTGGATAATCTGCGCCGACCGGAAGCGGGCGATGCAGCCCAAGCCCAGCCCTTGTTCCAGCAGGGGCTGGAACGATTGAATCGCGACCAGCCAAAGGAAGCGCTGGCCGTGTTCCGGCAGGCGTTCATCGCCAATCCAGCCGATCCGGAGATTGCCGGCGAGCTCGGCTTGAGCTATTTGAGGCTGCGCCGTTTCAAGGAAGCGGAACGATTGCTGGTTTATTCGCTAGCCCTGGCGCCAGCCCGGTCCGCCTCCTGGCTGCACTTGGGAAAAGTGTACGGTCAGAGTGGCGATACCACCCGCGCCGCCGGCGCGTTCTCCAACGCCTACCGCTTCGCCCAGGATCGGCCTCTCCTGGCCGAACAGTTGCGGCAACTGGCCACGACCGAGCCGGCGGAAGCCGTCCGCACAGGCGCTCAGCGCGCGCTGCAATCGGCTCAACCTGCGACGACCGGCAGACCGACAACCTCCGCTGACCCGCCTTCCACATCCGCTTCGGTTCCATCCTCGCCCTCTTCCGTCTCACCTCCCCGGCCGAAAACCGGCCCGGCCACCGTCACCAGCACCCCGCCTCCCATCGCGAACGGCGTCCTGCTTGATTCGCTGCGGCGGGGTTTGGCCCAAATGGCGAAACCCAAGGATTCCACCACCCCAGGTTCCCCCCCGATTCCGGCGGGGGCCAGCGGCAACCCTGGACAGCAGGTTTATCAGAGCAGCATTCCCCGCACCTGCCTGATCGTCACTTTTCGCAATGGTAAGACCGCTAATTTAGGCAGCGGTCTGCTGGTCTCAACGGATGGGCTGGTTATCACCAACAACCACGTCATCGAGGACGCCGAGAATCTGGCGGTCAAATGCGGCAAGCGCGAGTCGATCGCGCGTGTCGGCAAGCGCAGCAAGGAACCGGATTTGGCGCTGTTGACGACTGCGTTGACCCACGCGGAAAGTTTCGTACTCAATGAAACCTACAGCCAGGAACTCGTTGGTGTGGACATATTCGTCATCGGCAACCCCCTCGGGTTGGAGGGGACATTCTCCACCGGGGTGATCAGCGGACTGCGGGAGATTGATGGCGTCAAATACATCCAGATTTCCGCGCCGATTAGTCCAGGCAGCAGCGGCGGGCCGGTCATCCTGCGAGATGGCAGCGTGATCGGCATCACCACCATGGGCTTCAAGAAAGGCCAGAATCTCAACTTCGCCATCGCCGCCGTCGAGGTGATCCGTTCCGGCTTGCTCGATCCAGGCCGGTTAAAAACCCGGCCGCCTCAGAGAAAGCACGAATGAGCGCGGTTTAATCCGGCTCGGCCAGAATCAGCTCCGCCGCCTTTTCACCGATGACGATGGTCGGCGCGTTGGTGTTGCCGCCGATCAGGGTCGGCATAATCGAGGCATCCGCCACCCGTAGCCCCTGCAGGCCATGCACGCACAGTAGATCGTCCACCACCGCCATGCGGGTCGTGGCCCATCTTGCAGGCGCCGACCGGGTGATAAATGGTCTCGGCCCGGCGGCGGATGAACTCCCGCAACGCATCGTCGCTTTGCGCCGATGCGCCGGGAAACAGTTCCTCGCCGCGATAGCCGTCGAAGGCCCGCGCCGCCAGTATTTTCCGACAGGTCTTTACTCCCGCCAGCAGAGTATTGAGATCATCCGGGTGATTCAGGTAGTTGGGTTGGAGCAACGGCGGGTCGCGCGGATCGGCGCTCTTCAGGCGCAGATAGCCGCGACTCTTGGGCCGCAGGTCGCAAACGTGCAGGGAATAGCCGTAGCCATGCCAGATGCGCCGGCCATGATCGTCGAGAATGGTCGAGGTCAGGTGATATTGGAGATTGGGCAGCGCCAGCGCGGGATCGGATTTGACGAAGCCGCCCGCCTCGGCCAGGTTGCTGGTCAGGAAGCCGCGTTGGTGGCGATGGTAGTCCAGGATGCCCTTGAGCAGGCGCGGCAAAAACGACAGAGCGAAGCCGTAGGAGGCCCGCCGGAATTCGCGGTGGGCGACGACCACGTCCAGATGATCCTGCAAGTTCTGACCAACGCCCGGCAACTCATGCACCAGCGGGATACCGTGCCGTTCCAGTTCGGCGCGCGGTCCGACCCCGGACAGCAACAACAACTGGGGCGAATTGATCGCGCCACCGGACAGCACCACTTCGCGTCGCGCCCGCAACTCCACGGTTCGGCCGGCGTGGTCGCGATAGGCCACGCCCACAGCCCGTTGGCCCTCAAACAGGATCCGGCAGACCAAGGCGCGGGTTATGACGGTCAGGTTCGGGCGCTCGCGCACCGGAAACAGATAAGCCCGGGCGCTGCTGCACCGGTGGCCGTCCTTTCTGCGTCACTTGATAGAACCCCACCCCTTCCTGCTCGGCGCCGTTGAAATCATCGCTGAGCGGATAGCCCGCCTCGCCGGCGGCGCGGACGAACACCGCGCTGATCTCGCTTTTTTGCCGCAAATCGGCGACGTTGAGTGGCCCGCCGACGCCATGGTAGTCCGAGGGGCCGCGCTCCTGATTCTGACTGCGCTTGAACAACGGCAGCAGATCCGCATAGCTCCAGCCCCGGTTGCCCAGTTCCGCCCAGTGGTCGTAATCCCAGCGATGGCCGCGGGTGTAGACCATGGCGTTGCTGGAGCTGCTGCCGCCCAGGGTCTTGCCGCGCGGCCAGAACAGGCGGCGGCCGTAAAGATGTGGCTGCGGCTCGGTTTGATAGCGCCAGTTCAGCGTCTTGCTGCGCATCAGGAAGAAGATGCCCACCGGGATATGAATCCACGGGCTGGTATCCTCGGGGCCGGCTTCCAACAGACAGACCTGCCGGTTCGGGTCGGCGGACAGCCGGTTGGCCAGCACGCAGCCGGCCGAACCCGCGCCCACGATAATAGTGTCGTACATGGCTCCAGATCCTGTTATCCCACGTCTGACGAGACGGTTGCCGCGCGGGGGGTTGGAAGTCGCGGATTTTTAAGCTTAATCCCTTTACGGGAGCCAGGCTTGTCGAAAATGGCAGCGATTTGTTGAAACTGGCTAGCGCCCCGCGAGCGCATTACACTTTCATGATCGTTCGCCTGGCTGAACTCCAGTCGGAGCAGCGGTTCCAACCCGGCATGCGCCCTTCCGCGATCCGGCCTCCCGTTTCACCTCCAGAAAGGCAAGACCTTGAGCAAGCTGTACGTTTGGCAAAACCGGGGTTTTTTCATGGGCCGCCTGCCGGATATCTCCGAACACCGGCTCGGGTCGGCGGCGCTGTGCGTGGGCATCGATAAACCGTTCCGGGTGCTGGAAAGCGAAAGCAGCGCCTGGCGGGAATGCCGGAGCGCGCTGGTCCCGCCCGGCTGCCTCCATGAAATCCAGGTCGGCGGCGCGATCATGGCGATTCTGTTCATCGAGCCGGAAAGCCCCGACTACCTGACGATCCAGAACGCCATGCTCGATGGGGAGTGGCAATGCCTGTACGGGCTGATTCACGAAGCCGAAGTGCTGGCGGCGCTGCGCAACGCCTGGGAAGGTCAGCCGGACGCCGCCGCGATTCACGACCTGCTTAACCGGCTGATCCCGCCGCCCAATCCCGAAGAGCGCCAACAGCCGCTGGACAGTCGAATTCAGCGGGTGATCCGGTTGATGAAGGAAGACCTGACCCACAGCTACTCGATGACCGAACTGGCCGAGTATGTGAATCTCTCGCCGACCCGGCTGGTGCATCTGTTCAAGGAAGAGGTTGGGGTGCCGATCCGCCGCTTCCGGCAATGGCACCGGATGCGGGTGGTGGCGGCGCTGATCGCCAAGGGCGACACCCTCACCGACGCGGCGCTGGGCGCGGGCTTCGCCGACTCCTCGCACTTCAGCCGGGCGTTTCGCAACATGTTCGGCATCACACCCTCGTCGGTGTTTGGCCGCGCCGCCAACGTCCAGATTGTGATCGCCTGACGCGCCCTGCCCATGTTCGCGCTGATCGACAGTCACACCCATTTCGACGACGCCGGCTTCGATGCCGACCGCGACGCCGCCTACCGGCGAGCACGAGCGGCCGGGGTGGAAGGCACAGGTAGCTGGCGGCAGTCAGCGCCCGGCTTGTGGCCGAAGCTCAAGGCGGTCGCGGCGGGCTATCCCGGGCTGTATCCCTGCTATGGCCTGCATCCCGCCTATCTGGCCGAGCATCGCCCGGAGCATCTCGACGAACTGGAGGACTGGCTGACGCGGGAACGGCCGGTGGCCATCGGCGAATGCGGGCTGGATTATTACCTGCCGGACCTCGCCCCCGACCTCCAGGCCGAGTATTTCGTCGGACAGTTAAGATTAGCCCGCCGCCATGATCTGCCGGTGGTGATCCACGCCCGCCACGCGGTGGATCAGGTGATCAAACTGGCGCGGCGGTTCGCGGGCGTGCGCGGCATGGTTCACAGCTTTTCCGGCAGCGCGGATCAGGCCCGGCGGTTGTTGGACCTTGGAATCCTGCTGAGCTTCGGCGGCCCGCTGACCTACCTGCGGGCGCACCGGCTGCGTGGTTTGATGAAAGCGTTACCACTGGACGGTTTCCTGCTGGAAACCGACGCGCCCGACCAGCCGCCTAGCGCGCACCCCGGTCAGCGCAATGAACCGGCGTATCTGTCGGAGGTGCTGGCCTGCGTCGCCGAACTGCGCAACGCCGATCCCGGGGAAATCGCCGCCGCCACGACGGAAAATGCTCGTCGGCTGTTCCGACTACCCGATGCCACATCCCCAGGCCCGGACTGAAATCCTGATTGGCGCCGATGGCCTGGCCCGGCTGCGGGCGGCGCATGTGCTGGTCGCGGGACTGGGCGGAGTCGGTGGGTACGCCGCCGAGGCCCTGGGCCGGGCTGGGATTGGCCGGCTGACCCTGCTGGATCACGATGTGGTGTCGCTCTCCAATCTCAACCGGCAATTGCTGGCGTTGCATTCCACGCTCGGTCAGCCCAAGGTTGAGGTCATGGCTCACCGGTTGCGCGACATCGATCCCACCCTCAAACTCACCCTGATCCGCGAGTTTCTTCAGCCGGACGCGGCGGAAACGCTGGTGGCCCCCCTCACCCCCAGCCCCTCTCCCACCAGGGGAGAGGGGAAGCGCTACGACTTCGTCGCCGACTGCATCGACAGCATCGCCTGCAAGGCGGCACTGGTCGCAGCCTGTCATCGTCACAGCGTACCGGTGATTTCTGCGCTGGGCGCGGGCAACTGTTTGGACGTGACTCGGGTGCGGGTGGCGAAATTGAATCAGACTCAGATGTGTCCGTTGGCCCGCGAATTGCGCCGCAAGCTGAGGGAACTGAACGCGCCGCTCAATTACCTCGTGGTCTACAGCGACGAGCCCCGCCGCCCTCCCCTGCCACATCAGCCGGTCGACGGCGATGCGCCCGGTCGGCCACGGGCGGTGAACGGCACCATTTCCTATATGCCCGGCACTGTTCGGCGTGATGCTGGCCGGGGATGATTATTCGGCGGTTGCTTGATGAGGTCGAACGCGACTGATGGAACTGGAACGCTGCGCTTGGTGCGGAATCGATCCGCTGTATGTGAGCTATCATGATCACGAGTGGGGCATACCCCTTCACGACGACCGCAGGCTGTTCGAGATGCTGATCCTCGAAGGCGCGCAGGCCGGCCTCAACTGGCTGACTATCCTTCGCAAGCGGGAGGGCTACCGCGCGGCGTTCGACCACTTCGACCCGGAGCGGATCGCCCGCTACGATGCCACGAAGATCGCCCGCCTGCTGACCGATCCCAGCATCGTGCGCAACCGCCTGAAGATTCAAGCAGCGATCCGCAATGCCCAGGGCTATTTAACCATCCGGGAACAGCATGGCGGATTCGACGCCTTCCTGTGGCGTTACGTAGACGGTCAACCCCGGCAAAACGCCTGGCCCACGCTGGGGGAAGTACCGGCGCGCAGCCCGGATGCGGACGCGATGAGCCGGGATCTGAAACGACTTGGCTTCACGTTCGTAGGACCCACCATTTGTTATGCTTTCATGCAGGCGGTCGGCATGGTCAACGATCACACGACGAACTGTTTTCGCTACCAGGAACTGGCAAATCCACCGGCCTGACCCCCCATCGAATCCCAAACTCCGGGGCACCTTGAACCGCCACCGGCAAACCGAACCGTTCCGGATAACGCACCGCCAGGAGGTACAGGCCTTCCGCCGGCGCGGTGATGCCCGCCTGCGTCCGGTCCCGCCGCTCCAACACCTCCCGCGTCCATTCGACCGGCCGGTCGCCGGCGCCAATCGCCATCAGCACTCCGGCGATGTTCCGCACCATGTGATGTAAAAACGCATTCGCTTCCACCTCCAACACGATGCCATCGCCCCGCCGCCGCACCGTCAGTTCGCGGATTTCCCGGATTGGATGGCGGGCCTGGCATGCGGCGGCACGAAAAGAACTAAAATCGTGCTCGCCAACCAGCATCTGGCCGGCTTCATTCATCTGCTCGGCATCGAGCGGCCGGTGGCGCCAGACCGCCCGCCCCCGCCACAGTGCCGAGCGGTGGGGCTGGTTGAGGATCAGATAACGATAGCGGCGAGCCAGCGCTGAAAAGCGGGCGTGAAAGTCGTCCGGCGCCACCCGCGCCCAACTCAAGCTAAGGTCCAGCGGCAGATGGGCATTGCCTCCCAACACCCAGGCCCGTTCCGAACGCACCGCCGTAGTGTCGAAATGCACGACCTGCCCCACTCCATGAACCCCGGCGTCGGTGCGTCCGGCGCAAACCAGACTGACCGGATGATCGGCGACCCGGGCCAGCGCCTGTTCCAAAACAGCCTGCACGGTCCGCACGTCCGGCCGCTGGACCTGCCAGCCCCGGAACCCGAATCCGTCATATTGAACCCCCAGCGCCACGCGCATCCGTCATCACTCCGCACAACACAAAAATCCCCCGACCGCCATAGCCGGGGGATGCTTGCGCACCGCCGGATGGATTAGGCGCCCTTTCCGCTCTCGCCGCCCTGGTACAACGCCCGAACCATTGGTTTGTCGCGTTGGTAGATGTCGTTGCGGAAATTCGCCAGGCCATCCTCGTCCACCCATGCGGTCCAGTACAGCAGATACACCGGCACCGTTTGCGGCAAGTTGACCACCCGCTGCTTGCCGCTGGTGGAGGCGGTTTTGATCTTGTCGCGATTCCATTTTGGATCGGATTTGAGCAAATACTCGGCCAGTTCGAGCGGGTTGGAAATCCGGATGCAGCCGGAACTGAAGGTGCGCTGGTTGCGGCTGAACAGCTCGCGGGACGGGGTGTCGTGCAAATAGACGTTGTAGGGATTCGGGAACATGAACTTGATCCCGCCCAGCGCGTTGCGGGGTCCGGCATCCTGGCGCAACTGATAGTTAAAGTTGTTGGCGCTGACCGCCCCCCAATTGACCGCGCCCGGCTTGATCTCCTGGCCGGCGTTGTTGAACACCCGGATGTTCTGCCGCGCCAAGGCGTAGGGGCTGCGCTTCAGTTGCGGCAGCTTGTCCTTCACAGCGATGGAGCGCGGCACGTACCATTTCGGGCTGAGGACCAGATAGGCCATGTTAGCAGTAAAGGCGGGGGTTTGCCGTTCCTGTCGGCCAACCACCACGTTCGACTGGATGACCGGCTTGTCATCCTCGAACACCTTCATCTTGAAGCTGGGGATGTTGACCAGGATGTAGCGCGAGCCGAAATCGTCCGGCATCCAGCGCCAGCGCTCCAGATTCAATTCGACCTGGCGGATGCGCTCTGTCACCGGCACGTTCAGCGCCGTCAGGGTCGCGGCGTTGACGCCGCCGGTCTCGGCCAGGCCGTGGCGCTTCTGGAAGCGGCGCACCGCTTCGGCCACCGACTTGTCGAACACCGCCGGCCCGCTCTTTCCGGCCGCGTCGCCACCTGCCAAGTCGTCGCTGGCCTGAAGCCGGGCGCGCAAATCCCGGACCCGCTGACCCTGCGCACCCTGAGCCAGACCGCCGGCAACGGTCGGCCAGCCGCCCGCCCCCGCGACTTCGCGGTACTTGCGCAGCACCTCGCGCAACTGGACATAGCCCTTGCCCTGCGGCCGCAACCCCTGCAATGAGGGGCTCACCGTATCCTTGGCCAGCGCCTCTTGCAGCACCGCCGCCAGATCGCGGGTGCGCGGCTTGATCGCCCAGTCGGGATCCACCTTGCTGGGCGGTAACCGGCCGGCCAGCAAGTGGGAGCCATAGGTCAAAAAGGTGTCGGTGAATAACAGATCGAACTCGGCCAACGAACCCTCCCCCGCCGTCGCCCCTTCCTGCTGGATGGTTATTAACCGCTTGCGTAACTCGGTTGGCCGGTAATCAGTGCTCCGCAAGCCGTCCTGCTCGGCTTCGGCCACGGCCTTTAATAAATCCTCGGCCGCCGGCGAGGGGCTGCCGCTGGCATCGAGCCAGCCGGACCGATAATCGCGTTGGGCGTAGAACCGGATGGTGGACTCCAGCGACCGGAGGGGATGCCCGTCCACGGTCAGATGAGTCGGCGGCGGCTCGGTCCGCACCCGCTGGCAAATCTGGGCGGCGATCCGGTTGTCGAGGCCCGCGGCGCTCGTCGGGCAGGGCGGAAGGGGTGGTGGCGCGGCTGTCGTTTCCGCCGGTTGTGGTAACGACTCATCGGGGGCCGCCGGTTCCATCTCGTCGGCCGCCGGCTCGGCATCCCCGGATGGCCTGGAAGCTTCCGACTGCTGGAGCGGATTCAGGCTGGCCACGACCGGGGCGGCGGTGCTTTGGACCTGGGACACCGGACCACCGGAAACCTGCGCGACCACCGGCCAGGGATTAAACGCACAGGAGCCCAGCAGGGTACAAAACCACAAGGGCAAAACGATTCGCTTCGACATGGCGACGAGCAACTCAAGGCTTCTGGAGGACATACTGCATCGTATCATCATATCCACAGAGTATCAAAAAAACCACGGTTTGGCTGGAATAACAACAAATTTTGGTCAATCTCGGTTCCCTTTGTTTAGAGAGCGGCGGTGACCGATAATTTCAGTCTCAACCCTTTCTACCAATGCGAAATTTCCCGAAATTCCAGCAGGAATTCGTTCAGCGGCGACCCGGTGCTGTCCAAAATCCAGGACAGATTGGCGATGCCGCACACCCGCTGGGCAGCGCCCCGCACGATCCAGCCGAGCGGAGGGGTCCTGCCCCCGCATCCCCGCGAACATCGCCAGTTGATCGGCGTTGCCCTGGGCCACGTGCCGGTAGTCATGCGAGAACCGGGCCAGCCGAACCTTCTCATCGCGGCCCATCCGCCCACAACCTACCACAAGGCTACCATCGTCGCGGAAATGGCAGACCCTTTTGGCGCCATCCAGAGCCAGCAGCCGTTTTATTATGCCCATGGGACTCGCCTCCTTCACTTACGATGCCCATGCCGGCGCTGTCCTCCGTTAAGGGCTGGCGTATGATGATCAGCCGGCGTTGGAACCGGCCCGAATGCCACTTCGCTACACCATAGTCAAAGCGCCTCAAAAATGCACGCGGCATCGTCACTTGGCGCAGGATCGCCGCCCATTGTCCCGTCAGCCCCCGCCGAATGTGTCCACCTTAACCCTGCCACCCGCGACCGATCCCACCCTGCTGCCCATCGAACCGGCCTTGCCGGAAATCCGGGCCGCATTGCGCGAGGCTGCCGCTCTGGTGTTGCAAGCGCCGCCGGGCGCCGGCAAGACCACCCGCGTCCCGCTGGCGCTGCTGGACGAGCCGTGGCTGGCCGGGCACTCCATCCTGCTGCTGGAGCCGCGCCGGCTGGCGGCGCGGGCGGCGGCGGCGCGCATGGCCAGCCTGCTGGGCGAGCCGGTCGGCCAAACCGTGGGCTATCGCATCCGTTTCGATAGCCAAGTATCGCGCCAGACCCGGATCGAGGTGCTGACCGAGGGCATTCTGACCCGCCGCCTGCAACACGACCCGGCGCTGGACGGGGTGGGGCTGGTCATTTTCGACGAATTCCACGAGCGTAGTCTTCATGCCGATCTGGCCCTGGCCCTGTGCCTGGACAGCCAGCGCGGCCTGCGCGAGGACCTGCGCCTGCTGGTGATGTCGGCGACCCTGGACGGCGCGGCGGTAGCCCGGTTGCTGGGTGACGCGCCCATCGTCACCAGCGAGGGTCGCGCCCATCCGGTGAGCCGGCATTACCTACCGCGCGATCCCGATGGTCTCGATCTCAACGCCGTGGTTCGCGCCGTGCTGACCGCCCTGCTTCGCCCTGCCGGCGATCTGCTGGTCTTTCTGCCGGGCGGCGGGGAAATCCGCCAGATTCTGCGCCGACTGGAGGCGGAGCCGGCCTGCGCCGGGCTGGCGCAGGTGCCGCTGTACGGCGATTTGCCGGGCGATGCCCAGCAACGCGCCCTCCAACCCGACCCCGAGGGCCGGCGCAAGATCGTGCTGGCCACGCCCATCGCCGAAACCAGCCTGACCATCGAGGGCGTGAGTGTGGTGGTGGACGCCGGTTGGACCCGCGTCCCGCGTTTCGATCCCCGCAGCGGCCTGACCCGGCTGGAGACGGTGCGCATCTCCGCCGACGCCGCCGAACAGCGCGCCGGTCGCGCCGGTCGGCTGGGGCCGGGCGTGTGCTACCGCCTGTGGAGCGAAGCTACGCAGAACCGGTTGCGGCCTCGGCGCACTCCGGAAATTCTCGACGCCGATCTGGCACCGCTGGCGCTGGAACTGGCGCAATGGGGCGTAAGCGAGCCGCTGGTGCTGGCCTGGCTAGATCCGCCGCCGCCCGGCGCGCTGGCGCAGGCCCGCGCGCTGCTGACTGAACTGGAGGCGCTGGACGAGCACGGCCGCATCACGCCGACCGGACAGACATTGGCCGAGCTGCCGGCCCATCCCCGGCTGGCGCACCTGCTGCGGCGCGGTGCGGCGCTCGGCTGGGGCGCACTGGCCGCCGATCTGGCCGCTCTGTTGGAAGAGCGCGACCTGTTGCGCGGCGAGCACCCCTTCGGCTGCGATCTCACGGCCCGGCTGGACGCTTTACAAGCCTTCCGGCGTGCGGGCCGCGACAGCGCGCGGCGCGGGCCGGCCGATCCCGCCGCCTGCGTCCGGGTGGATCAGGCGGCGCGGCGCTGGCGGCAACTGTTGCGGGTCGGTCCCGGACCTGAAACGCCGGCGGCGGTGGAAACCGTCGGCCTGCTGCTGGCGCTGGCCTATCCCGACCGGGTGGCGCGGCGGCGCGACGGCGGTGCGGACCGTTATCTGCTGGCTAACGGGCGCGGCGCGCGACTGATGACCGGCGATCCGCTCGCAGGGCGTGACTGGCTGGTGGCGGCGCATCTGGACGCCGGTGCCAGCGAGGGCCGGATCTGGCTCGCCGCGCTAGTCGATCCATCCGACCTTGAAATGCAACTCGCCGCGCAGCTGCGGACAATCGCGGAGGTCAGTTGGGACGAGCGGCTGGCGGCCGTGGTCGCCCGCCGGGAGCGGCGGCTGGGCGCCTTGATCCTGGATAGCGCCCCGTTGGCGGACGCCGACCCGGAAGCGTTGCGCCAGGCCATGTTGGCCGGCGTCCGCCGGCTGGGACTGGACAGCCTGCCGTGGAGCGATGAGTTGCGCAACTGGCAGGCGCGGGTGCTGGCGTTGCGACACTGGTTTCCGGAAGACGGCTGGCCGGACCTGGCCGACGGCTGGCTGGCAGATCATCTGGACGACTGGCTGGCGCCGTGGCTGGACGGCATGACCCGGCGCGAACACTTGCAGCGGCTGGACTTGGCGACGGCGCTGCACGGCTTGCTCGACGGTCGGTTGCGGACGCGGCTGAACGAACTGGCGCCGACGCATCTTCAGGTCCCCAGCGGTTCGCGCCTGCGCTTGCGGTACGCGCCGGGTGAACCGCCGGTGCTGGCGGTGAAGTTGCAGGAACTGTTTGGACTGGCCGATACCCCGCGCATCGCCGACGGGCGGATTGCGGTGACGCTGCACCTGCTGTCGCCGGCGCAGCGACCGATTCAGGTGACGCAGGATTTGCGCGGCTTCTGGGAACAAACCTACGCCGAGGTCAAAAAGGAGTTGAAGGGCCGCTATCCCAAGCATCCCTGGCCCGACGATCCTTGGACCGCCACACCGACCCGGCGGATCCAGGCGGTCCGGCGATCCGGCTGACTTTGCGTCGATAATTTACAGAAATGCAGTTAATACAACATATCGCGTTTTTATAGATATCTTGACCATATATATAGAAAAATAGGTTTTTTCACAGGAGGACTTGCAGCAGGAAATTCTTATTAATTTACTTGTAATACCTTCTAGTCAGCGGCTACACTGTTTATGTCATGCTTGCTGCTGACAATTTCATGGATGTGACCTTACAGACAGACGCCACCGGCAACGCTGGTCGCGCCCGGGGTAAGGGTTCCGACAGGACTGGGGCCACGTGATCGACCATTGAACGTCCAGCCGACGTGGACGCATCGGATGCGAGAGCAACATGAAG
>CAVOKM010000010.1:0-59100 GCA_963696515.1 uncultured Gammaproteobacteria bacterium
TCCCAACTGGCGCTTCAATCTGCGCTGCTCCAACACCGAGCCGCTGCTGCGGCTGAACGTGGAAACGCGCGGCGACGCGGAATTGCTGGAACGGCGGGCCAGGGAGTTGCGGGCACTGATCGCGGCCTGAGAATACGATGTTGGCAAACCGCCGCGATGCGATACAATACCTACTCCTTCCGCGTTCGATACAAATCAACCCTCCCGGAGAGGTACCGAAGCGGTCACAACGGCGCCGACTCGAAATCGGATGGGGGCGTAAATGCCCCACGTGGGTTCGAATCCCACCCTCTCCGCCAAATCAGTCAGTTATACACACGCAGCTCTTCCTTTACTCCGACTTTTCCCCTGAGTAACCATGGATTAAGTCTTTGCAGATTGGTCCAACCAGTCGCAGGTTCAGGATAAAACTACCTGAAGTCGGAAAGGCTAACACTCCGGCGTGCGTTCGACGGGTTATAATTGGAAATTAATCATTCATGGCTCAATCAATGAGCAAATGGTTAAACCCCTATCCGCCAACCTTCCCCCTCCTCCCGAACTCATGACCTCTCTCAGCTTTCTCGTCGCGCCCGGCGGTTCCCTGCTTGGTCGCTTGCGCGTGCCCGGCGACAAATCCATTTCCCACCGCGCCATCATGTTCGGGGCACTGGCCGAGGGCATCACGACCGTTACCGGTTTTCTGGAAGGCGAGGACTGTCTGGCAACTCTGCGGGCATTCCGTGCCATGGGGGTGCGTATCTACGGCCCGGAACAGGGGCGGATCACGGTGCATGGCGTCGGCCTGAGGGGCTTGCGCGCCCCGTCTGGCCCGCTGGACATGGGCAATTCCGGCACTTCGATGCGGTTGATGAGCGGTATTCTCTCCGGGCAGGCGTTCGATACGGTCTTGACCGGCGATGCCTCGTTGACCCGACGGCCAATGCGGCGTGTAACGGAACCACTGACCCGGATGGGAGCGCACATTGAAACCACCGAAGCGAGGACCGCGCCGTTGCGGATTCACGGCAGCCAGCGATTGGAAGGGATTGATTACGTTCTGCCAGTGGCCAGCGCCCAAGTCAAATCCTGCCTGTTGCTGGCCGGCCTCTACGCCGAAGGCGTCACCCGCATCACCGAACCAGCCCCGACCCGCGATCACACCGAGCGGATGCTTGAAGGCTTTGGTTATGCCTTGCGGCGCGAAAGCGAGCAAACGATCGCGTTGACCGGTGGCGGACGACTGACTGGGACCGAGATCGACGTGCCGGCGGATATTTCCTCGGCGGCGTTCTTCCTGGTCGGCGCCAGCCTCGCCCCCGGTTCCGACCTGCTGCTGGAACACGTCGGAGTCAATCCGACTAGAACCGGTGTCATCGACATCCTGCGGTTGATGGGTGCAAATATCGAGGTGCTGAATCCTCGGCTGAACGGCGGAGAGCCGGTGGCCGACCTACGGGTCCGCCATGCCCCTTTGCGCGGCATCCGTATTCCCGAAGCCCTGGTGCCGCTGGCGATTGACGAATTTCCGGCCTTGTTCGTCGCCGCCACCCTCGCCGAGGGGGTGACTGTGCTGACGGGCGCTGAAGAATTGCGGGTCAAGGAAAGCGACCGGATTCAGGTCATGGCCGAAGGGCTGACCGCCCTGGGCATCGTCGCCGGGCCAACCTCGAATGGCATTGTTATCCGGGGCGGCGCGCCAACAGGCGGAACCGTGGACAGCCACGGCGACCACCGCATCGCCATGAGTTTCGCCATGGCCGCCCTGCGGGCCGGCGGCCCGATCTCGATCCGCGACTGCGCCAACGTCAACACCTCCTTTCCTGGATTCTTGAGGTTGGCCCGGAGCGCCGGCCTGTCCATCCAGGAACAGGAAACGGCATGAATACACTGGCTCCGGTGATCACTGTGGATGGCCCAAGCGGGGTCGGCAAGGGCACGCTCTGCCAGTGGCTGGCGAGCAGGCTGGGCTGGCGCCTACTGGACAGCGGGGCGTTGTATCGGCTGACCGCGCTGGCGGCCCTGCGCCGGAAGCTGCCACTTGAGGACGAGCCTGGAGTCGCGGTGGTGGCCGCCGCCCTGGATGTGGAATTCCTGGCTGGAACCGATGGCGCCCTGCGCATTGTCCTGGAAGGCGAGGAGGTCAGTAACGCCATTCGTGATGAAACCTGCGGCAACGCCGCTTCCCGAGTGGCCGCGCTGCCGGCGGTGCGCGCCGCGTTGTTGCAACGGCAACGGGATTTCCGCCGTTCCCCCGGCCTGATCGCCGACGGCCGGGACATGGGCACGGTGGTGTTTCCCAACGCCGAACTTAAGCTGTTTCTAACCGCCAGCGCTGAAGAACGCGCTCGCCGCCGATATCAGCAGTTGAGCGAACAGGGCGTGAATGCTAGTCTTGAAAATCTTGCCGGGGAAATCGCCGAGCGCGACGCCCGCGATGCGGGTCGCGCGGTGGCGCCACTCCGGCCCGCCGCCGACGCGGAAATGCTCGACACCACGCACTCGAGCATCGCCGAGGTTTGCGAGCGGACGTTGGAGCTGGCTGTCCAGCGACTGGGGGTTGCCGGAAAACTGTTAGGCTCAAGCCTTTACGTCGGCGACGTGCATGCTACGCTTATAAGCCGTTGACGAGCGCTGGGACTGGGTGCTCCCTTCGCAACGAAAAAATCAGTCGCCCAAGACCGGTTCGGGAGCGAGCTGCCGAATCCGATACCTCAACCCACCCGTGGCGGTTCCTTTCCGCCGGTTTTTTTGAGCTATAACCCATGACCGAAAGTTTTGCCGAACTGTTTGAACAGAGCCTAGTTGACAAGCAAATGCAGCCCGGCTCCATCGTCCAGGGAATGGTGGTGGAGATCCGGTCGGATGCCGTGGTCGTCAATGCTGGCCTGAAATCGGAAGGGCTCATTCCACTCGAACAGTTTTACAACGAGGATGGCATTCTCGAAGTGAAGGTGGGCGATATGGTCGAGGTCGCCCTGGATGCGCTCGAGGATGGCTTCGGGGAAACCCGGCTGTCCCGTGAGAAAGCCAAACGCGCCCGGGTCTGGAGCGCCCTGGAGAAAGCCTTCGAGGGCGAGGAAATCATCAAGGGCCTGATCAGCGGCAAGGTGAAGGGCGGCTTCACCGTGGACATCGGCGAAATTCGCGCCTTCCTGCCGGGATCCCTGGTGGACGTGCGGCCGGTCCGGGACGCCGCTTATCTGGAAGGCAAGGAACAGGAGTTCAAGGTCATCAAGCTCGATCGCCGGCGCAATAACGTAGTGGTCTCCCGCCGGGCAGTGGTGGAGCAGGAATATAGCGCCGAACGCGAGGCGCTGTTGCAGAACCTGCAGGAAGGCCAAATCGTCGAGGGCGTGGTCAAGAACCTCACCGACTACGGCGCGTTCCTGGATCTGGGCGGCATCGACGGCCTGCTGCACATCACCGACATGGCCTGGCGGCGGGTCAAGCACCCCTCGGAAGTGGTCGCGGTTGGCGATGCCATCCAGGTCAAGGTGCTCAAGTTCGACCGCGAACGCAATCGCGTGTCGCTGGGTCTGAAACAACTGGGCGACGATCCCTGGATCGCCCTGGCCCGCCGCTACCCGGTCGGCACCCGGGTGTTCGGCAAGGTCACCAACATCGCCGACTACGGTTGCTTCGTGGAAATCGAGGAAGGCGTCGAGGGTCTGGTTCACGTTTCCGAGATGGACTGGACCAACAAGAACGTCAATCCGAACAAGGTGGTGGCCCTGGGCGACGAGGTCGAGGTCATGGTGCTCGACATCGACGAGGATCGCCGCCGCATCTCGCTGGGGATGAAGCAATGTCAGGCCAATCCCTGGGAGGACTTCGACCAGAGCCATGCCAAGGGTGACCGCGTTTCCGGCAAGATCAAGTCCATCACCGACTTCGGCATCTTCATCGGCCTGGATGGCGGCATCGACGGCCTGGTTCATCTGTCCGACATTTCCTGGAACGCTACCGGCGAGGAAGCGGTGCGCCAGTATAAGAAGGGTCAGGAAGTGGATGCGGTGGTGCTGGCGGTGGACCCCGAGCGCGAACGCATTTCGCTGGGCATCAAGCAACTCGACAAGGATCCCTTTTCCAATTTCGTCGCCGATCATCCCAAGAATAGCGTGGTCAAGGGCCGAGTGATCACCTTGGACACCAAGGGCGCCTCGGTGGATCTGGGTCATGGGGTCGAGGGCACGTTGCGCGCGTCCGAACTATCCCGCGAAAGGATTGAGGATGCTCGTTCGGTCCTCAAAGAAGGCGACGAAATCGAGGCCAAATTCATCGGCGTGGATCGCAAGAACCGCACCATCACCCTGTCCATCAAGGCCAAGGACATGGCGGAAGAAGCCGAGGTGTTGCAGGACTACAGCCGTAAGTCCAGCACCGGCGCAACCTTGGGCGATATCTTCAAGGAACAGATGAGCGTGCAAGACGACTGACTTGAATGAGGGCGGTGTGGTGCGCGCCACCGCGGCCGCCGTTCACTGGGGGCGTTCCATGACAAAATCGGAATTGATTGAGATTCTCGCACGCAAGCGCAGCGACATTCCCTACAGGGACGTGGAGCAAGCGGTCAAGACCCTGCTGGAACAGATGAGCGACTCGCTGGCCCATGGCGAGCGGATTGAAATCCGTGGTTTTGGCAGCTTCTCGCTGCATTTTCGCCCGCCGCGGGTCGGCCGCAATCCCAAGACGGGCGACGCCGTAACGCTGGAGGGTAAATACGTCCCGCACTTCAAACCCGGCAAGGAATTGCGCGAGCGAGTCAACGACCGTTGTTTTGAAGGTAGCGACGCGTTGTTCTGATAACCGTAGCATTCCGGCAGGCTATCGGTTGTCATCCGCCGTTAAAAAACCCACGGTATGAAGTGGGTTTTTTATTGAATAGCCAGGGAAACTGGTTCAGCCATTGGTGGTGGACCACCGTTCGAGCCGGCCGAGTTCAAGCCGTTTTGGCAGGGGAAACCGATGTCCTGGATAAAATTCATTAAATACCTTTTGATCGCCGCGATTTTGCTGGTCGTGCTGTTGCTGGGCGTGGAATTTTCGACGCTCCATGCCGACCCGGTTCCTATCGACTATTTATTGGGTAAGACGACCTTGCCACTGTCCCTGGTGGTGGTATGCGCCTTCGCCGCCGGAGTCCTGTTAACCTCCCTGGTTGGGGCTTTCGTCGTGCTGCCGCTGCGTTGGCGAGCAGCCCGGTTGCGACAGGCGATATCCAGCAAGGATCAGGAAATCAGTCTGCTGGCCAAAAAAGTGGGCCGCGATGGTCCTTGACGCGCCCGGGACGCGCCGCTAGGTCATGACGGAACTATTGTGGCTGCTGTTGCCGGTCGCCGCGGCCTCTGGCTGGTGGGCAGCGCGACGGGAGTATGCGGGGCGAAACACAGCCACCGTCCGCAACGCCGAGTATTTCAAGGGATTGAACTATCTGATTGACGATAAGCCCGATCTGGCCATCGAGGTGTTTACCCGCATGGCCGACGTGGATCGGGACACCGCCGAAATCCATCTGGCCCTGGGCAATCTGTTCCGTCGCCGCGGCGAGGTCGATCGGGCGATCCACATTCATGGTAGTCTGATCGCCCGGTCCACGCTGACGGCCGACCAGCGACGCCGGGCCATGCTCGAACTCGGCGAGGATTATCTGCGGGCCGGCTTGTTCGACCGGGCCGAGGAACTGTTTCGGGAATTGCTGGAACAGCCTGACCACACCGAAGTCGCCCTGTCCCGTCTGATCCACATTTTCCAGCAGGAAAAGGATTGGCGACAGGCGATAGCCTACTGCGACCGCCTGGAGCGGATCAGCGGCGAATCCAAACGGCGGGAGACCGCGCATTTCTGTTGCGAGCTGGCCGAGGAAGCCGGCCAGGACGACGAAGCCAGAACCTGGTTGCTCGATGCCCTGTCGCGCGACCCCAACTGCGCGCGAGCCAACCTGCTGTTGGGTCGTCTGGCAGTACGGGCGGGAGACCATCGTGCGGCCATCGCGGCGTTCCAGGCGGTCGAGCGTCAGGATCGTGAGTATTTCCCTGAGGTCATCGCGCATCTTGGTTCGTGCTATGGCGCGGTCGGCCGGCTCGACGAGTGGGGAGCGTATTTGTGGGAGGTCCAGCAGCGGGATCACGGCGGCCGGATCACCGATGCCCTGGCGGATTGGCTGCTGCGACAGGAAGGCGAAGAGGCGGCGCTCCGGTTTCTAGAACGCGAATTACGCGAGTATCCGACCTTGCTGGGCTTGCGTCGATTGGTCGAAATCCAACTGGAGCGCGGCCAGGGTGCGGGGTACGCCGACTTGCGCGCGTTGCACTGCGTCAGCACTCAGATGCTCAACGGCGCCGCCCGCTACCGTTGCGCCAACTGTGGTTTCGTCGTCAAATCCCTGCACTGGTGCTGTCCCAGTTGCCAGCAATGGAACACCATCAAGCCGATGCCCGATCTGGTCATGAAGACTAACGCCTGAGGCACCAGACAACGGCTCTGATCGGCTTATCCCGGCAGGAACACTCGTCTCGACATACCCACCGAACGGGTTGCATTCCCACAATTTCGTTCTATTTTTTGTATCAATGTCGGTTTCTTGCGCCGACAGAATAATCATGGGAAAAAGGAGTGAAAAATGAAACTGTTGCACGCGTTGTTTGTGGTTGCCCTAGCGTTGTTCACCTCGATGGCATTCGCCCAGGGTCAGGCTATCGACATCAATTCGGCGACCGCCGAACAGTTGGACAAAGGGTTGAAGGGGATCGGTCCCAAGAAAGGGGCGGACATCGTCAAGTATCGGGATACCAACGGCCCTTTCAAGTCGGTGGACGATTTGGCCAACGTGCCGGGAATCAAGGGTAAAACGCTTGACAAGATCAAACCGATGGTAACCGTGGGGGGAGCGCCCACAACCCCCGCGAAGCCGGCGGCATCGACCCCCTCCATACCGGCGATACCGGCTAAGCCGGCGATATCGGCTCCAGCGATGCCAACGACGCCGGCCCTTCCCGCCAAGCCTCTTACCCAGCCAGCCCCGGCCAAACAGTAATCCCATCGGAACGCTTTTGGTTCGCAAGGGATCGCGAGTTGGCCGCCCACGGGGCGGCCAACGCTTTATAATGGCGCGCTTTCCGGCAGCGAGCGTTGCCGCCATTCGGAATCGTGCCCATGTTTCGTCCCCTGGAGTTGTTCATCGGTCTGCGCTACACCCGCGCCAAGCGCCGCAATCACTTCATCTCGTTCATTTCCCTGAGTTCGATGCTGGGCATCGCTCTGGGAATCACCGCTCTGATTACCGTTCTGTCCGTCATGAACGGCTTTCAGGAGGAAGTGCGCGGCCGCATTCTGGCCATGACGCCCCATGCCACCATCACCCGCTGGAGCGGTCTGGTGGAAGACTGGCGCGCAGTGCGGGATTGGGCGCTGGAAGATTCGCGGGTGCTGGGTGGAGCACCCTATATCCGTGGCGAGGCAATGCTGAACAATGCTTCTCTGGTCAGCGGCGCGTTGATCCAGGGCATCCTGCCAGGGGAAGAAAAACAGATTTCCGATATCGGCGGCAAGATGATCCAGGGAACCCTGGATGACCTCCGTCCCGGCGAGTTTGGCATCATCCTCGGCAAGGAGCTGGCCAACGCTCTGGGGATCATGATGGGTGACAAGGTGACGGTCATCACCCCCCAGGCCAGCATTACGCCAGCGGGCATCCTGCCGCGACTGAAGCGTTTCAACGTGGTAGGCCTGTTCAAGGCCGGCATGTACGAATACGACCGGGGACTGGCGCTCATTCATGTGGACGATGCGGCCAAACTGTTCCAGTACCCCGAAGGCTCGGTCAACGGAGTACGGCTGCGTTTGCGCGATCTGTTCATGGCGCCGCGGTTGTCCCGCGAGTTTGCCGGCAAGTTGCCAGAGACATTTCAGGCGCGTGACTGGACCCAGGATCACGCCAGCTATTTCCGCGCGGTGCAGATCGAGAAGACCGCCATGTTCGTGATCCTTACCCTGATCGTGGCGGTGGCAGCCTTCAACATCGTCTCGATGTTGGTGATGGTCGTGACCGACAAGCAGGCGGATATCGCCATCCTGCGCACCCTGGGCCTGACGCCGCTCGGCGTCATGGGTATTTTTATCATTCAGGGAATCGCTATCGGGCTGGTGGGTACGCTGCTGGGGCTGATTGGCGGAGTGTCGCTGGCGACTCACGTGGACGTGGTGGTGCCCTTCATCGAACGATTGTTCAGCATCAAAATTCTGTCCCCGGACATCTACCTGATCAGCGATATCCCTTCGAAAGTGCAATGGGGCGATGTCTCCACCACCGGGCTGTTAGCATTCGGTCTGGCGACGCTGGCGACGCTCTACCCGGCATGGCGGGCCGCGCGAACTCAACCGGCCGAGGCGCTACGGTATGAATGAGACGGCGCTGGCGACAGAAATGGCGATTGTGTTGGAATGCCGCCAACTGGCCAAAGTGTTTCGGCAAGGCGAGGAGCGGTTGGAGGTTTTGCGGGAGATCACTTTCCAGGTCCGACGCAGCGAGCGGTTGGCTGTTGTCGGCAGTTCCGGCTCGGGTAAAAGTACGCTGCTGCACTTGTTGGGCGGACTGGATACGCCGACCGCCGGTTCGGTTTGGTTGGCCGGCCAGGAATTGAGCCGGGTGAGCGATGCGGGTCGGGGCAGGCTGCGCAACCGCTGGCTGGGATTCGTTTATCAGTTTCATCATTTATTGCCCGAATTCTCAGCGCTGGAGAACGTGGCGATGCCACTGTTGATTCGTGGCAACCCACCGAACCTGGCCAGGGAGCAGGCGTTGGCCTTGTTGGAACGGGTTGGGCTGGGACAACGTCTAAAGCATCGACCGGGCGAGTTGTCGGGTGGCGAGAGGCAGCGGGCGGCGGTGGCGCGGGCGCTGATCACCGAACCGGCCTGCGTGCTGGCCGACGAACCGACCGGCAATCTGGACCGGCACAGCGCCGAGCATGTATTCGAGCTGATGCTGGAACTGAACCGCGATCTGGGGACCAGTTTCGTCGTGGTCACCCACGATCCGGGCTTGGCGGCGCGGATGGATGCGATTTGGCGGCTGGCGGATGGGGTGCTGGCAAGGGAACGCTGACACGGACCATGCACTGATGCCTTGGGCGGATGTAGAGACGTAGGGAGAAACTATGGTTGCAAACTCCATCCCCATGTCGACGGGAACGCAAAAGTGCCTGATCTGCGATGCGCCTTTATCCTTCCACATGGCGCGGAGCGGCAAGCTCTGTGGTTGGGGAGAATGCGATTGGCGCTATTCCCTGCTGCAACAACAGCGCAAGCTTTGTAAGGTTTGCGGTCGCCCGCTTTCCGACCGGGAGTTGCCTTCCAGGGTTTGCGTGGCCCCGGAATGCCAGCGCGCCGCTGTCGCGGATGTTGCCCGCCAACTGCGTGAAAAGAACGAAGCCAAATATGAAGAGATTAGAAAGCAAGCCTCGCGGCTTCGTGATCAGGTAGTGAACAGCTTTGGAATTCAAGAACCGGAATCTTTTCCCTTGGCGGTGATTCCAGCCTCCGTGGTCAAGGTCGCCAATCTGCCGGAAAAACGCCGATGTGAGTTCCGAGATTACCTGACGCAACTTATCAGCCAAGCGGTTGCGTCGCCGAATGCCCTCTCCATGGCTTCGGATCAAACGCCGCCCGTGGTTCAGGATCCTCGGGCCCTCGCTTTATTGGCCAAGGGATGCGCTTGTTGTAAAGGCTCCTGCTGTCAGAGCGGGGGGCTTACTCACGCCTACCTGACCGTGGAAACCATCCGGCGTTTCTTGACAGCCCACCCCGACCAGCGTCCCCGGGACGTGCTCGCGGCCTATCTGAGCCACCTAGGCAACCAGACCTATTCTGGGTCCTGCGTCTATCACCAGGCCGCCGGTTGCTCTTTGCCCCGAGCGATGCGCGCGGATATTTGCAACCAGTTCTTCTGTAGCGGACTGCTGGAACTCCAGCAAAAACTTCCCCCTACGGGCCCGTTTCGCGGCTTTTTCATCGCGGCGACCGACGACGCTATCCAAATGGCGGCGTTCGTCCATGAAGATCAGATGCTGATGGTTCCGTCGCCGCAACCAGATACGGATTGAAGCCTGTCCGGCGGCTGGAGGCAACCGCCCATGCGCCTGGGAACCATCGCCTTTCTGATTGGAATCCTGCTCCTGCAGGCGCTCCAGGAACTGCCGGAGCGAGCTTGGACACTGGCATTACCCGTGGTTTTGCTGGTATTGGCCTTTGTTCCCCGATTGCGGTTGCTGGCCTGGGGCGCGACCGGATTCCTGTACGCCCTGCTGCTGGCGCCGCCGCTCACCGTGCTGCCGACGGAACTGGAAGGCGTCGATCTCTGGCTGGAAGGCTGGATCGCTTCCATTCCCGACCGCGAGTGGCGCAACACCCGGTTCGAGTTCGTGGTGGATCGGGCCATGCACGACGAGCAGCCGGTAACGCCACTCGCTGGTCAATGGTTGCGCCTGTCATGGTGGGATGAGGCCGAGAGCGGCGACGAGCCCACGGCGGAATCGCGCCCGGAATTGCGGGTCGGCGACCGCTGGGGGTTCGCGGTGCGGCTCAAGCGGCCGCGCGGGCTATCCAATCCGGGTGGCTTCGACTACGAGCGCTGGCTGTATGCCAAGGATATCATCGCCACCGGCAGCATCCGTGCCCAACCGTCACCGCGCCTGCTGGCCCAGGCCGACCGCTATCCGATAGACCGTTTCCGCCAGCATGTCGCGGACAGCTTCAAGCGATTGCTACCCGGCAATCCCTATGCCGGCATTCTGACTGCTTTGGCGGTTGGAGAAGAGGGCGGTATCACGCCCTGGCAATGGGATGTGTTCAACCGCACCGGCACCGGCCATCTGATGTCCATTTCCGGCTCGCACATCGGCTTGATCACCGGTATGGTATTCGCGCTGATCTGGGGTTTGTGGAGTCGAATTCCGGCGTTGGCGTTGCGCTGGCCCGCCAGCCGCGCGGCGGCGCTGGCGGCGCTGCTGGGGGCGGGCGGCTACACGCTGCTCTCTGGTTTGTCGGTCCCGGCGCAACGCTCGTTTTTGATGGTGGCGGTGGCGATGTTGGCGCTCCTTGCCCAGCGGCCCGCCGCGCCCAGCCGGATTCTAGCGCTGGCGTTGTTGGTGGTGCTGATCCTCGATCCCGGCGCGCCGCTGCTGGCCGGGTTCTGGCTGTCGTTCGGCGCGGTGGCGGTCATTCTCTATACCGTCAGCGGTCGTTGGCGCGAGCACCGGCTGCTCGGGCAGACCGTCGGTTTGCAACTCAATATCACCGTGGCGTTGCTGCCGCCGACGCTGGTGTTTTTTCAGCAATTCCCCTTGTTGTCACCGCTAGCCAATCTGCTGGCGATTCCCTGGGTCGGCTGCACGGTGTTGCCGCTGAGCCTGCTGGCGGCGCTGGCGGGACCGCTGAGCGCAACGCCGCAGTCCGCGTTGCTGGAGTTGGCGGCCCTGACCATGGAGGGGCTGTGGTGGATTCTGGCCTGGCTGGATCGGCTGCCCGGCATGGTGCTGTACCGGCCGGCGCCGCCGTTGTGGACGCTGGCGTTCGCGCTGCCCGGCATGGTGCTGTTGCTCGCCCCGCGCGGTCTGGTGGGCCGCTGGCTGGGTTTGCCGCTGTGTTTGCCGTTGCTATGGCCGCCCGCCACCGCTCCGACGCCGGGCGGATTCTGGTTCACGCTACTGGACGCGGGCCAGGGGTTGGCGGCGGTGGTGCGGACTCAGAACCACGTGCTGGTCTACGATACCGGCCCGAAGCTTGGAACGAAGCTCGATGCCGGTCGAGCGGTGCTCGCGCCCTTCCTGCGCCAGCAGGGCGTCAGACGGGTGGATACGTTGATGGTCAGCCATGCTGATAGCCAGCATACCGGCGGGGTGCGGTCGCTGCGGGAGTTGATGCCAGTGGTGCGTATTCTGACATCTTCGCCGGAGCAGACGCCGATTGACGGAGTCGAAGCCTGTCGGGCGGGGCAGACGTGGGAATGGGACGGGGTGCGGTTTCAAGTCCTGCATCCGCCGCCGGCAGGTTTCAGCGACGACAATGCATCCTGCGTGCTGAAGGTGGAAGGCGCGGCGGGCCGGGTGCTGTTGCCGGGCGATATTGAAACCGCCGCCGAAACCGCGCTGGTGGCGACGTATGGAGCCGGATTGGCGGCTGAAATCCTGATCGCGCCGCATCACGGTCATCGCAATCTGTCCACGCCAGAGTTTTTGGATGCCGTGCGGCCGCGTTATGTGCTGTTCTCGACCGGCTACCACAATCGCTTCGGTTATCCGCGTCCCGAGACCGTGACCCGCTATCAGGCCACCGGTGCGACGCTGCTGAACGCTTCCGACGAGGGCGCGCTGACCTTTCGGCTGGAAGCCGGTCAACCGCTGGAACCGGAGCGCTACCGGCGTGAGTATCGTCATTACTGGACCGCGCCGTGAGCGGTTCAGCGCTCCCCCGCGTGGGGGGAGACGCCGGGCATCGGCAATACCGTCTCCACCTCGAACCCCACCACGCTGCGCTGTTCTCGGCTGAACTCGACGCCGATCAGATGGATCAGTTGGCCTTCCGCCCGGTACTTGTCGGCATAACCCCGCTCTTTGATCTGCTGCAAGGCCCGGCCCTCGGGGACCAGTTCCACCACCTTGAACTCGAACAGGTAAATGTGACCGTTGAACTTCACGGTCATGTCGAGCCGGCCGTGATGGCTGGCGTCTTCCAGGGTGATAGCCAGCCCCAGCGAGGCGAAATAGGCATAGAACACGCTGGCGTAGTAGCCTTCGTAGCGGGCAATCGGGTTGTTGCGGTACCAGTCGGCGGGGATGCTGGCGAAGAAGGCGGCGAACAGCCGTTCCATGCCGGCAAAGTCGTTGGCCAGCAGCAGGTCGCCCAGTTGCCGCTTGTTCCCCAGCATCGCTTGCCCGTTCGGCGTCCACACCTTCAACAGGCCGTTGATCAGGCTCTGGTAGACCTCCTGGTTGGGGTAGCGCAGCCGGTACCAGTATTCCCCGATATGCCTATCCGGTTGGCTCAGGAAAACACCATGAATAGTACTAGGCGACAAGGCCGCACACTACCCGTAGGGGATACCTGAGCCAACCGGATAGGCACGTTCCCCGAATCGGTCTTCTTCCCGCGCGATGGTCAGATAGCCGGTCTGGAACATCAACGCCTCGGTGGAAATATGGTCCACCTCGAAGGCCGACAGCAGCGCCACGTCGGTCTCCAGTTGCCCCAGTTTCGGCAGCCAGGTCTGGCGCTCGGCGAGCAGGTCGATGAGAAAGGTCGGTGAGCCGGTCTCGAACCACCAGGGCCGGAACTGGCGCTCCTGGAACAGGAGCAACACATCAAAGGGATTGTAGACCGCCTCGCCGGTCCAGTTGTAGCCGTTGTACCAGTGGCGAATCTGCTCGCGGTCGAGTCCTTCCAGTTCCGGGGCGAATACGGTGTCGACATCGGCGTCGGTGTAACCGCAGATCGCCGAGTAGTCGCGGGAGAGGGTGATGTCGCGCAGGTTGTTAAGCCCAGAGAAGAGGTTCACCTTACTGAACTTGCTGACTCCGGTGAGGAACGCAAAGCGGATATGCGCATCCGCGTCCTTGATGACCGAATACAGGTTGCGCAGCCCGTCGCGAAGGGTCCGCGCCGTGTCCGGGCGGGTCAGGTTGTCCAGCATCGGCTTGTCGTATTCATCGACCAGCACCACCACCCGCTGGCCGGTCGTAGCATGGGCCTGGCGGATCAGTTCCCCAAAACATCCGTCAATGTCGGGTTCCGTGCAGCGCAAACCGAGGGCCTCCTGGTTCATTCGGAGTTGCTGCCAGATCTTGTGGTTCAGATCGGCGGGCTCTTGCACGACCCCACCGCCGAAGCTGAAGCGGATGATCGGGTAGCGGATCTGCCAGTCCCAGCGCTCGTGGATATAAAGTCCCCGAAACAGGGGTTCGTTGCCGGCGAACAATTCCGCCAGGGTATCCAGAAACAGCGATTTGCCAAAGCGCCGGGGGCGGGACAGAAAGTAGTGCGTGCCCTCGTCGATCAGCCTCAGGGCAAACGCCGTTTTGTCGACGTAGTAGCAGTCATCTTCGCGCAACTTGGTGAAGGTCTGGATGCCGATAGGCAGTTTCTTACGGGTCATGGGCAAAGCCTAGGGGAGTGGGTTTTCCCTTATTCTAGCCCCTTGGTGTCAGGCGGTGGCGTAGTGTAGTCAACGCGCCCCGGTTCATTCCCCGTGGCTCGACGCCGCCTGGCTTTTGCAAGACAATCAGCGCAAACAGCTTGGACGCTTCAGCCATGACGAAACTCTTCATCTCCCACAGCTCGCAGGACGACGCGTTCGTGCGCGACCTCCGCGCGGGGCTCGCCGATCACGGCCAAGACGGTTGGATCGACTCGCGCGAGCTGCGCGGCGGCGATCCGCTCTGGCTGGAGATCAAGAAAGCCATCGACGCCGCGTCGGCTTACGCCGTCGTGGTCAGCCCGGATGCGTTGCAGTCGAAATGGGTCGGCAAGGAATTGCGCCACGCGCTCCTGGTACAGGAACAGCGCGGCAAGGACCAGTTCCCGGTCATTCCGCTCTCGTTGAACGGGACCCAGCTCGGCGTGTTGGAGGAGTTCTTCGGCGAGGAGCCGGTTTACCTCCCGGTGAGCGGCGACGCGGGCGGGGTCGAGGCGGCGATCCACCCGATCCTGGTCGCGCTGGGAATGCGGGAACCAACCGACGTCCCTGCCACGCCGCAGCCCATGGCCGAGCCGCTGGAGGAACTGGTCCTCGAACTCACCGACCTGAAGTTTCAGGAAAAGGATGGCGTCCGCCGCGCTTCGGCCCGCGTCCGCCTGGTCTACGAACCCGCCACGCCGGGCCAGCCAGATGTCCACAGCGCGCAAAATTGGCGCTTCGTCGCGCCTCTCGGCCCCATCGAGGCGGAGGACCTGCGCTGGTATCTGGAGAAATACGCCATCTGGCCGAGCCACTATTTCCGGGATCGGGCGCGGAAGGTCGAAGCGAACCTCGTGGAATGGGGAAAGCGCTTGCACGAAGCCGCGATCCCCGTGACCCACACCGCGAACGTCATGAACGCCTGGGCGCGGATCGACGCTCATGCGGGTCGCCGCTTCTCCGTCCATGTCGATACGGCGCTCGACGCCGACGCGCCGGAAGCCGAGGTGCGCGCCGCCCAAGAAGCCGCAACGACTCTTCTCGGTCTGCCGTGGGAACTGTTGCATAACGGCAAGGCCTTTCTGTTTCAAGGGGCGCGACCGACCCGCGTTCGCCGCCGGCTGCCCGGCACCGAGAGCTTCGGCGTCCCCGTCGTCGCCACGCCCATCCGCACCCTGCTGGTCACCGCCCGACCGGAGGACGACGCCTGCGGCTACCTCGACCACCGTGCCAGCGCGTTGCCGCTGGTCGAGGCGATGGAGGCCCTGCCCGGTCTGGTCAAGCTTCGCGTCCTCGATCCGCCCACGCTGCCGGCCTTGCGGGAGGAACTCGACCGCGCCCACGGCGAAAAGAAGCCCTATCACGTCGTCCACTTCGACGGTCACGGCGTCTACGACCGCCGCGTCGGTCTCGGCGGGTTGTGCTTCGAACATCCGCAGGACATCGCCAAGCTCGACCAGCGCCGGCATGTCACGGTCTTCACCGACGAACTCGGCCCGCTGCTGCGCGCTCACCGCATCCCGCTGGTCTTCCTCGAAGCCTGCCAGACCGCGCAGGCCGAGCAGGCGTCCGAGTCCGTCGCCTCCGAACTGCTGAAGGTCGGCGTGGCCTCCGTGGTCGCCATGAGCCACAGCGTGCTGGTCGAGACCGCGCGCCGCTTCGTCGCGGCGTTTTACCGGGCGCTGGCCGGGGGCCAGCGGGTGGGCGACGCCATGCTGGCCGGCCAGCGGGCGTTGCAGGACGACACGTTTCGCGGGCGCATCTTCGGCGCGGGCGAGTTCCGGCTGGAGGATTGGTTCGTGCCGGTGCTGTTTCAGGAAAAGGACGACCCGCAGCTTTTCAAGACCACACCGGCCAAGCAGACCGTGGCGGATTTCCAACAGCAGCTCGCGGCCCGGCTTGGCGAGTTACCGAAGGAACCGGACACCGGCTTCGTCGGGCGCAGCCGGGAGCTGCTGGCTTTGCAACGCCTGCTGCGCACCGAACGCTACGCCGTGGTGCGCGGCCAGGGCGGTGAAGGCAAGACCGCGCTCGCCGCCGAGTTCGCCCGCTGGCTGGTCCGCTCGCAGCAGATGCGCCGCGCCGCGTTCGTCTCGGTCGAAATGCACGGCCATGTCCAGGCGGTGCTCGACGCCCTGGGTCGCCAACTGGTCGGGAAGGATTACTCCGTCGCCACCTTCCCCGACCTGGAACACGCCATCCTGCCGGTCGAACGCGCGCTGGTCGAGCAGGCGACCTTGCTGGTGGTGGACAACATGGAGAGCGTTTTGCTGCCGCCGTTTCTGGCTGAGGAAACGCCCGAGGCGCTCAACGAGGACCTGCGCCGCGCACTGGACGCCATCCTGCAACTCTGCGCCCGGCTGAATGGCAAGGGCGACACCCGGCTCGTCTTCACCAGCCGCGAGGCGCTGCCCGCGCCGTTCACGGCCGAGCGGAACCGGCGCGAACTGCACCAACTCGCCCGCGAGGATGCGGTGAAGCTGGTCGAGCGGGTCATCAACGCCGCCGGCGGGGATGCCGGCGCGTCCACCGACACCGCCTGCGAGCAGATCGAGCAACTCGTGGACGCCGTCCACGGCCACGCCCGCACCCTGGCGCTGTTGGCCCCGGCATTGCGGGCGCGCGGCGTCGCGGCCACCCGCGAAGCGCTGGTCGAGCTGATGGCGGAGATGGAGCAGCGATTCCCCGGCAGCCGCGAGCAGTCGGTCTTTGCCAGCGTCGAGCTGTCGCTGCGCCGCCTGTCCCCCGCGAACCGGGACCGGGCGCGCGTGCTCGGGGTGTTTCACGGCGGGGTGAGCCTGGCCGTGCTGCACCTAATGATGAAGTGGGAAATGGCGGACTTGGCCGCGCTGGCGGTCGAGCTGGTCGAGACGGGGCTGGCGACGCCGAACCCCTACCACCATCTCACGCTCAATCCCGCGCTCTGCCCCACCCTGCGCGGGCGGCTGGACGCGGCGGAGCGCGAGGCGCTGACCGCCCGATGGGTCGAGGCGATGCGCGCGTATGTCGGGTTCCTCTGC
Organism: uncultured Gammaproteobacteria bacterium; assembly: GCA_963696515.1. Taxonomy (GTDB): domain Bacteria; phylum Pseudomonadota; class Gammaproteobacteria; order Competibacterales; family Competibacteraceae; genus Contendibacter. The sequence continues at coordinate 17,170 of CAVOKM010000010.1, forward strand.
GAGCAGCGCAGCCAGAACACCGAAGTCGCGGCGACGCTGACGGGGCTGGAGCTGCCGAACCTGTTTGCGCTGCTCGACCGGGTGCAGCGCGCGGGGGATGCGGAAGCGATGATCGGTCTGGCCACTTCGCTCTACCACTTGCTGGAATTTGCCGGCAAGCCCCGGCTTCTGGAGCGCGTGGGGCAAGTGCGCGACGCCGCGGCGGCGGCGCTGGGCGAGACGTGGAATCACGCACGGTTCGAGGTGGCGCGGACCCGTATCGAGCAGCAGCTTGCCGGCGGGCGGTTGCGCGAGGCGTTCGACGGCGCCCGGGCGTTGCTCCAGCGCGCCCGGGCAGCAGGCGAGCAGGCGTATCCCGACGCCGATTACGATCTGGCGGGGGCTTGCTGGCTCCTGGCCCGCGTGTTGCAGACGGCCGGCGGGTCGGAACCGGCCCTGCCGCTGTTGGCCGAGGCCCGCCAGCGCTTCGAGGCCGTGGCCAAGGAGCGTCCCGGCCAAGGCGCGGAACGGATGGCGGCCGTCTGCCTCGCGGAACAAGGCGACTGTCTCAGCGACCTGGGCCGGCTCGACGAAGCGGCGGCGGCCTACGAAGAGAACATCCAGCGCGCCGAGCAGCTCGATGACGCCCGGCAAGTCGCCGTCGGCAAAAGCCAGCTTGGGACCGTCCGCCTGGAGCAGCGCCGCTACCCGGAGGCGCTGGCGGCGTATGCCGAAGCGCGCGAGTGGTTCGCGCAGTTGGACGAACCGGGCACCGTCGCCGGGCTGTGGCATCAGACCGGCATAGCGTATCAGGCGGCGGGCCAGCCGGAAGCGGCGGAGGATGCCTACCGGCAAGCGCTCGCGATCTCGGTGCGGCTCGGCAATGTCACCGGGCAGGCGCGCACGCTCGGTCAACTGGGGAACTTGTATGACGATATCCTCGGCCGCCCGGAGGAAGCCGCGGCCTTCTACCGGCAAGCCGCCGACAAGTATGTCGAGACCGGCGATGCGGCGAACGAAGGCCGTGCGAGAAGCAATCTCGCAAAAACGTTGCGAGACCTCCGCCGCCTAGGAGTCTGTCGGACATGGGGACGAGGTTCGGATAGACTCACCGAAACGGGCTGAAGCCTGGAGCGAGGAGACCGACGGTGAGCAATCAGTTCCTCGAAATTGACCGCAGCCAACCGATCACCCTGCCGGGGAACCTGGAGGGCTGGCTCGAGGGCCACGACTTGGCCCATTTCATCGTGGACGTGGTGGAGGTGCTGGATACCCGCGAGATCGAAGCGGCCTACCGCGGAGGTGGCAGCACCCCCTATCCGCCGAAGATGTTGTTGGCGCTGTTGTTTTACTGCTATGCCAAGGGGATTTTCACCAGCCGGAAGATCGAGCGGGCGACCTACGAACTGATTCCCGTGCTGTACCTCACCGGGGGGACCCATCCGGATCACGACAGCATCAACACCTTCCGCCAGCGGTTCTTGCCGCAATTCGAGCGGCTGTTTGTGCAGGTCTTGCTGATCGCCCACGAACTGGGGGTGGTGAAGCTGGGCGAGGTGAGTCTGGATGGGACGAAAATCGAAGCGAACGCCAGCAAACACCACGCGATGAGTTGGGCGTATGCGGAGCGGTTGGAGCAGCAGTTGAAGGCGGAAGTGCAGACCTTGCTGGAGCGGGCGGCGGCGGTCGATGGTCCCGGCGCGGTGGACATCGACCTGCCGGCGGAACTGAAACGGCGGGAAGATCGGCTGGCGAAGATCGCCGAAGTCAAAGCGCAGATCGAGCAGCGGGCGCAAGCCCGGTATGCCCAGGAACAGGCGGCCCATGCAGCGAAGCTGGCCGAACGGGCGGCCAAAGAGCAGGCGCGCGGTCGGAAGCTGGGCGGCAAACCGCCGCAGGCGCCGACGCCGGGTCCCCGGTCCGACGATCAGGTCAATTTCACCGATGGCGATTCCCGGATCATGCCGGTGTCCGGTGGGGGCTTCGAACAGGCCTACAATGCCCAAGCGACCGTGACGATGGGGAGCCTGCTGATCGTCGGGACCCACGTGACCCAGAACACCAACGACCAACAGGAGATGGAGCCGGCCGTGGCGGAACTGGCCAAGCTGCCGGAGACCTTGGGTGCAGTCGAGCGGATGGCGGCCGATAACGGCTATTGCAGCGCGCATAACGTGGAAATCCTGGTGACCGCGGGCATCGAACCCCTGATCGCGGTCGGTCGCCAAAGCCACCACGACGCCCTGGCCGAGCGGCTGGCGCCGGTCCCGGATGCCCCGCCCAACCCCGATGCGGTGACGGCGATGAAGCACCGGCTGAAAACACCGGAGGGCAAGGCGCTCTACGCCCGGCGGAAAACCACCTCGGAACCGGTGTTTGGGATCATTAAGGAGGGGATGGGCTTTCGCCGGTTCCTGTTGCGGGGCTTGGCCGCAGTGCAAGGCGAATGGCGACTCGTGTGCTTGGCGTTCAACCTGAAGCGGCTTTTCGTCTTACAGCAAGGGCTCACTGCGTCCTAACAGCCTGAAATGGTAGGTAAATCGGCCAAATCCTGCGAATTTGGGCAGCAATAGGCCCCACCACACCCTTCAGATAGTCCCTTTTTCTTATCATACGCATAATTTTATTTCATTAGTCCGACAGACTCCTAGACGAAGCGCGGCAGGAAATCCGCCGGGCGATCGAATGTAGCGCGCCGTTCGGCCACGCGTCTGAGCCTTGGAAGACCTGGGCCATCCTCGCCGACATCGAGACGGACGCCGGCAACCTGGCCGCCGCCGCGGACGCAAAGCGCAAGGCCATCGTCGGCTACCTCGCCTACCGCCGCGACGGCGGCGAGAACCACGACGCCGAAGGCCGCATCGCCCTGGCCGTGACGCAATCCCTGCTCGCCGGCGACCCGGCCACCGCCGCGTCTCTCCTCCAGGAAGTCACCGCCGATCCCGACGCGACGTGGCTCCTCGGCTTCATCCGCGCCCTCCAAGCCATCGTCGCCGGCAGCCGCGACCGCGCCCTCGCCGACGCCCCGGATTTGGACTTCTCGATGGCCGCCGAAATCCTGTTCCTGATCGAGACGCTGGAAAAGCGCCGGTAGCGCCGGCACTGCAAACTGATGAGCCAGGTAGCGGAGAAGGCATGATGACGACGTTAAGCAGCCCGCATGATCGGTTTTTCAAGGCGGTGTTTGGGCGCACCGAAGTAGCAGCGGAGTTTCTGGCGCGCTACCTGCCCCCGGCGGTGGCGGCGGCGCTGGATTGGGCAACGCTGCGCGTGGGCAGGGACTCGTTTCTGGATCCGGACCTGGCGCAGCATCCGGCCGATTTACTGTACGAAGTGGATCTACCGGGCGGCGGAACCGGTTATGTCCACATCCTGTTCGAACACAAAAGCTACGTGGAATCGCGGATCGGACTGGACCTGCTGCGGTATCGGGTGCGGATTTGGGAGCAATGCCTGAACGCCGGTCATACCGGCCGCTTGCCGGCGATCATCCCGGTGGTGGTCTATCACGGCGCGAAGCCGTGGCGGCTCAGCCGGCGGTTTGCCGACGACGTGGCCGACGTGCCGGCGCTGCGGGAGTGCATACCGGATTGCGTCTATTATCTGATCGATCTGAGTTGCTACCGGGACGAAGAATTGCAGGGCGCGGTCATGTTACAGACCGCGCTGCTGACCCTGAAATACATCTTCCGCGACGATTTGCGGGAGCGGTTGCCGGAGATTCTCGGGCTGCTGCGAGACCTGGAGCAGAGCTCGAGCGGGCTGGATTACGTGATCACGCTGCTGCGCTATCTGGCCCAGGGGCCGAGCACGGAGCGACTGAACGCCGACGAATTGCGCCGGGTGGCGACGGCGGTCTTGAGCAATGAGGGTGAGCTGATGACAACGATTGCAGAGCAGTGGGTACAAGAGGGCATCGAGAAGGGCATCGAGAAGGGCATCGTGAAGGGCATCCCGGTAGGCGAGGCGCTACTGTTGAGACGGCAGTTGACCCGCCGGTTCGGGCCGGTGCCAGGCTGGGTGGAGGCGAAGTTGGCGGGAGCGGAGCCAGCCCAGTTGGAAGTGTGGGGGGAACGGGTGCTGGACGCGCCCTCGTTGGAGGGGGTGTTTGCTCAACCGTGACCCAGATATTCAGCACCCGCAGCCAAGATGGCCGCCGAAATCCTGTTCCTGATCGAGACGCTGGAGAAGCCCCGGTAGCGCCTGCATTCGGCTCTGAACCCTTTTGTTGGTAGATACCCCAAAGCGACCGACCTATACTTTGCCTGTATAAACATTAGTATCTACATCGGAGGCAAAGCATGGCGGTTCAACTTGTCAAAAAATGGGGCAATAGTCTGGCGGTACGCTTACCGGCAGCGGTCATGGAAGCGGCCCAATTGGCACTCGATCAAGCGGTGGACGTTCGCGCGGAAAATGGCCGCGTCATTATTGAGCCGGTAGCACGGTCCTATTCCCTGGATGACTTGCTGGCCGGGATTACCGCGCAAAACCGTCATGACGAATATGACTTTGGAGTGGCCCAAGGGAAGGAATGGCGCTGATGGCCACGCCCGATGTACCGGATGAAGGCGATATCGTCTGGTTGAACTTCACGCCACAAAGCGGTCACGAGCAAGCGGGCCGTCGTCCGGCGGTCGTCCTAAGCCCCAAGGCCTACAACAGCCGAACCGGATTGCTGTTGTGTGTCCCCATCACGAATCAAGTCAAGGGTTATCCCTTCGAGGTTGTGCTTCAAGGTGGAGGAACCACGGGCGCCGCCTTGGCCGACCAGATCAAAAGCCTGGATTGGCAAACCCGTCAGGCGGAAAGCAAAGGGAAAGCCACTCCAGCCGAGATCGCCGAGATCAAAGCCAAGATCAAATCGCTGTTGAGACTTGGATAGCATGGACGAACGACGGTCCGGGGTTGCTATAGTGTGCTGGTTTCATTAACGGCTTGCACTCCACCCATGCGCTTCTTCAACACCGCCGGTCCGGTCAATCCCGCGCTCCACTACTGCCTCGACCCACTGCGCCGGCTCGACCTGGACGCCCTCCTGCCGCTGATCGAGCAGCAGAAATACTTCGTCCTCCACGCCCCCCGCCAGACCGGCAAAACCACCTGCCTACTGGCCCTGCGGGAGTACCTCAACGCCGGCGACCGCTATCGCTGCGTCTACGTCAATGTCGAAATCGCCCAGAGCGCCCGCGAGGATGTCGCGGCGGCCATGCGGGCGATTCTGGCCGCGTTGGGCGACTGGGCTCGGGACGGCGCCGAGGATCGCTATCCGGGAACCATCTGGCCGGCGATTCTGGAGCGACACGGCCCGCATCAGGCGCTGGAGGCTGTGTTGAGCGACTGGGCGGGCGCCAGCGACCGGCCGCTGGTGCTGCTCATCGACGAAATCGACGCGCTGATCGGCGACACCTTGATCGCCGTGTTGCGGCAACTGCGGGCCGGCTATCCCAAACGTCCGGCCCGGTTCCCCCAGACGGTCGTCCTCTGCGGGGTGCGCGACGTGCGCGACTACCGGATTCACTCCCCCGCCGTGCAAGAGATCATCACCGGTGGCGGCGCCTTCAACATCAAGGCCGAATCGCTGCGGCTGGGCAACTTCACCGCCGACGAGATGGCCGCGCTGTACGCCGAACACACCGCCGCCACCGGCCAGACCTTCACCGCCGAGGCGCTGGCGCGGGCCTGGGACCTGAGCCGAGGCCAGCCGTGGCTGGTCAACGCCCTGGGTTACGAAACCTGCTTTCGGATGCCGGCGGGTCGCGACCGCACTCAACCGATCACCGCCGAACGGCTCGATGAGGCCAAGGAAGCCCTGATCCTGCGGCGGGAAACCCACCTCGACCAGTTGGCCGACAAACTCCGCGAGCCCCGAGTCCGACGGGTGATCGAACCAATCCTGGCCGGCGAGACCGTTCCCGAGTTGCTGCCGCCGGATGATGTGGATTACGTCCTCGACCTGGGGCTGGTGGACCGCATCGACGGCCAACTGGCCATCGCCAACGCCATGTATCGCGAGATCATCCCCCGGCAACTGACTTACAGCACCACCCTGACCATCAGCCAGGAGCCGGTTTGGTACTTGCGCCCCGACGGCCGGCTGGACGACGGGAAGCTGCTGGCGGGATTTCAGGACTTCTTCCGCGAGCATTCCGAACACTGGCTCCAGCGCTTCGACTACCAGGAAGCCGGGCCGCAACTGCTGATGCAGGCCTTCCTGCAGCGGATCGTCAACGGCGGCGGCCGGGTGGAGCGGGAATACGGCCTGGGCCGGGGCCGCACCGATCTGCTGGTGATCTGGCGCACTCCGGACGGCGTGCAGAAGATCGTGCTCGAACTGAAAATCCTGCGCAAAAGCCGAGAGCGCACCTTCGCCGAGGGGCTGGAGCAGACCTGGCAATACCTCGACCGGGTGGGCGAAGGCGCCGGCCATCTGGTGATTTTCGACCGCAGCGACCGGCCCTGGGAGGAGAAAATCTACCGCCGCGAGGAAACCTGGCGCGGGCGGCGGATCACGGTGTGGGGGTGTTGACCCGACATTCCGTCTATTCATGTAACCTCACCATGCCGTGATTGGGCACAATGCTGCGGCCCCTTAGGGTGTAAATCCAGTATCATGAGCGCCATTCGATGGCTCGGAATACCAGGGTGGCGTGAATCATGGCGGAGACAAGCGGGTGTTTGAACTGATCAAGGCCGGCGGCTGGCTGATGGCGCCGATCCTGGCCTGTTCGCTGGCGGCGGCGACCATCATCATCGAGCGCTTGCTGGCGTTGCGGCGGGCGCGGGTGTTGCCCGCCCAACTGCTGGCGACCCTGGATCGCTGGCTGGAACTCGGCGCCGTCGACGCGCGGGAGGTGGAGGCGTTGCCGCTGCATTCCCGCTCGGGCCGCATCGTGGCGGCGGGGCTGGCCACCCGTGGCCGGGGCCGGGAGATTCTGCGGGAGCGGGTCGAGGATACCGGCCGCCACGTGGCGCACGAACTGGAACGCTTCCTCAACGCTCTGGGCACCATCGCCGCCATCAGTCCGCTGCTGGGCCTGCTCGGCACCGTGTCGGGCATGATCAAGATCTTTCAGATCGTCTCGACGCAGGGCAACAGCAATTTTAGCCTGTTGTCGGTCGGCATCGCCGAGGCGCTGGTGACCACCGCCGCTGGCTTGACCGTCGCCATTCCCAGCCTGCTATTCTACCGTTATTTCAATGCGCGAGTGGACGAACTGGTGGTGCGCATGGAACAGGAGACGTTGCAACTCGTTGATCTGCTGGACGCCGGAACCGGCGGGAAGGAGCGGCAGCCATGAACCTGCGTCCCCGCCGCCGCGAAGAGCCGGAACTCAACCTGGTGCCGATGATCGACGTGGTGCTGGTGCTGCTGATCTTCTTCATGATCGCCACCAGCCTGCGGCACGAGTCGAAACTGGAAATTCGGTTGCCCGAGTCCTCGGGCCAGCCGCTGCCGAGCCATCTGGCACAACTGGAAGTGGACATCGACGCCAGCGGTCGCTATGCCGTTAATGGCGGGCAATGGCTGGAGGGTCAGGATGCCGCTGCCCTGAAACAGCAATTGCAAGCCGCCGCCCAGGGCCGGGAATTGCCGCTGATCCTCCGCGCCGATGGCCGGACGCCCCATCAGGCGGTGGTCACGGTGCTGGATGTCGCCGGCCAACTCGGTCTCAATCAACTGGCCATCGCCACAGTGAACGCGCCGGCTGCCGCACCCATACCGCCGTCAACCCTCAACTCAATACCCTCACTGGATCCCTGAGCCATGACTTTTCTGGATCGTTACGGCTATTCACTGAACGGGGTCGCGATACTGCTGTGGCCTCTGAGCCTGCTGTTCGGGCTGGTGGCGCGCGTGCGGCGGCTGCTGTACCAACAAGGCCTGCTCCGGAGCGAAGGCGTTCCCGTGCCGCTGATCGTGGTGGGCAACATCAGCGTCGGCGGCGCCGGCAAGACGCCGCTGGTGATGCGCCTGGTGGAACTGTTGCGGGAAGCAGGATACCAACCAGGGGTGATCAGTCGCGGATACGGCGGCCAGTCAGCGCAATGGCCGCGGCATGTCAAGGCCGACAGCGATTCGCGCGAGGTCGGAGACGAGCCCGTGCTGCTGTCGCGGCGTTGTCACTGTCCAGTGGTGGTTGGACCGGACCGGGCGGCGGCGGCGCGGGCCTTGCTAGATACCTATGGGTGCAACGTGATCCTGAGCGATGACGGCTTGCAGCATTACCGCCTGCGCCGCGATCTGGAAATCGCGGTGGTGGACGGGTTCCGCCGGTTGGGCAACGGCGCCTGCCTGCCCGCTGGCCCGCTGCGAGAGCCACCCTCTCGCCTGCGGGAGGTGGATTTCGTGGTCGGCAACGGCGCGGCTCGCGGCGGTGAATATCTCATGTCCTTGCGCGGCGACAGGGCAGTTAATCTCAACGATCCCGGCGTCAGCGTCACGCTGGCCGGATTCAGCCAGGGCACGGTACATGCGGTGGCCGGCATCGGCGATCCCGGACGGTTTTTCGACCATCTTCGCCATGCCAGGTTGCGCATTCTGGAACATCCCTTCCCCGACCATCACGCCTTCCGCCCCGAGGATCTGCATTTCCCCCAGGATCTGCCGGTGCTGATGACCGAGAAGGATGCGGTAAAATGCCAGGCCTTCGCGCCGGAGGGCTGTTGGTACGTGCCGGTCAGCGCGCGGCTGGAACCGGCCTTCGAGGAAGATTTGCTCAAGCGGCTGGCGTCGGTGGCCATGGCCAAGGGCATCCGGCGTGAGCCTTCGAGCGCGAGTCGGCGGGCAAGGCGAACCCCGATTCCGTCCCCAATCGGTGATGAGGTGAAGGATGATGGACAAGAAATTGCTGGACATTCTGGTGTGCCCGGTCAGCAAGGCCCCGTTGATCTACGACAAGACGCGGCAGGAATTGATCTGCAAGGAAAGCAGGCTGGCCTATCCGATCCGCGACGGCATTCCGGTGATGCTGGAAGCCGAGGCGAGGCGATTGACGGAGGAAGAGGTCAGCCTGAATGAGTGAGCCCGACCCGCGCTTTCGGGTCGCGATCCCGGCCCGCTACGCCTCGTCCCGGCTTCCGGGCAAGCCGTTGCGGCGGGTGGCCGGTCGGCCACTGATCGAGCACGTCTACCGGCGGGCTCTGGCCAGCGGCGCGCTGGAGGTGGTGATCGCCACCGACGATGCGCGCATTCGGGAGGTGGCCGAGGGATTCGGCGCGACGGTGTGCATGACTTCGCCCGATCATGTTTCGGGCACCGACCGGCTGGCGGAAGTAGCAGTGCGGTTTGGCTGGCTGGACGACGGTATTGTGGTCAACCTGCAGGGCGACGAGCCGGGCATGCTTCCGGCCCTGGTGCGGCAGGTGGCGATGGGTCTGGCAACTCATCCCGATGCCGGCATCGCCACCGCCTGCGCCCGCATCGGCGACCCGGCGGAGCTGTTCGATCCGAACGCGGTCAAGGTGGTGCGCGACGCCCGAGGCTATGCGCTGTATTTCAGCCGCGCGCCGATTCCCTGGCATCGCGAGTCGTTCCGAGCCGGCGGGGCGGGATCGACCGAGCTGCCACCCGATACCGTCTGGTTCCGCCATATCGGTTTGTACGCTTATCGAGTGGCGGTGTTGCGCCGCTATCCGGAATTGACGCCGGCGCCGGCCGAGCAGGCGGAATCGCTGGAGCAGTTGCGCGCTTTGTGGCACGGCATCCGCATTTACGTCGCCGAAGCGACCGAGACGCCCCCGCCGGGCGTGGATACCGAGGCCGACCTGGCGCGATTGAAGGCGGAATGGGAACGCTCAGTCCAGCAGGTCGAACCCGGCCAGTTCCGGTAGATCGGGATTGAGGCGGCTACGACGGGCGTCCAGCACGGCGACGGTGAAGGTTTGCGGCGCCCAGCCGACGGCGTCCCCGTACTGGTTGGGTTGAATGACCTTGTGGTCGCTCGAGTCGCGTAACACCAGGGCGGGTGGTTCCTCTTCGACCAAGAGTTCGATGACCTGGCAGGGAACGCCCTGATAGCTCAGGGAACGGCCCAGCAGGGTTTTTAGCTTCTCGGGATCCAGTTGCAACATAAGCGGTCGTCCAGGGTGATCGGTTCCAGGATTTTGCAAGCGGTGCGCGCAGCGTTCTCAAAATCGCGCCATCTGGATGAGGCAAAGGCGAAGGCGATGGTTAGAGTGCTTTTTGTTTGCATGGGGAATATTTGCAGGTCTCCGATGGCCGAAGGCGTGTTCCGACGGATGTTGGAAGGCGTCGGCCTGAGCGAAAAGATTTATGTGGATTCGGCTGGCACCCATTCTTACCACATCGGCGCACCGCCCGATACCCGCGGCCAGGCGACGGCTTTGCGCCGGGGGGTGGATTTGCGGAGCCTTCGCGCCCGGCAGGTCTCCGTCGAGGATTTGGCCGAATTCGATTATGTGCTGGCGATGGACCGGGACAATTTCGAGCATCTGCTGACCTTGGGCCAGGACCTGGAGTTGAGGGGCCGCATTCAACTGTTCCTGGATTTCGCCCCGGATTTGCCCGAGCGGGAAGTGCCGGATCCGTACTACGGGGGTTCAGGCGGTTTCGAGAGGGTGATGGATCTGGTTGAGGAAGCGGCGCAGGGCTTGCTGATCGAAATTCGGGAGCGTTACCGCATTTGAGTCTGGTCAACCGGGGTGGGCCGTTCAAGCAAAGGGGCTGGAATTCCAGCCCCTTTATTTTTTCGGAATGTCAAACCGCTGGCTTGTCCTCGGCGACAGGTTCCGGCGATGGAGTCGGAAGTGGCGCGTTCGGTTCCGTCGCCTCAGCCATGGGCTCGACAATGCGAACCGGCTCCGCCAAGGACGGGATCTCGTCGGTAGCAACCACAGCGGCAACGGCCGTGGCTGTTGCCGCCAGGGTTTCGATGGAAACCGGAACCACAACGGCTTTTTTCACCGGCAGGGCTTCGTAGATCGCCTCCGCCGGCTTGAAGAGGGAAGGTGTTTCTACCGCCCCGGTATCGGATTGGAGGAATGCCTCGAGCCGGGTGGCAGCCGGTTCCACAGGGAGTTTGCTGGCTTCGGTCTGGGGTGCCGGGGATTCATCGCCAGCAACCGCTTCGAGCGCAGGAGCCGTCGATTCAGCCGGCGGCGCTTCCACCCTTGGTTCGCGCCCCAGATCGAGATTTGCTTCCTTGGAACGACCCGCGAGCGCAGCGTCATCCTCGGCGACCGGATATTCCAATGACGGTGGTGGCGGCGGCGCAGGGGACTCTAGGGTAGGAGACAACGCCGCGGCTTCGGATGCGGCTCTGGTGGCGGCGAGCACCTCGCGGGGCAGGCGCGGGCGACCGCTGCGAATCCGCCGCTGCGGCGAGGATGCTGCAGTGGCGGACGATCCCGCAGTGGGATTCGGCGGAGCTATCGCGACCGGCTCATCGGTTTCAGTAGATCCCAGGCTTTGTTCGCTGGACTCAGGGCCTTCCTCCCTTTCCTCGCCCGATTCCGGGGCCGTCGAGCGGGTCTCGGCCGAAGTAGGTGCTTCACCCCGCCGCCGCCGCCTTCCGCCGCGTCGTCCGCGCCGTCCGCGCGGTCCGGGACCCTCCTCCTCGGGTTCGGAGGTCACGGCTGTTTCCTCCATGTCCTCGATTGGAACTACCGCCGGTTTGGCCACCGGCGTGGATTCGGGCCGCAGAGCGTTAACCGGCAGCGTAACGGCAGCCGCCAGTTCGGGGACAACCGGTGCGGTGGGAGTTTTGGCCACCGGTGCTTCCACGGAGGACTCTTTCTCGGGTTGCCGCCCGGGCCGGTCACGGCGTTGCCGATCTGGCTTGGCCGGGCGCGCTGCCGTTCGGGCTGGCCGTTCGTCCTGGGGTTGTTGCAGCGGGGGTTGTTGACCGAACAGATTGCTCCACAGCCAGCCGAAGAAGCTGGGATTGGGCTCGGGCTTGGGGATCGGCGCGGGAGGGGTCGGGGCCGGGGTGGCCGGCGCGACGCCCTTGACCGCCGGTTCCTCGTCCGTGCTCCGCACCGTCGTGGCGGCCTTCACCTCGAACTGTTCCTCGTAGTCCTCGGCCAAAGCGTAGGACCGGAGCCGATCTTCCGACAGTTCCTCCACCCTCAACCGGTCGAGCTTGAAGTGGGGCGTTTCCAGCGATTCGTTCGGGATGAGCAGAACCCCGACCCGATGCCGCTGCTCGATGGCACGAATCGCCTCGCGTTTCTCGTTGAGTAGGAAGGTGCCGACCTTGACCGGCAACTGGACCACGACCCTGCCAGTCCGGTCCTTCATCGCCTCTTCCTGGATCAGCCGCAGCACGCTCAGCGCCAGCGAATCGATGTTGCGGATGGTGCCCTGACCGTTGCAACGCGGGCAGATCATGTGGCTGGCTTCGTCCAGCGACGGACTCAGCCGTTGCCGGGACATTTCCAGCAAGCCGAAGCGGGAGATACGGCCGACCTGCACCCGGGCGCGGTCCATTTTCAAGGCCTCGCGCAGTCGGGTTTCCACCTCGCGCTGGTTGCGGGCGATGTTCATGTCGATGAAATCGATGACGATCAATCCCCCCAGGTCGCGCAACCGCAACTGCCGGGCGACCTCGTCGGCCGCTTCCAGATTGGTGGTGAGCGCGGTTTCCTCGATGTCGCTGCCCTTGGTGGCGCGGGCGGAGTTGATGTCGATGGAGACCAGCGCCTCGGTGTAGTCGATCACGATGCCACCGCCGGAGGGCAGGTTGACTTCGCGCTGATAGGCGGTTTCGATCTGGGATTCGATCTGGAAGCGGGTGAATAGCGGGATGCTGTCCTGATACAGCTTGAGCTTGTTCAGGTTCTGCGGCATCACCTGCTGCATGAAATCCTGGGCTTGCCGGTGAACGGCGGGATTATCCACCAGGATTTCGCCGATGTCGGCGCGCAAATAGTCGCGCAGGGCGCGGATGATGATGTTGCTTTCCTGATAGATCAGAAACGGCGCTTTCTTCTGGGGCAAGGCGGTTTCGATGGCTTTCCACAGGTGCAGCAGGTAATCCATGTCCCACTGCAATTCCTCCTGCGAGCGCCCTACCCCGGCGGTGCGCACGATCAGGCCCATGCCGTCGGGAATGTCGAGGCTGCTCATCACCTCGCGGATTTCCTGGCGGTCCTCGCCTTCGATCCGCCGCGAGACGCCACCGGCGCGGGGGTTGTTGGGCATCAGCACCAGGTAGCGGCCGGCCAGACTGATGAAGGTGGTGAGCGCCGCGCCCTTGTTGCCGCGCTCCTCCTTTTCCACCTGCACCATGATTTCCTGGCCTTCCTTGATGGCTTCCCGAATGCTGGGGCGGCCACCCTCGGCGGCGTGGGGATCGAAGTAGCCGCGGTTGATTTCCTTGAACGGCAGGAAGCCATGCCGGTCGGCGCCATAATCGACAAAGGCCGCTTCCAGTCCCGGTTCGATGCGGGTGACGCGGCCCTTGTAGACGTTGGATTTCTTCTGTTCCCGCGCGGGGGTTTCGATGTCGAGGTCGTAGAGCTTCTGGCCGTCCACGAGGGCCACGCGCAACTCTTCCTGCTGAGTTGCGTTGATCAGCATGCGTTTCATGGTGCAATTCCCTGCGCTCGACCATCACCGACGGTGACGCGGTGGTTGTCGCCGAAGCGTCGCCAGGATGGGGAATGGCCCGGAGGATGGGAATCCAGGACATCGGGCTAACCCAAAATACGCCACGGAAAGCGTGACCAGTCGGCTGGGAGCGCGGTCAAGAGCCGCTCAAGGAAGGTAGGGGTCGAGCGGCGGACAAACCCATTGATCCAACCCCGCTCGCCGGTTCACTGGCGCGCGGGTACGAAAACCGATAGTGTATCCATCCAGTTTCGCCGGCCTCATGGGACCATCGGCGACAACAAGGGTAACTATAACAGTCCGATTACCGCGCTTCAAACTCATGACTGCTTCCCTCTCTCCCCCTGGGGTGCGCCATCTGGAAATCGACGCCGATCATGCCGGCCAGCGCCTCGACAATTATCTGATGCGTGAACTCAAGGGCGCGCCCAAGAGCCTGATCTATCGCATCGTGCGCACCGGCGAGGTGCGGCTGAACGGGGGGCGGGTCCAGCCGGATCGCCGGTTGCAAACCGGCGACGTGCTGCGGATTCCGCCGGTGCGGCTTGGCGAGCGGGACGAGCGGCCGCCCCGCGTACCGCAGGGGTTAGCGGAGCGACTGCGGGCTGCGGTGTTGTACGAGGATCGCGAGTTGCTCGTGCTCGACAAGCCGGCTGGGCTGGCGGTGCATAAGGGCAGCGGGTTGGATTACGGGGTGATTGAATTGTTGCGGATCATGCGGCCAGCGGAGCCTTTTCTGGAACTGGCGCACCGATTGGATCGCGAGACCAGCGGCTGTCTGGCGCTGGCGAAGACGGCTTCGGCGCTGCGATGGATTCAGGATGCCTTTCGGGCCGGTCGGGTTGAAAAGCGCTATCTGGCCCTGGTGCGCGGCTATTGGAATCATGGCCCGCGCGAGGTCGACCAGCCCTTGCGTCGCAATGTATTGCGCGGCGGGGAGCGGATGGTCGAGGCGCTGGAAGACGGCAAGCCGGCCCGGACGCAATTCCGGCCGGTCAATTTGCACAAACCAGCCTCGTTGCTGGAGGCGAGCATCTCCACCGGCCGCACCCATCAGATTCGCGTCCATGCTGCCCATGTTGGCCACCCGTTGGCCGGCGATGAAAAATATGGCGATGATGATTTCAATCGGCTGATGGCGGAACAGTTCGGCTTGCGCCGGCTGTTCCTGCACGCGCACAGCCTGAACCTGCCGCTGAGCGGGCGGGACATCGCGGTCAGCGCCCCGCTCGGCGTCGAACTCAAGGCGGTGCTGGACCGCCTCGGTGCGCCGAACCAACGTAGAATCTGAGTGGGAGGTAGCCATGAGCGACCCGAATCCAAACGTCAATCCGCCCAGCGACGAGCGCTGGGCGCGCGACACCCTGACCAAACTGGCGTTCGCCGCCGTGACCGAGCAACGACGGGCGCGGCGCTGGGGGATTTTCTTCAAGCTGCTGTTTTTCCTCTATCTGATGCTGCTACTGGCGTTGGCCTGGCCGGACAATTTTAGCGCCGCCACCGCCGCCGCCAAGAAGCATACGGCGTTGGTCCGCGTGGATGGCCTGATTTCCAGCAGTACCGAAGCCAGCGCCAAGAACGTCATCGAGGCGCTGCGCAAGGCGTTCAAGGACGAGAAAACGGTCGGCGTGGTGGTGGAAATCAACAGCCCCGGCGGCAGTCCGGTGCAAGCTGGTGAGATTTACGATGAAATTCAGAAGTTGCGCCAGCAACACCCCAAGATTCCGGTTCACGCGGTAGCCAGCGACGTCTGCGCCTCGGGCGGCTATTACATCGCGGCGGCTGCGCAGAAGATTTACGCCAACAAAGCCAGCATCGTTGGCTCTATCGGGGTGCGGATGGACAGCTTCGGCTTCACCGACGCGATTGCCAAATTGGGCGTCGAGCGGCGGGCGTACACGGCGGGGAGCAACAAGGATTTCCTCGATCCATTCAAACCGGTTAATCCGGCGGAAGTTCAACATCTACAAGGGATGCTGGACGCGATTCACCAACAGTTTATCGCGGCGGTCAAGCAGGGCCGGGGCGAGCGGCTGAAGGATAATCCCAAAGTATTCAGTGGCCTGATGTGGACCGGCGAGCAGAGCATCGGGCTGGGTTTGGTGGACGCGCTGGGCGGCGCCCGCTACGTCGCCGAGGAGGTCATTGGCGAGAAAACCATCGTGGATTACACCAAGCACACCCGCTGGCTGGATCGGCTGATCGATGGCACGGAAGCCAGCCTGGGCGCCGCGCTGCTGAAGGGATTGGGGCTGGATGGAACAGTGGGGTGGCGGTAGGCTTCGGGCGATTTCCGGCAAAACCAGGATAGCCGACCTCAGCGACCCCTGACCGGCGGGCATTCACCGATCAGTTCCACCTTGCCATCCTCGTCCACCGTTTCCAGCCGCGCCGTGAAGCCCCACAGCCGGTGCAGGTGCTTGAGCACTTCCTGGGCGCTTTCCTGATGCAGCGGCCGGCGATTGTAGGGGGTGTGCCGCAGGGTCAGCGAACGGTCTTTCCGTTGCGCCACGTTCCAGACCTGGATGTTGGGCTCGCGGCTGCCGAGGTTGTACTGGTCGGCCAGCGCCAGCCGCAGCCGCCGGTACCCGGCTTCGTCGTGAATCGCGGTGACCTCCAACTCGTCCCGCATATCGTCGTCGAGCACCGCGAACAGCTTGAAATCCCGCATCAGCTTGGGCGAGAGGTACTGGGCGATGAAGCTCTCGTCCTTGAAGTTGCGCATGGCGAAATCCAGCACCTGGAGCCAGTCCTGCCCGGCGATGTCCGGGAACCAGTGGCGATCCTCGTCCGTCGGCGCCTGACAAATCCGTTGGATGTCACTCATCATCGAAAAACCCAGCGCGTAGGGATTAATGCCAGAGTAATGGGGATGATCGAACGGCGGTTGCTGGACCACGCTGGTGTGCGATTGCAGAAACTCGATCATGAAACCGTCGTTGACGTAGCCCTCGTCGTACAGCCGGTTCATCAGGGTGTAGTGCCAGAAGGTGGCCCAGCCTTCATTCATCACCTGGGTCTGACGCTGCGGGTAGAAATACTGGGCGATCTTGCGGACGATCCGCACCAGTTCGCGCTGCCATGGTTCCAGCAGCGGCGCGTTTTTCTCAATGAAGTACAGCAGGTTTTCCTGCGGCTCGGCCGGATAGCGTTTCGCCTGCTCGGCGGTGGCCTCGGCCGGCTTGACCGGGATGGTCCGCCACAGGTCGTTGATTTGCGATTGCCGATATTCTTCCCGGTCATGTTGGCGCAGCTTTTCCTCGTGCAGCGATAGCGGCGCCGGATGCTTGTAACGGTCCACCCCGTAGTTCATCAGCGCGTGGCAGGAGTCGAGGAACAACTCCACGGTCTCCTCCCCGTGGCGTTCCTCGCATTCGGCCACGTAATTCCGCGCGAACAGCAGGTAGTCGATGATGGCGTCGGCACTGGTCCACGCGCGGAACAGGTAGTTGCCCTTGAAGAAGGAATTGTGGCCATAGGCGGCGTGGGCGATGACCAGCGCCTGCATCATGGCGGTGTTCTCCTCCATGAGATAGGCGATGCAGGGATCGGAGTTGATCACGATCTCGTAGGCCAGCCCCATTTGCCCGCGCCGGTAGTTCTTCTCGGTCAGCACGAACTGCTTGCCGTAGGACCAGTGCTTGTAGCCCAGCGGCATTCCCACCGAGGAATAGGCATCCATCATCTGCTCGGCGGTGATGATTTCGATCTGGTTCGGGTAGGTATCCAGCCCGAAGTCGTTGCCGGCGATCTGGCCGATGACCTGGTTGTAGCGCTCCAGCATCGGGAACGTCCATTCGGAAGACTCGGCAATCAATCGGGACGAACTCATGACACGCGCCTCTTGAACAGGTCCCGGAAGACCGGATAGATGTCGGCCGGCCCGTCGATCTGCCGCATGGCGAAGTGCCGATGGGCGGCCTTCACTTCTTCATACGCCTCCCACAGGCTTTGATGGCGGTCCGGGGTAATTTCGATATAGGCGTAATAGCGGACGAAAGGCATGATCCGCTGCAACAGGAGGTCCTTACAGGCTGGCGAGTCGTGGTGCCAGTTATCCCCGTCCGAAGCCTGCGCCACGTACAGGTTCCAACTGGAGACCGGGTAGCGCGCGACCATGATGTCGCCCATCAATTGCAAAGCGCTGGACACCACGGTTCCGCCGGTTTCCCGGGAGTAGAAAAACTCCTGCTCGTCCACTTCCTTGGCCACGGTGTGGTGGCGGATGAACACCACCTCGATCTTCTCGTAATTGCGCTTGAGGAACAGGTACAACAGGGTGAAGAAGCGCTTGGCCAGGTCCTTGCGCGCCCGGTCCATCGAACCGGACACGTCCATGATGCAGAACATCACCGCCTGGGTGGTCGGCTGCGGTTGCTTGACCCGGTTGGCATAACGCAGGTCGAAGGTGTCGATGAACGGCACCGCCCGCGCCCGCGCCCGCAGGTGCTCGATTTCCTCGACCAACGCCTTGGCGCGGATTTCATCCACCGGTGCTTCGGCCAGCACCCGTTCCAGTTCCGCCTCCGCCTCGTGCAAGCGCCGGGTATAGGGCGCGGCCAGCGCCATCCGCCGCGCCAGCGCGCCCTTGAGCGAGCGCACCACGTCGATGTTGGCCGGGTTGCCAGCGCTGGTGAAGCCGGCCCGCACGGATTTGAATTCGGTGCTCTTGGCCAATTGGGTGCGCACCAGATTGGGCAGCTCCAGATCCTCGAAGAACAGATCGAGGAACTCCTCGCGCGACAGTTCGAAGACGAAATCGTCCTCGCCCTCGCCCGTGTTGCTGGCTTGGCCGCCTCCGGAACCACCGCCCCCGCCACCTGGCGGCCGGGCGATCTGATCGCCGGTGACGAATTCTCGGTTGCCCGGATGGATGGCTTCGCGCTGCCCCCCCGGTCCGTGGCCGAACACGGGCTCGGACAGGTCGCGGGTAGGAATGGTCACCTTCTCGCCGTTGTCGATGTCGGTGATGCTCCGGCCGTTCATGGACTCGGTCACGGCTTTCTTGATCTGGCTCTTGAAACGCCGGATGAAACGCTGGCGGTTGACCGAACTCTTGTTCTTGCCGTCCAGCCGCCGGTCGATGAACGTGGCCATGCGTGGTCTCCTCCCTCAGGAAGCCTTGCGGACCCGCAGGTACCAGTCGGAAAGCAGCCGCACCTGCTTGGCCGTGTAGCCCTTGGCGACCATCCGGTCCACGAACTGGGCGTGCTTCTTCTGTTCGTCGGCACTGGCCTTGGCGTTGAAGCTGATCACCGGCAGCAGGTCCTCGGTGGTGGAGAACATCTTCTTCTCGATCACCGCGCGCAATTTCTCGTAGCTGGTCCAGGCTGGATTCTTGCCGGCGTTGTTGGCGCGCGCCCGCAGCACGAAGTTGACGATTTCGTTGCGGAAATCCTTGGGGTTGCTGATGCCGGCCGGCTTCTCGATCTTCTCCAGTTCGGTGTTGAGCGCCGCCCGGTCGAACGACTCGCCGGTATCGGGATCCCGGTATTCCTGATCCTGAATCCAGAAATCGGCGTAGGTCACGTAACGGTCGAAGATGTTCTGGCCATACTCTGAATAGGATTCGAGGTAAGCCTGTTGCAGTTCCTTGCCGATGAACTCGGCGTAGCGCGGCGCCAGGAAGCCTTTGAGGTAGGACAGGTACCGTTCCTCGACCTCGGCCGTGAACTGCTCGCGCTCGATCTGCCGTTCCAGTACATAGAGCAGATGCACCGGGTTGGCGGCCACCTCGGCATGGTCGAAATTGAACACCTGGCTGAGAATTTTAAAGGCAAACCGGGTGGAAATGCCCGTCATGCCTTCGTCCACCCCGGCGTAGTCGCGATATTCCTGCATCGACTTGGCCTTGGGGTCGGTGTCTTTGAGGTTCTCACCGTCGTAGACCCGCATCTTGGAGAAAAGGCTCGAATTCTCCGGTTCCTTGAGCCGAGTCAGCACCGAGAACTGCGCCAGCATTTGCAGGGTGCCGGGGGCGCAGGGCGCGGCGGACAGCGAACTGTGGGTCAGCAGCTTCTGGTAAATCTTCACTTCGTCCGACACCCGCAGGCAGTAGGGCACCTTGACGATGTAGACCCGGTCCAGAAAGGCCTCGTTGTTCTTGTTGCTCTTGAACGATTGCCATTCAGACTCGTTGGAGTGGGCCAGAATGATCCCCTCGAACGGGATGGCCGACAGCCCCTCGGTGCTGTTGTAGTTGCCTTCCTGGGTGGCGGTCAGCAGCGGATGCAGCACCTTGATCGGTGCCTTGAACATCTCGACGAATTCCATCAAGCCGCGGTTGGCGCGACAGAGGGCGCCGGAGAAGCTGTAGGCGTCCGGGTCGTTCTGAGCGAAATGCTCCAGACGGCGGATATCTACCTTGCCGACCAGGGAGGAAATATCCTGATTGTTTTCGTCGCCCGGCTCGGTCTTGGCCACGGCGATCTGGTGCAGCACCGAAGGCCACAGCTTGACCACCCGGAATTGAGTGATGTCACCGTTGAATTCGCGCAGCCGTTTGGCCGCCCACGGCGACATGATGAACCGAAGGTAGCGGCGCGGGATGCCGTAGTCGTCCTCGAGAATCTGGCCGTCCTCGTCGGGATTGAACAGCCCCAACGGCGATTCGAAAACCGGCGATCCTTCGATGGCGTACAAGGGCACCCGCTCCATCAATTGCTTGAGCCGTTCGGCCAATGAGGATTTGCCGCCGCCAACCGGGCCGAGCAGGTAAAGAATCTGCTTTTTCTCCTCCAGCCCTTGCGCGGCGTGGCGGAGGTAGGAGACGATCTGCTCGATGGCATCCTCCATCCCGTAAAATTCCTCGAAGGCGGGATAGATTTTGAGCACTTTGTTCTGAAAGATGCGCGACAGCCGTGGATCGTTGCGGGTATCCACCAGTACAGGTTCACCGATGGCTTTCAGCAGCCGCTCGGCGGCGCTGGAGTAGGTGAGCGGGTCTTTCCTGCACAGCTCCAGATATTCCTGGAGCGAAAGATTTTCTTCGCGGCTCTCTTCGTAGCGCGACAGATAGCGCTTGAAAATCGTCATGGTCGTAACCTCTCTGTAGTCGCGGAAGCGGTGCGGCTTCCGGTTCAAACCGGTCAGGGCATCCCCTGGCGAATTTTCTATCAATCCTTGCGTAATCCCGGTTGGTCCGTGGCTCGGCGGATGGTTTAGAAGAAAAAAGCAATTTATGGACCAATCTGTGTTTAGGGCGACGGCCAAGCTTGGGTACGGAGTTCTATATATCGAAAATAAATCAGTCCGTTGCAGGCGGGCAGCTAGACCGGACCGGAAACACCTGACTTTTTAGACCGGGGATCGGCTGATGAATTCAGGATTGATTCCATGTATTGGGAGAAATACGCACTGATTTAGTGCAATGCGCTAATCATGAGCATCGCGTTCCGGGAACTGGCTGCAAGCGTTGATAGACCACGAGCGGAGGGCGGCGGTTCAGGCGCGGACGGGCCAGCGGTTGGGATAGCGACGGCTTTGTTGCTAACATGCGGGCGCGCGGCTGAACAAGGCGCTAGGGCATCATGAAAATCATCAGCGACTGGTTTCGACGGCTGTTCAACGATCCCCAGGCAGTCATTCTGACCATTGTGCTGGCGCTGGTCACCAGCGTGATCCTGTTCATGGGACGGGATTTGGCGCCAGTCTTGGCCAGCATCGTGATCGCTTATCTGCTGGAAGGCGTCGTGCAGATGCTACAGCGCTTGCTACGGATGCCCCGTTTGTTGGGGGCGGTTGTGGTGTTCGTGCTGTTTCTGGCCTTTTTACTGTTTATGCTATTGGGTTTGCTGCCGCTGGTCTCGCGGCAATTGACTCAGTTGGTTCAGCAGTTCCCGAACATGATCGTCCAGGGCCAGAACCTGTTGCTCAGCCTGCCGGCCCTGTACCCGGAATTCATCACCGAAGCGCAGATTCTCGAAGTGATTAATTCGGTGAAGTCCGAAATCGCTACCTGGGGTCAGAAGGCTTTGTCCTGGTCCTTGGCGGCGGGCATGGGCTTCTTCACCATCATCATTTATTTGGTGTTGGTGCCACTGCTGGTGTTTTTCTTTTTGAAGGACAAGGAACTGATCCTGGGCTGGCTGCGCGGGTTTCTGCCCCACGATCACAGTCTGGCGCAGCAGGTCTGGCGGGAAGTGGATCGGCAAATGGGTAACTATGTGCGCGGCAAGTTTCTGGAAATCCTGGTGGTTTGGCTCGCGACGTATCTGGCGTTCGCCTATATGGGCTTGCAGTTCGCCATGCTGCTGGCCCTGATGGTGGGGCTTTCGGTCATCATCCCCTATATTGGCGCCGTGGTGGTGACGGTGCCGGTGGTGCTGGTGGCGTTTTTCCAATGGGGCTGGAGTTCGGAGTTTCTTTGGCTGGTGGGGATCTATCTGATTGTGCAAGGTCTGGATGGCAACCTGCTGGTGCCGCTGCTGTTTTCCGAAGTTGTGGACCTGCACCCAATCGCCATCATCGTGGCGGTACTGGTGTTCGGCGGGATTTGGGGATTCTGGGGGATCTTTTTCGCCATCCCACTGGCAACCGTGGTGCAATCCATTCTGAAGGCGTGGCCGCGGCCGTCGGTGGCAACAATGGAATAGGGGGATTCCGGCCCCAGCGCGGGTGAGATATCCGGGCCAGATCATCACCGCACTATTACTGTCCACATTCCTTTCCAGGTGTCCGCCATGGTTATCGGCGGTGAGAAAGGCTTACAGGAAGGTCTGCACGGGCGCCGGCTCGGCTGGCGGCCACAGGCATAACGGATAGTCAAGCCTCCTTAGCCTGCCTTGGCTGGAATAGCATGCTGCGGCGAAGTCCGCGCCCGAGCGCCTGACATAATGAGGCAACAGGAGGTTATTAAAGGCCGTTGTAGGGTTTGGATGACCCCAACGGAAACAGAGGATCTGTATGACCATAATTCGTTGCCACCCGCGAGCGCCCGGCACGGTGGAATCGTCCGAATGGCGTTAGCGGCTAGTTCCAGCGAAACCAGCGACAGAACATGACCCAACACCTCAACTCTAAATTCCCCACCGTGAGTTCATTGCCTTCCGCGCCCGATCGCCGGCTGTTCGTGCTCGACACCAACGTGCTGATGCACGATCCAACCGCTCTGTTCCGCTTCAAGGAACACGATATCCACCTGCCCATGATGGTGCTGGAGGAACTGGATCGCGCCAAGAAGGGCGTTTCCGAAGTCGCCCGCAACGTCCGTCAGGTCAGCCGATTCCTGGACGATGTGATCGCCGACGCCAGCAAGGAGGAAATCGACCAAGGCCTCCCCCTGCCTGGTCTGCTCGACCCACACGGAGAGCCGGCCAGCGGGCGCCTGTTCTTTCAAATCCGACCCAACCGGATCGCCCCGCCCGCCAGTCTGCCCGGCAACACCCCCGACAACGATATTCTGAGCATGGCTCTCACCTTGCAGCAGGACCATCCGCGTCGCCGGGTCACCCTGGTGTCCAAGGACATCAACCTGCGGATCAAGGCCGCCATCCTGGGCATTCACGCCGAGGACTACTACAACGATCAGACGCTCGACGATGTGAATCTCCTGTACGATGGCGCCCGCGACCTTCCAGGGGATTTCTGGGACAGCCATGGCAAGGCATTGGATTCCTGGAAGGAAAGCGGGCGCACCTTTTACCGGGTCCGCGGCCCGGACGTGGCGAACTGGTACCCGAACCAGGGGCTGTTCCCGGCTGGCGACAGTACGGCCTTCATCGTCCGCCAGTTGAGCGATGGGGAGGCGGTGATCGAAATTCTCAAGGACCACGCCGCACCCAACCACGCGGTCTGGGGAATCACCGCCCGCAACCGCGAACAGAATTTCGCCCTCAACTTGCTGCTGGACCCGGAGATCGACTTCGTCTCTCTGCTGGGCGCCGCCGGCACCGGCAAGACCCTGTTGGCCCTGGCCGCTGGCCTGGCGCAGACCCTGGACGCCAAGCGTTACCGGGAAATCATCATGACCCGGGTCACCGTACCGGTCGGCGAGGACATCGGTTTCCTGCCCGGCACCGAGGAGGAAAAGATGACGCCGTGGATGGGCGCGCTAATGGACAATCTGGAAGTGCTCGCGCCAAAGGAAGGCGGCGAATGGGGCCGCGCCGCCACCGCCGATTTGCTCAGCAGCAAGATCAAAATCCGCTCGCTGAATTTCATGCGCGGGCGCACCTTCCAGAACAAATACCTGATCATCGACGAGGCGCAGAATCTGACCGCCAAGCAGATGAAGACACTCATCACCCGTGCTGGCCCCGGCACCAAGGTGATCTGTCTCGGCAACATTGCCCAGATCGATACGCCCTATCTGTCGGAAACGACTTCCGGCCTGACCTACGTGGTGGATCGCTTCAAGGACTGGCCGCACGGCGGGCATGTGACCTTGCGGAGAGGCGAGCGCTCGCGGCTGGCCGAGTTTGCCTCGGACCGACTCTGAGCGATGACCGAACACCTGACGGCCCTGCTGTCGCTGGCCTGGCTGTTGTGGGTCGCCCTGGTCGCGTGCGGACTGATCCTGGAGCGCCGTTCGCCGACGGCGACGCTGGCCTGGCTGCTGGCCCTGCTGTTCATGCCCTACTTCGGCTTCCTGGTGTATCTGCTGTTCGGACCAAGGCGGCTCCGTCGCCGCCGGCTGCGCTACGGTCGCGCCCGCGCCCGCCTGATCCAGTCCACCCACCGCTTGCGCCAGGATCGAACCGCCCTGCTCGGCTTTCCCAAAACCGGTCTGGAACAACAACTGGCGCTGTTGCTGGAACGGATCGGTCAGGGCGCGCCCGCGCCGGCTAACAGCGCCGCGCTGTTGGAAACCGGCGACGCCTGCTTTCAAGCCATCGAGGCGGCAATCGAGGCGGCTACCCACCATGTCCACCTCGAGTATTACCTGTGGCAGCCGGATCGGGTGGGGACCCGACTGCGTGATCGGTTGATCGCCAAAGCCCGCGCCGGCGTCGAGGTGCGGCTGTTGCTGGATGCCATCGGCTCCGACCGCGCGAGCAACCGCTTCCTGCAACCGCTGCGGGAAGCGGGTGGCATGATTGCCTGGTTTAATCCCATCGGCCTGCGCCGGCTGCGCCCGAACCACGTTAACTTCCGTACCCACCGCAAGATCGCGGTTTGCGACGGCCGGGTCGGCTTTACCGGCGGCATCAACGTCAGTGATATCCACAGCAGCGCTTATAGCAGTCCCGAAGCCTGGCGCGACACCCATTTGCGCATCGAGGGTGAACCGGTCCACCGGCTGCAATTCATCTTTCTGGAGGATTGGTATTTCGCCACCGATCACGCGCCGTTCGAACCGGAATTCTTCCCGCATTTCCCCGGACATCCGAGCGGTCCCTGGCTGCAGATCGTCGAATCCGGCCCGGACAACAATCGCTACGCCATCGCCAAATTCTATTTTGCCGCCATCGCCGGGGCCCAGCGGCAGGTGTTGCTGGCTACGCCCTACTTTGTCCCCACCGAGGCGTTGAACGCCGCGTTGATGAATGCCGCCCTGCGCGGCGTAGAGGTGCAAATCCTGGCGTCCAAGCAGAGCGATTCGCGGCTGGTTACCGCCGCCGCGCGCAGTTATTACGATGAACTGGCCAGCGTCGGCGTGGTGATTCATGAATTCGGCCCACCGATGCTGCATGCCAAATTGCTGGTCGTGGACGAACGTATCGCGACGGTCGGCAGCGCCAATTTCGACAACCGCAGTCTGACGCTGAATTTCGAGGCAATGGCGGTGATCTACGACGCCAGCCTCGCTACACAATTGGCCCGCAGCTTCGAGGCTGATCTGAGTTTGGCCCGCCGCTACGCCAGGTCGGGCCGCCGCGCCACGCTCGGCCAACGGTTGGGCGAAGCCACCGCCCGGCTGTTGTCGCCGTTGCTATAAACGGATTTTCTCCTTGAGTTACCATAGCGATACGGCTTGGCGCGGGGTTGCGTCCCGTTTATCATGGTTGCGTTCCGTCGAGCTTTCGACCTAAGCTTTTGATAATCGCGGCGCATCATGACTCTCAAAATCGGATGGGGGCTCATCCGCCCCACCTGGGTGTTATTCCCACCCTCTCCCCCAAATCAAACCAATCCCGGTTGCAAATCGGTGGATTTGCAACCGGGACTGAAAGCGTGGATTTGGTCCAAGTTATATCCAGGACGATACGTCCATGATTCTGCGCACCCCAAAACCACCGCGATGAAACATGCAATCCACACCTCCGTCCCACCGCCGCCAAACCACCCCCCGACTAGCGAAACCGAACCGGATGACGCGCTGGGTGGTTTTGGCCTGCTCAGATGGATAAAACATCTCGCGCTCTATCTCGGCGCCGTAACGATCATTTGCCTGATCGGTCTCTATTTTCTCTGGCAAATCCCGTTCCTGCGGGATCCGTCGCAACTTCTGAAGATCGCTGATGACAGCCGCACCCCCCGACCTCATGCGACAACTGCGACACCCGCCGCGCCAGCCCCCCCGACCCAGGCCGCTCCGAGCCCGCCACTCGTCAATACCGCCGCAGCCCCCAGCCCATCGTCGGTCCCAACCGACAGCGGTGTGGCCACGACTTCACCGCCCGCCCCGCCCACCGAAACCGCCGGCGTCCTTCCCTCACCCGGACCGCAGCCCGCCCCCCCGCCAGACAGTCAGGCCGAACCTTCGACGCCAACCGCTGAAACCGCCGCCGAGCCGGTCCCCCCGCCGACCCCACAGGAGGAAATCGAGGGGTTGCTTGCTGAAGCGCAGCAACAGATGGACAACCGTCGGATCACCGCTCCCGCCAGCGGCAATGCCCTGAACACCTACCGGCAAATACTGGAGCTGCAACCCAACCACCCCATCGCGCTCGAGGGCATCCAGCGCATCACGTCCTACTATCGGGATATCGCACAACAAAGTCTGCAACAGGGTCGGCTGGACGAAAGTCTGGCTTACATCAACCGGGGGTTGCGCGCGGGGCCTCAAAACGAAGCCCTGCTCGAACTGCGGCGCCAAGTTCAAAAAGTCCGGCAACGCGAACAGGCAGCGCAGCAGACCTTGCAAGAGAACATGCTGCGCCAAGAGGCCGAGCAGGCGCGGCAGGATCAATTAGGCCGCCCACAGGAACAGCAGCCTTGGTGGCGACAACCGTCGAATAACAACGACAGCAGCGGTTTCAATCAGCGTTGAGCGCGGATTCCGCGCCGACAGCGGGCGTAACCCTGCGGGCGCGAAAAAAGTCCCGCAACAAAGCTCCACATTCCTCGGCCAGGACTCCGGCCGTCACCTCGGCCCGGTGATTGAGCATCGCGGATTGCAGCAGATTGAAAACCGTGCCCGCCGCACCGGTGCGCGGATCGGTGGCGCCGAACACCACCCGGGCCACCCGGGCGTGAACGATGGCGCCGGCGCACATGGGACACGGCTCCAGGGTCACGTACAGCGTACTGTCGATCAGGCGATAATTATTGATTCGAGCCGCCGCTGCCCGCAACGCCAGCACCTCGGCATGAGCGGTCGGATCGCAGGTGCTGATCGATCGGTTCCAGCCCTCGCCGATCACCTCGTCGCCCCGCACCAACACCGCTCCGACCGGCACCTCGCCAGCATCATCCGCGCGTTGCGCCAGTTCCAATGCCCGGCGCATCCAGTACCGGTCGCGGTCGCTGGCCGGCTCCATTGCCTCGTCCATACTCCCTATTCCGCCGGCCCGTCCCCGGAAAGAACGATGGACCGATCCAGGGTCAGCCGCACCGCCCGCGCCAGATCCAGCTTATGGAACGGCTTTTCCAGCAGGGCGCAATCCGCCGGCACCTGACCGGCCGTGTCGGTATAGCCGGACATCAGCAGAACCCGAAGCCCCGGCCGCTGGCGGCGGGCTTCCAGCACCAGGTCGTGGCCGCCGATGCCGCCCGGCATGGTCATGTCGCTCAACAGCAGATCCAGCGGCCCATCCATGGCCAGCAACGCCAGCGCCTCCCGCCCATTAGTGGCCTCGCGCACGTCGTAGCCGAGCCCGGTCAGGGACCGGGACACAAAGTCGCGGATGTCGGGATCATCCTCCACCAGCAACACCCTCTCCCGCCCGCGCAGGCGGCTTTCGTCCGGCGCCGCCTCGGCGGCCGCGACGGTTTCCCTGCCCTTGGGGGTATGGCGCGGCAGATACAGTTCCACCGTGGTCCCGGCCCCGACCTGACTGCGGATGCGGACGTGGCCGCCGGATTGCTTGACGAAGCCGTAGACCATGCTCAACCCCAAGCCGGTGCCGGCGCCGAGTTCCTTGGTGGTGAAGAACGGATCGAAGGCCCGTTCCAGCACCTCCGGCCCCATTCCGCAGCCGGTATCGCTCACCACCAGCCGCACGTAATCGCCAGGTACGACATCGGGGTAACGGGCGGTGTAGACGGTGTCAAGCGTCACGTTGCACGCCTCGATGCGCAGCCGGCCGCCGCCAGGCATGGCGTCGCGGGCGTTGATCGCCAGATTGAGCACAGCGTTGGTCAGTTGGCCCGGGTCGACCCGGATGTTCCAGACCGCATTATCGGCCACGGTTTCCAGTTCGATGCTCGCCCCAAGAGTACGCCTCGACAACTCAGCGATTTCCTGCAACTGCTGGTCCGGCGATAACAGACGCGGTTGCAGGGCTTGCTGGCGGGAAAACGCCAGCAGCCGGCGGGTCAGATCGGCCCCGCGCCGGGCGGCGTTCATCGCCGTATGCGCCGACTTGTGCAATTCCGGATTGTCCCGCAGTCCTTCTTCCAACATGGCCAGATTGCCCAGGATGATGGTCAGCAGGTTGTTGAAATCGTGGGCAACGCCGCCGGTGAGCTGGCCGACCGCCTTGAGCTTCTGGGCCTGATTCAGCGCCATTTGCGCCTGCCGGTATTCGGTCAGATCTTCGGTGAGCACGAAGCAACCGACCACCCGCGCCGCCCCCGCCTCCAGGGGGCGCGGAACGTGCGGGATGAAAGAGGCGCGCACGTACATCCGTTCGACCGGCGTCATCAACTCGAACTCGACTTGAGTGCTCTCGCCGCTCAGCGCCACATCCACATGGCTTCGCAACCGCCGCGCCAGCGCCGGCTCCAGCATCTCGCCGAAGGCGCGGCCCAGAAAGGTTTCGGCCGGTACGCCAAACCATTCAGCATATTTCTGGTTGACGAACTGATAACGCTGGTCGGCGTCAAGATAGCCGATCAAAACCGGAACGGTGTCGGTGATCAGCCGGACGCGGCTTTCGCTCTCGCGCAGGGCTGCGTCGATACGTTCGCGTTCTTCGATTTCCTGGGCTAATTGCGCATTAAGCGCCAGCAGCTCGGCGGTGCGCTCGCGAACCCGCGCTTCCAACTGTTCGTAGCTCTCCCGCAGTTCCGCCTCGGCGCGTTTGCGGGTGGTGATATCCTCGTAGACGGTGATGAAACCGCCACCGGCAATCGGCTCGCCGCGAATCTCCAGCACCGTGCCGCTTGGTCGGGTCCGTTCGAAGCAATGGCTTTCGAAGCGCTCGGCCAGCCTGACCCGTTCCGCGACCTGCATCTCTGGATCACCGGGGCCGTATTCACCGCGCCGGGCGTTGTAACGCATCAGTTCCGCGAACGGCAAGCCGGCCCGGATCAGTTCTGGCGGAAAATCCAGCAACTCGATGAAACGCCGGTTCCAGACCCGCAAGCGCAAATCCTTGTCAATGATGCTGATGGCTTCGTGCAGATGATCGAGACTGCCCAGCGTCAGCGCACCCATTTCGGCGGCGGACAGACCGCTCAGATCCGGCAATGGATTATTCGGCGATTCACCCATGCAATACCCTCCACTCCAGCCGCCTGGCAAACCGGCCGTGCGCTAGCCACCACGATGATGGGTCTTGGCTGGCTCCGGTTTCCCGAAAAACTCGCGCTGCGTGGCCTGGACGATCGCGACGATAGCGGGATGCAGCAGCCGGCGCTCGGTCGTGATAGCGTAGAGCTGCTCGGTCACCGAGTCGATGCGCCCGACCGCCTGGACAGTGTATTGCCGACAAACGTAGTCGGCAATCGCCGTGGGCGCCACGAACAGCCCGGCGCCGGCTTGGCCGAAGGCCTTGAGCAAGGCGCTGTCCTCGAATTCGCCGACGATGCGCGGGTACAGGTGGTGCGCCTCAAACCAGCGGATCAGGTCGGAGCGCAGGGCGACATCTTCTCCCGGCAGCAGAAACGGCGCCCGGTCCAGCAGCGCGGGAAAGGCTCCCGTCAGGGATCGCGCCAGTTCCGGCGCCGCGAAAACCGTTAAATCGCTTTCGCCGAGAAAGTGGCTGTAGCCCCGGACATTGAGGTGGGTGGGCATGGGTCGGTCGGCGATCACCAGATCGAGATGGTGGACCGCCATCTCGGCCAGCAGCGGCTCCAACCGGTCCTCGCGGCAGAAAAGCCGCACCGGTTCGGCGAGGCGCAACGCCGGCTCGACCACGCGATAGGCGACTGATTTCGGCACCGAGCCGGCGATGCCGACCCGAAACGGCAGGCTCTTGCGCGCGGCCTGGTCGAGAGCGACCTCCAGCAGTTCGTTCCCGAGCGCAAAGATCTCATCCGCGTAGCTGAAGATGCGCCGCCCCGTCTCGGTCAGCTCCAGCCCGCGCCCGACCCGGCGAAACAGCTCGACGCCGAGACTGGCCTCCAGTTCGCTCAGTTGGCCGCTGATGGACTGTGGCGTCAGGTGTAGGCGCTGGCTGGCACCGGCGATGCTGCCGGACTTGGCGACCATCCAGAAATAGCGCAGGTGCTTAAAGTTGAGGTTGGCCATAAGGCTTCGATACATCGAATAAATCGAATAATACTTCAATAATATTCGGATTGTTGGATATATATTTCATCCCTAAACTTCATGTTGTTTCTCACTCGATCAGGAGTAACTTCATGAAGATCAACATTCAGGCACGGGGTTTTGAATTGACCGACGGCTTGCGCGACCAAACCGAACGCCGTCTGCGTTACGCGCTCAGTTGGGCCGATGACCACCTGCGCCAGGTCTCGGTCCGCCTGTCCAGCGAGAGCGGTCCCCGCCGAGGCAAGAATCTGCGCTGCCGGATCCAGATCGATTTTCCCCGAGCGCAAGACGTGGTGATTGAGGATACCGAAACCGATTGGTCGGTCGCCATTGACCGGGCCGCCGACCGGGCCAGCCGCTCGGTGGCCCTCCTCCTGGAACGGCAGTGCGATCATCGCCATGGCCCATTCTCCCTGGCGACTCCGGGCCAAGCCGGTCGTCTGGTCCCCGAAATCAACTCACTGGAGAAAGCTGGATGAAATACTTGCCGGAACTGTTCGCCGCCAACGCCCGCTGGGCCGAGGAGATGACGGCCGCCGACCCCCACTTTTTCGCCGGACTGGCGGCGATCCAAACTCCCGCCTATCTGTGGATCGGCTGCTCGGACAGCCGCGTGCCCGCCAACCAGATCACCGGCCTGAAACCGGGCGAGGTGTTCGTCCATCGCAACGTGGCCAACGTGGTGG
The DNA here is from genome assembly GCA_963696515.1 of uncultured Gammaproteobacteria bacterium. Taxonomy (GTDB): domain Bacteria; phylum Pseudomonadota; class Gammaproteobacteria; order Competibacterales; family Competibacteraceae; genus Contendibacter. Next base: position 48,170 of record CAVOKM010000010.1, read on the forward strand.
TGCACACGGACCTCAATTGCCTGTCGGTGATGCAATTCGCCATCGAGGTGCTCAAGGTCCAGCACATCATCGTGTGCGGTCACTACGGCTGCGGCGGCGTCAAGGCGGCTCTGGAAGGGGCATCCTTCGGACTGATCGACAACTGGTTGCGCCACATCCAGGACGTGCGCGACCGGCATGCGGAGTTGCTCGCCGCCCTGCCGGACAGCGAGGCGCGCTGGCGCGCCCTGTGCGAGCTGAACGTCATCGAACAGGCGCGCAACGTCGCCCGCACCACCCTGGTGGGCGACGCCTGGAAGCGGGGACAAGCGCTGATGCTGCACGGCTGGGTTTACGGTCTGGCGGATGGTCGCCTGCAAGACCTTCAGACTTCCATCAAGGACGGCGCGGAACTGGATGACGTCATCGCCCTGGCGATAGCCGGCGTGCGGTCGCGCTACGCGCCGCAGTGAGGTCCGTCTAAATCCAACTTCGCAGGTTTCGCCCATCGCACCGCGCGATGGGGGCGATTGGCTATGAATTCAACCTGAAAACCCACACACAATCGAGAGAACGAGAAAATGGCCAAAGAACTGTACAACCTCGCCGAACAGCCGCCACTGGGCGTAGTGCCCCCCAAGATGCACGCCTGGCTGATCCGCCCGGAGCGCTTCGGCACGCCGACGGAAGCGTTCCAGCAGGAAGTGGTGGACGTGCCGCCCATTGCCGACGACGAAGTGCTGGTCTACGTGATGGCGGCGGGCATCAACTACAACAACGTCTGGGCCGGGCTGGGCATTCCGATCAACGTGATCGGCGCCCGCAACAAGGCCTTTGCCCGGGGAGAACAAGGCGAACCGGAACCCTTTCACATCGGCGGCAGCGACGCCTCCGGGATCGTCTACAAGGTCGGCAAGGATGTCACCAACCTGAAGGTCGGCGACGAGGTGGTGATTCACTGCGGCCGCTACAGCCGCGACTGCGACTGGGTCAAGAGCGGCGGCGATCCCATGTACTCCCCGACCTATCGCATCTGGGGCTACGAAACCAACTGGGGCAGCTTCGCCCAGTTCACCAAGGTGCAGGCCCAGCAGTGCATGCCCAAGCCCAGGCACATGACCTGGGAAGAAGCCTCGGCCTACACCCTGGTCGCCGCCACCGCCTGGCGCATGCTGCACGGCTGGGGCGTCAACGCGGTCAAGAAAGGCGACGTGGTGCTGGTCTGGGGCGGCGCGGGCGGCCTCGGCTCGATGGCCATCCAGATCGTCAAGGCCGCCGGCGCCACCCCCATCGCCATGGTCTCCGGCGAGGACAAGTTCGACTACTGCATGAAGCTGGGCGCCAAGGGCTGCATCAACCGCAACGAGTTCGACCACTGGGGCATGCTGCCGCACTGGAAGGACAACGCCGGCTACGCCAAGTGGCTGAAAGGGGTGCGAGCGTTTGGCGCCAAGATTTGGGACGTTCTGGGCGAGAAGCGCGCCCCCAACCTGGTGTTCGAGCACCCCGGCGAAACCACCATCCCCACCTCGATCTTCGTCTGCGAGACCGGCGGCATGGTCGTGGTCTGCGCCGGCACCACGGGTTATAACGCCACCGTCGACCTGCGCTACCTGTGGATGCGGCAGAAGCGGCTGCAAGGCTCGCACTTCGCCAACACCGAGCAATCCAACCAGATGAACGAGCTGGCGGTGAGCGGCCTGCTCGATCCCTGCCTGTCGCGCGCCTTCCCTTACACCGACATTCCCCATGTGCACCAGTTGATGTACGAAAACAAGCACCCCCACGGCAACATGGCGGTGCTGGTGGGCGCCCGGGACTTTGGCCTCGGCGCCAGCAGCAAGGCGCCGGTAGCCATCGTTCATCCGACCCTGCCCAAGGACGATGTCCACACCACCCCGCGCCCCTATCCGCTGTCCGCGCCGCTGCCCAGCATCGCCGAGGCCGAGGCGATCACCATCGCCGACGATGGCACCCGGGTCAAGGATCTGATGCACCGTGGCATCATTGCCTGCGCCCCCACCGACACCGTCGGGCAGGTGGCCAAGATCATGGTGGATAACGAAATCCACGCCGTGGTGGTCATGGACGGCGGCAAGGCGGTCGGCGTGGTGTCGCAGACCGACATGGTGTTGGCGCGGCAGGGCCGCACCCCGGACGAGGCGCGGGCCATGCGGGCGGGCGATGTCATGACCCCGGGCTGCGCCACCTGCGACGCCGGGATGCTGCTCAGCGAGGCGGTCAGCCTGATGACCGGCCGCCGCATGCACCGGCTGGTGGTCACCGAAAACGGGCAACCTACCGGTGTTATCTCCATGACCGACGTGGTCCGCAAGATCATCGGGGAGTGAACCCCGAGCCAGACTCGATCAGTCAAACCGGGAGCGTCGGGGGCGTCAACGCATCTTGACGCTCCCCATTCCAGATTTCCCGACTCAAGTTGCCGTATCTCCGAATTTCTGAACGTGAAGCTGCGTTTGGTCGAATTCGAGAGCGGCCGACAGATTCGACTTCACTGTTTGTAACATCTCGGACAGGTGTTGCTGCTGTTGGGCTGACAGGCCGCGCAGCATTTCCGCGCGGGTATTCAAAACGACGCTCTCGACCTCGGTGATCAGTTGCTGCGCCCGGTCGGTCAGATGAATACCCCACAGCCGCCGGTCGCCAGGAATCGGTCGCCGCTCGATCCATCCGCTCTTTTCGACCTGATCGATCAGCCGGCCTGCGGTGGATTTCTCGATCTCCAGTTCGTCGGAGATTTGCGACTGAGAGAGGCCATCCTGGTTGGACAGAATGGCCAGAATCGACCATTGGGCGCGGGACAAGCCCAGCGGCTGTAATCGGCGATCGATCAACTTGCGCAGCAAGTGAGCGGCGTCGGTCAGGAGGAAGCCGGGGCCTCGGTAGGAATCACGGATAATCATGGATGTGGCCTCAGTGACGATGTCCTAACGGCGATGGGGTTAGCATAAGCCAAATACCAGCGAAAAAAGTTTCCGGGAACCTGATTTCGGGTTGAATAATAAGCTTGCTTACTGTATGCTTCATTTAAGTAAGGTAGCATATTGTAATTAACCTAACTATAAAGTTTCCCAAAGTGTCGAAGTGACCCCGGTGGCTTGATGAGAGCTGGCGAGGAAGTGACGACGCGTTTGGCAACCCGACCACCATCGAGAGGAAGAAACCCATGAGCAAACACCCTGTCACCGCAGACGCGCCGACCAAGCATCCAAAACTGCTCGCCTGGGTGGGCGAAATCGCAGCGCTGTGCCAGCCGGAGCAGGTCGTCTGGTGCGATGGCTCGCAGGCTGAATACGACCGGCTGTGCAAGCTGATGGTCGAGGGGGGAACCTTCATCCGCCTCAATCCGGAAAAACGGCCCAACTCCTATCTCGCGAGGTCGCACCCTTCCGACGTCGGCCGGGTCGAGGACCGCACCTTCATCTGCTCGATCAACAAGGAGGACGCCGGCCCGACCAACAACTGGGCGCCGCCGGCGGAGATGCGCGCCACCCTGAACGGTCTGTTCGACGGCTGCATGCGCGGCCGCACGATGTATGTCATCCCGTTCAGCATGGGTCCGCTGGGTTCGCCGATCGCCAAGATCGGTATCGAAATCACCGACAGCCCCTATGTCGTGGTCAACATGGGGATCATGACCCGGATGGGCCGTGCGGTGCTGGACGTGCTGGGCGAAGACGGTTTCTTCATCCCGTGCGTCCACTCGGTGGGCGCGCCGCTGGCGCCGGGCCAGAAAGACGTGTCGTGGCCGTGCGAGGCCGATATCAAGCGCAAGTACATCGTCCATTACCCGGAAACCTACGAGATCTGGTCCTACGGTTCCGGCTACGGCGGCAACGCCCTGCTCGGCAAAAAGTGTCTGGCGCTGCGCATCGCCTCGGTGATGGCGCGCGATGAAGGCTGGCTCGCCGAGCACATGCTGATCATGGGGATCGAAACGCCGCAGGCGGAAAAGACCTATCTCGCCGCCGCCTTCCCCAGCGCTTGCGGCAAGACCAACCTGGCGATGCTGGTCCCGCCCAAGGGCTTCGAGGGCTGGAAGGTCACCACCGTGGGCGACGACATCGCCTGGATCAAGAAAGGTCCGGACGGGAGCTTGCGCGCCATCAATCCGGAATCGGGGTTCTTCGGCGTGGCGCCCGGCACCAACATGAGTTCCAACCCCAACGCGATGCTGACCATCACCAAGAACTGCATCGTCACCAACGCCGCGCTGACCGACGACGGCGACGTCTGGTGGGAAGGCATGGACGGTCCGCCGCCGGCGCACGCGATCGACTGGAAGGGCGAGGACTGGACGCCCGACTGCGGCCGGCCGGCGGCGCACCCCAACGCCCGCTTCACCGCCCCGGCCAGCCAGTGCCCGAGCATCGATCCGGACTGGGAAAATCCGGCCGGCGTACCGATCAGCGCGTTCGTGTTCGGCGGGCGGATGAGCAAGGACATGCCGCTGGTGTTCCAGGCCTTCAACTGGAGCCACGGCGTGTACTTGGCCGCCACCATGGGCTCGGAAGGGACGGCCGCGGCGATCGGCCAGGCGGCGATGCGCCGCGACCCGATGGCGATGCTGCCGTTCTGCGGCTACAACATGGCCGATTATTTCAGCCACTGGCTAAACGTCGGCCGCCGGGTGCCCAATCCGCCCCGCATCTTCCGCGTCAACTGGTTCCGCAAGGACGACAACGGCAAATTCCTCTGGCCCGGTTTCGGCGACAACATGCGCGTCCTGAAGTGGATCGTCGACCGGGTCCATGGCCGCGGCTACGGCGTCGAAAGCCCGATCGGCTGGATGCCGCGTCACGAGGATCTCGAATGGTGGGGCCTGGATTACCCCAAGGAAACCTTCTACGACCTGATGGCGGTGGGTCGCACGGCCGGCACGTCCGAGGCGCACGCCCACGAGGAACATTTCGATTTGTTCTTCGACCGTCTGCCCAAGGAATTCATCTTCGAGCGTGAATTGCTGCGCTCCCGGTTGTGGCGTTCGCCCGATCAGTGGGAACTGGCGCACGAGGCCGCCTGACCGGTTTTTTGCTTTGGATCGGGCCGCGCCCGCAAGAAACCCCCGGTCAATCCCCCCGGAAGGCGCCGCCCGATCCGCTCAATCCAGCTTGATCGTGATTTCATTGAGGAGAATATCCGTATGTCACGCAAAAAGATTGCACTGGTTGGCGCCGGCCAAATCGGCGGCACACTCGCTCTGCTGGCCGGCATGAAAGAGTTGGGCGACATCGCCCTGTTCGATATCGCCGACGGCGTTCCCCAAGGCAAGGCGCTCGACATCGCCCAGGCCGCGCCGGTCGAGGGCTTCGACGGCGTTTATACCGGCGGCAGCGATTACGCCGTCATCGAAGGCGCGGACGTGGTGATCGTCACCGCCGGCGTGCCGCGCAAGCCGGGCATGAGCCGCGACGATCTGATCAGCATCAACACCAAGGTCATGGTCGCGGTCGGCGAGAACATCAAACAGCGCTGCCCCGATGCCTTCGTCATCGTCATTACCAACCCGCTCGACGCCATGGTCGGGGTGCTGCAGCAGGTCTCGGGCCTGCCGGCGGAAAAGGTGGTCGGCATGGCCGGCGTGCTGGACAGCGCGCGATTCCGCCATTTCCTGGCCGACGAGTTCAAGGTTTCGGTCGAGGACGTCACCGCCTTCGTGCTGGGCGGCCACGGCGATACCATGGTGCCGCTGGTGCGCTATTCGACGGTCGCCGGCATCCCGCTGCCCGACTTGGTCAAGATGGGCTGGACCACCCAGGAGCGACTGGATGAGATCGTCAAGCGCACCCGCAACGGCGGCGGCGAGATCGTGGCGCTGTTGAAAACCGGTTCGGCGTTCTACGCCCCGGCTTCCTCGGCCATCGCCATGGCCGACGCCTACCTGAAGGACAAGAAGCGTCTGCTGCCCTGCGCCGCCTATCTGAGCGGGCAATATGGCGTCAACGGCATCTATGTCGGCGTTCCGGTGATCCTGGGCGCGGGCGGGGTCGAGAAGATCGTCGAAATCGAACTGAACGCCGATGAGAAGGCGATGTTCGATCACTCGGTCAAGTCGGTCAAGGAACTGGTCGAGATCACCAAGCAGTTCGTGTAGACGCCACTATTATCGACTGACCGCCCTACAAAGCCCTGCTTACCGACCTCTGGATCGGCTAAGCTCGGACAACCGCGCGCCGGCCCATCAGATCACCGGCCTGAAGCCGGGCGAGGTTTTGGCCGTCCGGTCCAGTTCGAACCTGGCTATCGGGCGGCGCTGGAGGTATTGGCATGTCGAGTTCAGGCGGCAATCTGGCGGCCTTTTTCCTCGCGGTCGCCTTGCTGATCCTGGCCGGTTGCGCGCCGGTCCGCTCCTACGAGGCGGCGCTGGTGCTGGCGGATGTTGGAGCAGGTGACGCGCCTTCCCGCCTCAAGCAGACAACGGCGGCACCCATCCGGCAGACCATCGCCTACCGCATCGCCGGGCGCGGCCATGCAGCCGACCTGTATCTACCCGGCGCGGGTGCTCCTGCGGCGGGAATCGTGATCGTGCCCGGCGTGGTGCCCAAGGGCAAGGACGATCCACTCCTCACCGCCTTCGCCAAGACCCTGGCGCGGGCGCAATTCGCCGTGCTCGCCCCCGAGTTGCCGGGCTTCCGGCAACTCACCATCCAGCCGTCCGACGCGCGCGTGGTGGCCGATGCCTTCGCCTGGCTGACCCGCCGACCGGAACTTGCTCCAAACGGCCGCGCCGGTTTCAGCGCTTTCAGCTACGCCGTAGGTCCGACCGTGTTGGCGGCCCTGGAGCCGGACATCCGTGAGCGGGTTCGTTTTGTGGTGGCGGTAGGCGGCTACCACGATTTAGCGCAAGCATTACGGTTTTTGACCACCGGCTGGTTCGAGCACGCCGGACAGTGGCATTACCGGCAGCCGAACGAATACGGCCAACTGGTGTTCGTTCGCTCGGCCCAGCCCTATCTTTCATCACCGGACCAGGAGTTGCTGGAAGCCATGGCGCAGCGCCGCCTCCAGGACCGCCAAGCCGAACTTACCGATTTGGCCACGAAACTCTCTTCGGACGGGGCCGCCGTCTACGCCCTGGTCGCCAACCGCGATCCAGCGCGGTTCGCGGCCCTCGAGGCGGCGTTGCCCGAGCGGTTGCGCGCCGATCTCGCGGCCTTGAGCCTCGCCGACAAGGATCTCAGCCAACTCGCGGCACGCCTGATTCTCGTCCACGGCAAAACCGACAACCTCATTCCCTACCCGGAGAGCATCGCGCTCGCCGGCGCGGCACCGCCGAATCAGGCGCGGCTCTACCTGATTGAGCGCCTGCTCGGCCACGTGGACCTGAGCCCGGGACCCATCCTGACCTGGGCATTCTGGCATCAGGATCTGCCGGACATCCTCCGTCTGGGGACGGCGATTTATCACCTGCTCGGGGAACGCGAAGATAGGTAGCCGCAAGCGCTCGCGGGTCGGGTTCATCGGCCTCCTCACCCTGGCCGTCGCGCTGGCGGTGACGATCCTGCCGCCGATCCCGCAACCCCAGTGGTATCATGCCTTCGCCGACCAGCGGGCCTGGTTCGGCATTCCCCATTTCCTTAACGTCGTCTCCAATGCGCTTTTCCTCGGTCTGGGCCTGGCGGGACTTTGGCAACTGGCCAGCGGACGGCTGGTCTTAATCGATTCCCGCGAGCGCTGGCCCTGGGGCGTCTTTTTCCTCGGCATCGCGGCCACCGGCATCACCTCCGCTTACTATCACTGGGCGCCGGACCATGCCGGGCTGTTTTGGGATAGACTGACCATGGCCATCGCCTTTATGGGCTGGCTGGCGGCGCATCTTGCGGAACGAGTTGGCGTGCGCGTGGGCTTGGTCTTGTTGCCCGTGCTGCTCGTGCTGGGGCCAGGGGCGGTCGTTTATTGGAGCCTGAGCGAAGCGGCGGGCGCCGGCGATCTGCGGCCCTACGGGTTCATGCACTTCTACCCCGCGCTCCTCGTCCCCCTCTTGCTCTGGCTGTTTCCGCCCCGCTACACCCGCGCGGGCGACGTGCTCGTGGTGCTGGCCCTCTATGCCGCGGCGCTCGCCGCCGAGTGGCTGGACCGCCCGCTCTTCGCACTGACCGGGACGCTGAGCGGACATACGCTGAAACATGTCCTGGCCGCCCTGGCGGTCTATTGGGCGCTGCGCATGTTGCGCCGGCGTCGTCCCGCCAGCCAGCGGGAGAAGTCTCATGCGCAGTGACCACCTTGCCACCCCTCATGAGCGACCCGATGAGCGTCATCCCGTCGCCGCGTAAAGAGAAAATCGCAATGTCTTTGTCCCCGCCCGAACCCAATGCCTCCTCCACGGCCCTGCCCTGGCACGCCGAAACTGCTGAAACCGTCGCCAGCCGGCTGGCGGTCGATCCAGCAACGGGACTGACGGCCGCCGAGGCGCAAGCCCGCCTCCAGCGCCACGGCCCCAACCGCCTCGCCGAGCAGGCGCCGCGCCCGGTCTGGCTCAAGTTTCTCGACCAGTTCAGGAGCTTTCTCGTCATCGTCCTGCTCGGCGCGGCCGTGCTGGCGGGCGCGGTGGGCGATCTCAAGGACGCCGTGGTCATCGCCATCGTCGTCTTCATCAACGCCCTGCTCGGCTTTTTCCAGGAACATCGGGCCGAGGCCGCGCTGGCGGCGTTGAAGAACATGCTGGCGCCCATCGCCCGGGTGCGCCGCGACGGCCAGGCCGCGCTGGTGGAGGCCGCGGATCTCGTGCCCGGCGACGTGCTGCTGCTGGAAGCCGGCGACCGCATTCCGGCCGATGCCCGGGTGATCGCCGCCCATGGGGCGGAGGTCGCGGAGGCGGCCCTGACCGGCGAATCCCACGCCGTGGCCAAAACGCCATTAGCGGTGGCGGCGGACGCCGTGCTGGCCGAACGCGGCAGCATGGTGTTCATGAACACGGTGGTCACCCGGGGCCGCATCGAGGCGATGGTCACCGCCACCGGGATGGCCACCGAAATGGGCCGGCTCGCCGGTCTCCTGGCCGAGACGGCCGAATCGGCCACCCCGTTGCAAGTCCAGCTCGACCGGCTGGGCAAGCGGCTGGCCGCCATCGCCGGCGCGGTGGTGGGGCTGATCTTCGTCATCGGCGTGCTGCGCGGCGACGATCTGGTGGCCACCGCCATGACCGCCATCGCTCTGGCCGTGGCGGCGATTCCGGAAGGCCTGCCGGCGGTGGTCACCGTCACCCTGGCCCTGGGGATGCACCGCATGGCCAAGCGCCACGCCATCGTCAAGAAACTGGCGGCGGTGGAAACGCTGGGCTGCACCACGGTGATCTGCTCGGACAAGACCGGCACGCTGACCCTGAACCAGATGACCGCGCGCCGCCTGTTCTACCGGGGCCGGCGCTTCGCCGTCAGCGGCGAAGGCTATGATGGCGCTGGAACCATCACCGCCGAAGACGGGCTGGACGCCCCGGACTTCCTGCCGCTGCTGACGCCCGCCGCCCTGTGCGCCGACGCCCGTCTCCGCGACGGCCAGCTCATCGGCGATCCCACCGAGGGCGCGCTGCTGGCGCTCGCCGCCAAGGGAGGCGTGACGGCGGACGAGATGGCCCGGCGTACCCCGCGCATCGCCGAGATTCCCTTCGATTCGGCCCACAAATTCATGGCCACCTTCCATCACGACGGGACCGTGGTGCGGATGTGGGTGAAGGGCGCGCCCGACGTGCTGCTCGCCCGCGCCGGTCGCTGGCTGGGCGGGGACGGGGAAGCGCCGCTGGACGGCGCCGGCCGCGAGTCGTTCGAGACGGAAAACGCCGCCCTGGCGGAGCAGGCCATGCGCGTGCTGGCGGTGGCGGGGCGGACCATTCCAGCCGGCGACTTCGATCCGGCCGGCGATTTGCTGGCCTGGGCCGACGATCTCACCCTGATCGGCTTGATCGGCATCATCGACCCGCCCCGCCCCGAGGCGCGCGAGGCGATCCGCCTCTGCCAGGCCGCCGGGGTGGTGGTAAAGATGATCACCGGCGACCACCGCGCCACGGCGGCGGCCATCGCCCGCGACCTCGGTCTGAGCGGCGAAGTCCACGAAGGCCGCGAACTGGAGGGACTGGACGCCGCGACGGTGGCCGCCCTGGTCGAGCGCACCGCCGTGTTCGCCCGGGTGGCGCCCGAGCACAAGATGCGCATCGTCGAGGCGCTGAAAGCGCGCGGCCATGTGGTGGCGATGACCGGCGATGGCGTCAACGACGCGCCGGCCTTGAAAACCGCCGACATCGGCGTGGCCATGGGGATCACCGGGACCGAGGTGACCAAGGAAGCGGCCACCCTGGTGCTCACCGACGACAATTTCGCCACCATCGTCGGCGCGGTAAAGGAAGGCCGCACCATCTACGACAATATCGTCAAGTTCGTCCGCTTCCAACTTTCCACCAACATCGGCGCCATCCTCACCGTGCTGGGCGCGCCGCTGTTCGGGTTGCCGACGCCCTTCACCGCCATCCAGATTCTCTGGGTCAACATCATCATGGATGGCCCGCCCGCCATGACCCTGGGGGTGGAACCGGCGCGCGAAGGCATCATGCGGACGCCGCCGCGCCCGCCCGAAGCCGCCATCCTGACCGGGGCGCGCCTGCTGCGGCTGGGAATCTTCGGCTCGATCATGGCGGTGGGTACGCTCGGCGCCTACGCCTGGGGCCACCCGCACGGCGGCCATGACTATGCCGTGACCCTGGCCTTCACCACCTTCGTGCTGTTCCAGTTCTTCAACATCTTCAATGCCCGCGCCGAGCACGGCAGCGCTTTCAACCGCCAGTTCTTCAGCAACGGCAAACTGTGGCTGGCGCTGGCTGCCGTGGTGGTGCTGCAAATCGTCGTGGTCCACTGGGGGCCGGCCCAGGCCATCTTCGACACTGTGAGCCTGACTCCGAACGATTGGGCTTTATCAGCGGCGATTGCGTCGAGCACGCTGCT
>CAVOKM010000011.1:0-156324 GCA_963696515.1 uncultured Gammaproteobacteria bacterium
CAGATTTCCTTGGCGGGCTTGGTCAGCCTCGCCGGAGAAGAGGCCGATGGCGGTATCCACGGCGTCCTGTTGCTGGCGGAAGTCGAGGATGTTGCCGTAGGGCTTGGTGTCGTTGAGCACGCGGTTGGTGCGCGAGAACGCCTGAATCAGGCCGTGGTACTTGAGGTTCTTATCGACGTAGAGGGTGTTCAGGTATTTGGAGTCGAAGCCGGTGAGCAGCATGTCCACCACGATGGTGATGTCGATCTTCTGCGCGTGGGGCAGGTCGGCATTGGGGTATTGCTGATCCTTGATGCGCTTTTGCACGTCCTGATAGTAGAGGTCGAACTCGCCGATGCTGTGGTTGGTGCCATAGCGGGCGTTGTAGTCGGCGATGATGGCCTTGAGGGCTGCCTTCTTCTTGTCGGGTTCCTGCTCGTTGTCGGCCTTTTCCTGCGGCAGGTCTTCCTGAATCTGCTGCACGTCCTTGTTGCCTTCGGCGGGCGGCGAGAAGACGCAGGCGATGTTCAGCGGCTGGAAGTCGGGGTCGGCGGCCTGTTTTTCCGCCTGCACGGTCTTGAACAGGGCGTGGTATTCGATGGCGTCGTTGATGGAGGCGGTGGCCAGAAGGGCGTTGAACTTGCGCCCGGCGGTGGCGGCGTCGTGCTTGGCCAGAATGGCTTCGACGATGGCGCTGCTTGGCCAGCGCCTCGCCCGGCTTGGGCTGGTTCTTGCCTTCGGGCTTGTAGTAGTCGACATGGAAGCGCAGGACGTTGCGGTCTTCGATGGCGTGGGTGATGGTGTAGGCGTGCAGTTGCTTCTGGAAGATGTCTGCCGTGGTTTTGTAGGAGGCCTGCTGGCCTTCGATCTGCTGATAGCTGGCGTTCTCCTCGAAGATCGGCGTGCCGGTAAAGCCGAAGAGCTGGGCGTTGGGGAAGAATTCCTTGATGGCCTTGTGGTTCTCGCCGAATTGCGAGCGGTGGCATTCGTCGAAGATGAAGACCATGCGCTTGTTGCGCAGCGGTTCCAGACGTTCCTTGTAGTTGCGCTTGTTCGTGCTATTTTTGTTGCTGTCATCCAGCGCCAGGCCGAGCTTCTGGATGGTGGTGACGATGACCTTGTCGGCGTAGTCGTCGGAGAGCAGGCGCCGCACCAGGGCTTCGGTGTTGGTGTTTTCTTCGACGCAGCCTTCCTGGAATTTGTTGAATTCCTCCCGCGTCTGCCGGTCGAGGTCTTTGCGGTCCACCACGAACAGGCATTTGTCGATGTCCGGGTTGTCCTTGAGCAGGGTGGAGGCTTTGAAGGAGGTGAGCGTCTTGCCGCTGCCGGTGGTGTGCCAGATGTAGCCGTTGCCGCAGTTCTGGTGGATGCACTCGACGATGGCCTTGACGGCATAGATCTGGTAGGGGCGCATCATCAGCAGCTTCTGCTCGCTGGCGACCAGCACCATGTAGCGGCTGATCATCTCGCCCAGGGTGCACTTGGCGAGGAAGTTCTCGGCGAAGCGGTCCAGATGGGTGATCTTGTTGTTGTCTTCGTCGGCGAACTGGTAGAGCGGCAGGAAGCGCTCGTCGGCGTTAAAGCTGAAGTGGCGGCTGTTGTTGTTGGCGAAGTACCAGGTATCGCTGCGGTTGCTGACGATGAAGAGTTGCAGGAAGCACAGCAGGGTCTTGCTGTAGCCGTTGCCGGGGTCGTTCTTGTAATCGACGATCTGCTGCATGGCCCGGCGCGGGCTGATGGCGAGGGTTTTCAGCTCGATCTGCACCACCGGCACGCCGTTGATGAGCAGGATCACGTCATAGCGGTGGTGGCTGTTGTCGGTGTTGATGCGGAGCTGGTTGACCACCTCGAAGCTGTTCTTGCACCAGTCCTTGATGTTGACCAGGGTGTAGTAGAGCGGCGTGCCGTCGTCGCGCTCGAAGTTGTTGCGCTCGCGCAGGTGCTTGGCGGCGGCGAAGACGTCCGGGGTGATGATCTCATCCAGCAGGCGGGCGAATTCGGTGTCGGTGAGATGGACGCGGTTCAGGGCCTCGAAATTCTGGCGGAAGTTGTGCTCCAGCGCGGCGCGGTCGCGGATGTCCGGGCGGTAGGTGTATTTGAGATCGCCCAGTTTTTCGATCAGTGCTTGTTCGATTTCTTGCTCTGTCATGAATTATTCTCGGCGAATTCTTAAAAAGCGCCTTACTGCCGTATAGCCTTGGTCAGAACACCACAGACCATCGTCGTTTTCTGCTTTTACTCATTCGTAAGTGTTCACTTCGGGGCATCCACTGCTGGCGTGACGTGGCCGCATAACTAATGATTGTGTAGTTTCCGCCTATCATGCAGCCCCCTCGGAGATAGCCGCCGGTTCCGTCGGTGATAGATGGTTTCCGCATATCAATGCAACAACTCCTGTATGCGGCGTTTTTCACCCCCGTTCGGGGCTTGAAACATCCAATCTTGCCCTTTCAGCGCGCCGAATCATACCGCATCTTGTAACACTCAGTACTCAAGGGGTTGTGGCATCGACGTCGAGGAGGATTATGTCCTGATCGGTCCCTGTGCTCGGCGCAGCACCATCGTTTCTGCGATTACGATCGCCAGACTTTCTTCCCGCGCAGCATCAGCCGCCACGCCCGCTGAACGCAGTCAGAAAAACCGCAGATACGCTTCCAACACCCGCAGGGTGTAATCGCCCGTGGAACCGGTGCGGTATTGGGTGGGATCGCCGGTCATCCACCAGGCGGCGGCGCGCTGCACCGCGACCATTTCGTTGTGGTTGCTCTGGGCGAACTGATCGCGCAGCACCGGACCCATCACGCAGACCAGCACCGGCCGGGCCACGGCCTGATCGGCGGCGAACTGCTCGGGCGTGACCTCCCGGTCCAGACAGCGTTTGGACCAGCGGACGATATTGTCCGGCTTGACCCGCCAGTCGCTGTACAGTCCGGCGCTGGCCGGCGGCGCCGCTACCCGCAGCGCTTCCACCAGCGCCTCCACCTTGGCGTCGGAGAGTTGCGCCTGGGCGACGAACGGCATCATCCCCAGCAGGAATAGCACGGTCAACCACCGGAAACGGCGCGGGATGGAGCGGAGAGTCATGCGGTCGTCGGGCAACATGGCGTCCTCGTGGACAGTGGTTTGGACCTCTTAAACCGGATCGAACCCTGATGGAAAAATCCCCAATCGATCGGTAGCGGATCGGGGAATTTGATAGGCCACTCGCAGTGAGCTCGTGTCCTATTGCATCGGGGCCGGCAACAGAGCCTCCTCGCCTACCTCGTCGGTCCATATCGTGAATCGATCCAGCCGGCTGGGGCCGAAGGAGGTCAGGAGCGCCACATCGGCGGCGTCGTGGCCATACGCCATCAAGACCCGGCCGATGCGAGGCGTGTTGTTGCGCGGGTCGAAGGTGTACCAGCGCCCCCCCAGGTACGCCTCGAACCATGCGCTGAAATCCTGGTCGGGCGACAGCGGCACCCCGATGTCGCCGAGGTACCCGGTGCAGTACCGGGCGGGGATGTTCAGGCAGCGGCAGAGCGTGACCGCCAGGTGGGTGAAATCGCGACAAACGCCGACTCGTTCCTGATAGGCTTCATAAGCGGTGCGCGTTTTCCGGGCCTGCAAGTAATCGAACTGGAGATGGTTGTGCACGAAGTCGCAGATCGCCTGCACCCGCGCCCAGCCTTTCGGTACGGTACTGAAAAGCTGCCAGGCCAGATCCACCATGCGGTCGACCTCGCAATAACGGCTCGGCATCAGAAACGTGAGCGTCGCATCCGGCAAGTCGTGGATTTCGTGCTGTTCGGCGGCGGGATTCTGGGGGTCCACCTGCCCGCTGTCCTCGACCACCGCGTCGTTCCAAAACCGGATGGGACCGGCGGGAGCGAGCAAGCGGCCACAACGATTGCCATAATCATCGATGTATTCGCTGACCTGCACCGGTGGTTCGACCAGCAGATAGTCGCCCCGGCGGATCGAGGGTCCGTGCGAGGGATGGAGATAGAGCATCGCGATGATCGGCGTCGGCGCCGGATGCTCGAAAATGATGTCGTAACCGACCCGGATCAGCATAAGAATTCCTTGGGGTGGAGAGAAGCGGGGCCTTGAAAACCCTGGTGGGTTGGATGCCTGGTTCACGCGTGACTTCCGCGGGTGTCATTGAACGGTGCCCATTAGGCAGGCTTACGGAGAAGGAGTATCGCTGCATGATCTGGCACGCACAACGTTTGATTTCGCCGGACGCCGAAGGCGATCTGGTGGTGAAGGGTTAGGAGTTTTCGGTCCAATCAAACTCCATTTGTCGAGCGGTCCGTGTAGCCAACTCACGCCCAACAAGGCGCTCGACCAGATGAAGTGACATGTGGTCGAGCGTGGCCTAATCACTCCCCGCGATCACCGCAGCACCACCGTTTTACTGCCATTCAGGAACACCCGCCGCTCCAGGTGATAGTGAATCGCCCGGGCCAGCACGATGTTCTCGATGTCGCGGCCGACCGCCGCCAACTGCTCCGGCGTATGGGCGTGATCCACCCGCTCCACCTCTTGCTCGATGATCTGCCCCTCATCCAGGTTGGCGGTCACGTAATGGGCGGTGGCGCCGATCAGCTTTACCCCCCGCGCATACGCCTGGTGGTAGGGCCGGGCGCCCTTGAATCCGGGAAGGAAGGAATGGTGGATATTGATCGCCCGCCCCGTTAACGCCTGACACAGTTCCGGCGACAGTATTTGCATGTAGCGGGCCAGCACCACCAATTCCGTGCCCGTCCGCTCGACCAGCTCCAGAATTTGCCGTTCCTGATCTGGCTTGGTTGCTGGCGTCACCGGAAGATAGTGGTATGGAAGCGCGTGCCAACCCGCCAGATGCGCCAGTTCGCGATGATTGGACACGATGGCGGTGATCTCCATCGGCAGCGCCCCGGTGCGATGTCGGTACAGCAGATCGTTCAAGCAGTGCTCGGCCTTGGAGACCAGGATCAAGACCCGTGGCGGCTGGCGCGGGTCGCGCAGATGCCAATCCATCTCGAACCGCCGAGCCAATGGGGAAAAATGTTCCAACAGCGCCGGCTCGGTCGCTGGGTCCAGATCGAACACCAGCCGCATGAAAAACCGGCCCGATTCGGTGTCGCTGAACTGGTTGGATTCGATGATGTTGCCGGAGTGGACGGCCAGCGCGTTGGACACGGCGGCCACGATGCCCACCCGGTCCGGGCAGGCGATGGTTAGAATGTAGCGAAGGGTCGGCATGGCGTTTTTTCGTCGGTGGGTCGCGCGGAACAGCGCGCATTTCAGTCCTGGGTTTCCGGCAGATTCAGCATGTCGCGCACCAGCGGTAGGTGCAGCCGCACACACTCCATGCCGGCGGTGATGGCCTCGCTGGCTTGATCGAAATCCATCAGCCCCAAGTGTGCCAACCGCGGGGCCAGCACCACATCCGGCGGATCGCCCGCCATCCGCGCCCGGGTGATGCGGTCCTGCATGATGTTGATCGAACCGGCCATGACATCGAACAGCCCCGGCGGTTCATCCACTTCCGATTCGCCCGCCGTGCGGCCGTTGTTGCCCAGCATCGCCTGCAAGCCCGCGCTCAATCGCGCCAGCAGTGGACTCGGTCCCGCCAGGGGCGGCGGACGACCGCCGAAATGCTTGCCAACGATGTTGCCATTCAGGTTGACCGCAATCACCCGGTCCGCCCCCAGCGCCCGGCACAAGGATACCGGCAAGGGGTCCACCAGGCCACCATCCACCAGCCAGCGGCCTCGATGCAGCACCGGGCTAAACAGCCCTGGCAGGGCGATGGATGCCCGCACCGCTTCCAACAACGAACCTTGCTGGAACCACACCTCGCGGCCGGTTTGTAAATCGGTGGCCACCGCCCCGAACGGCTTGGGCAGGGATTCGATCGGTGCGTCCTCCACCCGCTCGCGGAAAGCATGCATCAAGCGCTCGCCCTCCACGCCTCCGAGACGCAGATCCATGTAGCGGATGATCTCCCACCAGTCGATCTGCGCCACCCATTCCTCCAGCCGGTCCAGCCGGTTGCTGGCGTAAGCTGCTCCGACCAGGGCGCCAATCGAGGTTCCCGAAACCAACTCGGGGACGATGCCGGCCTGTTCCAGCGCCCGCAGAACGCCGATGTGCGCCCAGCCGCGCGCCGAACCGCTGCCGAGGGCGATGCCGAGCCGGGGATGGCTTGTTAAGTGGGTCATGATCGTCTCCCTCATCGCTCGCGCAACCGCGGCATCAGTTCGACCAGATTGCAGGGCCGGGTGCGCGCGTCCAACTGGGGTTGCAGAATGCGATCCCAACTAGTGCGACAGGCCCCGCTTGAGCCGGGCAGGCAGAAAATGAAGGTGGCATTGGCCAGCCCACCCAGCGCCCGCGATTGCAGGGTCGAGGCGCCGATTTCTTCCCAGGACAGCATCCGGAACAACTCGCCGAAACCGTCAATCGTTTTATCCAACAGGGGTCGGATCGCCTCGGGCGTGCTGTCGCGGCCAGTCATGCCGGTGCCGCCGGTGATCAGCACGATCCGCACCGCCGGATCGGCGATCCAGCCCGATGCCACCGCGCGGATGCGGTAGATGTCGTCGGGGACAATGGCCCGGTCCGCCAGCCGGTGGCCCGCCGCGGTCAATCGTTCCACCAATATTTGGCCGGACGCGTCGTCCACCTCGGTCCGGGTATCGGAAACGGTCAATACCGCTATCGCCAGTGGCAGAAATTCACGTGTGCTCATCGCGTAGTCCGTCATGTTTGCTCCTGTTGCGGGCGGAAAAATCGGTCAGTACGACTTGAAATGGCGCGCGGCGGCCTTATTTATTAAATAACCTTCACAATCCCAAGAGGTTTGCATCATGAATCCGAGCCGTTACGAACCCTGGCAGCATATGCGCCACCTGCGCAAGGAACTGGACCGGTTGTTCGATCCCTACGCCGCCGGCGACGATCAATCCAGCGTCGCGACCTGCGACTGGATTCCGCCGGTGGACATCAAGGAAGAGAAAGACCGTTTCGTGCTGCGCGCCGATATCCCCGGCATGGATCCCAAGGACATCGAGATTATCGCCGAAAACGGCGTGCTGACCATCCGCGGCGACCGTCCGGGCGAGACCCGCGAGAACCGTGCCGGTTACAGCCGGGTAGAACGACCCTGTGGCAGCTTCTACCGCCGCTTCGGCCTGCCCGACGCCGCAGATCTGGCTCAGATCGCTGCCCGCGGCGCTCATGGGGTGTTGGAAATCAGTATTCCCAAGGCGACCCACACCCTGTCGCGGACCATCAAGGTCGAGGGCTAAGCCGTCCGGCCGGCGGGTCGAACCCGCCGGTCCTCTCCCTCACCGCCCGGAACCGGCATGAAATACCAGGACTACTACCAAACCCTCGGCGTGGCCCGGGATGCCTCGGCGGAGGATATCAAGAAGGCCTACCGCCGGCTGGCGCGCAAATATCATCCCGATGTCAGCAAGGAAGCGCAGGCCGAGGAGCGTTTTAAAGAGGTCGCCGAGGCCTACGAGGTATTGCGCGACCCCGAAAAACGCACCGCCTACGACCAGCTCGGCAGCAACTGGCGGGCTGGCCAGGAGTTCCGGCCGCCGCCCGGCTGGCAGAGCGGTCCGGGAAGGGCTGGCGGGCAACCGTTCGGCAGCAGCTTCGGTGGACGCGAGTTCAGCGATTTCTTCGAATCACTGTTCAGCAATCTGGGCGGTGGGGTCGGCCCCGGCTTTGGCGGTGGACGCGGCTTCCAGAGTCCCGGCCAAAGCCAGACCGTGGCGCTGGACATCACTCTGGAGGAAGCCTATCACGGCGGCAACCGGTCCCTGCAACTGCAAATGCCAGAGCGGGATGCCAGCGGCCGGAGAACCGCGCGGACCCGCACTCTGAACGTCAAGATTCCCCCCGGCGTGACAACCGGCCAGAAGATCCGGTTGACCGGCCAAGGTGGTCCCGGCATCGCAGGAGGACCCAGCGGCGATTTGTATCTGGAAGCGACGATCAAGCCGCACCCGCTGTACCAGGTCAAAGGTCGCGACATCACCCTGGAATTGCCGCTGTCGCCCTGGGAAGCGGCGCTGGGTTGCAAGATCGACGTACCCACGCTCGGCGGACCGGTCACGCTCAACATTCCGGCCAACGCCCGAAACGGCCAACAACTACGGTTACGAGGGCGCGGCCTGCCTGGCCAGCCGCCCGGCGATCAGTTCGCAGTGCTGAGCATCGTCAATCCGCCGGCCGATACCGAGGCGGCGCGCGAACTGTTTCATCGGATGGCTCGGGAACTGCCGTTCGATCCGCGAGCGCATTGGCATCAATAAAGCTGGCTCGAAGACAGCCGATAGTTGTTAACAGAAGGAAACCAAGTCAGGGTCAAGACTTTGTTTTGTTTCACTGTACCCGCATCTGTTCTGGAATATTGAGGTTGTTCCCGCCCATGAATATCCGACGCTCTCTGCTGCCGGCGATCCTGCTGGCATTCGGTTTTATCCTCGTCGTTCCGCTGCCCGCCCCGGCCGCTCTGCCCGCCACCGTGGACGGTCAGGTCCTGCCGACCCTGGCGCCGATGCTGGAGCGAGCCACTCCGGCGGTGGTGAACATTGCCACCGAAAGCCGGGTCGCGCTGCGCCGCAATCCGCTGCTGGACGATCCGTTCTTCCGCCACTTTTTCAATGTCCCGGACCAGCCGCGCGAACGTAAGGCGCAGAGCGTCGGTTCCGGGGTGGTGGTGGACGCCCGTCGCGGCTACGTCATCACCAACCATCACGTCATCGACGGCGCCGACACGATCACCGTCACTCTGCGCGACGGCCGCAAGCTCGCCGCCAAGGTGATCGGTTCCGATCCTCAAAGCGATGTGGCGGTGATCCAGATTCCCAGTAACAATCTCGCCGCCCTACCCCTGGCCGATTCCGACAACCTGCGGGTGGGTGATTTCGTGGTCGCCATCGGCAATCCCTTCGGGCTGGGCCAGACCGTCACCTCCGGCATCATCAGCGCGCTGGGTCGCACCGGACTGGGCATCCAGGGTTACGAGGACTTTATCCAGACCGATGCCTCGATCAATCCCGGCAATTCCGGTGGGGCTCTGGTCAACCTGCGCGGCGAGCTGGTCGGCGTCAACACCGCCATCCTTGCCCCCGGCGGCGGCAACATCGGCATCGGCTTCGCCATCCCGGCCAATATGGTATCGCGGCTGATGAACCAGATTGTGGCCCACGGCTCGGTGCGGCGTGGTCAATTGGGCGTTTCGGTGCAGGACCTCACCCCTGATTTGGCGCGCGCCTTCAACATTCCCGCCGACCGGGGCGCGGTCATCGCCCAGGTCAGCCCGCGTTCCGCCGCTGCCCGCGCCGGTTTGAAGGAAGGCGACGTGGTACTCAGCATCAATGACAAGCCGATCCGCGACAGCGGTGGCCTGCGCAACGCCATCGGCCTGTTGGAAGTCGGCGAGGCGGCGCGGCTCGACATTCTGCGCGACGGCAAGCCGCTGACCCTGGACGCCAAGGTCGGGGAGTACGTGCCGACCAAGGCCGATGGCAACGCCATCAATCCGCGCCTGGCAGGCGTGACCTTCGAGGACATCGGGCCGAATTCGCCAATGGGCGGAGCGGGGGTGCGCGGCGTGGTGGTGGCCCAGCTCGAATCCGACAGTCCCGCCGCCCGGGCTGGTCTGCGGCGCAACGATGTGATCACCGCCGTCAACCGCCAGCCTATCGCCAGCACCGACGAACTGCGCCAGATCGCCAGCCAGAGCGAGGGGCTAATCCTGAATTTGCGACGCGGGTCGGGAGAGTTGCTGTTGATGTTGCGCTAAAGTTGTCCCCGAGTCTTGGCCAGCGCCCGGCGCATGAATTCCGGCGTGGCCAGGGCGGCGCGGTGGATTTCGGCGTTGTAATACTCGGTGGCGAAGGGCTTGGCGGCGGCGTCCGCCTCCCGAAAATCGGCGACCTGGCCACTCTTGCGGGCGAGGGTGGCGGTCCACCAGCCGGAGGGATAGACGCACTGCGGAAAATGCAGAGTATGGGCATCGCTGAAGCCGGCGATGCGTAGATTCTGGTGTAGCGGCAGCAGAATGCTGTCGAGATGGAACAGTGGCGATTCGCTTTGCTGGACTAGCAGGCCATCGGAGCCGAGAGCGCGGTGGCAGTCGCGCAGGAACGGTTCGGCGAACAAGCCCTCGGCCGGCCCAATTGGATCGGTGCTATCGACGATGATCACGTCGTAACCGCCCGGCTCGGCGTTCCCGACCCAGGCGACGCCGTCGGCGAAGCGCAGTTGCGCCCGCGGATCGCTGTTCGCCACGCACAATTCCGGGAAATGGATCTCGGCGGCCCGGGTCACTTCCTGGTCGATGTCCACCTGAGTCACGCGCTCAACGCCCGGATGCTTCAGCACTTCCCGCAGGGTGCCGCAATCGCCGCCACCAACGATCAGCACTCGGCGCGGATCAGGATGGGTGAATAGCGCCGGATGGGCCATCATCTCGTGATACAGGAAATTGTCACGAGTGGTCAGCATAATATAGCCATCGATCACCATCAGCTTGCCAAAGGCTTCGGTGGCAAGGACCGCGACCCGCTGCCAAGGACTTTGTACATCGTGCAGCGTGCCCGTGAGCTTGAGGGAAAAGGCGGATCCCGTGGCCGGGTGAATTTCGGTAAACCAGGATTGATCCAACGTCACGTCGAGACCCCTGCTTGCGGAGGATGAACGGCTTTGAACGACCCAAGGCACTCGCCACCGGGCTGGACCGTGGCCCAGGCGCGCGCAGTATATAACACCGCCCGCTGGGGCGATGGCTACTTCGAAATCGACGATGCGGGCCGGGTTCGGGTGCGCGAGCCACGCCAGACCGGGCCACCCCGGCGTCGATCTGGCCGCCCTGGCCGAGGATTTACGGCTCCGGGGCTACGGCTTGCCGGTGCTGGTTCGGTTCAGCCATATCCTGCACGACCGGGTGGATACGCTCTGCGACGCCTTCGCCGCCGCCATCACGGACTTTGATTACCAAGGCGGCTATACCGCCGTCTATCCGATCAAGGTCAACCAGCAGCAACGGGTGGTCAGCGAGATCGTCGGTCACGGCGGTTCCCGCGTCGGCTTGGAGGCCGGCAGCAAACCGGAACTCATGGCGGTGCTGGGCCTGTCCCAACCCGGCGGCGTGGTGGTCTGCAACGGCTACAAGGACCGCGAATATATCCGTTTGATGCTGATCGGCCGGCAACTGGGCTTTCAAGTGTTCAACGTGGTCGAAAAACTGTCCGAACTGGAACGGGTTATCGAGGAAGCGCGCCGGCTCGGCGTCCGGCCGCAACTCGGAATGCGGGTGCGCCTGGCGTCCATCGGCGCCGGCAAATGGCAGAACACCGGCGGCGAGAAATCCAAGTTCGGCCTGTCGGCCAGCCAGGCGCTGGAGGCGGTGCAGCGACTCAAGGAAGAGGACATGCTGGATACCCTGACCCTGCTACACGCCCATCTTGGCTCGCAGATCGCCAACATCCACGACATTCAGCGCGGCCTGCGGGAAGTGGGACGCTATTACGCCGATTTGTGGCGACTGGGCGCCCGCCTGCGCTGGGTGGATGTCGGCGGCGGGCTGGGAGTGGATTACGAGGGCGCCGGTTCGCGCGGTGACTGCTCGATGAACTACAGCGTGCGGGAATACGCCAATCACGTGGTTCAAGCGCTGTGGGAGGTCTGTGCCGAGCAGAACCTGCCGCATCCGCATCTGTTCAGCGAGTCGGGCCGGGCGCTGACCGCCCATCATGCCGTGCTGATCACCGAGGTGATCGATCAGGAACCGGCCCCAGGCGACCGTTTGCCGCCCCCGCCCGGCCCCGGCGATCCGCTGATTCTGCACAATTTATGGGATCGGTACAAAGGCGCGGGGCGCGGGTCGGCGGTGGAAACCTACCATGACGCCGCCTACTGGCTGACCGAGGCGCGCGACCTGTACCTGCATGGGGTCTTGCGGCTGGAGCAGCGCGCCCGGGCCGAACAGATTTATTTCGCCATCTGTCGCAAGCTGCATCCGCTGCTCAACCCCGGCGTCCGCGCCCATCGCGAGCTTCTCGACGAACTGAACGACAAGCTGGCGGAGAAGCTGTTCCTGAACTTTTCAGTGTTCCAGTCGATGCCGGACGTGTGGGCGTTGGACCAAATCTTTCCCATCCTGCCGCTGCAAGGGCTGGATCAGCCACCAACCCGCCGGGCTGTGTTGCAGGATCTGACCTGCGACTCCGACGGCTGCATCGACCGCTACGTGGACGGGGAAGGCGTGGAGACCACCCTGCCGCTGCCTCCCGGCCGGGCTGACGAACCTTATCTGCTGGGGATTTTCCTACTGGGGGCGTATCAGGAGATTCTCGGCGACATGCACAACCTGTTCGGCGATACCGCGTCGGTCAACGTGGAATTGGCCGGGGATGGGGGTTATCGGCTAATCGAGCCGGCCCACGGCGATACCGTGGCCGACCTGCTGCGCTACGTGCGGTTCGAGCCGGAAGACCTGCGGGCGGCCTATCGCGAGAAAATCGCCGCCGCCGAACTCGATCCGGATCAACGCACGGCTTATCTGCGGGAACTGGAAGGGGGACTGGACGGTTATACCTATCTGGAACCTTAAACAGGCGCTCGGTTGCCGCCAATCAACTCTGGTCGGGTAGCCGCAGCACCTCGGACAAAACGTCCAAATTCGTCATGCTGGCCTGTACCCGCGCCAGCGCATCCATGGCCTGTTCGCGGGGGATGCCGAGGGTGAACATGGCCAGCGCCGGCAGATGGTTGTTGGACTCCTCGCCCAGACCAAAGGCATGCAGCAACCGGTTGGCAATCAGCACCAGATTTGAGTATTCGGCGTGGGGCTGGGTGCAATCCTCGTTATGGTGCCAGCGCACCGCCGCGACCACTTCCTCGGGCATGTTCCAGGCCTTCATCACCCAGGCGCCGATATGCCAATGCTCGACGCCCAGTACATAGCGTTCCACCAGGTTGAGTGGAATATGCCGGTTGACCGCCAGGAACCGGTTGAACAAGAAAAAACGGGCCGGGAACAGGTGTCCCAAGGCCAGATAGCCGACATCGTGCAACAGGCCGCTCAGGTAAGCCAGACCCGGCTTGACGGCTAATGATTCGGGCAGCAGCTTGACCAACTCGCTGATCAGGGCGGCGCAGTAAACGCTGTGCCGCCAGAAGGCTTGCAGTCCGAGCAGACCGTCGGCCGGGACCTGAAAGGTCCGACTCACACTGGACCCGAGCAGCAGGTTAAGCGTGTTCTCGAGTCCCAGAATCTGCGTGATCGCGGTTTCCAGCGAATCCACTGGTCCTTGAAAACCATGCAGCGGAGAACGCGCCCAATACACCACCTGGGCGGCGAGGCTGGGATCCTGCTCCACCACCCGGAGGATGTCTTGGGCCGTGGCATCCGGGTTGGCGCACAACGCCAAAATGTGTTGCGCGGTTTGTGGCAGGGCTGGCAGTTCGGTGATGGTTTCGATGCTTTCGCGCAGGCGAGTGGGGGTATAGCGGCTGGTGAAACTGGTCAGATTATCGGGAGTGATCGCCTGCTGGCTGTTCAAGACGTCGAGATGGTCCATCGGAATCGCGAACCGCTCCCAGCGCGCCTGGGCGAGCAACGCACGGAAATCGGCGCTCCGCATCCGGACCAGGTGATTGCCGTCGCCGCTGTCGAAGTGAATATCGCCATTATCGTTACCTTCCAGACTGATATCGACCAGGGCGGGTACCCCGAAGGCTTCCGGCAGGGGCGGATAGGAATTTGCCACGCAACCGTGGCTTTGGAAAAAACAGGCGGTTTCAGGGCCGTGCAGTGGTTCGAGGTCGCGCCGCGATAACCGGCAAAGGATGGAAAAATCCAGGATATGGCTGCAAGGTAGAATCGCCATCTCCAGGCCGGATGAATCCTTCAAGAGGACGATGCGAGCCATCCATCGGAGCGGGATCGCGAGGCGCTCGGCGATCTGGGTCAAGCTTTGACCGGCCGGACTAGTGATTAACTGGTAAGGCAGACGCCGATGGTCCAGGTAGTTCCGAACGGTGTTGGGCAGGTTCATGGC
Source organism: uncultured Gammaproteobacteria bacterium (assembly GCA_963696515.1). Taxonomy (GTDB): domain Bacteria; phylum Pseudomonadota; class Gammaproteobacteria; order Competibacterales; family Competibacteraceae; genus Contendibacter. The sequence continues at coordinate 14,034 of CAVOKM010000011.1, forward strand.
GTGGCAACCCAAGACTCGGCGGCTTAGGGAACGAAGGCATTCACTCTATCTTGACGGCGATGTTCGAACCAGGAGTGGCAAGCGGCCGGGTTGGTTGCGCTGTCCGCGCCGGAGTCGTAACGGGCACGATTTTGGCGTCGGCGGTCTTGGAATTCGCGGTCTTGGGATTGGTGGTTTTGGCTTCGGGGGTCTTGGAAACCGTGGACTTTGAATTCGCGGGTTCGGGATTCACTTGCTTGGAATTAGTGGGCTTGGCGTTCGCGGTCCTAGCTTCAGGGGTCTTGGGGGTGGGGGATTTGGCATCTGGGGTCTTGGAATTGGGTGTATTGGACGCTGTGTTCTTGCGCGGCGCCGCAGTTTTCCGGAGCGGTTCGGCTACGGGTTGCGTCCGGGTGGGCGAGGGTTGGGGAGCGTTCCTTGGATTGACGGTCTCGCGCCGGATATCGATCTGCCGTTTGGGCAGTTCGGTATAGAAATCGTATTTGGGCTTGGCCGGCGTGGGTTCCACCACCGGCGAGGCCGCGGCTTTCGGCGGCGGCGCGGTGGGCACAAGGGTGGCAGTGGCGGGGGCCGGGCGGGTCCGATCGCCCTTGATGTAGGCCAGCAAACCGCCAAACAGGCCGATCAGAACCAGCGTGATGACCAGCAAACCGTGAAGGCGCGCGCTCTGGCGGTGCTGCCCGGGCGCGGCGGGCTTGTAGTCGTGTCGAATGCTCACATAACCTCCGGGGCGGAAACGCCCAACAGGGTAAGACCATTGTTGATGACTTGCCGCGTGGCCAGACTCAGATTGAGCCGGGCATCGCGGAGCGCATCGTCCGGGACCAGAACCCGGTGTTCGTTATAGTATGCATGAAATGCCGTGGCCAGTTCCCGCAGGTAGTGGGCCAATTGATGCGGTTCGTGCGCGAGGGCCGCGTTTTCCACTACGTCCGGATAGCGGGATAACGCCACCAACAAATCTTCCTCATGTGGTTCGGTCAGCAACGCCAGGTTGGCCCGGCCTCTCGCCTCCTCCCGAGACAATCCCTTATCGCGCAACTGGCGCATCACACTGCACACCCGGGCGTAGGCATACTGAATATAGTACACCGGGTTATCCCTGGATTGGGATTTTGCCAGATCCAGATCGAAATCGAGATGCTGCTCGCTCTTGCGCATGACGTAGAAAAAGCGGGCGGCATCGTTACCGACCTCCTGGCGCAATTCGCGCAGGGTGACGAACTCGCCGGAGCGGGTGGACATCTGCGCCCGCTCGCCATTGCGGTAGAGGATGGCGAACTGCACCAGCAACACGTCCAGCTTTTCGGGGTTCTCGCCCATGGCTTGAAGGGCAGCTTTGACCCGCGGAACATAGCCGTGATGGTCGGCGCCCCACACGTCGATGACCAGGTCGAAGCCGCGTTCGAATTTCTCCAGATGGTAGGCGATGTCGGAGGCGAAATAGGTCGTCTGACCGTTTTCCCGCTCCACCACCCGATCCTTCTCGTCGCCGAAGGCGCTGGAGCAAAACCACCACGCGCCATCCTGCTCGTAGACAAAGCCGGCGTCGCGCAAGCGGTTGATGGTCTTATTAACCGTGCCGCATTCCGCCAGGGTGCGCTCCGAATACCATTCGTCGTACACCACGCCGAATTCCCGGAGATCGTCGCGAATGTCGTCGAGGATGGTGTTCAAGCCCCGTTCGAAGATGTAGCGATAATGGTGATCGCCCAGCAGCCGTTGGGCGCGTTCGACCAAGGCGTCGATGTGGGCTTCCTTGTCGCCCGGAATCACGATGGAGCCGTTATCGTCCCGCACCTCGTCCTGGGGTAAGTTCCGGAACACCTGCCCCGCCGCGACCATGTAGGCGCCGCCGCGCTCAGCGTAGAGTCGGGCAGCGATGTCGCGCACGTAATCACCCCGGTAGCCGTTGCTGGGAAACCGGAAATGTTCGCCGCAGTGCTCCAGATAGCGCAGCCAGATACTGGCGGCCAGGATGTTCATCTGCCGGCCGGCGTCGTTGACGTAATACTCGCGGTGAACCTGGTAACCGACCGCTTCCAACAGGTTGGCGACAGTGGCGCCGAAGGCCGCGCCGCGGCCGTGGCCGACGTGCAGCGGTCCGGTGGGATTGGCGGAAACGAATTCCACCTGCACCCGCCGGCCTCCGCCGAGTTCGCTCCGCCCGAAGGCGTCGCCCCGATCCAGAATCTCGTTGACCACCGCCTGATAGGCGGTGGGGGTGAGGAAGAAGTTGATGAAACCGGGACCGGCAACCTCCACCCGGGCGATGCGGTCGGAGGGGGGCAGAGCGGCCTTGATGCGCTCGGCCAGTTCGCGCGGCGGGCGGTGGGCGGTTTTCGCCAGGGCGAGGGCGATGGCGCTGGCGAAATCGCCGTGGGCCCGGTCGCGGCTGCGTTCCAGCGGGATGTCCCTGGGGGTGTCCCCGGACCACAGTCCATCCCGATGCAAGTTCTGGAGCGCCAGGGTGATGAGTGCTTGCAGATGCGTTTTCAAGGGAAAGCCTTATGCATGGGGTTTTCCGGTTAGCTGATCATGCCGAGCTTGAAATGGTAGCCAATAAACTTCTTGAATTCGTTGACGATCTTGAACGAGTCGCGCAGCAGTTCCCGCTCCAGCTTGTTGAGTTCCTTGGGATTCAGGTAGTTGTCCTGCGGCAGTCCCTGCTCGATTTTCCGAAGCCCGGCCTGGGTCCGCAACGCGGACATGTAGGCGAACGCCTCGATCAATTCGACGCCGAAAGACGGTTGGAACAGGTTGCGCTGGCTTAACGTGTTGACGCGATCCACGGTATTGGTCTGCGGCAGCCGATACTCCAGGGCCAGGCTGCGCACTCCGTGGACGATGGGAAAGATACCGCCTTTCTTGATGTCCAGTTCGTCGCGGTTTTTCTCGAGCACGAAATTGGTAAAGAAGCCCAGGGGGGTTTCAAACGCCACCGTGGATTTCGCGAACTGGCTGTAGAAGGAGCGGTGGTCGCCTAGCAGACGATACATGCGATCCTTGACATGCCGCAACAGATTGTCGTCGCCGGCCACCGCCGCTGCGTCGCAGAAGATGGCGAACTGGAGGAAAGAGTCGCGGGTGGGATGGACGATCCATTCGAACAACTCGTCCTTGAAGGCCGTTACCGATTTGGCCCAGTAGGGGTTCGACACCATGATGTTGCCGGGGCAGCTTGGATAGCCGAACTCGATCAGGCTTGCGGTGAATTCCCTGGTTATCCGTTCCAGGTCGGGATGGGAAAAACCATCCCGCAAAATCAGAGCGTTGTCCTGGTCGGTCTTCAGCACCTGCTCCTCACGGCCTTCGCTGCCCAGCACCAGCAGGCAGGAATTGTCCAGCAGTTCCGGTGGCGCCAGCAGGTCGAAGAGCTTGCGCAACACTTTTTTGTTCAGCTCCGACACCAGTTGCATGATGAAGCGGATCTTGATGCCCTTGGCGTGCAGGTCGCGGATCACGTTGACCAGATCGCGGCTGGCCCACTTCAATTCTTCCTTGGACTGCGCGCGTTCGATTTGCAGGGCGATCAGGTGCGAGTGGTTGGAGAGATAACTCAGCAGATCGATCTGTTCGAGGATGCCGTGGATGGTGGCGCCGTCGCGGATCACCAGCCGGTTGATGTTATGGTGGGTCATTCGCAATAGAGCGTTGAACAGGAAATCCTCGGACGTCATGCCGATCAGGTCGTAAGTGGCGAGCGTGCCGACCGGAGCGTCCAGCGACCGCCGCTGGATGATGGCGGCCTCCCGCAGATCGGTGGCGGTCACGATGCCGATCTCGTCGTCGCAGCGAACCAGGACCGAGTTGGTCTTGTTCGCCTTCATCGCCAGGGCGGTTTCGTGGATGGAGGTCTCGGCGGTCACATAGGTCGGTGGATGGATGTAGACGTCGTGGATCTTGGCGACCGTGAACGCCGACAGTTCCCGCATGTCCTCGGCGCCGCGCCCGACCGCCAGTCGTTGCGTGATTCTGAGATCGTAGAATTTGGCGAACTCCGGATAGCTCCGGACGGTTTGCAGAAAACTTTCCCGCGGCAAGAGAAAACAGCGGGTTGGTTCGCTAACCCTGAAACTGCGCTTGCTGGCGCCTTCCTGCAGCGCCTTGGCGTCGAAGCTGTCCTCGGATGTGTAAAAAGAGCTTACACACAACAGCGAACGGTCCCCGTTATTGGAGGTTTCGGGAGTCGCTTCTACCGGGTCGAGCGCAGCGGGTTCATCGTCCACCTCCCAGACCGTGCCGTCGATGACGATGTAGAGACAGGCCGGCCGTTCTCCGGCTCTCAGCAGCACGTCGCCGGCGCGGTAGTGGCCGACGGTCATTTCCCTGGCGAACCGTTCCAGTTCCGCTTCGGGCAACTGGCTGAACGGGGACAGATGCGCGAGGAAGGCCTTTTGATCCAGGTAGTCGGGGGTGGTCACGGCAGCTCCGTCCGGTTGCGTCAAAACAAAACCCCCTCACGGCGGAGCCGGAGGAGGTTTTATCTTAGCAGATTCAAACCAGCCGGGAGGAAGCCGTTCCGTTGCGGAACGCCTCCCGCCGGTTCGAGGCCGGCTTAATGGCCGGACGCGCCCTCGGCGCCGATGCCGGTCTGACAGCGCACGTCCTGCGCTTCATACGCCGCGTGTTCCTGCTTGGCCTGCGCGCTGTGGTCCAGGAGCGAGAAGATCCAGATGCCGAGGAAGGCCGCGGTCACCGAGACGATGGCCGGATACTTGGACGGGTACGGGGCCGAGCCCTTGGGATAGCCCAGCACCTCTTCCCAGACGGTGGGGCCGATGATCACCAGCACCACCGCCGTGATCAGGCCAATGGCGCCGCCAATCACCGCGCCGCGGGTGGTCAGCTTGGACCAGAAGATCGACATGAACAGGATCGGGAAGTTGGTGCTGGCGGCGACCGCGAAGGTCAGACCGACCAGGAAGGCGACGTTTTGTTGCTCGAAGGCGATGCCCAGCAGCACGGCGACGATGCCCAGGCCGATCGTGGCGATCTTGGACACGAATACTTCCTGCTGCTCGTTGGCCCGGCCGTGGGCGAACACGTTGGCGTACAGGTCGTGGGAAATGGCCGAGGCGCCGGCCAGGGTCAGGCCCGACACCACCGCCAGAATGGTGGCAAAGGCGACCGCCGAGATAAAGCCCAGCATGTAGGGGCCGCCCACGTAGGCCGAGGTGTGAATGGCCGCCATGTTGCTGCCGTTCAGGATCTTGCCCGCCGCATCCAGGTAGGCTGGATTTTTGGTGATGAAGACGATGGCGCTGAAGCCGATGATGAAGGTCAGGATGTAGAAATAGCCGATGAAGCCGGTGGCGTAGAACACCGAGCGCCGGGCCTGTTTGGCGTCGGGTACGGTGAAGAACCGCATCAGGATGTGCGGCAGGCCGGCGGTGCCGAACATCAGCGCCATGCCCAGCGAAATGGCATCGAGCGGTTTGGTGACCAGGGTTCCCGGTCCCATGATCGCCAGATTGGGCGCTTCCGCCGAACCCCGGACGATGGTCGCCTGCTTGAACATTTCCTCGGGGCTGAAGCCGAATTGCAGCAGGCACAGAAAGGCGATCAGGGTCGCGCCGCCGAGCAGCAGGCCGGCCTTGATGATTTGCACCCAGGAGGTCGCGATCATGCCGCCGAACATCACGTAGGTGATCATCAGCGCGCCGACGATGACGACGGCGTAGGTGTAATCCAGGCCGAACAGGGTCTGAATCAGTTTGCCGGCGCCTACCATCTGGCCGATCAGGTACAGGATCACCACCACCATGGTGCCGGTGGCAGCCAGGGTGCGCATCGGCACCCGCTGCAAGCGGTAGGACACCACGTCGGCGAAGGTGAATTTGCCCAGATTCTTGAGCTGTTCCGCGATCATGAACATGATCAGCGGCCAGCCGACCAGCCAGCCGACCGAGTAGATCAGGCCGTCGAAACCCGCCGTGTACACCAGGCCGGCGATACCCAGGAAGGAGGCCGCCGACATGTAGTCGCCGGCGATGGCGAAGCCGTTTTGCATGCCGGTGAGACTGCCGCCCGCCGCGTAGAAGTCCTTGGCGGTTTTGGTGCGCTGCGCGGCCCAGTAGGTGATGCCCAAGGTCACGGCCACGAAGATGAGGAACATGACGATGGCCGGGACATTGAGCGTTTTCTGGACTACCTGCGCCGCCTGTTGTGCGACGGGCGCGGCGGCGGGCGCGGCTGCCTGCTGGGCGAAGGCGCTGCTCGCCAGCAGCAACAGGGGCGTGGCGAGGGTGACGGGAAGCAATCTCATAGGACTTCCTCCTTGATCTGGTTGTTCAGGTCGTCGAACACCGTGTTGGCGCGATGGATGAAAAACCCCGTCAAAATGAAGGCGGAGAGGATGACCCCGACGCCGATCGGTATGCCGATGGTCATGGTCCAGCCCGCGGCCACTGGCTGGGCCAGGAACTTGGGGGCATAGGCGATGATCAGGATGAAGCCGTAGTAGATCACCAGCATCAGAATCGCCATGAACCAACTGAAACTGGAGCGTTTCGATACCAGTTCGTGGTATTTGGGATTGCTTTTTACCTTGTGAACCAAGTCTTGTTGCATCGTTATTTCCCAAGAACAAGGGTGGATGGTGGCATGAACGCGAATGGGTCCGAACTCGCGGCCGGGCGCCTGCCGCTGGCGAGCCCGATTTCCCGGACTGGTTGCCCGGGGTGACCCATTCCCGTCATTTCCTCTAGTGGTTGGTTGGCTATGCGAAAAATTCACAAGCACAGAAAATTCTAGCCGCATCCTCCAGTAAGTAAAGGCTCCGCGGTTAGGCTATTTTTTCAATTTCTTGAAATTTAGCCGCGGACTGCTCGCTCGGAGGTGGCGGTTTTGGTCCGAACCTTGGAATGATGGCAATCCAGGCAGCGGAGGGAACGTCAACCCTCATCGGCCAGCCGTACCCGCTCGAAGGGACGCCCGTCCGGGGAGCGGTAGATGCTGAAATCGCGGCGGTTGGTGGTCAGCACTCGGTTGGTTTTCTCCTGCCCGGCCAGCCAGATCAGACAGGCGTCGGCCAGATCGATGCGCTGGTCGGAGTAGCGATTGAGAATGGCGACCAGCGCATCGAGATCCGCAACTTCTATGGATCGAACGGTCACGGCGCCCCGTTCGATCCAGCGCAGAAATGAAACCTTGCCTTTTGGCCCCAGAAAGAAACTGGTTTCGACGATGACCGGCCAGACCGTTCTGAGACGTGCGTTCAGGTTGGAAAGGGTCTTTTTGGCGCTGTCGTGCAATGGATCGTGAGGATCGAACAGGGCGATGGTGAAACCTGAATCAACGAGCACGGTATTTGTCATGTAAATAGTCCCATATTGCCCGTCGTTGCGGATCTTGAGGAGGGGTAGCCGGTTCCCCGGCATCAAATAAATCCTTGCCCAATTCATAGGGATCAGGCAGCGGCTCGAACTGTTCCAGCCATTCCGCCAGACTTTGCTTGACGGCGTCGCTTTTGCTGCACCCGAGCTGGCGGCAGGCTTCGGCCAGTCGCTGTTCGGTGATTTCATCCAGGCGCACGGTCAACATGATGGCAAGACTCCAAAGTGATGTAAGACAGTATTACACCAAGAAGTAATGGTGCTTGGCAAGATTTTCTCCAGCGCCCTGGATGGGATTCAATACAGTTCCATCGGGTCAACATCCAGCGACCAGCGCACCTGGCGATCCCCGCGCTCCCCCCAGAGCAGCACCGCCCAGCGGTCAAGGAAGCGATGCAATGCTTGACGCTGCGTCGCCTGAACCAGCAGATGCGCCCGATAGCGGCCGGCGCGGCGCTCCATGGGCGCAGGGGCCGGCCCCAGCAGTTCCAGCCCGTCGGCGATGGGCTCTGCCAACCCCAGGGCCGTGTTCAAAAAAGCGGTGGCGCGTTCCGGATCGACGGCTTCGGCCCGCAGCAAAGCCTGATGGGCGAACGGGGGCAGCAGCGCCTCCCGCCGCTCCACCAGGGCCGCCGCCGCGAAGGCGGGATAACCTTCGGAGACCAGCACGCGCAGCAGGGGATGGTCGGGGTGATGGGTTTGAATGATGACGGTCCCTGGCTTTTCGGCCCGCCCCGCCCGCCCCGCGACTTGCAGGATCAGTTGCGCCATCCGTTCGCTGGAGCGGAAGTCCACCCCGTACAGCCCCTGATCGGCGTCCACGATGCCGACCAGGGTCACCTCGGGGAAATGATGGCCCTTGGCCAGCATCTGGGTGCCGATCAGGATGCGGCGTTCGCCGTTGTGAATGTCCGCCAGAAGGGTTTCCAGACTCCCTCGGGGGCGGGTGCTGTCGCGGTCGAGGCGTGCGATGCCGATGTCTGGAAAGACCGGACGCAGGGCGGTTTCGAGCCGCTCGGTGCCGTGGCCGACCGCGCGCAGGTCCACGCTGCCACAGACCGGGCAGACGGCGTCCACCGGCCGGCTGTCGCCGCAATGGTGGCAGGTCAGGCGGCGTTGGCGCAGGTGGAGGGTCATGCGGGCGTCGCAGTGCCGGCAAAGGCTCAGCCAGCCGCATTCGTGGCAGAGCAGGATCGGGGCGAAACCGCGCCGGTTGAGGAACAGCAAAACCTGCTCGTCCCGGGCCAGATGCGCCCGCATTCGCTCCAGCAACGGTTGCGACAGCCCCTCGGTCATCGGTTGGCGGCGCACGTCCAGAATCAGAATCGGCGGTTCGGTTCCCCCACCGACCCGCTCCGGCAATGGCAGCAGGCGGTAACGACCGCCACGAGCGTTTTGGACGCTTTCCAGCGCCGGCGTGGCCGAACCCAACACCACCGGAACGCCGAGCTGCTGGCCCCGGATCACCGCCAGGTCGCGCGCGTGGTAGCGAAAGCCGTCCTGCTGCTTGAAAGAAGTATCGTGTTCCTCGTCCACGATCAACAGGCCCGGTGTTCGCAGCGGCGCGAACACCGCCGAGCGGGTGCCGACCACCACTTTCGCGGTCCCGTCGCGGGCCAGCAGCCAGGCATTCAGCCGCTCCCGGTCACTGAGACCCGAGTGCAAGACCGCCAGCGGTCCCGGCAAACGTTCCCGGAATCGGGCCAGCAATTGCGGGGTCAGGCCGATCTCCGGCGCCAACACCAGCGCCTGCCGGCCGCGCACCAACACCGCCTCGATCAGGCGCAGATAGACTTCGGTTTTCCCGCTGCCGGTGATCCCTTCCAGCAAAAAGACCTGAAACCGGTCCAGTTCAGCGCTGACCGCCGCGACGGCATCGGCCTGCGCCGCGCTCAGCGCGGGCGAAGCGGCAGGAACGGTGGACGAGGCTTCAGTCTTTGTCGGAGCGTCAGCGAAGTCCGATTCCACCCAGCCCCGGGCGCGTATCGCCCGCAAGGTTTCGGCGCTGGCGCGGACCAGCGGTCGCAGGGTTTCAGCGTCGAGACCGGCGGGACACTGGGACAAGTGGTCGAGCAACCGGCGTTGAGCAGGGGCACGGCGCAGCGCGACAGATTCGGCCAACGCCACCAGCCCAGAGGTGGTGATGCGCCACACGGGAGGCGGTTGGGGGACCACGGCTGGTGCCCCTTGGCGTAGCAGCGCCGGCAGGGTGGCGGCGAACACCTCCCCGGGCGGATGGTGGTAGTAGCGCTGCGCCCACTGGATCAGCGCCAGCACGTCGGCGGGCAAAATGGGCTCGCGGTCGAGCACCGCCAGCGCAGGCCGCAACATGGTCGGGTCCAGTTCGCTCTCCCCGCAGGTCTCGATAAGGAAACCGACGGTTTGCCGCCGACCAAACGGCACCCGTACCCGCGCGCCCGGCCGCAAGGTCGTGACATCGCAATCCGGCGGGGGCAGGTAATCGAAGATTCGATAGAGGGGCGAGGGGACGGCGATCCGCAAAATCGAGCCGGGCACGGTGGGACTACCGTCAGGCGCCAAACAGGCCAGCGCGCAAACCTTCGAGGATGAACTGCATGGCCAGCGCCGCCAGAATCACCCCCAGCAACCGATCAATGACGTTGGCGCCGGTTTCACCCAGCAGCTTCATCAATTGCGGGGCCAGCAGCAGGCACAGCAGGGTCAACAGCAGCACCGCCAGCAATACCCCCAGCAGACCGAGAAACAGCAGTGGTTGCTCTTGAGGGCGCAGGCCGCTGGTGGTCAGCAGGATGGTGGTCAGGGCGCCGGGACCGGCCAGCAGGGGAAACGCCAGCGGGAACACCGAGATGTCTTCCTTGTACTGAGCCTCTTCCTGTTCCCGTACCGTCGCCGAGCGCAGGCCGGATGGGCGGGCGAACACCATGTCGATGGCCAGCAGGAACAGCAGGGCGCCGCCGCTGACCCGGAACGCCGCCAGGCTGATGCCCAGGAAGCGCAACAGGGTATCGCCGGTGAACAGGAAGAGCAGCAAGATGAGCGTGGCGATGAAAATACCCTTGAGCGCCATGCGCCGGCGGTAGCGGTCGGCGCCGCCCCGGGTCAGCGCCGCGAACATCGGCGCGACGCCCACCGGGTCGATCACCACCAGGAAGGTGACGAAGATGGTGACGAGCTGGTCCAGCAGCACGGTCGGTGGGGTCAATTCCCCGCTCCCAAGGGTGAAAAAGGGGTCGGGGTGAGGGAGATCGCTTCATTCCCCGGCGCGGAATGCGCCGAGCGCACCGCCCTGGCCCTGGACGAACACGGTGTCGCCGGCCGCTAACGGCGGGGCGACGATAGCCTTGCCGGCGGCGCGAATCCGGCCAACGACTTTGCCGCTGTCCTTGCTCAGCCAGTGCAGGTAGCCCTCGAAATCGCCCACCACGACGTGGTTCTTGGTGGCGGCCGGAGCCGACAGCCGGCGGCCGGTCATTTCAGCCTGCTTCCAGAGCGTGCCGCCGGTGCGGCGATCCAGCGCCAGCACGGCGTCGGCATCGTCGCTGACGAATACCTGTTGCTCGTCCACGTCCAGCCCGGCATAACTGGACAGTTCGCGGTTCCACAACAGATTGCCGTTGCGCATGTCCAGCGCGGCGACGCTGCCGCGGTAGGCCGCCAGATAGAGATTTTCGCCGAGGATTTTCGGCTCCGCATCGATGTCGATCAGCCGTTCGATCTCGGTGCGGCCACGCGGCGGGGCGATAGTTTTCTCGGTGATCGGCAGACCCTTGTCCAGGGACAACACCAGCAGCTTGCCGGTCTCCAGCCCAGCGATGACCAGGGCGCGGGTCAGCACAGGCGGGGCGCCGCCCCGCAGACTGAGCGCGGGCATCGCATGGGCGTATACCCAGCGGCGCTCGCCGGTGTTGGCGTCGAGGCCGGTGAATTTACCATCGCCGGTGCGGACCACCACCACGCCGCTCGCGGCTCGCGGTGGGGCCAACACCTCGCTGGAGACCTGGACCCGCCAGGCTTCCTGACCATTTTCCTGGCGCAGGGCGACCACTTGGCCTTTATTGGTGCCGAAAAGCACCAGACCGTTGTCGCTGACGCCCACGCCGCCGGAAATGGGCAACTGGGTCGCGGTTTCCCACAACCGTTGCCCGCCGAGCGCGTCCACCGCCACGACCGTGCCGTCAAAGCTGGCGGCATAAAGCCGGCCATTCGCCAGCGCCGGGGTCAGGCGAATGAACTGGTTCTTCGCGCCAGCCCCCACTTGGGTTTCCCATAGTTGCCGGACGCCGACCGGCTGTTCGATGGATTTCAGTTCAGCCGGCGGAATCGAGTTATCTGAACCACCGAACCAGTTGCCAAACCAGCTACAGCCGGTGCTTAGAACCAGGAACAGAAGTGGGAGAAGGCGGCGGACCATGATCATTGGCCTGAAGAAGTTGGTGCGGGTGGAGTCGGAGCGGGAAGCGTTTCGTTACCGGTGGGGGAAGGGGCGAACGGCTGTTCGACTCTATCCTCCACTGCCGGCTCAGGGTTTGCGGGTTGGGTTGGAGGGGGCGCCTCTGCCGACAGTGGTTTGGCCGGTTCGAGTTGGGGAGGCGGCGGGGCGGCGGGTGCTGGAACCACTGTTTCGGGTGTTGCCGCCGCCAGGTTATCGAGCTTGAGTTGTAACAGACGCTTTCCTCCACTCGCCGCCAGCGCCGCGGCATAGGCAGTCCGGGCTTTTTCCGGATTGTTGCTGGCCAGAAACAGATCGCCCTTCAATTCCTCGCGCTCGGCGTTCAGGGTGGCTGTGGTCAAGCCATCCAACAGTTTTTCGGCCTCGGCCGGCTGGCCTGTGGCGAGCTTAACCCGCGCCAGTCGCAACCGGGCGATGTCCTTGAGTTCGTCGAGCCGGGCGTTGCCGATGGCCCATTCCAGCTTCTGGACTGCGGCGGCGGTGTCGCCGCCTTCCACCGCCAGCTTGGCCAGCCGGAGCGCCGCCAGCGCCGCGTAGGGCGATTTCGGAAAATCGGTCAACAACGCCTGGCCGCGCTGGCGAGCCTGGTCGTTGTCGGGTTTTTCCGCCGCCTCGACGAAGGCGTCATAAGCCCGCGAGGCGATTTCCGCCTGGGCCTCGCGATAGGAACTCCAGTACCTCCAGCCGAAAATCGCGATCACACCGAGCGCGATGCCGAAGATAATGCTGGCGCCGTTTTCCTTCCACCATTTCTTGAGATCTTCGACGCGTTCGTCGTCGGTGTACTGTTCCATTGGGTTCTATCCTCTGGCGTCCCGTTCCGAAGCTAGGGTGTTGAATCCAGTGCCGCGCGCAGGTGTGAGGCAGCCTGGTCGTGGGATAGGGTGATCTGTTCGCCTTGGGCGTCGCGCAATGGCTTGATGGCAACCGCGCCGGCCCGGACTTCGTCCTCGCCCATGATCAGCGCGAAACGAGCGCCGCTGTGATCGGCGCGGCGGAACTGAGCCTTGAAGCCGCCGCCGCCGCAGTGCATCCGCAGCCGCAGCGCCGGCAGGCGGTCGCGCAACCATTCGGCCAGCGCCAGCCCGCGCCGCTGGGCGGCCTCGCCGACCATGATCAGGTAGGCGTGCGGGTTGGCGTCGGCGCCCGGCTGACCGGCGGCGGCGAGCATGGCGACCAGGCGCTCCAAACCAAGCGCGAAGCCGACGCCCGATACCGCCTGGCCACCCAACTGTTCGATCAGACCGTCGTAGCGGCCGCCGGCACAGATCGTGCCTTGGGCGCCGAGGGTGTCAGTGACCCATTCGAACACGGTCTTGCAATAGTAATCCAGCCCGCGCACCAGCCGGGGGTTGATTTCATAAGCGAGGCCGGCGCTATCCAACAGCGCCCGCAGCTCGTCGAAATGGGCCTGGGACTCGGGGTCGAGGTGCTCCAGCAGCGAAGGCGCTTCCGCAAGCACCGCCCGCAGCGCCGGATTCTTGCTGTCCAGAATGCGCAGGGGATTGGTTTGCAACCGGCGCCGGCTGTCCTCGTCCAGTTCGGTATGCCGCGCCGTGAAATACGCGACCAGCCGTTCGCGGAAGGCGGCGCGGGCGACGCTGGAACCGAGGGAGTTGAGCTGCAGGGTAACCTGCGGGATGCCAAGCCGCCGCCACAACCGCGCCGTCAGGCAGATCAGCTCGGCGTCGATGTCGGGTCCGGCCATGCCATACGCTTCGGCACCGACCTGATGGAATTGGCGATAGCGGCCCTTTTGTGGTTTCTCGTAACGGAACATCGGCCCGGCGTACCACAGCCGCTGGGTCTGATTGTGCAGCAGGCCGTGCTCGATGCAGGCGCGCACGCAGCCGGCGGTGCCCTCGGGACGCAGGGTCAAACTCTCGCCGTTGCGGTCGGCGAAGGTGTACATCTCTTTCTCGACGATGTCGGTGACTTCGCCAATCGAACGGGCGAATAGTTCGGTTTTTTCCACGATCGGCAGGCGGATTTCGTGATAGCCGTAGGCGGTGAGCACCTCGCGGACGGTCGCTTCGAGGCCCTCCCACAGAGCCGATTCGTTGGGCAGGATGTCGTTCATGCCGCGAATGGCTTGATACTGCTTGGACATAATGGCTGATATCCGGATGAAACCGACGGTAGCCGCCCCCGGACGGCCGCGGGCGCGGGGTCAGGGTTGAGAGTTCAGGGTGAAGCGGCTGACCGTACCGCGCCGGGGCAGATAGACCGCAGTGTCCACCGGCCGATCATCCAGGGCGATGCGGGCTGCGGGCGCGTTGCCAAGGATCACCGTGAACGGCGCCGGTCCAGAAATGGCGCGGGAGGTGTCAGCTTTCATCAACTCATTGACCAACACCTTGCCTTGCGCGTCTTTGACTTTCACCCAGCAGTCCTCGCTGAATTGCAGCATCAGCCGGGCGCCGGAGCGGGCCTCCGGACTCGAACTGTCGCCGATATCCTCCAGGACGGCCGGAGCAGGGAGGACGGTTGCGCTGACCACAGTGGGCGCCACGGGCGCCGGAACGGATTCGGGGGGAGCGACGGGGGGAGTCGAGAGCGCAAGCGACGAAGCCGAGACCGGTTCGGGCGGAGTCGCGGGCGGGGTTTTGCTGGTCCCGGGTGGTGGCCCGGGTTCGCGGGTCTCCTCCGCCGGCGGGGACTGGAAAGGTTGCTGGATTTGAGTGGCGCCCGCCATCGGCCTGCTGGCGGACGGTTGGGCATTCGTCTGATCGCCCCGCTGCCACCAGGCCAGCAACCGGCTGGGGTCCAGAGTGTCCAGTTGCCGGATGGCGGTCCAGCCGATGCCGATCACCACCAGCAGATAGAAGATGCCGCGCAGATCGCGAACCCGGGCCTGCCGGCGGCCCGGATGCACCACCTTCAGCGGCGGCGGCTCCTGGCTGGCCCCCGATTGCTGGTGGTAGCGCTCCAGCACCGCCGATTCCGGCAGGTTCAGCAACCGGGCGTAAAGGCTGAGATAGCCGCGCACGAACACTGGAGGGCCGAGCCGGGCGAAGTCGTCGGCTTCGAGTGCCAGAATGATGGTTGGATTCAGCCCGAGATGGCGGGCCATGTCCCGCGGTTCCGCGCCATGGCCGGAGCGGGTTCGGGCGAGCCAGGCCCCCACGGTTTCGGTGGCGCTGGCTAGTTCGGTCGGTGGACCGAAATCGGGGATCATTACTTTGCTCTTGCTCATTTCGACTGTTTCAGGCGACGGGCTTCGTCGGAATTCGGGAACTGAGATAACAGTAGCACGCCGTATTCACGGCGTAACTGGGGGTCGCCTTCGCGGGCCTGCTCGATGACGACTCCCAGCCACAAACTCTGGGCCGTCGGGCGGGTCCGGGCGTGATAGCGTTGCAGGAAGGCGCGGCCCTGTAGGGTCTTGTTCTGGGTCTGGCTCAATTCGGCCAGGGCATACAAAGCGCTGGTGTTGTTGGGATCGAGTTCAAGCGCCTTGCGCAACCAGGTTTCGGCCTGGGCTGGATCGTTGCGCTGGCGGGCGCACAGGGCCATGCCGGCGTAGGCGTCTGCGGCGAAGGCGCCGGCGTTGGCCGGATCCGCGGCGAGCTTTTGGAATTCGGCTTCACCCTCGGTGATGCGGAGCGGCTCGCGCATGCAGAGGAAGCGGGCGTAGTTCAGCTTCGCCAGGGTGTAGTCGGGCTTGAGGTCGATCGCGCGCTGGTAATGGGTTTCGGCGGGGTTGTACTCGCGGATTTCCTCGTAGAGCACGGCCAGGGCGTTGTGGGCCTCGGGGTAATTGTCGTTGAATTGCACGGCCTTGAGCAGTTTTTCGCTGGCCACCTCGAAATGCCCGGACTGCATGTAGCCGATGCCGAGCTTGAAATTGACCTCGGCGACGCTTTCGTTGTATTCGCGCTCCGGGGAGGCGCAGGCGCCCAGCAGCATCGCCAGGCATAGGGTGATCGGTTTGGCCGATTGCTGCATGACGGAGTCCCCCCTATCCGGTGAGCCGCGAGACCCGGGCCGACCGGCAGCCGCGCGCATGAACCTGACCGGCCAGTTGGCCACAGGCGGCGGCGATGTCGTCGCCACGGGTCTTGCGGGTCACGACGGTCAGGTCATGGGCCATCAACACCGCCTGGAAGCGGGCGATGGTGGCGGGTCCGGAGCGGCGGTAGCGCGCACCCGGAAACGGATTGAACGGAATCAGGTTGACCTTGGACGGAAGGTCCCTGATCAGCTCCGCCAGCTCCCGGGCATGCGCCTCGGAGTCATTGACGCCGTCCAACAGCACGTATTCCCAGGTGATCCGGCGGTGCGGCTTGTCGGCGATGTAATGCTTGCAGGCGGCCAGCAGTTCGGCAATGGGGTACTTGCGGTTCAACGGCACCAGTTCGCTGCGCAGTTCGTCGGTGGGAGCGTGCAACGAGATAGCGAGACTAACTTCGGACACTTCGCGCAACCGGTACAGCGCCGGAACCACGCCGGCGGTGCTGAGGGTGACGCGGCGCTTGGAGATGCCGAAGCCGAGGTCGTCCTGCATCAGGTCCATCGCCTTGACCACGGACTCGAAGTTGAGCAACGGCTCGCCCATACCCATCAGCACGATGTTGGTGATGACGCGGTCGCCGTTGCGGCGCTCGCCCAGCAACCGGCTTGCCTGCCAGACCTGGCCGATGATCTCGACGACAGAGAGGTTGCGGTTGAAGCCCTGTTGGGCGGTGGCGCAGAACGAACAATCCAGCGGGCAACCGACCTGGGAGGACACGCACAGCGTGCCGCGATCCGGTTCGGGAATGAACACCGTTTCGATGCTGTTGCCGCTGTCCAGCCGGATCAGCCACTTGTGCGAACCGTCGCGCGATGCCTGGTCTTGCGCCACTTCGGGCGGGCGGATTTCGGCGCACTCGGCCAACCGCTCCCGCAGCGCCTTGCTCAGGTTGGTCATCGTCGCGAAGTCGGTGACTCGCTCGTGGTAGATCCACTTCATCACCTGGGTGGCGCGAAAGGGCTTTTCGCCCAGCGCAACGAAAAACGCCTCCAGGTCGCGGCGGCTCAGATCGAGCAGATTAACCTTGCCGATCTCTGGAAGGGTGACGGGGCCATTGGCCAGTTCACTCATGACGCGGACAGATATCCTCGGGCTTAAAGAAAAAGGCGATTTCGGCTTCGGCGGTTTCTGGCGCATCGGAGCCGTGAACGGTGTTGCGGGTGGTGTTTTTGCCCAGGTCGAAGCGAATCGTGCCGGGCGTGGCTTTATGGGGATCGGTGGAGCCCATGATCGCCCGGTTTCGGGCAATGGCGTCCTCGCCTTCCAGCACCATCGCCAGGATGGGGCCTTCGGTCATGTAGGCCACCAGTTCAGAATAGAACGGGCGCTCGCGATGGACGGCGTAGAATTGTTCGGCCTGCTCTTGGCTCAGCCGAAGCATCCGAGCCGCAGCGACGCGCAAGCCGGAACTCTCGAAGCGACTGATAATCTGGCCGACGATATTCCGGCGGACCGCGCCGGGCTTGATAATGGACAGAGTGTGTTCCAGGGCCATGCAGAGCTCCGTATGGCGAAGTCAGATTGGTGATAAAACGAGTCCGACAACAACGATGTCGGGTAGATTAGAAAGTTTAGCGATATTTTGGGGATGCCGGCAACGCGCCACCGGCGTCCAGATATCCTGATTTGCAGAAAAAGCCACTGAAATTTAAGAAACTTTAAACAAGAGCTGAAAAATTTTGGCCTAGAGTATTTTCTTCAGCTCGTATTCCAGAATGCCCTGAGCGCCGGCGGCGGTGAGGCGGGGGATGAGGTCGCGCACCAAATGGCTGTCCACCACGGTTTCCAGCGCCAGCCAGTCGCGGTCATAAAGATGGCTCACCGTGGGGGCGTGCAGGCTGGGCAAGAGCCGAACCACGGCGTCCAGCCGCGTCGCCGGGACGTTCATCTTCAGCGCCACCTTGTTGCGGGCGGCCAGCGCGGCGCGGGCCAGCAGGGCGATCTGTTCGATCTTGGCCTGTTTCCAGGGATCGGCCAGCGCGGCGCGGTTGGCGATCAGCCGGGTGGTGGTGTGCAGCAGGTCGCAGACGATGCGCAGGCCGTGAGCGCGGATGGTGCTGCCAGTTTCGGTGATTTCCACCGCCGCGTCCACCAGACCTTCGACCACCTTGGCCTCGGTGGCGCCCCAGGAAAATTCGACAGTGGCCTCGATGCCGCGTTCGGCCAGAGTGCGTTGGGTAAAGCCGACCAGTTCGGTGGCGATGCGCTTGCCGGCCAAATCCTCCAGCGCGCGGATCGGCGAGTCGGCCTGCACGATCAGGACCCAGCGGGCCGGCTGGTCGGAGCTTTTCGAGTAGCTCAGTTCGGCGATTTCCACCACGTCGGCCCCGGTTTCCAGAATCCAGTCCAACCCGGTCAGGCCCCCGTCGAGCGTGCCATTGGCGACGTAGGGCGCCATTTCCTGCGAGCGGACCAGGGCGCAACTGATTTCGGGATCGTTGATGGTGGGAAAGTAATTGCGGCTGTGGGGACTGATGATCCAGCCGGCCTGACCGAACAGCGCGATGGTGGAGGCTTCCAGACTGCCCTTGGGAATGCCGAGTTTGAGTTGCCGCATGACGATGACTTGCCGAAACCGGGGTTGCCAAACAAGGGTGCTAGTTTAACCGCGCTGGGTCAATGAATACACTGACGACGTGAATTCACAATTGTTGCATTTCTGGAATCTAAGTCCTGTCGAGGCGATAGCCCTTCAACGGGAACTGCGCGCGCATCTGATATTGACCGACCAGTTGGGACCGGTGCGACGAGTGGCGGGGGTGGACGTGGGTTTCGAGGCAGACGGAACCGTGACCCGCGCGGCGGTGGCGGTGTTGAGTTATCCCGAACTGGGTGTGCTGGAAACCGCTATCGCCCGCCGGCCGACTGAATTTCCCTATATCCCCGGCTTGCTGTCGTTCCGCGAACTGCCGGCAGTGTTGGATGCGCTGGAAGGCTTGCGCGAGCCCCCGGATTTGCTGCTGTGCGACGGGCAGGGCATCGCTCATCCACGCCGGCTGGGCATTGCCAGCCATCTCGGTTTGCTGGTGGGTATCCCCTCGATTGGCGTGGCCAAGACCCGGCTGTGCGGCACGCACGTTGAGGCTCCAAATCAGCGTGGAGCATGGACGCCGCTGCGGGCTGGCGGGGAAGTCATCGGGGCGGTATTGCGCACCCGGCCCGGCGTGAAGCCGCTGTATGTCTCTCCCGGCCATCGGATCAGTCTGGAAACGGCGATTGCTCATGTAATGGGCTGTTGTACCCGCTATCGTTTGCCGGAAACGACCCGCCACGCGCATCGATTGGCGTCGGGTCAGATGGTGGTGAGTCTTGGCTGGCCGCCCAGATAAAGAAGACGGTTCGCCTCGTCGAAAAAATCCGGTTGTGGCAGGATTACACCGCTTGGAAAGCAGATGAGGAGCGTAGTGACCCGTCGGTCTTTCCCGAACAATACTTCCTCGAAAGTCAAGGTGTTGGTGTTTCGGGACGAGTCTTGTGACACTTTGATGTTCATGTGGTCCAAAGTCAGCGACACCCGTTCCAGGCGCAAATGTTTTTCGGGTTCGCGCAAGGTGGCTACCACTTTCGTGAGATGGTCGTCAATCGTCGCCGAATCGGCCCGCAACCGGCCCAGTTCGGTTTCGATCTCGCGGAGCCGCCGGTCGATGGTGGCAGGATTGGTCATGGCCGTGACGTTGGGGTCCAGCAGTGGCTCCAGGCCAACCTTTGCCTCTTTCAGCAGTTTGGTTTTTTTCTGAAGCAGTTGCCGCTGTTGCTGTTCGAGCTGTTGCTTTTTGGTGCGAACGGAGACCAGCCGTTCCAGCGCCGTCTCAATCAGATAATCGAACGCCCGTTTTTTGACCTCCCGCCGGGTTTTGGTCTCGCTGCCGGTCGGGAAGGTGAGCCGGTGTTGGTGGAAGTTGACCGTGGTTTGGGGCACATCCCGCCGGATCATGTTGCCTTCAAGGGCGATGCCGAGAACGGTTTTTTCGATCCGTTCCATTCGGAGGACGGCGTATAAATCGGCGGGCAGCGCGCCGCTGATCCGCTGGCGGTAGTGATGTAGGTCCTTGCCGAAACTCAGGATTTCCTGCAAATGCTGGGGAGAGGCAAACAGAGCGCGCAGACGGGGATCGGATGTGAAACTGTGTTGGCCAATCTCGATTGGCGGCGGCAGGGCATCCACTAGTTCGATCACGTATTCGATTGAGCGCTCGACGGCCGGCCAAAGTTTTTTTTGATACTGGCGCGCCATGCGCAGCCTGGGATCGGTGCCATCCACCACCCGCTCAATCGCGCCCCGGATAAGAGCCGCGTCGAATTTTCCCGATGAATTGGGTGTTGCCGTGAAAAGGGATTGCAGCAAGCGGAGCACCATGATCTTGACTCGTCCGATCTCACCGGCGCCAGCCAAGCGCGGCCCCGGCTATGGTTGTTGAAGGAACGTGATTTGAAGTGATCGCATGATACGCATCCTACGATTATGGACAGGTTCTGGAGCAAAACCAGGTTCTGGAGCAAAACTATGCGGGAGCCGGCATACAGTTCCCGCGCGGACATGGTAGAACCCCAATGATGCCGAGCATAATCCCATCGCCTCGTTTCCTACCCGTGAGACGCCCCGGTTGCTGATGCGGGAAAACGGTTTGCGCCAGAGCGATTTATTCACCTGCGGCAAGATCGGTAAAATGGTTTTGTCCTTACCTTGCGGGGCTGGAAATGCGCCAGACTTGGTAATGAAACGCGGGGCAAAACCCTTCTCCCCTTTCACCCAAGGAGTTACCGCATGGCCGGTACCAGCCTGTTAGCCCTGATCGACGATATTGCCACGGTGCTGGATGACGTGGCGCTGATGACCAAGGTGGCGGCGAAAAAGACCGCTGGCGTTTTGGGCGACGATCTGGCGCTGAACGCCGAGCAGGTCTCCGGGGTACGCGCGGAGCGGGAACTGCCGGTGGTGTGGGCGGTGGCCAAGGGCTCGATGAAAAACAAGCTGATTCTGGTTCCGGCGGCGATCCTGATCAGCGCGGTGGCGCCGTGGGCGATTACCCCGCTGTTGATGGTAGGCGGGGCGTATCTATGCTTCGAGGGCTTCGAAAAGCTGGCACACAAGTTTCTGCACGGCCAGGCCGATGTTGAGGCCGAACACGCCGCAGAAATCAAGGCGATCAGCGACCCTGATGTAGATTTGGTAACGTTCGAACAGGAAAAAATTCGGGGCGCGATTCGCACCGATTTCATCCTGTCGGCGGAAATCGTCGTGATCGCCTTGGGCACCGTGCAAGGCGCGGCTTTTGCCACCCAAGTGGCCGTGATCGCCGGTATTGCCGTCCTCATGACGGTCGGCGTGTATGGTTTGGTGGCTGGTATCGTGAAGCTGGACGACGCGGGGTTGCATCTGGTGAAGGATGGCGCGGCCAATATTTGGAGCGGCTTCAAGCGAGCCTTGGGCCGGGGCCTGTTGCGGGTCGCGCCGTATCTGATGAAATCGCTGTCCATCGTCGGCACGGCGGCCATGTTCCTGGTGGGCGGTGGTATTCTGGTGCATGGTCTGCCCTATTCGCACGAGATGCTGCACCATGCGGCAGAAGTGGCTCACAACCTGCCCGGCATCGGCGGCGTGTTGGCGGCAGCTACCCCCACGCTTTTGAATATGCTGGCGGGAATCATCGCGGGCGGCTTGGTGCTGGCGGGCGTCAACCAGGTAACGGCCGTTTTGGGGAAGTTCAATAAAACTGTTTGATTCATGGGCGTTTCGATTGGGACCGCTTTGAGGCCATTTCCCTGTCGCCTTGGTTGAAGATGAGTGATTGATTCCCGGTTCGATTATGCATTGGCGCCAACCGATTTCCACTTGATAAAGAAAGCATAAACCGATGCTCGTCCTACATGCCGCGTTTCACAAGGGTTGCCTGCATCTATGGGGCGAATCGACTCCGCGGGAAGAGGAGTCGACCACAACCAAACAGACAACCATCAAAACTTATCCCTATCGCACCGAGATTTCGGTATTGCGGGATGGTCTCGCTCAGGCCGAACTATCGCTCCAGGCCAACGGGCAAGCCGCCGGCGAGCAGACGGTATGGTTACCCACGCTAGGCGGCTTACCTTTCCCTTCCTCGCCGCTGGTGGCCGAGCCACCCAAATCCCGCAAGCCGCCCACCTTGGCGCCCTGGAAAATCCCCACCCTGGCGTTGACTGCCGCTGATGCCGTCCACCTTCTGGCGACGGTTCGGAATCGCCCCGCGCTGGCGCCGGGCGTGGTCGTGGGCGACGAGTTACACTACTGGAGCGAAGCCCTGCCGCTGGCCGGCGCTCTGGTCTATCGCCAGCACGTGCTGCCCGATCTGGTGGAACAGGGGCGGGGTGCCTATCGGGCCTGCTGGACGCCGGTGTTTCTGGGCGAGGACGGCGGCCGTCTGGAACGCCTCGCCCGCGCCCTGCCCCCCGCCGCCCGTGCCATCGGTTCCGATCAGCGCGCGCTCCCGGATTCGGCCCCCCGCGATGTGCTGCGGGTGTTCCTCGCCTGGATCGTCGATTATCTGGTCCGGCAGGCCACCGAATTTCCAGCGGTCAGGCGCGTCGGAACGGCTTCGGTCAGCTTGCACGGGCAATGGATTCAGGCGTTGCGGCAGTCGGATGGCGCGCTGGAAGGCGACAAAGCGGAATTGCGGCAACTGGCGAAGCAGATTCGCGATTGGCAGCGACCGCTGCTGCGGTTGGTTAACGCCCCCTATCGCCTGTGTTTTCGACTGGAAGAGCCGGGGTTCGACGAAGCGGACACGGAGGCGCTGTTTTTTCCCGATGCCGGTACGGAATGGCGAGTCCACTACCTGCTTCAGGCCCGGGAAGACCCCAGCCTGCTCGTTTCCGCTGCGGCAGTGTGGAAACCGAAACGGGGGACCGGCGAAGGTTTGAAAACCCTGGGGCCGCAGGCACGGGAAGGCTTGCTGGCATCCCTGGGGCAAGCGGCGTCCCTGTGCCCGGCCATCGAAACCAGCCTGAAGGAATCGACGCCGGTCGGGTACGGTCTGGATACCGAAGGCGCGTTTCGCTTTCTCGGCGAGGAAGCGGCCCTGCTGGAACAGAATGGCTTCGGCGTCATGCTGCCGGCCAGTTGGACCGGCAAGCGTCGCGCCAAGCTGGCGGCGCGCGCTCAGGCCAAGACCCGTTTCGAGTCCAAGGCCGGCATGACCCTGGACCGGGTGCTGGATGTCGAGTGGGAAATCGTGCTCGGCGAGGCCGGCTTGACGCCCGAGGAACTGCTGGCGCTGGCCAAGCTCAAGGCGCCGCTGATCCGGGTGCGCGGCCAATGGGTGCAACTGTCCGCCGTCGAAATCCAGGCGGCCCTGGCCTTGCAACAGCAGGGCGGGGCCGCGTTCACCGGCCGCGAGCTGTTGCGCCTGGCGCTCGGCGCCGAGACCGTCAAGGGATTGGAGGTGAACAGCATCAACGCCGACGGTCCGCTCGGCGAACTGCTGGCGGGCCTGGCGCAGGGCGACAAGATTGCCCCCTTACCACCACCGCCGGGCCTGACCGCGACGCTCCGACCCTATCAGACGCGCGGCTATGCCTGGCTGGAATTTCTGACTCGCTGGGGCTTGGGGGCCTGTCTGGCGGACGACATGGGCTTGGGCAAGACGGTGCAAACCCTGGCGTTGTTACAGAGGATGCGGGAGGCGGGCGAATCGCGCCCGGCGCTGCTGGTCTGTCCGACCTCGCTGGTGGGCAACTGGCGCAAGGAAGCCTCGCGCTTCACACCGCAACTGCCGGTCATGGTGCATCACGGGGCCGGACGCGACAAGGGCGAAGCCTTTGCCACGCAAGCGCAAGGTCATGCCATGGTGCTGTCCAGCTACGGGTTGCTGCACCGGGATTTGCCATGGCTGCAAGACGTGGAATGGGCGGCGGTGATTCTGGACGAGGCGCAGAACATCAAGAACGCCGAAACCAAGCAGGCCAAGGCGGCGCGGGCCTTGCGCGCCGAGCGGCGCATCGCGCTCACCGGCACGCCGGTCGAAAACAACGTCGGCGATCTCTGGTCCGTTCAGGACTTTCTCAATCCCGGCTTCCTCGGCAACGCCGCCCGGTTCAAACGGGAGTTCTTCCTGCCGGTTCAAGTGCAACGCGACGCGAACGCCATGGAGCGCTTGCAGCGGCTCACCGGCCCTTTCATCCTGCGCCGGCTCAAGACCGACCGCGCCATCATCCAGGATCTGCCGGACAAGCTGGAGATGAAGGTCTACTGCACCCTGACCAAGGAGCAGGCGACCCTGTACGCCGCCGTGGTGCAACAGGCGGAAGCGGTGCTGGAAGGCGCCGAGGGAATGAGTCGCCGGGGCTTGATTCTGAGCACCCTGTTGCGGCTCAAGCAGGTGTGCAACCATCCCGCGCAATTCCTGGCCGACCATTCGCCGGTGCCCGGCCGCTCCGGCAAGCTGGCGCGGCTGACGGAAATGCTGGAGGAAATCCAGGAAGCGAACGAACGGACCCTGATCTTCACCCAGTTCGCCGAGATGGGGCATTTGTTGCAGAAGTATCTGCAAGAACAGTTGGCGCGGGAAGTCCTGTTCCTCCACGGCGGCTTGTCCAAGACTCAGCGCGACCGGATGGTGGAGCGGTTCCAGAACGAATCGGCCGGACCGCCAGTATTCATCCTGTCCATCAAGGCCGGCGGCACCGGCTTGAACCTCACCCGCGCCAACCATGTGTTTCACTTCGACCGCTGGTGGAATCCGGCGGTGGAAAACCAGGCCACCGACCGCGCCTTCCGCATCGGCCAAAGCCGGCAGGTGGAGGTGCACAAGTTCATCTGCCTGGGCACCGTGGAGGAGCGCATCGACGAACTGATCGAGCGCAAGCAATCGCTGGCGGAAAAGATCGTGGGCAGCGGCGAGGGTTGGATCACCGAGCTGTCCACCGATGATTTGAAAAGCCTGTTCCGGCTGCGGGCCGAGGCCGTGGAGGATTGAGCGATGGGTTATTACGACTACTATGAACCGAGCCGGCCGCGCCGGGTCAGCGGCGGTATCAAGGCGCAAAGCCAGCGCGGGGCGTTCGCCAGCCGCTGGTGGGCCAAGCGCTGGATCGCGGTGCTGGAGAGCTTCGATATCGGCGCCCGGCTGGGACGCGGACGTAGCTACGCCCGCCAGGGTCAAGTGCTGGATATTCAGATCGCCCCCGGCGAAGTGAAGGCCAAGGTGCAGGGCTCGCGGCCCCGGCCCTATCAGGTGAGCATCAAGCTGAAACCGCTGAGCGCGGCGGATTGGCGGAAATTGACCGAAGCGATGGCGGAGGAAGCGCGTTTCGGTGCCAAGCTGCTGGCCGGGGAAATGCCCACGGACATCGAGGAGGTCTTTCAAGCCGAGGGGCTGTCGCTGTTTCCCAAGGCTCACGGCGATTTAAAGACGGAATGCTCCTGCCCAGACTGGTCCAACCCCTGCAAGCACATCGCCGCCGTCTATTACCTGCTGGGCGAGGCGTTCGATAACGATCCCTTCCTGATGTTCCGGCTGCGCGGGATGGAGCGGGAGACGTTGCTGGCGCAACTGGGCGAGGTGGTGAGCGATGACGAGGGCTGGACGCCGGCCGAACCCGAACCTCTGCCCGAGGATCCGTCGATTTTCTGGGCCATGCCACCGCTGCCGGAGATGCTGGCCGGTCCGCTGCTCGCACCCGCCAAGTCCGCCGCCCTGCTGCAACGGCTGGGGCCGTTTCCGTTCTGGCGCGGTGAAGTGTCGCCGCTGGAGGCGCTGGAACCGATCTATGCAGCGATGGGGACCAGCGCGCTCAGGGCGTTGGGCGGTGTCTCTGGAGAATCCTGAAGGTTGGTCGATGAATATCGCCTGGCTACGACGTTATATCGTGCTGGCTGTCCTGCTGCTGTTCGGCTTCCATGGGAATGCCGCTACTACCCCCGACCTGGCGCCGTTGCCCGCGACGGAAACGGTGGCGTCGGCGGCAACCGGGCCAACCATCGAGCAGGTGCAAGCCAAGCTGGCCGCCCTCGCCACCCTTCGCGATCTGCCTGAGAGCGAGCGCACCCAGGCGCAGGAGCTGTATCAACAGGCGATCAGTCAGTTGCAGGCGGCGAAAAACTACGCCGACACCGTGGATTACTACCAGCAACTCCAGCAGTCGGCCCCGCTGGAAACCACCCGGCTGCAACAAACCCTGACCGGCGAGCCCCTGCCCGAACCGTCGCCAAAGCTGGCCACCGATGAGTTGTCCCAGCAACTGGCGCAAACCCAGGCCAGCCTGAGCGACGCCCAGAAGCGCCTGGCCGATTTGGATCAGCAACTGACGGTCCAGCAGGCGCGCCCCAAGAATATCCCGACCGAACTGAGCGGACTCAAGCAGCAAGCCGCTGAATTGGAAGGCAAGCTGCAAGCGGCCATGCCGACCACCACGACCCTCCTGCTGGCCCAGGCGCGACTGCTGGCGTTGACCACTCAGCGGCAGGCGTTGAACCAGCAGATCGCCATGCTGGAGCAGGAAAGGCTGAGTTACGATGTCCGTTACGCCCTATTGAACGCCCAGCGGGCGGTAGCGGCGCAGGAAGTCGCCCAAGCCCAGACCGGAGCGCAGCAGTTGCAAAGCCTGCTGAATGCTCGCCGCCGCGACGAAGCGACGGCGGTGGTGCAGCAGACCGACCAGGCCACGCAGGAGGCCGCCGCCAAACCGACCGTGATCCAGGCCGCCGCCGCCGAAAACGCCGCCATCAGTCGCCGGTTGGCGGAACTGGTCCGGAACAGCGACGACATCGGCGCCCGCCAGGCGCAAGTCAACGAGCATCTCGCGCAATTGACCGAGCGGATGCGCGGAATCCGGCAGCAACTCGGCATCGCCGGATTCAGCGACGCCATCGGGCCGGTTCTGCTGGAAGAACGGCGCAACCTGCCGGATGTCCGCCAATACCAGCGCGGAGCCAAAGAGCGCCGGCAAGGCATCGTCCAGGCCCGTCTGGAACAATTCCAGACCGAGGAACTGCTGCGTCGCGCCCGGGCGGTCGAGGAGGCTCTCAAGGAACTGGCCGACCATTTCGACCCGCAATGGTCGGATGCACAACGGCAGGCAACGCTGGCGGAACTACGGCAACTGCTGGTCGAACGCCAGCCACTGCTGGAAAAACTCAGCAGCGGCTACTCGAACCTCACCACCGGCCTGGTTGCCCTGGACGAAGCCCAGCGTAAGTTGATCGACCAGGCCGAGCTGTACGGGGCCTTGCTCGACCGCCATCTGCTGTGGATTCGCAGCAGTCCGCAGCTCGGCTTCGAATGGCTGAAGACCCTGGGACAGGCGTTGGACTGGCTGACGGAACCGGCCCACTGGGAGGAAGTTTGGCAAAACCTGGAGCGCGGAGCGCGCAATCAGCCGGAATGGGCGATTCTCGGCGCGCTGTTTTTTTTGGGTTTGCTGAACTACCGACGCTTGCTGATCCAGCGCCTGGGCGAAGGGGTGGACGCCATCGGCGATGTTCGCCGCGATCGCTTTGGACTGACCGCCCGCGCCTTGGTGATGACCGCGTTGCTGGCGCTACCCTGGCCCTGGCTGATGGCCTGGCTGGCCTGGCTGTTGTCCGTCTCCGGCAACGCCGCCGACTTCTCGCGGGGGCTGAGTCTTGGCCTCGTCGCCGGTGCGTTCTTGACCGTGAATGTTACCTTCCTGCGCCAGCTTTGCCGTCCGCAGGGGTTGGCGATGGCCCATTTTGGCTGGAGCGAAGCCGGTTGCCGGTTTCTGCGCCACCACCTCAACTGGTTTCTGTGGATCGGACCGTTGGGCCCGATCATTGTCGGGCTTTGCGAAATGCAACCCGATACGCTGTACGGCGATACCCTGGGACGGTTGGCGTTTTGCGTCAGCTCGCTGGCGCTTACCGTCGTGCTCTGGCGGGTACTGGACCCTCGCCAGCCGTTGCTCGCCGGCCTGGCGGCGGGTCGCGCCGGGGCAGCCTGGCGGTTGCGTTACCTGTGGTATCCCCTGATCGTGGGGGCCTATGTGCTGATCGTGTTGCTGGCCTTGTCCGGTTACTACTACACCGCGATGCAGTTGCGCGGCCGCATGGTGCTGACGGCCTGGCTGCTGCTGGGCGCGGTGCTGTTGGGCAATCTGTTTATGCGCTGGCTGAACATCAACCAGCGCCGCTTGGCTCTGCAACGCGCGCTCGCCAAGCGCGAAGCGCAGTTGGCCGCCCGCGCCAGCAAGGACGCCGCGCCGGCATCCGGAGAGGGCGTCCCGGAAATCCTCAGTCTGCCCGATTTGGATCTGAACACCATCAGCGGGCAGACTCGCAGCCTGATGAGCCTGACCGTTCTGCTCGGACTGGGCTTCGGGCTGTGGCAAATCTGGGGTGGTCTGATTCCGGCCTTTTCCATCCTCAACGATATTGCCCTTTGGCATCAAACGGTACAGACCGCCACTGGCACGCAGGTTGCGGACATCACCCTGGGCAGCATCGTGGTCGCCGGGGCGTTACTGGTGCTGATCGGCTTCCTGGCCCGCAATCTGCCCGGCGTATTGGAACTGGTGGTGCTGCAACGGTTGGCGATGGATCCCGGAAACCGCAACGCCATCATCACCATGAGCCGCTACCTGATTACCGCCGTCGGGCTGGTGGCGGCGCTGGACATCATCGGCCTCGGCTGGGATCAGGTGCAGTGGTTGGTTGCCGCCCTGGGCGTGGGCCTGGGCTTCGGCCTCAAGGAGATTTTCAGCAATTTCTTTTCCGGACTGATCCTGCTGGTGGAGCGGCCGATCCGGGTGGGCGACACCGTGACGCTCGACACTTTGAGCGGTACGGTGTCGCGCATCAACATCCGCGCCACCACCATCACCGACTGGGATCGCAAGGAAATCATCGTCCCCAACAACACCTTCATCACCAGTTCGCTGATCAACTGGGCCCGGAGCGATCCCATCACCCGGATCGTGATTCCGGTGGGGGTCGCTTATGACAGCGATCCGGTCCGGGTTCACGAGGTGCTGTTGGCGGTGGCGACCGCGCACCCGCTGGTGGCGAAGGAACCGGCTCCAGCGGTGTTGTTCCTGAAGTTCGGCGACAGCGCGCTGGAATTCGAGGTGCGGGTGTTCGTGCGGGAATTGGCCAACCGCGTGCCAGTGAGCCACGATCTGCACTACCTCATCTTGCAGGCGCTGCGCGCGAACAATATCGAGATTCCCTTCCCGCAGCGGGATGTACACTTGCGCGGCGCGCCGGCGGAGGCGCGGGATTTGCCCGGCAAGGATTCGACCCGTGCGCCCCCATCATCCGTCGAGTTGGGCGCTTCGGCGGACATGGAAAACGAGAATACCCGGGAGCCGGAAAGCCTTCCGTCACTCCCCCGACTGCAACAGCGACCCGCGTTCCCGGGCCTGGTGGACGGCGGCCAGGAACAGGCCGATGCCCAGACCCAGATAGCCGGCGTTTAGCATCAGGGCGTACAGCAGAAAATCCAGCCGGAAGGCGTGCTCCAACAGCACCGCCCGCATCCCCTCAAACACATGGCTGGCCGGCAGCGCCCAGGCCAGCGGTTGCAGCCAGCCGGGCAGGGTGGCGATGGGATAGTAGATGCCGCACAGTGGCGCCAGGGCGAAGATGGCTGCCCAGGCGATGCTCTCCGCCCCCATCCCGTAACGTAGCACCAGCGCCGACACCATCAGACCGATGGCCCAGCCCATCAGCAGGAGATTGAGGAAGAAGCCGATCAATGGCGATCCCAGCGCAAACAGGTTGAAGCCGTAGAACGGAATCGCCAGCGCCACCGCGAAGCCGACCCCGATCAGGGTGCGGGCCAGGCTGACGGTCATCAGTGCCAGAACCAGCTCGATGGGTTGCAGGGGGCTGATGAATAATTGCCCCAGGTTGCGGGAATGCAATTCTTCGAAAAACACGACCGACAGACCCAGTTGGCTGCGAAACAGGATGTCCCACAGCAACACGCCGGAAAGCAACAATCCTGCCGCCTGATTCAGCACGTCGCTATGGCTGGACAGGTATTGGGTGATGAAGCCCCACAGGATCATCTGCACGGTCGGCCAGTAGGCCAGTTCAATCACCCGAACCCAGGAACCGCGCAGCAGGTAGAGATAACGTAGCGCCAGCGCGCCGATGCGTTGCGGGGAAAGGGCGTTCATGCCAGCACCTCGCCGCTTTGGATGCCGCGGGCGATGTCGAGAAAGACTTCTTCCATATCCTTGCGGCCGTAGCGATGGATCAGCTCGCGCGGAGTACCGGTAGCGACGATATGTCCCGCCCGCAGCATGATGACTTGGTCGCAGAGCCGCTCGACTTCGCTCATGTTGTGAGAGGCGAGCAGCAGCGTGGCCCCGCTCCGGAGCTGGTAGTCGGTCAGAGCGCCTCGCATCCGGTCGGCGGTGTCGGGATCGAGCGAAGCGGTCGGTTCGTCCAGCAGCAGGATTTCCGGCTCGTTCAAGAGCGCCTTGGCCAGCGCCACGCGGGTTTTTTGACCGGCGGACAAGCTGCCGTAGGGGCGCTTGAAGAAGTCCGCGATATCCAGATCCCGGCCCAGCGCCGCCAGCCGCTCGCGCTCGCGGCGCACCCCGTACAACCGGGCGTAGACCGTCAGGTTTTCCGCCACAGTCAGCCGCTGTGGCAAATCCACGTAAGGTGAGGAGAAATTCATGCGCGGCAGCACCCGCTGGCGATGGCGCGGCACCTCTTCCCCCAGGATGTGAATTCGGCCGTTGGTCGGGAGCAGCAGCCCCAGCAGCATGGCGATGGTGGTGGTTTTACCGGCGCCGTTGCCGCCCAGCAGCGCGCAGGTGGCGCCCCGGACGACGTCGAAGCTGATCCCGTCCACGGCCCGCACCGAACCGTAATGCTTGCGCAGGTCTTCGACCTGGATGACGGGCGCTTCAGTCACCGGATCCGTTCCGGCGACTCGAGCGCGACCAGCCAGCCGTCCCGTTCGGTTACAGCGATGCGTTGCAACGATTGCCGGGCGCAGGGACCCGAAACGCAGTAGCCGTCCTCGATGCGGAACAACGCGCGGTGTATACCGCACTGGATCAAGCTATCGGTGTAGTCGAGGAACTGGTCGGGTTCCCACTCCATCGGCGCGCCGGTATGCGGGCAGCAGTTGCGGTATGCGAAAATCCCCGCCCGAGCGCGCACCACCAGGATGTCGGCGTAATTGGCGCCGGGAGTAACGATGATGCCCTTGCTTTGACCTTCGGGCAGGTCGTCCAGACGGCAGAGAAGATGCTCGGTTATCATGCGTGGGTTCAGCAAACCGCCCGCGCCAGTCGCGGCAAATCGCCCACCAAGCCCATTGCCCGGCGGGCAATGATATTCTTCAGCGGGCCGGCGGCGTCGGTCAGGTTGAGGCCAAGGTTCCGCAACAGCCGTACTGGCGGCAGCGCAGTGCCGAACAGCCGATTGAAGCCGTCCATCACCCCCAGCATCAGCAGGTTGTCGCCCTTGCGCCAGCGTTCGTAGCGGCGCAGCACCTTGAGCGAGCCTAGGTCCTGATCGCCGGCGACCGCATCCAGCACGACTTCGGCCAACGTTGCCGCGTCCAGCAGTCCCAGATTAACGCCTTGTCCGGCCAGCGGATGCACTACATGGGCGGCGTCGCCGATCAGGGCAAGCCCGGGTTTGGCGTAGCTGTGGGCGTGTTGCAGGCGCAGCGGGAACGCCACGCGTGGCCCCACCTGGGTGATCGAGCCCAGCCGCCCGGCGAACGCCGCCGCCAGCGCTTGGCCGAAATCGCGCTCGTCCAGCGCCAGCAGCCAATCGGCCTGTTCGGGCGTGGTGGACCAGACAATGGAGCAACGTCCGTCGTGCAACGGCAGAAACGCCAGCGGTCCCGTCGGAAGGAATCGTTGCCAGGCGGTTTCCCGGTGCGGTTCGGCGGTGCGCACGTTGACGACCACCGCGTGCTGGTCGTAGCCCCAGCCGCCGGTCTCGATCCCGGCCAGTTGTCGCACCTTGGATTGCGCGCCGTCCGCCCCGACCAGTAGCCGGGTGGTGAACTCCCGTCCGTCGTTCAATCGCACTCGCCATAGGCCGTTATCCAGCGCTTGGGCGGTGTCCAGCGCCGCCGGGCAGAGCAAATCCACCGCCGGCAGTTGCCGTACCCGTTCCAACAGAGTGTATTGAACCACCCGGTTCTCGATGATCCAGCCCAGCAACGGTTCGCCGAGGGCGGCGCTGTCGAAGTGGATACTCCCGAAGCCGGTGGCGTCCCAGACGCGCATGTCGCGGAAGGGACTGATCCGCCAAGCGGTCATCCCGCCCCAAGCGCCCACTGCTGCGAAAATGCGCTGCGAGGCGCGGCTGATGGCGGAAACCCGCGAATCAAGGTCCACGCCCGGCCGGATACGCTCCAGCGGTGCGCCCTCCAACAGGGCGATTTTCAAATCGGAATCGCCTAGCGCACAGGCCAGCACCGAGCCAACCATGCCGCCGCCGGCGATGATGAGGTCGTAATCCGTGTTCATCAGGTTAATCAATCGAGGCTTCGAGTCGCAATCGTCCCGCCCGGGGATGAATGGCCTTCAGCCGTTCATGTCCGGCCAAACTGGTGGATTCAATCGCTACCAACCCATAATTCGCCAATTGATCCACGTCCCGTTTTACCGTGCTACGGCTGCGGTGCAGGCGCTGGGCCAATTGCGTCACCGAACCGGGTTGCTCTTTAATCGCTCGTAACAGCGCCAAGCGCCCGGTGGTTAGCAACTTCAACATTTCGGCGGGGTCTTCAAAGCTGATGACGCACTCTTCGGGCAATGTTTCGCCTTGGTCGGCCAGTCGGGCGATCTCTCGCCCCCGTTGAAAAAAATCAGCTTCCGTCGCTATTTTTACGGTTAATTGCTTCATTTCCCATTCCTCAAAGCCAGCCAATCCGTCTCAAACCGGGCCTCGATTTCTTCGAAGCTTTGGAATGTCACCGCCTCTACCGTTCCTAAATAGTGACGATGATGGTAGCCGTGCTGGTTGTCATAACCCACCACGCGCCCGTTGTCTCCCCCGAATCGTTGATGGTTGATGAAAGCGAGGTTGTAGCGGACGACCCTCCCACGTTCGTCGACCCAGACCTCGCGGCGCAACTGTCCATTGCCACGTCGGTCCGGGATTTTATGAACTTCGTCAATCAGTTTTCGATTCACGCCGTCAGCGCCAAGCCCCGCGCCAGTTTTGGCAAGCGCCCGTCCAGCCCCATGTTTTGCCGGGCAAGCCAATGCTTGACGGGGGGGCAAAGATCAAAAGCCAGCAATCCCAGATTGCGGGCGGCGTGCATCGGTAGCAGGGGATTGGCAAACAGCCGGTTGAGGGCATCGGTGAACACTAT
This sequence comes from uncultured Gammaproteobacteria bacterium, assembly GCA_963696515.1. Classification (GTDB taxonomy): domain Bacteria; phylum Pseudomonadota; class Gammaproteobacteria; order Competibacterales; family Competibacteraceae; genus Contendibacter. Next base: position 47,109 of record CAVOKM010000011.1, read on the forward strand.
CGTTTGGCGCTGATCCCAGCGGCGCCAGTCGGCGTAACGGTTTAACGTCTGCGTATCGCCGATATCCTGCTCCATTCGCTGGGCGTCGGCGATCACTTCCGCCAGCGCCGCCACGTCGCGAATGCCCAGATTGAAGCCTTGGCCGGCGATGGGATGCAGGGTGTGGGCGGCGTTGCCGATGATGGCCACGCGGGAGCGGGCGTGTTCGCGGGCTTTCAGCAGAAACAGCGGATAGGATTGCCGGCGACCCACCCGCAGATACGGTCCCAGCCGGTCGCCGAACCGGTCGCCCAGCAGGGCCAGAAAGCCGGCATCGTCCAAATGCATGACCGCTGGCGCCTCGGCCTCGCTCACCGTGCAGACCACCGCGCAGCGGTTGTCGCTCATCGGCAGCAGCCGCCACCGGGCCGTCAGTGGTAAAACGCTCGTAGGCGATATTTTCATGGGGCAGGGTGGGGGTGACGTTGGCGATCACCGCCTGCTGGCCGTATTCCCAGCGCAAGGAGGCGATGCCGATCTGTTCGCGCACCGGCGAGTGGGCGCCATCGGCGGCGACCAGCAGCCGGGCGCGGAGTTCGACGGTTCGCTCATCGCTGAAGCGGACGGTGGCATGGGCGGCGTCCGTGGCCACGGCGACGGTTTCCAGCCGGGCCGGGCACAGCAGTTCGATCCCGCGCAAGGTCGGCAATTTTGCCAGGAGCGCCGCTCCGATCAACCGCGCCTCGGCGACGTAGCCGAGCGCCTCCACGCCCTCTTCGCGGCTGTCGAGATGGGCCAAACCGGGACCGCCGCGTTCGGAAATATGAATGCGCCGGATCGGCGTGGCGGTCGATGCCAGCGCGTCCCACAGACCCAAAGTCTGGAAAATGCGCCGGGTTCCCTGTGCCAGGGCCAAGGTGCGGTAGTCGTAGCTGGGATGTTGGCTGACGGTCAGCGGCGCGGCCTCGACCAAACCGATGCGCAGCCCCAGACCGTCCAGGGCGCAGGCCAGACTGGCGCCAACCAGGCCGCTGCCGATGATCAGCAGGTCGTAGTCCGCTCGTGTCATCCGCCCGCCCGCATCAGCGCTTCAATGTCATCGATCTCCTTGGGCGCGGCGGTGGTCAGCTCCTCGTTGCCGTCGGCGGTGACCAGCACGTCGTCCTCGATGCGCACCCCGATCCGCTGCCAGCGTTCGTCCAGTTCGGTTTCGAGGTTGACCCCCAGCCGCGCCCAATGCGCATCCAGAATCTTGCCGCCGGCGGGAATGTACAGGCCGGGTTCAATCGTAGTGACCATGCCCGGTTCGAACACCCGCCAGTCGTCGCCAGTCTTGTAATCACCTACGTCGTGCACGTCCATGCCCAGCCAGTGGCCAGTACGGTGCATGTAGAAAGATTTGTGCTGTTCCGCCTGCACCAGTTCCTCCACATCGCCCTGCAACAAACCGAGCGTCGCCAGCCCTTCGGTCAGGGTACGCACCGCCGCGTCGTGCGGTTCGTTGAAGTGGCAACCGGGCCGGACCTTGGCGATAGCGTCTTTCTGCGCGGCCAGCACCAGTTCGTAAATGGCGCGCTGCTCGCCGGAGAAGCGGCCGTTGACCGGGAAGCTGCGGGTGATGTCGGAGGCGTAGCCGTCCACTTCCGCGCCGGCGTCGATCAAGACGATGTCGCCATCACGCAATGGGGCGTTGTTCTCGGTGTAATGCAGGATGCAACTATTGTCGCCGCCGCCGACGATGGAGGGATAGGCCCAGCCGGCGCCGTTGCTAAGGAAGGCATGCAGGATTTCCGCTTCGAGTTCGTATTCCATCCTGCCTGGCCGGCAGGCCCGCATCGCCCGTTGATGCGCCCCGGCGGCGATCTGGGCGGATTCGCGCATCACCGCGATTTCCTCCGGCTCCTTGCGCAGGCGCATGGCGTGAAGCAGGTGTTCCAAAGCGACGAACATCACCGGCGCCCGCACGCCGGTCCTGGCCTTGCCGCGCACCTGGTTGATCCAATCCATCACTCGCCGGTCGAACTTGAGATTGTAGCCGATGGCGTAGAACACCCGTTCGCGGTTTTCCAGCAGCGGCGGTAATCGCTGGTCGATCTCGGCGATGGGATGGGCGTTGTCCACCCCGAACCGATCCATGGCCCCACGCGGGCCAGCGCGGCGGCCATGCCAGATTTCCATCTGTGGATCGCGCTCGCGGCAAAACAGCAGGAATTCCTGCTCGCCGCCGGGGGCCAGCACCGCGATGGCTTCCGGCTCGGGAAAACCGGTCAGGTAATAAAAATCGCTTTCCTGGCGGAATGGGTAGTGGACATCGCGGTTGCGGGGCAGAGACGGCGCGGCCGGCAACAGGGCGATGGAACCCGGTCCCATGCGCTCCAGCAGGGCGCGGCGGCGGCGGGCGAACACGGCGGCGGGGATGGCGCGGGCGAGCATCGGCGGGTTCCCGGTCAGTGTAGGCGACGAGGGTCGGCGGAGTGACGCAGATCCTCCAGAATCATTAGCAGCCCGACCCGCAGGTATTCGACCACTTCGGCGTAGGCCGTTTCGTCGGCTTCGTTGGCCTCGTCGGTCTCAAAGCCGACTTGGGCGATCTCGGTCGCGTCGCGCAGGAATTCCCGGCTTTCCTCGGACAACAGGCCGCGCCGCTCTACCTGGCCCAGCCCCAGCCCGTACAGCAAACCCTGGCACCATGCGCCCAGCGCGTCGGTCCGCTGGCGTAAAGGGGCGTCGTCGTCGGGCAGCAATGGGGTTACGGTTCCGTCGGCGGCGTTCATTTGGGCGGCGCCGAATTCAAACAACCTGGAGACCAGGTCGAGAACCGGCTCGGCCAGTTCCGCGCCTTCGGCCAATTCCTCCCGGGCCAAGATAAGCCAGCGGTCGAGGTCGATGGCTGGATCGGCACAGAGAAGACCGCACAGCAGGCCGTGCAGTTCCGCTGGATCGAGAGGGTCAAGCAGGCGGGTCAGGCGTTCGAACAGGGGTATAGTGGCGACGGACATGCGAAAAACTCCAGCGCCTGGGGCGGCGCAACGCACGATCATCGTAACATTCCGCGCTCGGACTCAGAAATTGTGGTTGAAAGGGACGTTTGAAATTGACCAGGTCGGAATGACCGCTCTATAGTAGACACTATGGAAAACGACTATTTTTATGAAAGTGAAGGGTTGGTCGAGGCGGACGCATTCGACGAGATTCCCGAGACGGTCGAAACCGTCGAAACCAGCTTGGTCATTCTCGCTGAACGGGTGGATCAACTGACTCGGTGGTGCGAGCGCTTGGCGCGGGATAATCGGTCCTTGCGCGAGCAGATGATCGTGCTGCAGGCCGAACGCGATAACCTGCGCGAGAAGAATGAACAGTTGCGCGTGCGCATAGAGGCCATGATCGTGCGGATGAAAGGGTTGGGGCAAAGCTCGTGAGCCAGGAAACTATCAGTGTGGCCGTGCATCTGGCGGGTTGCGACTATCATTTCGCCTGCCTGCCCGCCGAGCAGGAGGAATTGCTGGAAGCGGCGCGCCATCTCGACCTGAAGATGCGGGAAATTCGCGATCAGAGCGGCAAGATTTTGACCTTGGAGGCGATCGCGATGATGGCCGCGCTGAATCTCAGTCATGAGTTGCTACAACAGCAACGGCAGGCGGCTGACGTGGATGCCCTGGTCAACAGCCGCATCCGGGAATTATTGCAAAAAGTTGACGCCGCCCTGAGTCAAGTTCCATTAACCGAGTTATAATAAACACGGACGGATAGAAGTTCGGGCGCTCCCTGCGGTGTTCGAGTAGTGGGCCGGGTAACCCCTTGATCCTAGTTAATCGTACCCGGGGTGTGCGGTTGTTGGCGTTAGTGCGCATGTCCGCCTTGCGGCGGAAAGCCTGATACGCCGCTCCGTTCCCCACTTGAGCCTCCCGGTTCAAGGGTAACGGTCCGAGACGGCACAGGCGGAGGGCGCCCCCCTTTCAAGATCAGGCGATGCCACGGCGTCGCCTTTATTTTGTTACGTGCGACCCCCCATGCTCCCATGACCGACGACCCAGGCGAACTGCGTCAGCGGATGCGCGCCCTGCGTCGCGCGCTGTCCCCCGCCGAGCGGCGGCGGGCGGCGTTGGCCGTCGCCCGCCGGCTAGAGGTCTGGCCCGTGTGGGCCGCTGCGTCCCGGGTGGCCGGTTATTGGGCCTGTGATGGCGAACTGAATCCAGCCCCGTTGCTGGAGCGCGTCATGGCCACCCGTCGGTTGATCTATCTGCCGGTGCTGCACGGTGAATGTTCCCTCCGCTTCGCGCCTTACCAACCCGGGCTGCCGGTGCGCCGCAATCGGTTCAATATCCCCGAACCCGATGTATCCCCGAAGGAATGGCAGGAGCCGTCACAGTTGGATTTGGTGTTGACTCCCCTGGTGGCTTTCGATTTGGCCGGCACCCGGTTGGGTATGGGCGGGGGATTTTACGACCGGACCTTCGCCTTCCTGCGCAACCTTGGTCATGATGACTGCCGGCCCGTTCTGCTGGGTCTGGGGTATGAGTTCCAGCAAACCGCCGAACTTCTTCGTCAAGCCTGGGATGTGCCCTTGGATGCAGCGGTAACGGACCAGGCGCTGTATATTTTTACTGACTCCAACGACTTTGGCGGGAGATGGCCGGCATGAACTACTGGCTGCTGAAATCGGAACCGACGACTTTCGGCATCGCCGATCTGGAAGCCGCCCCGCACCAAACGACACCCTGGGAAGGCGTCCGCAACTATCAGGCCCGCAATTTTCTGCGGGATGGCCTGCGCCTGGGCGACCAGGCGTTTTTCTACCACTCCGGCACCGCGAATCCCGCCATCGTCGGAATCGTCGAGGTGGTCCGCGCGGGCTACCCGGATGAGACCGCGTTCGATCCCACCAGTCCGTACCGCGATCCCGCGAGCACGGCGGACCATCCCCGCTGGTATCGAGTGGACGCGCGGCTGGTTCGCCGCCTGCATCGGGAAATCACCCTGGCCGATTTGAAGCGGCATCAGGACGCTCTGGGCGATTTTGCCCTGCTGCGCCGGGGCAATCGGCTGTCGGTGCTGCCAGTGACGGCGGCGCAATGGACGTTCGTGTTGGCGTTGGAAGCGCAATACCCCGGTTAACCGCGTCCGTCCAGGAACATTTGGTAGGCCGGGTTCTGGGACTCATCGCACCAGGGATAGCCCAAGTCGTGGATGAACTGAACGAACCGCGGTCTCTCCGCTTCCGGCACTTGAATGCCCACCAATACCCGGCCGTGGTCGGAGCCGTGATTGCGGTAGTGGAACAGACTAATGTTCCAGCCGTGGGCCATGCCGGTGAGGAATTTCAGCAACGCGCCCGGCCGTTCGGGAAACTGGAAGCGGTAGAGAATTTCGTCGCGGATGCCGGGCACGCGGCCGCCCACCATGTAGCGCACGTGCAGCTTGGCCATTTCGTTGTCGCTCATGTCCACCACCGGATAGCCGTGCTCGCGCAAGGCATCGATGATCCGGTTTTTCTCGTCCTCGCCCTCGGTCAATTGCACACCGGCGAATACCCGCGCCTGCCGGGCATCGGCGTAGCGATAGTTGAATTCAGTGATGGAGCGTCCGCCGATCACCTGGCAAAACTTGCGGAAGCTGCCGGGCTGTTCGGGAATGGTCACGGCCAGCAGCGCCTCGCGCCGCTCGCCCAGTTCGGCCCGCTCGGCGACGTGGCGCAAGCGGTCGAAGTTGATGTTGGCGCCGCAGTTGATCGCGATTAGATTGGCGCCGGTGATGCCGGTTCGCTCCACGTATTTCTTCAGGCCAGCGGTTCCCAGCGCGCCGGCCGGTTCCGCGATGGCGCGGGTATCGTCGAAAATATCCTTGATGGCGGCGCAAATCTCGTCGGTGGAGACCACGATGACGTCGTCCACCAGCTCCCGCGCCAGCCGGAAGGTTTCCTCGCCCACCTGTTTCACCGCCACGCCGTCGGCGAAAATGCCCACTTGATCGAGCGTCACCCGCCGGTCGTGCATGAGAGCTTGGTGCATGGAGGCGGCGTCGTCCGGCTCTACCCCGATGATCTTGATTTCCGGCCGCAGGAACTTGACGTAGGCCGCCACCCCGGCGATCAGGCCGCCGCCGCCGACCGCGATGAAGATCGCCTCGATGGGGTCGGGATGCTGGCGCAGGATTTCCATGCCGATGGTGCCATTGCCCGCAATCACGTCGGGATCGTCGTAGGGATGAATGAAAGTCAGGCCCTTTTCCGCTTCCAACTGGCGGGCGTGCTGGTAGGCTTCATCGTAGGTATCTCCGAACAGCACGATCCGGCCGCCCCGGTCGCGCACCGCTTGGACTTTAATTGCCGGGGTGGTGCGGGGCATGACGATGGTGGCCTTGGCGCCGAGTTTCTGGGCGGCCAGTGCCACCCCCTGGGCATGATTGCCGGCGGACGCGCAGATAATGCCCCGATCCAGGGTCTCGCGCGGCAGCTTGGCGATCTTGTTGTAAGCGCCGCGCAGCTTGAACGAGAACACCGGTTGCAAATCCTCACGTTTGAGCAACACCCGGTTGTGCAAGCGCCGCGATAGCCGGCTGATGACATCCAGCGGCGATTCGATGGCGACATCGTAGACGCGGGCGGTGAGAATCTTTTTGATGTAGTCGTGCATGATGGTTGATCAGGACTCGGAGGAGAAGAGGCCATGTCCATTGAAGACATGAAAAAGCGCGCCGCCGAAGCGGCTCTGGAGTACGTCGAGGACAATGGGGTTTTGGGAGTCGGTACCGGTTCGACGATCCGCTATTTTATTGACGCCCTGTCCCGTATCAAGCACCGGATCGACGGCGTGGTGTCGAGTTCCGAGGCGACAACCCAGCGCTTGAAGGCATGCAAGATTCCAGTGTTGGATCTGAACGCCGCCGGGCCGTTGCCGCTGTACGTGGACGGCGCCGACGAAGTGAACCGTCAGTTGCAAATGATCAAGGGGGGTGGCGGGGCGTTGACCCGCGAGAAAATCGTGGCCGCCGCCAGCGAGCTGTTTGTTTGTATCGCCGACCAATCGAAGCTGGTCGACGTGCTCGGAACCTTTCCGCTGCCGGTCGAGGTGATTCGAATGGCGCGCAGCCATGTGGGGCGCGAACTACTCAGGCGCGGCGGTCAGCCGGTGTTGCGGGAGAACGTCGCCACCGACAACGGCAACCTGATCATTGATGTCTATAACCTGCAAATTCTGGAGCCGGCTAAACTGGAGGCAGAACTGAACAACATCGCTGGCGTCGTCACGGTAGGGCTGTTCGCGTTGCGACCGGCGGATGTGTTGTTGTTAGGTATGGCGGACGGTGTGCGGATACTGAAGCCTTAAATGAGGGTGGCGCCTACGCCTATGGCAAGCATTCAGAGAATACGGCAAAAGATTATTGATCGCGCTTATTACCTTTCATCCCACGCGGAGGAGGAGATGCTTGATGATCGACTGGAGCGTGATGATGTCGAAAATGCCCTATTTAAGGGGAGGATTCAGAAGAAATGATCCGAGGACATGCGCGCCGTAAGGTATCGAATCGAAGGACCGGCCAAGGATGGAAGGCTCATTCATGTGATTTGCCGATTTAGAGAGGATGCCAGCTTGGTGATCATCACAGTGTACGCTTTGACGGAGGAATCATGAATTGTGAATTTTGTGGCGGCGAGACGCGGAAAAAAAGGGTCAAAAAGCAGCATTGGCTGCAAGGTCGTCTTTACATCATCGAAAATGTAGAGGCGGAAGTTTGCCAGGAGTGTGGGGAGCGTTACTTCCACGCCACCACCCTTGATGCGATTGATCGTCATCTTTTGAAAGAACACATAGTAAAACAGCAGCTTTGTGTTGAAGTCGTCGATATGGCGTAGCTCGTTGCACTTGATGGGCGCCATGGCGCGCAACAAAAAACGGGCGCTGTCGCCAGCGCCCGCCGTCGCCCTTACGCCTGATGTCAGGCTTTGGTATTAGAAGTCTACCCGCGTACCGATCGAGAAGGCGTTCTGGTCACCATAAGGATTGGCATAGGCCACGCCATTTTGGCTGTTAACGCCGGGTACGAGCACATTGAATGTAGGATCGGAGCTACGGCCGATATACTCAACCCAAATCCGGGTGCGCTTGCTGAGATTGTACTGGTAGCCCAGGACGTAATTGTCGATCTTGTCGAATCCATCAGTGCCAGGGTCCAATTGACCCCAAGCAGCGCTGATCACATTGTTGCCGAAGGTGTAGGAACCGGTCAGGTAATAGTTGGTGGCATCATCGCCACCGATGGGAACACCATCAAACCGGAGGTTGCTGAGCAAACCAAACTCGTTGAGCGTACCCTGCTCGTAGATGAACCCCACGTTGAAAGGACCCGAGTTATACCCTAAGCCTACGGTCCACTGGTCCAAGTCAAAGTCAAAAGTCTGAACAAGCCCGTTGGGCAGCCTAATCGGCAAAACGTCGCTCCCGCCATTGAGCTTGATGTAGCTGACACCAACGAAGAATGGGCCATTGTTGTATTTGGCGGCAATATTCCAAACGTCAATGCCATCCGACTGGAAAGGGGCACTATCTCCAGTCGCACGATTGATTAGTCTCAAGTCACCATTCATCACCAGCATGGCTTCGGCGCTGAAACCGCCAAACTCAGGCGTCGTATAGTAGACGCTGTTTTCATAACGGAGCAGATCACCCCTGCCACGGGAGGTGTTGCCTGAAAAATCAACCTCAAAACCGTTAAACGAACCCCCCAGCCAGACCGGTTCAGTGAACGTCGTGCCGCTGTTGAAGATGTCGGTTACGCCCGCCACGTGGTAGTAGGGGGTTTCCTGGGTGCCTGCGGTTAGGGTGCCGAAACCACCCTTGAGGCCGACCCATTTGGGCCGGTTACTCTCGAAATTACCGCCTTCGGTCACGTCCACGCCGAATTCATATTGGTAGACCGCACTCAGCCCACCGCCTAAATCCTCGTTGCCCAAGACGCCAAGACGGGAGTCGTTGTTAACCACATCCCAATAGCTCTGGGACTCTAAACTTAATCCGATAATAGAAGTTCCTGCCGCATTAAGTAGAAATTCCGGGATGTCTTGATCGGTGTAATCCACCGACACCCGAGCGGACCCATACAAGATGGTATCAGCCTGCGCGGCGAGGGGAGCGACGAGGGCGGCGGCAACCGCCAAGGCAAGAATAGACTTACTCATGGCATGATTCCTAAGTTGTGGTTCAAGTCCAACCAAGGCTTAAAAATTTGCTTTCCGATCAATCAGATGAAATGGATTGGAAAACAATCTGGAAGCGACCTTGGGGCAATTTATATACGCATCGCAGCAGAAAAGCAACTATTATTTATAAAAAAACAACTTATTATCGTTGCAGCAACGGCTGGCCGGGAAGCCAACCAAACGGGGAAATGAAAACGGACGCCCGAGGGCGTCCGTTGGTTTAAACCTGATTCAGGAATTCGAATCAGAAGTCGACGCGGGTGCCGATGGAGAGGGTTTGCCTTGCGCCAACCAGATCGGAATCAATTTCCTGGCCGATGTACTCGACCCAGATCCGGGTCCTCTTGCTGAAGTTGTACTGGTAGCCCAAGACCCAGTTGTTGATATCATCTTGCTCGAGGATATCCCCATTGGCGAAAATGAACTGGCCATCATCGGGGGTCATGTAGCCATAGGCACCCCGGATGACGTTGTTACCAAAGGTGTACTGAGCGGTCAGATAAATGTTGTCGGTATCACCGTAGTGCAGGTTGTTGACGTCACCACTTTCCCAGTTGAGGGTAACGGCGAAGGGTCCCGAATTGTAGCCAAACGCCAAACCGTACTGTTCACCGTTCCAAGTGGGTCGGGTGCCCGGGAAAACATCATCAAAACCAGGACCTTCCAGCGCCATGTAAGTCCCACCCACGAAGAATGGCCCATTCTTGTAGGATAGCGAGATGTTCCACATGTCGAGGTCGTTGGAAAGATTGGCGGGAACCAGGTTGGTCACGCCTTGGGCACGCGTGTCAGTACATGCCGGACCATACCGGAGCTCCCCGGGTGTCTGCGGATCTTGGGGCGGGCACTGGCCATTCATGACCAGCATCACTTGGGCGCCGAAGCCACTCCAATTGGGCGTGGAGTAGATCAGGCTGTTATCCATGCGCGTGCCGAAGGTATTACCCAAGTAGATGCTGCTGTTAGCGAACACCTTGCTGCTGTTGAAAATATCGGCGATGCCCATCACGTTGTAGTAGGGAGTCCATTGGGTACCGGCGGTGATCGAACCCCAGCTCGTCCCCTTCAGACCGACCCACTTCGGGCGGTTGTTGTTGAAGTTTCCACCTTCGGTGACGTCCACGCCGAATTCGTACTGATAGATGGCCGACAATCCACCGCCCAGGTCTTCCTCGCCCCGCACGCCTAGCCGGGAAGCGTCGTTGAATACATCCCACGCGTCAGTACCAGCTCGGATTCGTGTCAATTCACCAGTAGCACGATTCTGAACGTAGTCGGAATCATAATCCTCATAATCAACCGACACCCGGGCGGAACCGTACAGGGTGGTATCGGCGTAGGCGGCGGAACCAAAACCAACCAGCGCAGCGGCCACGGCCAGCGCAAGAGCAGACTTTTTCATGACTGAACTCCTAGGTTTGTGTTGTATGTACACAACAAAAGGGCTTTCGAAACTCATGGAGTGAATTTATACGCATTCTGAAGCAGAAACGCAACTGATTTTTTCAAAAAAAACACAAAATTTTAAATTTGTTTGCAAAAAGCAACATTTTGTTGTTTTCCTGATTATGACAACAAACCCAGCGCGCATCCAGAGCAGACCGCCTAGACTCAACGGCAAGCAACCCTCGCCGCATCCATCACCCATGTTCCCTTGGACCACCGAACAAATGGTTACTCTCGCTCCGGACGAGATGTGCATCAAGGCTTCCCGCGCCACTATAGAGTAGCGCATACCCCACCGATGAAGCGAGCGACGGCGGCCAGCACAGCTTCCCGCGCCTGATGGTGAGGCGAATGTGCGCAATCCTGCAGCCAAAGAATTTCGGCGGGTCCGGACACTCCGGCTGCGATGGCGTCCACCTGGGCGCGGGTGCCGTATTCGTCCTCCGCGCCCTGGATGATCAAGGTCGGGCAGGTGATCCGGCGCAATTCCGCTTCCATGCTCCAATCGCGGCGCTCGGGACGCAGCCAGGCATCGCCCCAACCTCGGAACACGGTTTCGGTGTTGGGGCCGTGGTAGCGCCTCAACCGGTCCCGCAACGGGCCTTGTTGGTAGGCGACGCCGGCGAGGCGGATGCCGGCCAGACATACCTCCTCGACGAAAACATGCGCCGCTTCGCTGACCACGGCGCCTGTCTGCTCGGGATAGGCGGCGGCAAACAACAAGGCGATGGAAGCGCCGTCGCTGTGACCGAACAGAATGGGCGGATCTGCGATACCGCAGGCCGCCAGCACTTCGGGCAGACTGTCTTGCGCCTCCCGGTGCAAATAATCATTGGGGCGCGGCCCGGTCAGCGGGTCGGAGCGGCCGTAGCCCCAGCGCTCGTACACCAGCCCCGGCAGGCCGGTGCGGGCGCACAGTTCCGCCGGGAAATGGCGCCATTGACCGATGCTGCCCAAGCCCTCGTGCAAAAAGACCAGGGTGGGGCCAGCGGCGGCGTGAGGGGGAAACAGGCGTTCGGCGTGCAAGCGGCGGCCGGCGGCCCAAACATCGAAACGGTGGCGGTGGACGGACGCGGGCATGGGGTCGTTCAGGCGATCCGTTGTTCCTGGAACATCCTCAGCAGGATGTCCAACCGGTGTTGGGGTTCGGTCATCTCCAGCAACGCCTGGCGGATTTTCGACGGCAGGGGAAACAACTCGGCCAGCCGGTTGCCGATCCAGGCGGCATTGTCCCAATCCGGCGCGAGAAACCGGGAATACAGTTGCAGGTCCTCGTTCTCCAACAGATCCCGCAGGACCCGCGCCAGGGGTTCGTGACTGGGTAAGGGTGGCAGTACCGGATCGTCCGGTAGCCATCGCACCTCGCCGATCAGCAGATGATCCGGCTGAACCCGATGGCCGACCACCCGCAGGCGATGCACGCCCAGACCGGTGATGCCGAGCAGACCATCGTCCGTCTGGTCGAAATCCACGATTCGCGCCAGGGTGCCGACCGGATGGATGCTGATGGGTTGGCCGCCCGTCTCGCTCCCCTCGTGAATCGTCACCACTCCGAAACCACTGTCGGTTCTCAAGCAGCGGCTGACCATGTCCAGATAGCGGGTTTCGAAAATCCGCAATGGCAGGACCCCGCCAGGAAAGAGTACGGTTTTGAGCGGAAACAAGGGCAGTTCCTGGGTGGCGGTCGCGGACATGGCGGTTTACCTCGGTTCCAAAGCCTGGCCCCAACGCGGCAATAATGCATGCGGGATGTCCAGTTGGTCGAGGATTCTGGCCACGATGAAATCCACCAGTTCCGCGACCGTGGTCGGTCGGTAATAAAGACCGGGATTGGCCGGCAGGATGACCGCCCCAGCGCGGGCCAGCCGCAGCATGTTTTCCAGGTGGATGACGGAGAGCGGGGTTTCCCGCGGAACCAGAATCAGCTTGCGTCTTTCCTTGAGCGTCACGTCGGCGGCCCGTTCCAGCAGGTTGTCGCTGTTGCCGTTGGCGATGGCGGCCAGCGCGCCGGTGGTGCAGGGACAGACCACCATCGCCCGCGCCAGCGCCGAACCGCTGGCCGGCGGCGCGGTCCACTCGTCCTGACCGTAGACCCGCAACTGATCGGGGTCACAGCGAAATTGCTCGGACAACACCCGCTGGATGTCGCGCGGCCGGCCCGGCAGGCGCAGGTCGGTTTCCATGTGGATGACGATCTGAGCGGCTTTGGAAATCAGCAGTTGCACCGGCCAGCCCGTTTCCAGCAGGCATTGCAGCAATCGCAGGCCATAGTCCGCGCCGGACGCGCCGGTCATGCCGAGGATGATGGGGCGCTCAGCCATCGGCGTCGGTCGCCCGCAGGGCTGCAAGCAACCGCTCGTGAATCCCGCCGAAGCCGCCGTTGCTCATGATCACGACCTGGGTCCCCGGCTGGACCTGGGATTGAATGGCGGTGAGGGTGTCGTCGAGGTTGTGGCAGACCTGCCCGCGCGGACCGAGCGCCGCCACGACCGCGCCGAGGTCCCAGCCCAGATCGGGCGCCTGGTAGACCACCACCGCGTCGGCCGCCGCCAGTGCCGGCGCCAGGTTGTCCTTGAACACGCCCTGTTTCATGGTATTAGAGCGCGGTTCCAATACGGCGATGATCGGTTGCGCGCCGACCCGGGCGCGCAGCCCGGCCAGGGTCGATGCAATCGCGGTCGGATGGTGGGCGAAATCGTCGTAGACCGTCACGCCGCCCACCGAGCCGCGCACTTCCAGCCGCCGCTTGACGCCCTGGAAAGTGGCCAACGCCTCAATGGCGGTTGCCGCCGGCACGCCAACATGGCGGGCGGCGGCGATGGCGGCGAGCGCGTTGTGGACGCTGTGGATGCCCAACTGGGTCCATTCCGCCCTTCCCTGCCGCTCGCCCCAATAATCGACGGTAAAGGCGCTACCGTCCGGAGCCATGTCCCGCGCCTCCCAATCGCCAATCCCGAAACGCTCCACCGGAGTCCAGCAGCCCATCGCCAGCACTTCGGCCAGATTCGGGTCTTGCCCGTTGGCGACGATCAGGCCGGAACCTGGCACCGTCCGCAGCAGGTGATGGAACTGGCGCTGGATGGCGGCCAAATCGGGAAAGATGTCGGCGTGATCGAATTCCAGATTGTTCAGGATCAGCGTTCGCGGCCGGTAGTGGACGAATTTGGAGCGCTTGTCGAAGAAAGCGGTGTCGTATTCGTCCGCTTCCACCACGAAAAACGGCGGGCGGCCCAAGCGCGCCGACCGACCGAAATTGGCTGGAATGCCGCCGATCAGAAAACCGGGTTCCAAACCCGCGTGCTCCAGAATCCAGGCCAGCAGGCTGCTGGTGGAGGTCTTGCCGTGAGTGCCGGCCACCGCCAGCACATGGCGGTCGCGCAGCATGTAATCCGCCAGCCAGGCCGGCCCGGAGCTGTAGCGTAAATCGCGGTTCAGCATCTCTTCGATGATGGGCCGGCCCCGGCTCATTACGTTACCGACGACCACCATATCCGGTCGGAATTCGTCGAGTTGCGCGGGTTCGTAGCCTTCCCGCAACGCGATGCCAGCCTCAGCTAGTTGAGTGCTCATCGGCGGATAGACCCCGACGTCGCAACCGGAGACGGTATGTCCCGCCGCGCGGGCCAGCAGGGCAACGCCGGCCATGAAGGTACCGCAAATGCCAAGAATGTGGATGTGCATGATCTGGAATAGTATTGTAGAGAAAGTGAAGCCAGCCAGGGTGGCTGGAATAGCCGCCCAATCCGGGTTATTTCATCATCGCGGACCGCCAGCGCTCCTTGATGCGCGCGACCCACGGTTCGCCACCGCTCACCTTTTCGCGGTTATCCCGACCCTCGGAGAGGTGCGCCCCCTTGGGCCCGATCACCAGCACCCGGCAGCTCCCGCACCGCCTAATTCGACCCAAAGTTCTGGCTTGAGCGTTGACTACGAACCGATCCAGCCGGTCAGAGTCCAGGACAAAAAAGTATAACCAAGCGCGCCCAGCGCACCGACCCAGATCGGAACATCGAGCGCATGGCGAAGAATCTGGGCCATGATCGCGATGCTCCACGCCATCAGCCCCAGCAACAGCAGCGAGGGCAATTGGATGTCGCCGTCCGATCCCTGGCGGACGATCCAGCCCATCAGCGGCAACGCCAACAGGCCCATCAATGTTCCGGTTCCGGCCAGGGCGCTCAAGGTCTGCGTGAAACGCTGGGTGTGCCGCCGCGCCAGCAGCGCCAGTTTCAACAACCCGGCCAGCAGCACCAAATCCAACAGGATTTGCAGGATCGCCACCGGCGGCGGCGTGCTCAGCAGCAGCACCAAAAACCCGGACAGTCCGTAGCCCAGCAGGCAAAGCTTCAGCAGCGGCATCCCGGCTGGGACGTCTTGCGGGCCCCTGCGAAACAGGCAGATATCGAGAAACAGGTCGAACAGGTCGAGCAGGGCGCGCATGACGTTTAGTGCGGTTCCTGGTCCAGTTGGGCGGCAAGCGCACGCAATTCGGGAGCGACGTCCACCGGGTAGGGCGGCAAGGGTTCGCCGGCACGCACGGTCGCGGGCAGGGACGCCAGTTGCGCCCGAACCCGGTCGCGGATGGCGCTTGGCGGCTCCGGTGCTTGCAATCGTTGGCCCATGTCCATGACTTGAATCAGCAGCGGTTCGCCCGATTGAGGATGTTGTTCGAGCCCCAGGCAATCGCCCGCGAAAATGCCATCCGGCCCGCCGCGCCGATAAACCTGCTTGCGGCCTGGCCAGGTGGCCTTGCCCTCGGAACGTTTGCGCCGGGGTCGGCCGGCGTACTCTTGCAGCTTGTAGACCATATCCAATGAAGGGGCGTCGGTGGAGACGTCCAGCCGGGTGCCAATGCCGAAGCCGTCGAACGGCGCTCCGCCGGCCAGCAGTTCGCGGATGCGGTGTTCGTCGAGATCGCCGCTGCCCAGAATAGTCACTTGACGGAGGCCACCGTCGTCGAGAATGCGCCGCACCCGCCGGGCGTGTTCGGCCAAATCCCCGCTGTCGATCCGCACCCCCCGGATGGCGATGCCGCGTTCGCGCAGGCGGGGTGCCAGATCCACCAGCTTGTGGGCGGCGGCCTCGGTGTCGTAGGTGTCGAGCAGCAGGGTCACGTTGCCGGGCTGGGCGGCGGCAAACCGTTCGAAAGCATCCTCTTCGCGGTCGTGAGCCTGGATCAGCGAATGGGCCATGGTGCCGAACACCGGAATGCCGAATTGCATTCCGGCGAGCACGGTGGCGGTGCCGGCGAATCCGGCCAGATACGCAGCCCGCGCCGCCAACAGCGCCGCTTCGCCGCCGTGGGCGCGGCGCATGCCGAAATCCACCAGCAGCTTGTCGGGCGCGGCCAGCACGCAGCGGGCGGCCTTGGACGCGATCAGGGTCTGGTACTGGAGCAGGTTGATCAGCCGGCTTTCCACCAACTGGGCCTGGGGCAACGGCGCGGTCACCCGCAGGATCGGTTCGTTGGCAAAGAAGGCGGTTCCTTCCGGCAGCGCGTGGACTGAGCCGGCAAATTGGAAGTCGGCCAGGGAAGCCACAAAGTCGGGGCTGAAGCGACCGGTGCTGGCCAGCCAGTCCCGTTCTTCGGGCGCAAAGCGCAGGTTCTCCAGATAGACCAACGCCTGTTCCAGGCCAGCGGCCAGCAGGAAACTCCGCTGTGGCGGCAGACGGCGAACAAAAAGCTCGAACACAGCCGTTTCATTCATGCGCTCGGCATGATAAGCCTGGAGCATGGTGAGCTGATACAGATCGGTCAGCAACGCGCTATTGATCGCGGTCATGGCGGCGCCTTGTGGCTGTAGTGGGCGGATACCGCTCCCGCTTCCATAGGGCCGATGCTTCGTCGCTTGGCAAGCGGGGCAAGGCCGCAGTCGTTTATCGTTAAACGCACGAGGATACGGGGATGAGTACACCGGAGATTTTAACCGAACGGGAGGATGGGGTCTTGTGGGTTCGCATTCATTGTCCCGACAAGAAGAACGCCTTAACGCTGGCGATGTACGCGGCGCTGACCGCTGCTCTGAATGAGGCCAACCGGGATGCGGCCTTGCGGGTGGTTGTGCTGACCGGCAGCGGCGACAGTTTCACCAGCGGCAACGATATCGCCGATTTTCTGGCCGCGCCGCCGACCGGCGAGGACAGTCCGGTTTTTCAATTCCTGGCCGCGCTCCGTCAGTTCGAAAAACCGTTGATCGCTGCGGTGAACGGCATGGCGGTAGGCATCGGGGTCACGATGCTGCTGCACTGCGATCTGATCTATGTCCGGGCTGGGGCGACCCTGCTGCTGCCGTTCGTCAATCTCGGCCTGTGCCCGGAAGCGGCATCCAGCTTGCTGCTACCGCGCCTGATCGGCCACCCGCGGGCGGCGGAACTGCTGTTGCTGGGCGAACCGTTCAGCGCCGAACAGGCGCTGGAATGGCGGCTGATCAATGGCATCGGCGCCGACGCGGAAGCGACGCTGGAACTGGCGCTGACCAAGGCGAGGCGCTTGGCCCGACAGCCACCGGCGGCGGTGCGGTTGGCCAAGGCTTTGCTCAAACGGAGCGAGGCCGCGGCGGTGCGGGACACGATTGGCGTGGAGAGCCGGCATTTCATCGAACAGTTGCATTTACCAGAGGCAGTGGCCGCGTTGCGGGCGTTCCTGGAGCGCCCCCGGTCGTGATGCCTCGGTAGAAAGAGATAAAGGGAGGAACTGTGATCCCCGTTTCCCTAGCTCGCTAATCACTATTCCCCGTCGTTCAGCAGGGCTAGCGTTCGGATCAGATCCGAAAGCGACCCAGCCTGAAGCTTTTCCATCACCCGCTTGCGATGAATTTCCACAGTGGACAGGCTGATGCCGAGTTCCGCGGCGATCACCTTGTTGTACTGCCCGGCCGCGACTCGATCCAGCACCTCTCGTTCGCGCGCCGACAGCAGGGCCATCCGTGCCGCTGTTTGGGCGCGGATGGTCTGGCGACCGCGTTGCCTGGCGTCGAGGGCCAGCGCCTCCCGGACTCGTTCCAGCAGCGTTCCCCCCTGAAACGGCTTCTCGATAAAGTCGAAGGCGCCGGCCTTCATCGCCCGGATCGCCATAGGCACGTCGCCGTGGCCGGTCATGAACAGGATCGGGGTGCGGCTGCCCAGCGCCTGGAGCTGCTGTTGCAAGTCCAGGCCGCTCATGCCCGGCATCCGCACGTCCAGCACCAGGCAACCGGGCTGCTGGACGGCGGCGGATTCCAGGAACGCGGCGGCGCTGGCGAAGGTGGCCACGGCCAGCCCGTCGGTTCGCAGCAACAAGCTGACGGCATCGCGCACGGCCGTGTCGTCGTCGATGATGAAAACGGTGGAGGTCGCGTCGTTCATGCGGCAGATGGAGGAGTGGGGGCGATTTGCGAATCGTCCCGGGTGGAATAGACGGGTAGGGTGAAGTTGAACGACATGCCACGCTCGGGATTCGGCGTGGCCCAGAGTTGTCCGCCCTGGGATTCGATGATCGAGCGGCTGACTGACAGGCTCAGCCCCATGCCGCCAGGCTTGGTGGTGAAGAAGGGCTGGAACAGCCGCGTGGCCGCGTCCGGTTCGAGACCACGACCGGTATCGCACACCGTGGCGAGCACGGTGTCCGCATCGGTTAGCGTGGTGCGGAGAGTCAGCTCGCGCGGTCCGGCGCCAGGTTCATTCATCGCCTCGATGGCGTTGCGGATCAGATAGAGCACCACCAGTTGCACCTGAATATCATCGGCCAGAACCGCCGGCAGGGATTCCGCCAGTTCCATGCGCGGCATTATTCCTACCTGGCGCAATTCCAATTGCGAGTAGTGGACCACGGCATGGATCAGGGGATTGAGATGAACGATGGTCTGGGAGGCTGGATGCTTGCGTACCAATTCGCGCAGGTTCCGGATGAGGCTGCCGGCCCGCAGCCCCTGATTGACCACTTCCTCGATCGCCCCGGTCAGTTCCCGGGGGTCGGTCCGGTCCTGCCGCAGCAGGCTCAGGCAGGCCTGGGCATAAGCGACAATCGCCGCCAACGGCTGGTTGATTTCGTGGGCCAGGCTGGACGCCATTTCGACTGCCAGGCTGAGCCGCGAGGTCTTGGCCAGTTCCACCTGCTGCCGGCGCAACTGGTCCTCGGCCAACTTGCGCGCGGTGATGTCCTCGGCCAGCCCGGCGATGCGATAGACGTGGCCCATGGCGTCGCGGATGGGGAAACCACGGTCCCAGATCCAGCGAACCGCGCCATCGGGGCGGATGATCCGATACTCCTGGTCGAGCACGCCCGACTCGAGTTTTTCGAGGTGGGCGGCGCGGACTCGCGGCCGGTCGTCGGGATGCACGGTCTCGATCCATTCCAGCGGCCGGTCCAGCAGACTTTGCACGGGATGTCCCCAGAGGTCCTCGTAGGCTGGACTCACGTAAAGCCACCGTTCCTCCACGATCCCATAAACCCAGAACACCTCCCGGATATGCTCGGCAAGTTGGCGAAACCGTTCCTCGCTGTCGCGCAGGGCGCATTCCGCCTGGACGCGGGCTGCGATTTGGTCTTCCAAGGCCCGGTTGATGGCCGTTAGTTCCGCAGTGCGGGTCTGGACCCGCTTTTCCAGTTCGTCGTTGGCGCGCCGTGGTTGCTCCTGGATTCGTTTCAGGGCGGGGCTGTCGCGGGCGATGCCGATTACGCCATAAATTTGAGCAAGTGCGGATTTGAACCGGATCATGGCGGCGATGACGTGCTATTCGGCTCCGGAGGAGACGGCCGTGGCTGCGTGTTCGGAGCGGGTGGCGGGGAGAGCGGCGGGCAGGGTGAAGTGGAAGGTGGCGCCGGGCCCGGGGTTGGAGGTCGCCCATAGCCGGCCGCCATGCGCCTCGACAATGGACTGGCTGATGGACAGCCCCAGGCCGAGGCCATCGGGCTTGGTGGTGAAGAAGGGATGCAACAGGTCGCCGAGCGCATCGGGAGTCAGGCCCGGTCCGGAATCCTGGACTGCGATTTCAACCCCCTTGGGCATGGCGCGGGCGGAGATCACGAGAGTGCGGGTCTCCCTGCCAGCACCGTCGCTCATGGCCTCCAGGGCGTTGCGGACCAGGTTGAGAATCACTTGCTGCACCTGCAGGGCGTCGGCCTGCACCCGCGGCAAATCCGGGGCGATGTCATAGCGGAGGTCGAGCCGGTGGCGGCGGGTTTCCAGACTCAGGAAGTCGGCGATGTCCTCGAACACGTCGTTGATCCGAACTGGGGTGTACTGGGGTTTCCCTTGGCGGGCGAAATGGCGGATGTGCTGGATGATGGCGTTGGCCCGGGCGCTCTGGGCGGCGATTTTTTCCAGGGTTTCCCGCGCCGCCGCCGGCCCCAGCGTGTCGTTGCGCGCCCGGGTCAGGCCTGCTTCGGCGTACAGAGTGATGGCGGTGATGGGCTGGTTGATTTCGTGGACCAGTCCGGACGCCATTTCACCCAGGGTGTTGAGGCGCGAGGCATGGGCCAGCAGGGTTTGTTGCCGTTGCGCGGCCTCGGCCATGTTTTCCTGTTCCAGAACGCCGCCGACCCATTGGGCCATGAGCTGGATCAGTTCGCGGTCCACGATGGTGAACGGCGCGGCCCGGGGTTTGAAGGCGGAGAAGCTCAGCGTCCCGAACACTTGGTCGCCGACCCGGACCGGAACGCCCAGATAGGCTTCCAGTCCGAACTTCCGATAGCAGGGATGCTGGCGCCAGGGGCTGGCCGAGGCGTGCTCGAAGCCCAGGGGCGCTCGGGCGCGCAGGGTGTCTTGGCAATAGGTGTCGGCCAGGGCGAACGTGTCGCCTTGGGCGACTTCCCCGCCGGGGGCGATGACCTGAACCACCTCGTAGCTCTCGTCTTCGACGTGGCACAGGATGCCGATGGTCATGCCGAAGCGCTGGCAGCCCATCGCCAGCATGGCCTGGATCCGATCGCTGGCGTGGCGGCGGGGGGTGGAGATCACCTTGTAAAGTTCCCGCATCGCCTCCACGCTGTCGCGCAAGGCCGCTTGCTGATCTGCCAGTTGCCGGTTGGTTTCCTCGGCCTGTTCCTTGGCCTGGGCGAACGACTGGGCCAGGCTCAGATTTTCCGCCGCCAGTCGTAGCGAGCGGGCCAGCGTCTGATGAAAGCGTTGGGCGGTTCCCAGCGCCAGCAGGAGGTAGAGCACTCCGCTGGCGCCCATGGCGGCGCGCATCGGATCGTCCCGCAGCAGTAGCCAAAGCACCGGCGGCAAGCCGAGGGGCAGGGCGTAGGCGATGTAGGCGCTCAGCACCGGACTCATGGTAAAGACACCGCCCATCAGGACGCCGCCCAGCATCAGGGCGATGAAGGTGTCGTAGACCAGCGAAGGCGATTGGGCCAGCAGGATGACGCAGCTTCCCCAGCAGGCTCCGCTGGCGGCGCAGGCCCAGGTGTAGCGGGCGGCCCAGCATTCGGCGCCGGCATCGGCGTCCGGATCGGGGCGGCGATGGAAGGCGGCAGTCAGGGCTAGCCGGACCAGGATGGTCGTTTGCAGCGCCGCCAGCCAAATCACCAGGATCGCGTGCGGCAGGGCGTCCCACACCACCAGCGCCAGCATTGGAGCGATGAGCAGGCTGGCGACAGCGCCCAGCGGGGCTTGTTCGTATAGCAGCCGCACTTGTTGGGCGCGGATTTGCCTGGCAGTGGCGTCGGTCGCAGGGTTGGGAGTGGTGAGGGCGTTCACGGAGCGCGGCGCGGCGGGCGGCGTGGGCGGCGTGGCTCGAGGATCGGCGACCGGCGGTCTTCCAGCGCGGGGCGTTCGGACAACACCGTGTATTCGCCTTCGATAAACCCAGGCGCGGTTTTTTGAGTCTGCCGAGCCAGCCGGCGGAGTTGCCACCATAGCCAGCCGCCAAACGCCAGACCAACCACCAGCAGGGCGGCGAACAGCAGCGAGGCGATGGCAAAACCGGCCATTACCGCCAGGACGGAGGTCAGGGCCAGTCCCAGCCGGCCCAGAAGGGAAGTTTTGGGAAGGGGTGGCAGCTTCATGAGCGGGGGATCCAGAACCACCAGACAATCAGGCCGATCAGGCCCAGTCCGGCGAGGTTGACGAGTAGAGCGGTCATTCGGATTTCCTTGTCGCTTGACTCCACTCACCCCTTGAGGGAGAGGGGTCGGAGGTGAGGGGGCCGATAACCCCGCAGCCGGTTGGCGTTGCTGACCACGGTGAAGGACGACAGCGCCATGGCCGCTCCGGCCAGCATCGGGTTGAGCAGCAGCCCGGTCGCGGGGTAGAGCGCGCCCGCCGCGAGCGGGATTCCCAAAGTATTGTAAAGGAAAGCGCCCACCAGATTTTGCCGAATGTTGCCCAGCGTGGCACGGGAAATGGCGACAGCGTCAGCGACGCCATGCAGGGAGCCGCGCGCCAGGGTGATGCCGGCGCTTTCGATGGCGATGTCCGTACCGGTTCCCATGGCCAACCCGACATCGGCCCGGGCCAGCGCCGGGGCGTCGTTGATGCCGTCGCCGACCATGCCCACCACCGCGCGGCCGGCTTGCAGGCTGGCGATCACGTCGGCCTTGGCCGTTGGGAGAACCTCGGCGAACACCGTCTCGATGCCGACCTGCGCCGCAATCGCCCGGGCGGTGGCGGCGTGGTCGCCGGTCAGCAGCGCCACGCGCAACCCCATGTCCCGTAACCGAGCGATGGCGGCGGCGGAGTCGGGCTTGAGCGGGTCGGCGATGGCCAGAATGCCGGCGGGTCGGCCATCCAACGCCACGAACACCGGCGTCTGGCCTTGCGCGGCCAATCGTTCCGCGTCAGCGTGGAGCGGTGCGATGTCGATCCCGTGTTCCTCCAGCAACCGGCGGTTGCCGGCCAGCAGCGTCCGACCCTCGATCACGCCACTCGCGCCATGACCGGCGATGGCCTCGAACCGCGCCGCTTGGGGAATGGCGAGATTCCGCTCGCGGGCGGCGTCCAGAATCGCCTGGGCTAACGGATGCTCGGAACCGGCTTCCAGCCCCGCGGCCAGCCGGAACACCTCGGATTCATCGAAACCGGGCGCGGCCAGCACGACGGTCACCGTCGGCCGGCCGGTGGTGACGGTGCCGGTCTTATCCAGCACGATGGTGGTCAACTGACCAGCCCGTTGCAGGGCCGCACCGTCGCGGATCAGGATACCGTGCTCGGCGGCCTTTCCTACCCCGACCATGATCGAGATCGGGGTAGCCAATCCCAGCGCGCAGGGGCAGGCGATGATCAGCACGGTGAGGGTGGCGACCAACATGTAGCTCAGGCGCGGTTCGGGCCCGAAGTTGAACCAGGCCAGTGCGGTGAGCACGGCCACGATCAGCACCGAGGGCACGAACACGGCGGAGACCTGGTCGGCCAGCCGGCCGATGGGCGGCTTGCTGTTTTGCGCCTGGCGCACGCTGGCGATGATGTGGGCCAGCGCCGTGTCGGTCCCGACCCGGGTGGCGCGGAACACGAAACTGCCGGTTTGATTCACCGCGCCCCCGGTGACCGGATCGCCGGCCTGCTTGGCGACTGGCAGCGGTTCGCCGGTGAGCATGGATTCGTCCACGGTGGAATGGCCGGCCACGATGTCGCCGTCGACCGGGATTTTCTCGCCCGGCCGCACCCGGATCAGGGCGCCGACGCCGAGGGTTTCGATGGGGACATCGCGCTCCTGGTCGCCCTCGATGATCCGGGCGGTTTTCGGTTGCAGGCCGAGCAAGCGCCGGATGGCGGCGGAAGTCTTGCCGCGCGCCCGGCTTTCCAGGGCGGAACCGAGATTGACCAGGGCGATGATGGTGACCGCAGACTCGAAATAGGCATGGCGGGCCAGGCTCGGCACGCTGGCGGGAAACAGGGTCACCAGCATGGAATAGAACCAGGCCGAGCCGGTGCCCAGCGCGATCAGAGTGTCCATGTTGGCGTTATGATGGCGGAACTGGCGCCATGCCCCGGTGAAGAAGTGACCGCCGCTGTAGGCCAACGCCGCCAGAGTCACCAGGCCGGCGGCGATCCAGAAGGACTGGCCTTCCGGCGTCACCAGCGCTGGTAACCAGCCAGCCATTTCTGCGACCATCAACGGCGCGGCCAGGGCGGCGGCGACCAGCGTGTTGCGGATCAGCCGCCGGTAATGGGCCTGATCGGCGGCGTCGCGTTCGGCTTCGGCGCTGGCCTCGTCGTGCAGCTCCGCGGCGTCGTAGCCGGCCGCCCGCACCGCATGAATCAGGGATGCCGCCGGGACGGTTCCCATGACCTGGGCGGTTCGGTCGGCGAAATTGACGCTGGCCCCGGCGACGCCGGGAACCCCGCGCAGGGCGGTTTCCACTGCGGCGACGCAACCTGCGCAGCTCATGCCGGTGATGGCGAAACGGTAATGCGAGGCGGAAGTGGCGACCGTCATTGCTCGTGCTCCCCGGGATGTGGCCGGGGCAAAAGAAAATGTCGTCGGCGACCGACGGATTGGGTTTTAATGCATGCGACATGCATTTTTTGCGCTCTACCGCATTATTATGTATGACCAGGATTATCGCTGATCGGCTCTTTCCGCGGGGGTATCGCGTTACAAATCGATGATTATTATTCCCCGAAAGCGAAAACCCCTGGTTCTGCTTCGCCGGATTGGTGTTACGGATCGGCTTGAACCCATGGGCAAGGAGGTTGGGTGGGCGAGAGAAGAAGCTGATCAATTGTTACGCCCTGTTCCGTCAGGCCACGTTGCCGATCCGCGCCGCCATCCCTCGACCCTGCCGACCCTGAGTGGCTGAATCGTCTCTTGGTTATGGTAAGGTGTTTCTTGTATCATACTTTCGTTCCCGCTATACGCCATTTATTACGCTATTGTTATGGATTAGTTCCACCGCAAGTCGCTGAGTTCGCAGCCTGCATTGAGAGAAATTAATGATTGATGATTGCGATCCTTCGTCCAACGGAAAAACTTCTGAGTCAAGCGGAAAGCCAGGAGGGTTTATGCCAGTCCGACATGTCCTTGTGGTAGACGACTCCAAGTCCGCGCGGCTGATGTTGCGCAAGATTTTGCAAAGTCTCGGCATGACCGTGGACACCGTGGATTCCGGAGAGGAAGCCCTGGATTATCTGCGTGGCCAGAAGCCGGATGTCATCTTTATGGATCATACGATGCCCGGCATGGATGGGCTGACGGCGCTGCGAAGAATCCAGAGCAATCCCGACACCGCCGCGATTCCGGTGGCGATGTACACCTCCAAGGACGAACCGGCCTATCGGAACGAGGCTCACGCCGCGGGCGCGGTGGATGTGTTGAGCAAGCCGGCGACGCTAGAGGCGCTTGGCGTGATCCTCGAACGAATGAGTTCACTGCTCGATGCCACCGTGCGTTCGCCCGAAGCCCTGGCATCGGTCAGCGAGGGGGTGACGGCCGAATGGATCGAGAAGCTCATCCTCGAAAAGTCCGAGCGGGTTTTCTATGATGCGGTCGAATCGCAGGTGCTGCCACTGATCAACGATGTGCTCGCGAAGCTGCGAATGGAATTGGAGTTAAACCAGGAAGAAACCAGCGGCCGGATCGCGTCCCAGATTGTCGAGACTCGTCTGGCGAGCTGGCAGCCGCCACCGACGCCTGCGGATGCACAGGAGACGGTCGAGACGGTGCTTCGGGCCCAGTTGCCCCCACTGCTGGAGGAACGGCTGAAAACATATCGGCGCGAAGGGCAGGCGGAGACTGAGAGACTCACCCGGGGGATCGCCACGCAGGTTTGCCAGAGTCGGTTGCACGAATTCACCGATCAACTGGTTAAGCCATTAAGCGCGCGGTTTGCCGAGGAGGTTCGGAATGCGGGCGTCGCCGCCCAGGAGTCGGCGGTCGCCGCGGCGCGCGAGGCCGCTCTCCGCGCCGCGCGCGAGGCCGCCTTGAAGGCCGTGGCCGAGGCTCATGCCGCCAGCGCCAGCGTCGAGGAAAGTCCCGCGGTGGTGGCCACGCGCACGACGAGGGAGTTTTGGGCGGAGGTCCAACGCGATTTGCTTTGGCGCATTTATCTGGCCGCAGGCGGAGCGGCGGCGGTGGGTATCGGCGCGGCGCTGCTGGTCTACGGGTTAAAATGAGAGGCGGACGGCCCGGCGGTGGTGGAGCCCAAGCCAAGGCTGAAATACCAGTGGGTCCTAAATCATGATGGATACCTTGTCGTTTTTTATCGGGTTGGCTGCTGGTTTGGTGGCAGGCGGCATTGTGGTCTATCTAATGCCCTACCAGATGCTATTGCGCGGGAGCAGGCTGTCACAGGCGAGTCTCACCGAGGCACAGGCCAAAATCAACGAGTTGCAAACGAATTTGCAAAAGGAGCAATCAACCGCTTATCAGAATCGCCAGACAGCGCTTCAGCAGCAAAAACGGTTAGAGGGCCAACTCGCGGAAGCGAGCGAGCGATATGCCGAGCTGGAAAAACGTCTCGCCGATCTCGAGGCGCAACGCGCGCAGGAACAACAGGGCTTCCTGCGTGAAACGACCCGGTTGCGTGGCGCGATTACGCGACTGGAACAGGAACAGGTGGCGCTGCAAGATCGCTACGATCAGGAAAGCGCGCGGTGGGATCGGGAAAGACAGAGCCTGGTGTTGCAAAGCGCGCAGATGGAAGAGCAGTTCCGGGTGCTGCGGCAGGACAAATCGACACTGGACGGGCGGTTGGAGCAGCAGCATGAGGCGTGGGAACGCGAACGTCTGGAGTTGCAAATCCAAATGAATACCCTGGAGGAAAATCTAGCAGTTCAAAAGACACGCTCCAGCGGCGCTGGCCAGGCCATGCCGCCGGCCAGCGCGTTGCTGGAGGAACAATTACGGGGGCCAGCGGCCGCGGAGTTGAATCGGCGGCAGGCGGCTTGGGACACGGAGCGCCGGAAGTTGCAGGAGCAGGTGGAGCGGTTGCAGGCCGAGCAACAGGCGCTGCGGGAGCAGACGGCGGCAGGAAGCTTGGAAAGCCAATCAGTCCACCCCGCTGATTCAAGCGAGTCGGAAGCGGCGGATTTGCGCCAGCAACTGGAACAGGCCCAGCGTGATCGCCAGGCGCTGGAGGAAAAGCTGGCAATGCGCAACCATCAGGCGGAACAGGAACGCGGCGCGCTGGAATCCGAAATCGAACAGTTGATGGAACGATTGTTGCGTATGCAACGCGAGCACAAAGGCTAGCGGATCGCGGCGAGGGCCGGGAGTGAATCGAATCCGAAGTCGAAGACGTGCCGTTTTCGCTTGCGGAGCGGGATCGAGGATTTTGCGGTAGCGGTTCAGCAATTTCACCCCAGGCTACCCTTGGGTTTCAGCCGGCAAGCTGCCTCGGCGCATTGGATGGATGATGTGGCGCGTGGAAACCATTATCGTGCGGGGGTAAAGAGGCGCACTGGCGTCAATGAGGAACAGCTCCATGCATGTGCTTGTCGTCGGAGGAGCGGGCTATATCGGCTCCCACATGGTCAAGTTATTGTGTCAGCGTGGTTTTGAGGTGACCGTGCTGGACAATCTGTCCGCTGGCTACCGGAATGCGGTGGTGGGTGGACGGTTCGTGCTGGGCGATCTGGGCGAACTGGATGTACTGGAGGATTTGTTCCGATCCAGCCGGTTTGATGGGGTGATGCATTTCGCCTCCCACATTCAGGTGGGCGAATCGGTGCGGGAACCCGCCAAGTACTACCGCAACAACGTGGTTAAGACCCAGCATCTCCTGGATGCGATGGTGGCGCACCGGGTGCGCAGCTTCATCTTTTCGTCCACCGCGGCGATTTTCGGCGAGCCGGTCCGCATCCCGATCGACGAGGACCATTCCAAGCATCCCATCAATCCCTACGGGCGCGGCAAGTGGATGGTCGAGCAGATGCTTGGGGATTACGACGTGGCCTACCGGTTGAAGTCGGTCTGTCTGCGCTATTTTAACGCCGCTGGCGCCGACCCGGACGGCGAACTGGGCGAGCGCCACGATCCCGAGACGCATCTGATTCCGCTGGTGCTGCGAGCCGCCGCCGGTCGGCAACCGCATATCACGGTGTTCGGAACCGACTACGACACGCTGGACGGCACCTGCATCCGCGACTACATCCACGTTGCCGATCTATGCGAGGTCCATCTGCTGGCGCTGCAACGACTGTGGGCCAATGGCGACAGCGCAGCGTATAACCTGGGAAACGGCAGCGGCTTCTCGGTGCGGGAGGTGATCGAAACCGCCCGTACCGTCACTGGCCGCGACATTCCGGTGCTATACGGCGAGCGACGACCCGGCGACCCGGCACGGTTGGTGGCGGATTCGCGACGGGCGCGGGCGGAACTGGGCTGGGAGCCACGTTACGCCGATCTGGCGACCATTATCGCCCACGCCTGGCGTTGGGAGACCCGGCGCGAAGGGTGAACCGCTGGCTTTCCGCCCGCTCGTCCTTATTTCGCCATCCGCTCCAATACCCCCCGCAATTCCCCTTCCAGCAGGGTGGCCTTTTCGGTCCGGGTATCCACGATGACGAAGGTGACGTCGGAGTCGGCGATCACCGTATCGGTGTTCTTGAGGGTGACGAGCTGGTGCATGACGCAACTGCGGGTCCCGATGGATTTCACCGAGGTGGTGATTTGCAGCACCTCGCCCATGTAGGCGGCGCGGCGGTAATTGATGTTGATATTGACCACGGCGAAGGTGTAGCCGCGCTCTTCCATAAAGTCGATATTGCCCTTGCTTTCCAGGAAGCTCCAGCGGGCTTCCTCCAAAAACTCCAGGTAACGGGCGTTATTGACGTGGCGGTAGAGGTCGAGGTGATAACCGCGGATCTTGATCTCAATCGTGTGATACATGTTGTGATTTCCAGGGTGTCGGTTACCGAAAAGACGCTCACTTTAACCGCGCTCCCGTGATGAACGATATAACGATTATGCCAGATTGGCCGGATGCGCCCGCCGGCGGGTGGAAACCGGCTTTGTCCACCACAGGGATACATCTGTGGCTGGTGGATTTGGATCAGGCAAAACGGCTATCGGAACTGGCGGCGTTGCTAACGGAGGACGAACGGGAACGGGCGATGCGTTTCCGCTTTCCCGAACACCGGGATCGTTTCATCGCCGGCCGGGGGTTGCTGCGGCAATTGCTGGCGGCGTATCTGGACCGACCAGCGGCGGCGCTGCGGTTCGAGCACGGCCCGCACGGCAAACCGGCGCTGGCGGGCGAAGAAGCCGAGGCCGGCCTGCATTTCAATCTGTCGCACAGCGGAGGCCAGGGGTTGTATGCGATCGCTCGCCGGGAAGTGGGCGTGGATGTGGAGCGCCTCGACCGGCCTTTAAACTATGCCGCCATCATTGACCGCATTTGCACCCAACGCGAGCTGGCCTTGTTTCAGGCCCAGCAGCCGGGACGGGAAAGGGAAGCGTTTTTCGCCTGCTGGACCCGCAAGGAGGCGATGGCCAAGGCCCTGGGTGGCGGCCTGGCCAGCGGCCTGCGGACCCTGGATGTAGGTCTCTGTGCGGATTCCCGGTCGGATGAGCGCACCAACATGTCGGATCGGCTGGGGCGAAAATGGAGCGTGCTGAATCTGGAATTAGGGTCCGGCTGGATCGGGGCGCTGGCGGCCTCGGGCGCGGATTGGCGCTGGCGGGGCTGGCGCCTCCAGGATAATTTCTTCGATCTGAACGAACGGTGATGGCATGGACCCCTCATTTTGGCATGAACGCTGGGAGCGGGCCGAAATTGGTTTCCACCAGCAGGACATCAACATCCATCTCCAGCAGTTCTGGAAGCAACTGGAACTGCGTCCCGACCAACGGGTCTTCGCGCCCCTGTGTGGCAAAAGCCTTGACCTGCTGTGGCTGGCGGGTGAAGGGCATCCGGTGACCGGGGTGGAAATCAGCCCCACGGCGGTTCAGGCGTTCTTCGCCGAGAACGGGCTACAGCCGCGGCGGTGGCGCGAGGGTGCATTTGAAATCTGGGCAGCGGATGAAATCCGCATTCTGCTTGGCGATTTCTTCGCCCTGGAGCCGCGCCATGTCGCTGATTGCGCAGGGATCTACGACCGCGCCTCGCTGATCGCGCTGCCGCCGGCGATGCGCGAGCGCTACGTGCGCCATCTCGACGCCATCCTGCCGCCTGGCGTGCGGATGCTGCTGGTGACGCTGGAGTACGACCAGGCGGTAATGCCAGGTCCGCCCTTCGCGGTCGGTGAGATGGAGGTACGGGAGCTGTTCGGGCAGGCGCAAGAGGTGGAACTGCTCCACACGCGCGACGCGCTGTCGGAAGAATCGCGATGGCGGGAACGCGGCCTCGCCTGGTTGCTGGAAAAAGCCTATCGGCTGACGCACCGCACGGCTGCCGGCCGCTGACCGATACGGTGTCGCTGTCTAAGCCGGCAGTCGTGCTGCGAATTTTTCTGCCGTTCGCCGCCGGTTATTTCCTGTCCTACCTGTACCGAACCATCAATGCGGTGCTGTCGCCCTACCTGGCGGCGGAGCTACGCCTGGATGCAACCGATCTCGGTTTATTGACCAGTGTTTATTTTCTGACCTTCGCCGCATTTCAACTGCCCTTGGGGGTATTACTGGACCGATTCGGACCGCGCCGAGTGGAAGCGATGTTGCTGCTGTTTGCGGCGGTGGGAGCCGGGATATGCGCTGCGAGCAGCAATTCGGCCGAACTTGTGGTCGGGCGTGGACTGATCGGTCTGGGAGTATCGGCCTGTTTGATGGCCAGTTTCAAGGCGTTCGTAATGTGGTTTCCGGCCGCGCGTTTGCCCGTGGCCAACGGCTGGGTACTGGCGGCCGGGGGGCTGGGGGCGCTTGCGGCTACCGCGCCAGTCGAAGCCGCGTTGAAACTGACGGATTGGCGGGGGTTGTTTGCCGGGTTGGCGGGGTTAAGCGTTGTGCTCGCGCTCGGTTTGTTGATGGCGGTGCCGGAGCGCGGAGGCGGCGGCCCGGCAGCGGGCGACTGGCGCTCGCAAGCGTGTGGGGTGGCGGATATTTTCTGCAGCCGAGTTTTTTGGTGGATTGCTCCGAGCAGCGTACTGTCCCAAGCTTCGTTCCTGGCGATTCAGGGATTGTGGGCGGGTCCATGGTTGCGCGATGTGGCCGGCCTAAACAATACGGTGGCCGCCGATTATCTTTTCTGGATCGCGGCGGGCATGGTGGGAGGGTTCCTCGGCATGGGGCAACTGGCCTACCGGCTGTCGCGGCGCGGGGTGCCACCGGTGGCGGTAGCGGCGGGCGGCATGGGGTTGTTCATGCTGATGCAGCTAGCGATCCTGGTTGTGCCAGGCATGTTGCCGCCTTGGGTGCTGTTTGGGTTTTTTGGCACCACCGGCATGTTGAATTACGCGATTCTGTCGCAAGCCTTTCCACCGGCGCTGGCCGGTCGGGCCAACACGGCCTTGAACCTGCTGGTGTTCGTATTGGCGTTCGCCGGGCAATGGGGCATGGGCGCGATCATCAACCATTGGCCGGCGGATGGCGGCTACGCGGCGGCTGGGTATCAACTAGCTTTCGGTCTGGCGTTGGCGGGGCAATTCATGACTTGGGCGTGGTTGCTGTTCGGGAGTACGTGGGCCCACCCTGCCGATCAATCTTAAAGGGACAATGCTGGTAAACGACTTCTTTCCAAGTGTTTATCGTCCTGTGATCGCGAGGGCCAGTTGCATGCTCCAGACCTTAGTCCTTCCGTCAAGCTATTGATTTATTGATATACCCACTATGCCCTAATTCAGCGTGCGGCCCGGATCACAGGATAATATTCATTTGGACTGTCGCTCGCCCGCCTGGAAAGCGTATCAACCCCCTTCTCCCGCAAGTGGTAGAGTGGTTTCATCCCGCTTCCTAAGGCTGGCTGGCGCGTTGCCGCGCCAGCCAGCGATCCAGACTGTTTGCGAAAGCTTGCTTGTCGCGCTCGCGGTAAGGCGCAGGTCCACCAGATGTGCCGCCCGTCGCCCGCAATTCCTCCTTGAGATTACGCAGGGCCAGCCGTTCCTGGATGTTATCCTTCGTATACAACTCGCCACGGGGATTGAGAGCGGGTATTCCTTGCGCCACCAGGAGCGCCGCCAGAGGAATATCGGCGGTGATGACGAGGTCGCTGGCGGTCGCATTCCGCACGATGAAGTCGTCGGCCGCGTCAAAATCCTGGCTAACGCGTACCGCCGTGATGAGCGGTGAGGGCGGCGTCCGCGCCGGGTGGTTGGCCACCAGGGTGACGGATATACCGACCCGTTGCGAGGCGCGGAACACGATGGTCTTGACTGGGGCCGGACAGGCGTCAGCGTCGATCCAGATTTTCACGGGAGACCTCCCCGAGCAAGCCGCCGGCGCTCGGGCGGGTTTCGTGTTTGAGCAGCACAATGGGCTATTAGCTTATCCCATCGCCGACCAGGGTGTGGTGTGCGCTGTAGGCCAGCAGCCCGCAACCAGCGATGACTGCCGCCATGGGCAACGCCGAGCCATGGCCAAGCAACCCGACCAGCATGCTGGAGAAGGTCGCCAGCCCGAATTGCAGCGTTCCCAGCAGCGCCGAGCCGCTGCCGGCCCGCGTCCCCTGATGCGCCAGCGCGTTGGCCATCGCGTTCGGCGCGGTGAAACCCAGGCTGACGAGGTAGCCAAACAGGGGGACGAGCAGCGCCGGCAACCCGCCCCATCCACTGGCTGCAACCGCGACCAACGCCAGCCCCAACAGCACGGTCGAACGGTTGGCGCGCCGCAGGATCGCGTCGGCGCTATGGCGTAGCAGCAGCCGGCGGTTGTACTGCGAGCTGGCGATCAGCCCCAGTGCGTTGAGTCCGAACAGCCAGCCATAGTATTGCGCTGGCACTCCATAAAGATCGATGAACACATGCGGCGAGCCGGTGATGTAGGCGAACATGCCCGCTTGGGCGAAGCCGCCGCTGAGAGCATAGCCAGTGAAACGCCGGTCGCGCAGTATTTCGCCATAGACGCGCATTGCCGCCCCGATCCCGCCGCTGGCGGTGGCATGTGCCGGCCGGGTTTCCGGCAGGTAGCGCCAGGCGCCGACCAGGCAGGCCAGGCCGAACAGCGCCAGCGCCACGAAAATTGTCCGCCAGCCGGCGAACAGCAAAATCCAGCCGCCCAGGAACGGGGCGAGGATCGGCGCCAGCCCCATCACCAGCATCAGCAGCGAGTACACCCGGGCGGAGGTATGCGCGTCGAAGCAGTCGCGCACCACCGCGCGCGCGATGACCACTCCCGCGCAGCCTCCTGCCGCTTGGACGAGACGCAGCGCAGTCAGCATGGCGATGTCGGGCGCGAGCGCGCAGCCGACCGAGGCCGCGATATAGAGCGCCAGCCCGAAGTATAGCGGGGGTTTGCGCCCGTAGCGGTCGGCGAGCGGGCCGTGGATCGCCTGACCCAGCGCCAGTCCGATGAAGAAGCTGGTCAACGTGAATTGCGCCGCCGAGGCTTCGGCGCCAAACTCGGCGGCGATGGCAGGCAGGCTTGGGAGATACATATCGATCGACATCGGTGCAAATGCAATCAGCGCACCGAGGACCAGCAGCCAGGACAGGGGCGGGTGGATCAGTGAGGGTGTTCCGGGATGAATTTGGGAGGAATTTGAATTCGAATGGCTCATCAAGATCGCCAGCCGGGAAGCGTCGCGGCCAAGGCGGCGCGGATCCCATTGGTTTCCGATTCCTCCAACCTGCGCATCAGCTTGCCGATGTACTGCAACTGGCGCTTGCGCCCACCCCGTTGCGAGATGGCTTGGGCCATGCGCACCGCCGCCAGCAACTCCTCGGGCAGCGGCACAGTGTTCAATTGCGCCGATGTGAGTTTCACCAGGTGCTCGCCCAAGTCCTGCAACGCGTTCGCCTCCCTCTTGCGCTGGCTCTTGCTGGGCAGCGGGGGCGCCTCGGGGTCATACCAATCATCGTCGAAAGCGTCGTCGGGCATGGCGGGATTCTCCGGCGAGTGGGATCGTGCCTCAAGGCATGAGACATGAGGCGCGAGGGGAAACAAAGAGTGCGACCAGCGTATCCTGCGTCGACCGCTCAGAATGATCGTGACCCCGAGGATTCAGTAGCCAGGCGGGGTTCGCAGCGGTTCAGTTGCGCGCGGTAGCGGTCGGCCTGTTGGCGCACCTGCTGCGCCCGCTTCATCAGCCACGGCTTTTGCCGGTACGTGCCCTTGGCGAAGCCGCCCTGACCCTCGTGATAGGCCAGATACTGGTTGTAAGCGTCGCTCTTAGCGATGCGGTTGCGCTGGGATGTTTCGTTGACGTACCAGCCGATGAAATCCACCGCGTCGTCGAACTCGTCGCGGTCGGCGCCCCGGTTGCCGGTGGCGGCGATGTAACGTTCCCAGGTGCCATCCAGCGCCTGGCTGTAGCCGTAGGCGGAAGAGGGGCGCGGGCCGGGAATGAAGCCGAGAACCCAGCGCCGCGGCGGTTGGGCATCGGACTGAAACGCCGATTCCTGGTGGATGATCGCCAGCAGCACCGGCAGCGGCACGCCCCAGCGCTGGCTGGCGGTTTTGGCGTCGGGCAACCAGTCGTCGTACTCGGAGAAAATGGCGCAGGCGTCGTTGACGTTGCGCGGCGGAGCAGTGGCGCAGGAGGCCAGCAACAGCAGGCCACCGCTTAGCAACCCGGTCAACCACGGCCAGTGGCGGTTCCAGGCGCGCGCGGCGAACGCGAGGTTGGGCCACCGCCAGCCGGGGGGCCAGGGAAACTCAGTGCGCGGAGGAAGATGCGGTTGGGTCGGGTTTTGGCTCATGCCGTGACCTGAGGGTGCGTTGGCCCAGGAACAATCCCAAGGCGAGTAACCCTATCATCATCGCCACCGCAGGCCAATCCCCGAACCGGGCATAGGGGGTCAGCCCGCGCAAGGGTTGGACTTCACCACGAATGACTTCAGACTGAAACTGCGCGCCGCGAATCCGAATTCGGCCGCGTTCATCGAGGATGGCGGAAATACCGGTGTTGGTGGCGCGGGCTATATAACGACCGACCTCCAGCGCCCGCATCCGGGCGATCTGCAAATGCTGGTGGGGGGCGGTGGAATCCTTGAACCAGGCGTCGTTGCTGAGGTTGATCAGCCAGGTCGCCTCGGGCAACGCCCGCCGAATCTCGCTCCCAAACACCGCTTCGAAGCAGATGGACAGTCCGACCGGCTGGCCGCCGGCGCGAAACAGCGGCTGCTCCAGGCTGCCCGGCGTGAAATCGGCCATTGGAATGTCCACCCAGTCACGAAAAAACAGAAAGAACGACCGCAGCGGTAGGTATTCACCGAACACCAACAGCCGGCGTTTATGGTACAGCCCTGGCGAGCGGCCTACGCCGATGATGCTGTTGTGGAATACGCTGGTCTCCCATGATCCGGTCGGGATGCCGGTGACGTAATCCACCTGCGCCTTCTGGGCCTCGCCGGCCAGCGCGGCGACGAAGGGGCGGACCTCGTCCAGAAAGGCCGGGATCGCGGTCTCTGGCCAGACGATCACATCGCTATGGCCGTGTTCGGGCAGGCTCAACTGAACATAGCGGCTCAGGGTTTCGTCGAGCGCGTTTGGCCGCCATTTCTGATCTTGCGCGATGTTGCCTTGGACAATGGCGATGCGCAGCGGCGTTCCGGCCGGTTCGACCCACGCCATCTGCCCCAACGCCCATGCGCTCAGCCACAACGCCGCAAGCAGTCCCAGCCAGCCCAGCCGCGCCGGCCCGCCGGTACTGTTAAGCAGGGTCCAGAGCAGGCCGGCGCTGAGCAGCACCGCCCAGCCGACCCCAAAAACCCCCATGTAAGGCGCGAGATTGCCGAGAGGCGCATCGGTTTGGCTATAGCCGATAGCCAGCCAGGGAAAGCCGGTGAACAACCAACTTCGCACCCAGTCCAGCAGGGTCCACAGCGTCGGAATTACTAGCAGCCAGCGCACCGGTCCCGGCGGCGGTCCCCAGCGGGCGATCAGTCCGCCAAGCACGGCCGGATACAGCGCCATCACCAGCACCACGAGAGCAGTGGCCAGCGCCGCGAACGGCGCCGGGGCATTGCCGTAATCGTGCAGGCTGATGAAAATCCAGTAGATGCCAAAGCCATACGCACCCAGCCCGAACAATCCGCCGCGACCGGCCGCCTGGCGCGGCGTGGCGCCATCCCAGCCCCACATCAGGACCGCTGGCAGTAGAATCGCCAGGTGCCAGAAATCGAACGGCGCGAAGGCGAGCGGCAACAAGGCGCCGGCGATGAATGCCAGCAGGTCGGCGATCCAGGGGTGGCGGGTCTGAAAATCGGGCATGGCGTGGACGGTGGTTGAGGATGCTGGCCGGCCAGATTAGCAAACCGGCATTGCAGTTTCCCGATAATCATGCTGGCCGCAAACAACACACCCTCCACCAACGAGGGGGTGGGCGCGGGGTAGACGGGGGATCAGACTTCCGACTCGGATGTGGACGGCCCTGCCTCCTGGCCGTCGCGCAGGATCATTTCCAACAGGTGAATCCGCCGGTTGTCGGCTCGCAGCACCTGGAAGTGGAATCGATCCAGGTCCACGGTTTCGCCGCCCTTGGGTAAGCGGCCCAGCTCCATCATCACCAGTCCGCCGACGGTATCGGCCCGCTCGTCGCTCAGCTGTGCTTTGAAATACTCATTGAAATGCTCGACTGGGGTGAGCGCCTTGATGATAAAGGCGTCGCCTTGGGGGCGAACGAACGCGCCGTCGTCGGTATCATGCTCGTCGTCGATCTCGCCGACGATTTCCTCCAGCACGTCCTCGATAGTGATGAGCCCGGCCACGCCGCCGTATTCGTCCACCACGATGGCCATGTGAAGGCGGTTGCTGCGGAATTCGTTGAGCAGGATGTTGAGTCGCTTGCTTTCGGGGATGAACTTGGCCGGCCGCAGCAGAACGCGCAAATCAAAATCCTCGCGGCGGTCAAAGGCGTGAGCCAACAGATCCTTGACGATCAGGATGCCGATGACATTGTCCTTACTTTCATCGATGACCGGAAAACGGGAGTGACCGGACTCGACGATTTCGGCTATCAAGCGCTCCAGGCTCCAATCGTGATCCAGCACCATCATCTGGGCGCGGGGGATCATGACATCGCGCACCTGGGTTTCCGACACCCGCATCACACCTTCCATCATCGCCAGGGCGTCGGTGTCCAGCAATTCCCGTTGCTGGGCGTCGCGCAGCAACTCCATCAGTGCATCCCGGTCCTTGGGCTCGCCCATCAGGGCGAGGCTCAAACGTTCCAGCCATGAAGGTTTATGGCTCGGTTCGGATCGTTCTTCGCTCATGGGTCGTGTGGGTCTCCATAGGGATCAGGGTAGCCGAGTCCCGCCAGGATGCGGATTTCCAGGGATTCCATGGCCTCGGCCTGTGCTTCATCATGATCATAGCCCAGCAGGTGCAAAAGACCATGCGCGACCAGATGCGCCCAGTGCGCTTCGGGCGTTTTGCCCTGGACAACCGCCTCCCGCAGCGCGACCGGGGCGCAGACCACGATGTCGCCCAGCAGGGCGCTCTCGGCTTCCGGCGGCGCCACGTACGGGAAGGATAGGACGTTGGTCGGTCCCTGCTTGTGGCGGTAGGTTTCGTTCAGGGCGGCGCTTTCGGCCTCATTGACGATGCGGATGGTCAATTCGGCATCTTTTTGATAATCCGCGCCGGCCAGCGCCGCCTCGGCCCAGCGGTGGAAGTCGGATTCGGCCGGCAGGCCAGGCAGGTCCAGCGCGATTTGCAGATCCAGTTCCAGGGTCATGAAGGATTGTCCTGTTCGTAGCGGGCGTAGGCATTGACAATCCGCTGTACCAGCGGATGCCGCACCACGTCGCGGGCGTTGAAGAAGGTCATGCTGATGCCTTCCACGTCCTTGAGCACCTGCAAGACCTGCCGCAAGCCGGATTGGACATTGCGTGGCAGGTCCACCTGGGTCACGTCGCCGGTGACCACCGCCGTCGAGCCAAAGCCAATGCGGGTCAGGAACATCTTCATCTGTTCGACGGTGGTGTTCTGCGCTTCGTCAAGGATGATGAAGGAATCGTTAAGGGTCCGGCCACGCATGAACGCCAGGGGCGCGACTTCGATAATGTTGCGCTCGATCAGTTTCGCGACTCGTTCAAAACCGAGCATCTCGTACAAGGCGTCGTACAGCGGTCGCAAATAGGGATCGATCTTCTGGGCCATGTCACCGGGCAAGAAGCCGAGTCGCTCCCCGGCTTCCACCGCCGGCCGCACCAGCACCAACCTCCGCGTCGCATTGCTTTCCAACGCGTCCACCGCGCAGGCCACCGCGAGATAGGTCTTGCCGGTGCCGGCGGGACCAACTCCGAAGTTAAGGTCGTGGTGCTGGATGTTCCAGAGATAGCGCTGCTGGTTGGGACCCCGCCCGCGAATCAACCCCCGCCGGGTGCGAATGGTGACCTCATCGGTATCCGATTCGGCCTCAATCAGGGCATCGGCGCCGGCTTCCTGTAAAAACAGATGGACCTGCCCTGGGGTGAGCGTCTCGTCACGGGTGGTTCGGTACAGCGCTTCCAGCACCGCCACCGCCACCGCGATGGGGTGGGGTTCGCCGATCACCCGGAACTGATGGCCGCGATTATTGATTTCCACCCCCAGCCGGCGTTCGATTTGGCGCAGGTGCTCGTCCAGGTTCCCGCATAACATGGCCAGACGGGCGTTGTCGGCCGGTTCCAGTAGCAGATCCTGAAATTTGGGGGAAGCGTTCGGATTCAAGGTGGGAACGGCGGCAGGCGCGTTCATCAACAGGCTTGTTTTAAAGTGGCCGCGGGAAACGCCGAGCCTGTCCGCAATCGGCCACGCAGGGAGTTGGGCAGCGCCTCGGTGATGACGACCTCAGCGAAATGACCGATCAGTCCGGACGGACCGTCGAAGTTGACCACCCGGTTGTTTTCGGTGCGGCCGGCCAGTTGCCGCCCATCCTTGCGCGAAGGTCGGTCCACCAGTACCCGCTGAGTTGCACCGACCAACCGTCGGCTGATTTCATCCGCGCTGGCCTCCAGCCGCGCCTGCAACCTCGCAAGCCGTTCCTTTTTGACTGTCAGCGGCGTGGGATCGGGCAGGCTAGCGGCGGGGGTGCCGGGCCGGGGGCTGAAGAGGAAGCTGAAGCTGTGATCGAAACCGATGCCGTCAATCAGAGCCATCGTCGCTTCGAAATCCTGGTCGGTTTCACCGGGAAAACCGACGATGAAATCCGACGACAGGCTGATATCCGGGCGCACGGCGCGCAGCTTGCGGACCTTGGCCTTGTATTCCAGGGCGGTGTGGCCGCGCTTCATCAACGCCAGGATGCGATCCGAACCACTTTGCACCGGCAGGTGCAGGTGGCTGACCAGTTGAGGGACGTGGGAGTAGACCTCGATCAGCCGGTCGGTGAATTCCACTGGATGGGAGGTGGTGTAGCGGATGCGGTCGATGCCGGGGATGGCGGCGACGTGTTCGATCAGCAGGGCCAGGTCGGCGGTCTCACCATCGCTCATTAACCCGCGCCAGGCGTTAACATTCTGGCCGAGCAGGGTGACCTCGCGCACGGCCTGAGCCGCCAGCGCCGCAACCTCGGCCAACACAGCGTCGAGCGGCCGGCTGACTTCGTTGCCACGGGTGTAGGGCACCACGCAGAAGGCACAGTATTTATCGCAGCCTTCCATGATGGAGACGAAGGCGGTCGGTCCCTCGGCGCGCGGTTCGGGCAGGCGGTCGAACTTTTCGATCTCCGGGAAGGACACATCCACCACCGGCGTCCGGTCGGTCCATACCGCGGTCAGCATCTCCGGCAGGCGATGCAGGGTTTGCGGCCCAAACACCAGGTCCACGCAGGGCGCCCGCTCACGCAGCGCCTCGCCCTCCTGACTGGCGACGCAGCCGCCAACGCCGATGACCGCGCCGGGCCGCTGCGATTTCAGGGCTTTCCAGACCCCCAATTGCGAAAACACCTTCTCCTGGGCCTTTTCGCGGATGGAGCAAGTGTTGAGCAACAACACATCCGCCTGGGCGGGATCGTCGGTGCGCTCCAGACCGAGGGCCGCGCGCAGAAGGTCCGCCAGCCGGGCGGAGTCGTATTCGTTCATCTGACAGCCGTGCGTCTTAATGTATAGTTTGCGCGTCATGAGAGAATTTTGAACAATAACAAGACTGAAAACTATAGCATCGCCGTCGGGGGGGCGCCAGCGGACCGGATTTGTCCCCATGAGGCCACAACTTGAGGGGAAATGATGGAATTTCTGAGTGAATATGGGATGTTTCTGGCTAAGGCCGCGACCATTGTGGCGGGTTTGCTGCTGATGGTGGGCGGCATCGCCGCGTTGGTGACGCGCGGCGGCGGGGAACCGGAAAGCCGGGGCCGGTTGGATATCCGCCATTTAAACGACGACTACGACAGCATGGCCCTGGCGATCAAGGCCGCGACCCTGCCGAAAAAGGCATTCAAACAGGCTCGCAAGGAGCAAAAGGCGCGAGACAAGCAACATGAAAAAACCGCGCGCCGTCGCGTGTTCGTGTTGAATTTTCACGGCGACCTCCGCGCCGCGGCGGTGGCGTCCCTGCGCGAGGAAGTGACGGCGGTGCTGACCGTGGCCCAACCGGAGGATGAAGTGATGGTTCGATTGGAAAGCGCCGGGGGGCTGGTTCACGCCTATGGTTTGGCGGCGGCGCAGTTGCTGCGCATCCGCGACCGGAGGATCAAACTGACCGTGGCGGTGGACAAAGTGGCGGCCAGCGGCGGGTATTTGATGGCCTGCGTCGCCGACCGCATTCTTGCCGCACCGTTCGCTATTGTCGGCTCGATCGGCGTCATCGCCCAGCTGCCGAACTTCAACCGGTTGCTCAAGAAGCACGACATTGATTACGAGCAGTTCATGGCTGGCGAATTCAAGCGCACGGTCACGCTTTTCGGCGAGAACACCGACAAGGGCCGCCACAAGTTCCAGGAAGAAATCGAGGCGACCCATGCCCTTTTCAAGGACTTCGTCAAGAGCCACCGCCCGCAATTGGATCTGGAACAGGTGGCGACCGGCGAATACTGGTTTGGAACCCGGGCGTTGGAGCGCCGTCTGGCGGACGAACTGCGCACCAGCGACGATTACCTGCTGGACGCCAGCGCGGGCGCCGATCTGTACGAAGTCACCTTCACCGGTAAAAAGCCGTTACTAGCGCGGCTGCTAGTGCACGCCAGCGAGTCACTTGGGCGGATCCGAGACGATTTCGGAAAATTAACTTAACTGTCGGCCGGGGATTGGGGCCTTGCCATTCCCCTTTTCTCAAAAGGGGTTGAGAGGGGGGATTTGAATGCCGGGAGTTGACGCACCCGGTCATAACCCCCTCAACCCCCTATTAATAAAGGGGGGAGACCCAGCCCGGTTCGGGATAACTTTTTCAGGAAATCGCCTGAAGAGTCCTCAGAACGGAATATCGTCGTCGAAGCCGCCGTTGTCAGGTCCCGGCGGATGTTGCCCTGCCGACTGTGGGCTTGCGGAAGTTGACCCCGGTCTCGGCGTGGTGACGGAGTCCACTTCCGGTCCTTCCCCAGAGAAGGGCGCGCTGCCGCCGGCGCCACCGCTACGCCCGCCCAACATCTTCATTTCATTGGCGATGATCTCCGTGGTGTAACGATCCTGGCCCGAGGTCTTATCCTGCCACTTGCGGGTTTGCAGGCGGCCCTCCACGAACACCGAGGAGCCCTTGCGCAGATACTGGCCGACGATTTCCGCCAGCGGGCTGTAGAACACCACGTTATGCCACTCGGTGCGCTCCTGCTTCTCGCCGGTGTTGCGGTCTTTCCAGCTTTCGTTGGTAGCGACCGTGACATTGGCTACCGCCTTGCCGCTGGGCATGTAGCGCACCTCTGGGTCCTTGCCCAGGTTGCCGATCAGAATGACTTTGTTGACGCTGGCCATGTTGTTTGACTCTTAAACAATGGAGGAAGAAGTATTGGAATGAAAAACGTTATCTGAACAAGGATACGCATCAATGACGCCCGCTTCCATGTTGAATTCGCAGCCTGTTGGGCGTCGGTATGGGCTGGCCGACACCATCCGGGTTAACCGGCTCCTTTGCCCACCGGGGGGCGATTGTGCCTACAATACCACCAGAACGCCCCGACCCTCTCCCGCGTCAGCGGGGCAACCACGCCCATGCCGCCTACTCTTCCCAGCATTTTCCTGATAGGCCCGATGGGCGCCGGTAAAACCACCATCGGCCGCAGGCTGGCGCTGGCATTGCGCCGTGAATTCCTCGACAGCGACCACGAAGTCGAACAGCGCGCCGGCGCCAGCATTCCCCTGATCTTCGAACTGGAAGGCGAAGCCG
The DNA here is from genome assembly GCA_963696515.1 of uncultured Gammaproteobacteria bacterium. Lineage (GTDB taxonomy): Bacteria > Pseudomonadota > Gammaproteobacteria > Competibacterales > Competibacteraceae > Contendibacter. Next base: position 88,924 of record CAVOKM010000011.1, read on the forward strand.
GTTTCCGCGCCCGCGAAAAAGCGGTTATCGCTGAACTGACCCGGCGGACGGACATCATTCTCGCCACCGGCGGCGGCGTCGTGCTTGATCCCGACAACCGTCGTTGTCTGGCCGGACGCGGTTTTGTGGTGTACCTGTGCGCCGCGGTGGATGAACAACTCCGCCGGACGCGTGGCGACAGCCATCGCCCCCTTCTGCAAACCGCCGATCCTCGGGCGAAGCTGGCGCAACTGTTCGCGCAGCGCGATCCGCTCTATCGCGCCGTGGCCGACTGCGTCATCCCGACCGAGGGCCGATCCCTCGGCCAGGTGACGCGCGACATTTTGATCCGGCCGGAACTCCATCAGCCCTGAGCCATCACTGGAATGCTCCGCTCCGTGAAAACCCTCCACGTCGAACTCGGCGACCGCCGATACCCGATTTACATTGGCCCGGGCCTGCTCGGGCAAGCCGATCTGCTGAGGCCCCATCTCTCCGGCCGACAGGTCCTGGTGGTCAGCAATACTACCGTCGCACCGCTGTATCTGGAACACGCCCGCGCCGCATTGGTTGGTCTGCGAAGCGAGGCGGTGATCCTGCCTGACGGCGAGCGCTACAAGACCCTGGAGATGCTGAACGACATTTTCACCGCCCTGCTCGACCACCATTTCGACCGGCAATGCACGATTATCGCCCTCGGCGGGGGGGTGATCGGTGACATGGCCGGGTTCGCGGCGGCTTGCTATCAGCGTGGCGTTCCCTTCATCCAGATTCCAACCACTCTGCTGGCCCAGGTGGATTCCTCGGTGGGCGGCAAGACCGCGGTCAATCACCCGCTCGGCAAGAACATGATCGGTGCGTTCTATCAGCCCCGCTGCGTGCTGGCCGACACCGAAACTCTCGCCACCCTGCCGGACCGCGAATTCAGCGCCGGCCTGGCCGAGGTGATCAAGTACGGGCTGATACGCGACCGCCCGTTCCTGGACTGGCTGGAGGCGAATCTGGAGGCGTTGCTGGCCCGCGATGCCGCCGCGCTGAGCGAAGCCATCGAACGCTCCTGCCGCAACAAGGCCGAAATTGTCGCCGCCGACGAACGAGAGACCGGCGAGCGCGCCTTGCTCAATCTCGGCCACACTTTCGGACATGCCATCGAAGCCGGGGTTGGTTACGGCGAGTGGCTGCACGGCGAGGCGGTGGCGGCGGGGATGGTCATGGCCGCGGATCTGTCGGCGCGGCTGGGCTGGCTGAGTTGGGAACAAGTGGAGCGGGTGCGGGCGTTGCTGGCCCGTGCCCGCCTGCCGCTGGATCCACCGCTGGAACTGACCCCCGCCGATTTTCTGCGCCTGATGGCGGTGGACAAGAAGGTCCAGGATGGCCGGTTGCGGCTCATCCTTTTGCGCGATCTTGGACAGGGGGTGATCGCCGGGGACGTGGATCCCGGCCGCCTGCGGGAGACGCTGGAGGCGCGGCGGTAGTTCGAGCCAGCGGCCGAGAAGAAAGCCGGCAGGTGGGATTAGGCGCTTGCGCCGTTATCCGCCGTGGTGGGAATGGCGTGCTATACGCGGCGCTATTGACCCTACGGCAGCAAATCGGCGTCCGCCACCGGATAATCGATCCCTGCCCGCTCCAGGTCGGCGTAGGTGGTAGGTTGCCTCGCCGGATCGATGTCCAGCCCCAACTGCAAACCGATCTGCGACAAGGAGAACAGGCCGCGCACCGCCGGCTTGCCGGTTACGGGGTCGGCATCCACCACCATCGCATGCTGGCGGCCGGCCTGGCGCAGCGTGGCAATAACGTTCCCCACCCGGGCGTTCGCCACTTCCTCCATCAGCAGCACCTCAAGCTTGGGCTGGAGAGTCATGATGTCGGCGACCAGCAGATCTTCCCAGGCGCCGCCGGCCCTGGCAAGAATGCGGGCCGGTTTCTCCCCTTCGATGTCGCGGCTGGTGATTAGCCCGATGACCTGGCGGTCGGCGTTGTTCACCAGCAGCAGCCGCACCCCTAGCCTGATCATGAGGTCCAGCGCTTTGCTCAACGGCGTGGTCAGTTCGGTGGTGCAGGCAGTGATCTGGTTGAGATCGGTCATCGCCGCCAGGGCGGGATCGGCGGTGGTCACCCGCTCCGGCAGGGATTGCCGGGGGCGAAAGTAGCTGGCTCCGCTGTCCAAGCGGTGAAACGGGAGAGGCTGGTACTCCTGAGCCATCGAAGGGTCTCCTATCTGGATGGGAATGGGGGGTTTCGTCCATCCGCTCAGCGCCGGCGCGCAGGTCTGGCGATGATGCTGTCCGTCCATTCCAGAATTGCCCGCACCCGCGGGGTAAGCAGGGTCCAGGCCGCGGAGCGGTCGACCCAGCGGTATTCGCTGTGTTCCGGCCGGCCCAGTTCCGGGTTGGGCGTCAGCCGCACTTCGGTGTTTGGCGCTTCGGCGAGGTAATAGCGCGCCACCTTGCGGCCCTGATTGTAGGGATAGGTTTCCCGGTAAACGTCGCCCCAGCGGAATCGCAAGCCGGTCAGCGTCGTTTCCTCTTCGACTTCGCGCACGGCCGCTTCCAGCGGCGATTCATCCGGTTCCACCACGCCCTTGGGAAAATCCCAGTAATTGTAGGCCCGTAGCAACAGGTAGTCGTAATGATCATGGTTCCAATGCACCACCACGACGCCGGAGGACAAGGTCCGTACGCTGGCCTGGCGCGGGTTCGCCATGCGTGTCACCCCGTCTTTCTCACGACGCAGCGCTCGCATGGCAAGGCGCGCTCAGTTCGTGCACGGCTTGGACCAGCGCCCGAACGGCGTCTGGTTCGACTCCCGGTTGGATGCCGTGACCCAAATTGAACACATGGCCTGGACCGGAACCGAAATCGGCAAGCACCTGCGCGACCTGCTGGCGGATATGGTCGGGGGTGGCGTATAGCGCGGCGGGGTCGAGATTGCCCTGCAAGGCGACCCGGCCGCCCACCCGTCGGCGGGCCTCGCCCAGATCGATGGTCCAGTCCACCCCCACGCCGTCGCACCCGGTAGCAGCGATGTCCTCCAGCCAGGCGCCGCCGCCCTTGGTGAACAAAATCACCGGGACTGGCCGACCCTCGGCCGCGCGGGTCAAGCCGGCGACGATTCGTGCCATGTAGGCCAGCGAGAACTCCCGGAAGGCGCGTGGCGCAAGGAGGCCGCCCCAGGTGTCGAATACCATTAACACTTGCGCGCCCGCCGCTGCTTGGGCGTTGAGATAGGCGATCACCGCCCTGGCGGTCACATCCAGCAGAAGATGTAACGCGTCGGGCTGGTTGTAGAGCAGGCTCTTGATCCGGGCGTAATCCTTGCTGGAACCACCCTCAACCATGTAGGTCGCCAGCGTCCACGGACTGCCGGCGAAACCGATCAGGGGAACCCGGCCGGCTAGTTCCCGGCGGATCAGCCGTACTGCGTCCATGACGTAGCGCAACTCCACCTCCGGATCGGGAACGGCCAGCCGGGCGATGTCCGCCGCCGAGCGCAGCGGCCGGGCGAATTGCGGACCCTCGCCCTCGCTGAAGGAAAGCCCCAAGCCCATAGCGTCGGGTACGGTCAAGATGTCGGAAAACAGAATCGCCGCGTCCAGTGGAAACCGCGCCAGCGGCTGCAAAGTGACCTCGCAGGCCAGTTCCGGGTTCTGGCACAGCGCCATGAAATTGCCGGCGCGGGCGCGTGTGGCGCGATATTCCGGCAGATAGCGCCCCGCCTGGCGCATCAACCAAACCGGGGTACGATCTACCGGTTCGCGGCACAGCGCCCGGAGCAAGCGGTCGTTATGAAGGGTGGTGATCATGGGGCAAGTGTGCCAAGGTTACAGACTTGCGTCTATGGATTGCCGGAGTTTGCCAGCGGCGAGCGCTCACTTCTTCCCGGGCTTGCGGGAATAGCTAAGCCGCAGTGAAGGTTCTGTAAAATAACTCTAATCTCGACCTTGCATTCATCTTCCCCAAGAACTCTCCAACGGTCATCCCATTTACTGCGCCGCCGCCGGTTGGCGGCACGCTTCGGGAAGAATCATCGGCGGGCTGGTGCTGGACAGTGATCCCGATTTGCAGTGGACTAGCGCCGATGTCAGCGTTAGCCCTGAAGCGGGTACGCTGCGAGCGCCAGAAGTGGTGGTGCGATCCACGCCGCCAAGCGGGAACAGCGCCTGGTTAACCGAAGCGCCGCCGCTGGCGGTGGAGTATGCCGCCCCGGTCAGGACGAGGGCGAACTGAAGGATAAGATTGCTGAGTTACTGGCGGCTGGAACGCGCCAGGTGTGGGTGGTTCGGCTGGTTGGGCCACAACGAGTGGAGGTACATCGCCGGGATGGTCCGATGGGGGTCCACACCGCCAGCGACAATCTGGAATCCCCGGGGATATTGCGCAACCCGGTACCGGTGCGGGCATTATTCGACCGGGAAGCAGCGCACGAGGTGGTCTTTCGCAATCTGCTGCAACGCCGGGGCTATGCCAACCTGGAGGAAGGGCGCGAGGAAGGGCGCGAGGAGGGGCACGAGGAAGGGATCGTGGACGCTATCCTGGCGCTGGTGCGAGGACGTGGATTGGCGGTGGACGCAGCGGTTGAGGCTCGACTGCGGGTTTGCCACGACCGGGAGATTCTGAGGCGCTGGTTGCTGAATGCCGCCCAAGTTGAGCGGGCGGAGCAGGTTTTTGACCGTTAGGAACCCTTGGTACACCTCTCCCTCAGAGGGAGAGGCTGGTGGTGAGAGGCGCCATGGTATTTATTTGGAACAGTTTAGATTCGTACCCATACGACGCGGCTCTTAGTAAACAGGGCGAACAGTGCAAACCAAAACTGGCCTAACCATGCATTACGCCGGAGGGGATACGTCGCCCGGTGAATTTGAACGGTAGGAGTGCAACCGATGAGTGCGGTAAGCGTCGCGCCGGAATCCCGGCGGCAAGAGCAATGGGAGAAGGAGTTGGCGGAAATCCGCGCCGAGGTCGAGCGCGAAATGGAAAAACTGGTGACGGAGGATGATGCGCCCGTGGACAATATTCTGTTGGAAAAACAACAGCGATTGTTGACGGAACCGCTCTACGGCGCCTGATCCTGCCCGGACAGGCACGCGCCCGGCCCATCGTGGCTTTCTGGCGCTGGCCAACGTCGGCCTGTTCTACGCCTTGCGGCAGCCGCCGTTGGTTCCAGACATGATGTTGGCGTTGGACGTGCCAGGGCTGGGGCCGGATTTAAGTCAGAAAGCCAACCGTTCCCATTTCGTCTGGGTTCAGGATGGCAAGCCGCCGGCGGTGGTGTTGGAAATCGTTTCCAACCAGGAAGGCGGCGAAGAGGACGACAAGCTGCGCAAGTACGAAGCGATTGGGGTTCCGTACTACGTCATTTTCGATCCATGGCGCCTGCTGTCGGAGCGGGCGTTGCGCATCTACCAGTTCGCGGGAGCAAACCAGGGTTATGTCGAACAGGTCGGCGGGTTGCTGGATGCGGTCGGACTGGGTCTGAGCCCTGGCAGGGCGAATACGAAGGTACGGAAGCCTTGTGGTTGCGCTGGATCGACCGCAAGGGTCGATTGATTCCGACGGGGGCGGAGCAGGCGGAGCAGGAACGCCAGCGGGCGGAACGACTGGCGGCGCGGTTGCGAGAACTGGGCGTCGAGCCAGACGAGTAGTCACGCTCGGTGAGGGGATTTGCCGCCCCTCTTCGGGGAATGCGGTAAAATGGCTGCCACCGATAACTAATGTCCGGGCGCGTCCCCGCGCCCCATTCCTCGCCTCGGGAGCACAGCATGACCACCATCCGTCAAGAAGATTTCATCCAGAGCATCGCCGACGCCTTTCAGTACATCAGCTACTACCATCCGGTCGACTACATCAAGGCGCTGGCGCAAGCCTACGAGCGCGAGGAAAGCCCGGCGGCCAAGGACGCCATCGCGCAAATCCTGATCAATTCCCGCATGTGCGCCGAGGGCCATCGCCCGATCTGTCAGGACACCGGCATCGCCCTGGTCTTCCTCAAAGTTGGCATGGACGTGCATTGGGACGCGAAGATGTCGGTGCAGGAGATGGTCGATGAAGGCGTGCGTCGCGCCTATCTCAACCCGGACAACAAGCTGCGCGCCTCGGTGCTGCGCGACCCGGCCGGCAAGCGCCAGAATTCCAAGGACAATACCCCGGCCGTGGTGCATTACGAAATCGTCCCCGGCCACCATGTCGAGGTGATCTGCGCGGCCAAGGGCGGCGGTTCGGAAGCCAAATCCAAGTTCGCCATGCTCAATCCCTCCGACGATCTGGTGGATTGGGTGCTGAAGACGGTGCCGCAGATGGGCGCCGGCTGGTGTCCGCCTGGCATTCTCGGCGTCGGCATCGGCGGCACGCCGGAGAAAGCGTTCATGCTGGCGAAGGAGTCGTTGATGGCCCCGGTCGATATTCAGGAACTGATCGCCCGGGGTCCGCAGAATCGTGCCGAGGAACTGCGCATCGAACTGTACGAGAAGGTCAACGCGCTTGGCATCGGCGCGCAGGGTCTCGGCGGTTTGACCACCGTGCTTGACGTGAAAGTGCTCGACTATCCCACCCATGCGGCCAATCTGCCGATCGCGATGGTCCCGAACTGCGCCGCGACCCGCCATGCACATTTCCACCTCGATGGCAGCGGTCCGGCCAAGCTGGAGCCGCCCAGCCTGAACGACTGGCCGAAACTGACTTACGCGCCGACCAACGCCCGCCGGGTCGATCTCGCCACGGTCACGCGCGAAGAGGTGGCGACCTGGAAGACCGGCGAGGTGTTGCTGCTCAACGGCAAGATGCTGACCGGCCGCGACGCCGCCCACAAGCGGATGACCGATATGTTGAGCGCCGGCCAGAAACTGCCGGTCGATTTCACCAATCGCTTCATTTACTACGTCGGTCCGGTCGATCCGGTGCGCGACGAGGTGGTCGGACCCGCCGGCCCCACCACCGCGACCCGCATGGACAAGTTCACCCGCCAGATGCTGGAGCAAACCGGCCTGCTGGGCATGATCGGCAAATCCGAACGCGGCCAGATCGCCATCGACGCGATCAAGGACAACCGGGCGGTGTACCTGATGGCGGTCGGCGGCGCGGCCTATCTGGTGTCCAAGGCGATCAAGGCGGCGCGGGTGCTGGCGTTCGAGGATCTCGGCATGGAGGCGATCTACGAATTCGAGGTCAAGGACATGCCGGTGACCGTGGCGGTCGATGCCAAGGGCTCCAGCGTCCACAAGACCGGGCCGAAGGAATGGCAGGCCAGGATCGGTAAAATCCCGGTGGTGGAGGCATAAGGGTTTGAATTGTGGATAGGGTTGCTGACGGTAAGGGTGTCCATTTCTTCGGCGACCCTATCTGCATCCGCTGTTTATGAAGTCGCTGAAATTCATCGGCTCCAGTCAGGACGATCTGCGCGACTTTCCCTTGGAAGCCCGACGTGCTGCTGGCTTTGAATTGCGGCAAGTGCAGCGTGGATTGGAGCCATCGGACTGGAAACCCATGAGCGGTGTCGGGCGTGGAGTAAAAGAGATTCGTATTCGCGTTTTGGGTGAATGGCGCGTACTTTACGTCGCTACTTTTGCCGAGACGATTTATGTTCTCCATTGCTTTCAGAAAAAATCTTCTAAAACACGACAACTTGATCTGGAACTTGCACGACAACGCTATCGAACTATCGGGGATGAATCGTGACTACGGAAACTGAAATGATAGAATCATGTGGTAATGTTTTTTTGGATCTGGGATTTCCCCCGGATGAAGCCGCAATTCTGGCGCTGCGCTCGGATTTGATGGCGGAACTGCGCTTGCTGATTCGCGACCAGGGTTGGGCACAACAAGAAGCTGCGCAGCGCTTGGGTATTTCAAAAGCAAGGATTTCCGACTTGGTCAATGGTAAGTGGGATAAATTCAGCTTGGATATGTTGATTAAGTTAGCGGTACGAGCTGGGAAGCGGGTGGAATTGCAGTTGGCGGCCTGAATTTTTTAATGATTCTGATGAACATTGGAGGTAAAAAGCTATTTATGGAAATAACACTGCTTGATAAAACTGTTATGAAGATTGTAAAAATGGGAGAAGAACCCAGTGATTTTGAATATTGGCAGTCTATTCCATATGAAAAAAGACTGGAAGCATTGGAGGCGATTAGAACTGAATATATAAGGTGGAAATATGATTCTCAACAAGGATTTCAGAGAGTTTATAGAGTTATTAAACTCAAATGATGTGCGCTATTTGATTGTGGGTGGTTATGCCTTGGCTCTTCATGGGCATCCCAGATATACCAAGGACATCGATGTTTGGGTTTGGATCAGCGAGCAGAATGCGAGAAATATTGTTAAGTCTTTACAACAGTTTGGATTTTCCAATCCTAATTTAACCGAGCAGGATTTTCTGACTCCTGGTATTATCGTTCAACTGGGTTATCCGCCTCATAGAATTGATATTCTAACTCAGGCGACTGGTGTGGATTTTGAAGAGTGCTACTCATCCAGAATAGAACTGGAAATTGATGGATTAATAATATGCTTTATTGATATTGAAAATCTTAGGAAGAATAAAAAAGCTTTGGGCAGATTACAGGATTTGGCTGACCTGGAAAACCTGAAGTAATCCCCCCGCAACGGGATAAGAGAGGATTCACCCCGTGAGCGATGCCAATAACAACGACGCTCCCCCCTTGGTCCGTCATTTTCGCCAAATCCTGCTCTGGCCCCTGCAGGTGATGCACGCCAAGGTGCGGGAGCCGCACATCTCGAAATACTGGGAACTGCTGGAAGCCATGGGCGAGCAGTGTCCCTGGCGGGAAGTGGCGGATGAATTCGGCGATCCCGACGATTTCCAGGAACGGCACTACAAGGAATTCATCACGTTTCTGCCTTACGTGCAGCGCTTCTTGTATGGTGAAGGCATGGGCCGTGAAGGCTTAACCGGCTACGGCAAATCGCCGATTCGAGTCTACCGCCGCCGGGACATCGCCGGGTTGCGGGCCGTGCTGGATGACCAATCACCGTCGGTGGTGTTCGAAGTCGCCCACGTCGATCTCTATTTCTTCTACGACATCGACATCATCATCCTGGCGGTGGAGTTCTTTGCCAACGACCTGCCATTGCCGCTCGCTCAGGAAGCTCTGTTCAAGCTGGGGCGGGCCTATCCGGCGTTCTGGGAGGCCGGCGGTCGGGCCGGGCAGTGTCCGAGTCAAGTGGAATGGCTCTCGGCGACGGGCGAGACGCTGGCGGTGTCCGACTACGACAACCGGCGCAAATACCTCCGGTTCGTGTGCCAGCACCGTTCCCCCAACATCGCCGCGCACTGGGAATATCTGCTGCGGCCACTGGCCCTGTACCATTCCGACCGCGAGGGCGTGGTCCGCTACCGGCAGATCGAATACCACCGCATGCCGCTGTTGGCCTACCTCAGCTTCGACGACCCACAGGCCCTGACGCGCGGCGACTTCGCGCGCCTGGCGCTGATCACCAAGGCGGGACCGTCCGACACGTTGCCCTACTCCGAGACGGAACTGACCCATTTCGAGTGGCAATACTGCTACGACAAATTCTGGGACCCCAGCAACCCGGCGCTGACCAGCCGCTATCTCTGCTGCGGCCACGCCTTCGTGGTGATCGGCAAGGCCAGCGAACGCTTCTTCGCCGACCCGGAAACCGGCCTGCTGGGCCAGTTCCGCCACCAGTATTTTCTGGTCAACCTGATCGCCCACTTCCACAAGGCCACCCTGATGCTGTTCTCCGAATGGCTGGTCGCGGCGATCAGCCAACTCGACATCCGCGACCTGGATTCAGTTAAAACGTTCAAGCGGGAAATCCGCCGGATATTCGAAACTTTCCTGCGCTTCACCCACCGTTACTGGTTCCATGAGGTCTCCAACCAGGCCCAGGCCCGGGACCTGTTCCGGTTGCTGACCGGCCATCTCGACACCGACCGGATTTATCAGGATGTCAGCGCGGCGGTCAAGGAGATGAATCAATATTTGGACAGTGACGGTTTTCGGCGGCAGGCGAATACCGTGGTGCGGCTGACCGTGGTGACCACGCTGGGGCTGATCGCCACCGTCTCGACCGGCTTTCTGGGTATGAATATTTTCGACGAGACCGGCCATCCTGGCTGGGTCAAGTCGCTGATTCTGATCGTGGTCCTGATTCCCAGCATCCTGCTGGTCTTCTACGGCGTGGCCAAGTCCAAGGTGCTGTCGGATTTCCTGGAAGCCCTGGCGGACGAGCGGTTGAGCTGGCGCGGCAAGCTTGGAGTACTGTTCAGGGTTTGGGGGAAGCGCCCGCCTAAGATCAACTCACTTTGATACCTGGAGAGATTCCATGCCGGAATTCGCCTGTTTGAATGCGACCCTTGCCGACTCCATCGCCCACATCGAACTCAACCGCCCCGACAAGGCGAATGCACTGGATGGAACGCTGTGGCGGGAGATCGGCGAAGTCTTCCGCTGGGTGGACGATACGCCCGAGGCGCGGGTGGCGGTTCTGAGCGGCGCCGGCCGGCATTTCTGCGCCGGCATCGACTTCGAACTAATGGGCGCGGTGCTGGATGAAGTGGGGTTCCTAAGTCCGGGTCGTCGGGAGGAACAGTTGCGGCGGATCATTCTCGATTTGCAGGCAGGGTTCACCGCGCTGGAAACCTGCCGCAAGCCGGTGCTGGCCGCCGTGCAAGGGCTGTGTATCGGCGGCGGGCTGGATCTGATCGCCGCTTGCGATATGCGCTACGCCACGGCGGATGCGGCGTTTTCGCTGAAGGAAGCGGATCTGGCTATCGTCGCCGATGTCGGCAGTCTGCACCGACTGCCTTATCTGATTGGCGAGGGCCGGCTACGCGAGCTGGCTTTTACCGCCCGCCAGTTCGACGCCGCCGAGGCGCAGGCGATGGGGCTGGTGAACCGGGTGTACGCCGACGCTGCGCAATTACGGGATGGCGTTTATGCCATCGCCGCCGGCATCGCCGCCAAGTCGCCGCTGACGGTGCGCGGGATCAAGCAGGTGCTGAACCATGGCCGCGACCACGGCGTGGCAAGCGGGCTGGAGTACGTCGCCACCTGGAACGCCGCCATGCTGCTGTCGGACGATACCCGCGAGGCGATTGCGGCGGCGATGCAGAAGCGGCAGCCGCGGTTTGGGGATTGAGGTTCTCGCTTGCGCGAGGCAGCGGGAGGTCCAATTCCGGTCCGGCCTCAGTGATGTGAAGAATGTTTGCCGATTGAGGGACCGCCCCGCGTTAAATCTCCACCACCCCGGCAGTGTTTTCCACCTTTGCAATACCCCGCTGCTCTTGAATCAGCTCCGCCAGCACCGCCATGCCGCGCTCCAGTTGTTCGGGCGTGGCGTGACTGAAGTTGAGCCGCATGAACGCACCGTGCGCGGCGCCAGCGCTGGCGAAGAACGCCTCTCCTGGCATGAACGCCACCTTGCGTTCCAGCGTCCGCACCAGCAGGGCGCGGGTATCGCCGCCGCCCTTCAGCCGCACCCAGAAAAACAGCCCACCGTTGGGCATCGTCCATTCCGCCAGTTCGCCGAGATGCCGGGTCAGCGCCGCCTGCATGGCGTCGCGCCGCTTGCGATAAAACGCGCGCAACCGTTCCAGATGCGCTGGATAGTCGCGTGAGTTCAGGAACCGGGCGCACCACCACTGGCCAATGCGGTTGGTGTGCAGATCGGTGGATTGCTTCAGCCGCACCAGATAAGGATGCACGTTCTCGGACGCCGCTACGTACCCAACCCGTAGCCCGGGAATGCCGGTCTTGGAGAAGGTGCCCATGTACATCCAGGTGTCGCCCTCGCCCAGCCGGGCGCACAGCGGGCCACGGTCCACCGGCTCGTAGACCAATTCCCGATACGGCTCATCCTCCAGCAGCGGCGTGCCAGTTGCACGCAGCACCGCCGCGACCGCCGCGCGGGTGGCTTCGTCGTAACAAACGCCCGCCGGATTCTGAAAGGTCGGGATGAGATAGACGAACGCCGGCCGGTGCCGGTGAACGACCTGCCGCAACTGCTCGGGATCGATACCACTGACCCCCAGCGGCAATTCCTCGAAGCGGGCGCCGAACAACCGGAACGATTGCAGCGCCGCCAGATAACTTGGCGCCTCCACCGCCACCGTTGTGCCGGGGTCGATATAGAGCTTGGAGACCAGATCGATGCCCTGCTGCGAGCCGGTGGTGACCAACACTTGCTCCGGCCGGCAACGCCGACCCAGCCCAGTCAATTGCTCGGCGATGGCCGCGCGCAGCTCTGGTTCGCCGTCGGTGGTGCCGTACTGGCTCAAATCGGTTGGCGCATCAGCGAGTTGCAGCGGCGGCATCGCTTCGCGTGCCGGCAGGCCGCCCGCAAAGGAGATGATGTCGGGCTTCTGGGTAAGGGCGAGCAACTCGCGAATCAGGGAACTGGTCAGGCGGTCCACACGTTCGGAAAACATCGGCGATAGTCCTGGAAAAACTTGGGGTTAGTGTCGAGGGGCCAGCGGATCGTCCTGTCGCGGCATCTGCAAATGCCAGCCGCGTTCCTGGAGGTTGTGCAGTACTTCGGCTGTATCCTCCTGCGCCAGCTTGCGCTCCGGGGACAAGTCCAGATCCATCACGTGAACCAGCTCGCCGATGAGTTTCAGCAGGGTTTCGGGAACGCGGGAAAAGTCGTCCTTGGTCGCCGTGTAGAGATAAGTATCCTGTTTTTTGCGGCTTTTATAGATCGCGCACTGCATGAACGTCTCCAGGCGGAAGGTTCGGGAATGACAGGGTATAATGCGAGGCTAACCAAGGCTAACAAGACGATGCGCCATGACCAACATCAACGAGCTATTGCAAGGCTTCCAGCGCTTCCGCGTCAAGAGTTTCGAGCCGAACCGGGAGCTGTTCAACCGGCTGGCGATGAAGGGGCAAACGCCGCGCACTTTACTGATTGGCTGTAGCGATTCCCGGGTAGACCCCGCCATCCTGACCGATTCCGCGCCTGGCGACCTGTTCGTGGTGCGCAACGTCGCCAATCTGGTGCCGCCCTACGAAACCACCGGCCGCTATCACGGCACCAGCGCTGCCCTGGAATTCGGGGTCTGCAATCTGAAAGTGCATAACATCATTGTCCTCGGTCATTCGCGCTGCGGCGGCATCAGCGCCCTGTTGGACGGCTACGGTGAAAATGACGAGGGCGAAGGTTACATCGCGCCCTGGGTGCGGATCGCCGCGCCGGCCCGCGACGAGGTGCTGCGGCGCTGGCCGGACGCCAGCCGCGAGTTCAGGCAGCGAGCCTGCGAGCGGGCCGGCGTCCGAACCTCGCTGACCAATCTCATGACGTTCCCGTTCATTCGCCAGCGGGTCGAGGAGGGCTGCCTGAACCTGTACGGCTGGTACTACGATCTCGAAAACGGCGAACTGATGCAGTACGACCCCGAAAAGGATCGGTTCTACGATCTGTATTTTGGCCCGATGCCGGTGGACGCCACCTGAGCGCTGACCATTGGGTCTGGACTCCCGCGGCGCGGTCAGCGTCTTTGCTTTCCGGCTAAACGATATCGGACCACGACTATGATTCCAGCACTGAACCCCCCGGCGATTTCCATCGAGCACATCGACCAGCGTGTTCGCCTGCACGGCATTAGCTGGGAAGGTTACGAGTCCTTCCTGACCCTGCGCGGGGAACAAAGCGGCACGCGCGTGACGTACCTGGACGGAGAACTCGAACTGATGTCGCCCTCGATCAACCACGAGATCTTTAAAAAAACCTTGGCTCGCCTGCTGGAAGCCTACGCGGAGGAGCGGGGCATCGAGTTGAACGGCTACGGTTCGTGGACGGTCAAGTCCGCCAAGGACAAGCTGGGTGTCGAAGCTGATGAATGCTATGTCGTGGGGTTACGGGACGCCGAGCCGACGATTCCGGATATCGCCATCGAGGTGGTTTGGACCTCGGGCGGGATCGACAAGTTGGAGGTCTACCGGGGTTTACGGGTGCCGGAAGTGTGGTTTTGGCAGAAAGGCGCGCTTCGGTTTTTCCTTCTTGAGGAGGATTCTTACCTCTCCGGCACGAGGAGCCGCTTCCTGCCCGATCTCGACCCCGCGCTGATCGCCCGCTGCATGGGCGAATCCAGCCAGACCCAGGCGGTGCGCGCCTTGCGCGCCGCACTTCGGGATGCCAATACCCCCGATTAACCTTACTCTCTCCGACGCAACGGACTTTCGCATGAATTCAACAACCGCTTTACCCATCCGCCGCGCCCTGATCAGCGTTTCCGACAAAACCGGCATCGTCGATTTCGCCCGCGCCCTGGTCGAACGGGGCGTGGAGATTCTTTCCACCGGCGGCACCGCCAAGCTGCTGGCCGAGCAACGGCGTTCCCGTCATCGAAGTCGCCGATTACACCGGCTTCCCGGAAATGATGGACGGCCGCCTCAAGACCCTGCATCCGAAAATTCACGGCGGTCTGCTAGGCCGGCGCGGCGAGGATGACGCGGTGATGATCGAGCACGGCATTCCGCCCATCGACCTGCTGGTGGTGAATCTTTATCCGTTCGAGGCCACGGTCGCCAAGCCGAACTGCGCGCTGGCCGACGCGATTGAAAACATCGACATCGGCGGGCCGGCTATGCTGCGGGCGGCGGCCAAGAATCACGCGGCGGTGACCGTAGTGGTGGATGCCGGCGATTACGACCGGGTGCTGGCTGAAATGCGGGCCAACGACGGCGCCGTGAGCGCCGCCACCCGCTTCGATCTGGCGGTCAAGGTGTTCGAACATACCGGCCCGTTACGACGGCGCGATTGCCAATTATCTCGGCTCGATCCAGGCCGAGGGCGAGCGCGATCCCTTCCCGCGCACCTACAGCGTCCAGTTTCGCAAGGCGCAGGCCATGCGCTACGGCGAGAATCCGCATCAGGGCGCGGCGTTCTACGTCGAGCCGAAGCCGGCGGAAGCCTGCATCGCCACCGCCCGGCAATTGCAGGGCAAGGAACTGTCCTACAACAACGTCGCCGATACCGACGCCGCGCTGGAGTGCGTCAAGGGCTTCGCCGCGCCGGCCTGCGTGATCGTCAAGCACGCCAATCCCTGCGGCGTGGCGGTCGGCGCGACGCATTCTCGACGCCTATAACCGCGCCTATCAAGACCGACCCGACCTCGGCCTTCGGCGGCATCATCGCCTTCAACCGGCCGCTGGACGCCATGACCGCCAAGGCGATTGTGGACCGGCAGTTCGTCGAGGTGATCATCGCCCCGGAGGTGATGCCGGAGGCGCTGGCGGTGACCGCCAGCAAGCAGAACGTGC
The DNA here is from genome assembly GCA_963696515.1 of uncultured Gammaproteobacteria bacterium. Classification (GTDB taxonomy): domain Bacteria; phylum Pseudomonadota; class Gammaproteobacteria; order Competibacterales; family Competibacteraceae; genus Contendibacter. The sequence goes on from CAVOKM010000011.1 coordinate 104,148, forward strand.
GGGTGCTGGCCTGCGGCAACTGGGACAGCGACCGGGCGCCGGGCTGGGATTACAAGCGGGTCACCGGCGGCCTGCTGGTGCAGGACCGCGATCTGGGCCAGGTGGCAGCGTCCGATCTGAAAGTCGTCACCAAACGGCAACCGACCGACGCGGGAGATGACCGATCTGCTGTTCGCCTGGCAGGTGGTGAAATTCGTCAAATCCAACGCCATCGTTTACGGCAAGGACGGCATGATTCTCGGCGTCGGCGCCGGGCAGATGAGCCGGGTATTTTCGGCGCGCATCGCCGTCATGAAGGCCCAGGAGGAAAAGCTGGACCTGAAAGGCGCGGCGATGGCTTCCGATGCGTTCTTCCCGTTCCGCGACGGCATCGACCTCGCCGCCGAACACGGCATCACCGCCGTCATCCAGCCGGGCGGCTCCATGCGCGACACCGAAGTGATCGCCGCCGCCAACGAGCACAACATGGCCATGGTGTTTACCGGAATGCGGCATTTCCGGCATTGACTTACAACTCCCCTCTCGGCCACTTGGGAGAGGGGCACTAAGGCAGAGAGCTTGGACTGAGGCACCTATGAACATCCTGATTGTCGGCGGCGGTGGCCGCGAACATGCCCTGGCCTGGAAGGTCGCGCAATCCAGTCGGGTCAGCAACGTGTACGTCGCGCCGGGCAACGCCGGTACGGCTCGCGAACCCAAGGTCACCAACATCGCCATCACCGCCGACGATCCGCCGGATTTGCTCAAATTCGCCCAGGGTCATCACGTTGATTTGACGATCATCGGTCCCGAGGTGCCGCTAGTGCTGGGCATCACCGATCTGTTCGCCATTGCTGGCCTGCGCTGTTTCGGGCCGAGTAAGGCGGCGGCGCAACTGGAGGGTTCCAAAGCCTTCGCCAAGGACTTCCTGGCCCGCCACCATATCCCGACCGCCCGCTACCAGAGCTTCACCGATCCCGACGCAGCCGAGACCTACATCCGCGAAATGGGCGCGCCTGTCGTGGTCAAGGCCGACGGTCTGGCGGCGGGCAAGGGGGTGATTTTGGCGCAGAGCGAGGAGGAAGCCATCGCCGCCGCTCGCGGCATGTTGAGCGGCGCGGATTTCGGCGTGGCGGGCCGGCGGGTGGTGGTCGAGGAATTCCTGGTCGGCGAGGAAGCCAGCTTCATCGTCATGACCGATGGTGAGCACATCCTGCCGTTCGCGTCGTCTCAGGATCACAAGGCCCGCGACAACGGCGACCGGGGTCCAAATACTGGCGGCATGGGCGCCTACTCCCCCGCGCCGGTGGTGACGCCGGAATTGCATGACCGCATCATGGCCGAAATTATCGAGCCGACCGTGCGCGGCATGGCGGCGGAAGGTTGCCGCTACGTTGGCTTCCTGTACGCCGGGGTGATGGTCACCGCGGATGGTCCCAAGGTGCTGGAGTACAACTGCCGGCTGGGCGATCCCGAAACCCAGCCGTTATTGATGCGGTTGCGCTCCGATCTGGTGGAACTGTGCAAGGCGGCGCTGGATGGAAGGTTGCACGAAGTCGAGGCGGAGTGGGATCCGCGTCCGGCCCTGGGGGTGGTGATGGTGGCCGGGGGCTACCCGGGCCGCTATCGGCAGGGCGATGTCATCGAAGGTCTGCCGGCGCACGATGAGGAACTGGGCGACGACGTCAAGCTGTTTCACGCCGGGACGGCGGAGGCGAAAGATGGCCACATCGTGACCCACGGCGGGCGGGTACTGTGCGCCACCGCGCTGGGAAGCACGGTCGCCGAGGGGCAGAACCTGGCCTACAACCTCGTCAAGCGGGTGCGCTGGGACGGCGTCTACTATCGCACCGACATCGGCTATCGGGCCATCGCGCGGGAGCGGGGGGGCCAGGCATGACCATCTCGACGCAATCACTCCCGTCCAAACTCCTGGAACTGGTCTGTCCCGCCGGCAATCTGCCCTCGCTGAAAACCGCCGTGGATCACGGGGCCGATTCGGTTTACATCGGTTTCCGCGACGACACCAATGCCCGGCATTTTCCCGGTCTGAACTTCGACGCCAAAACGGCGGCTCAGGGCGTGCAATACGCCCACGCCAAGGGCCGGCGGGTGTTCGTCGCGCTCAACACCTTTCCGCAACCCAGCGGTTGGGAACGCTGGCAACGGGCGGTGGATCAGGCGGCGGAATTGGGCGTGGAAGCCCTGATCGCCGCCGACATCAGCGTGCTGGATTACTCTCGCCGCCGGCATCCGAATTTGCCGCTGCATTTGTCGGTGCAGGGTTCGGCCACCAATTACGAGGCCATCCGCTTCTACCACGAGCACTTCGGCATTCGTCGAGTGGTGCTGCCCCGCGTGTTGTCGCTGCCCCAGGTGAGGCACGTTCTGGAGAACAGTCCGGTGGACATCGAAGTGTTCGGCTTCGGCGGGCTGTGCATCATGGTCGAGGGCCGCTGTCTGCTGTCGTCCTATGTCACCGGCGAATCGCCCAATATGTGCGGCGTCTGTTCGCCGGCCAAGGCGGTGCGTTGGGAGGAAACGCCGCGCGGGTTGGAGACACGGCTGAGCGGACTGCTGATCGACCGCTATGCGCCCGGCGAACCGGCGGGCTATCCGACCTTGTGCAAGGGCCGGTTCGAGGTGGCCGATCAGACCTACTACGCCATTGAGGAGCCGACCAGCCTCAACACCCTGGAACTGTTGCCGGAACTGTACAGGAGATGGGCATCGCCGCCATCAAAATCGAGGGGCGCCAGCGCAGTCCGGCCTACGTGACCCAGGTCACCAAGGTCTGGCGCGCGGCCATCGACGCCTGCCGGCGCAATCCGGCCGCGTATGCCCCGAAACCGGAATGGCTGCGCGAACTCGGCAAGGTGTCCGAAGGCCAGCAGACCACGCTGGGCGCCTATCACCGGACTTGGCAATGAGGGCGGCGACCATGACCGAACATCAGCCGAAACTGGCGCTGGGGCCGGTGCTGTACTACTGGCCCAGGGAAAAGCTGCTCGACTTCTACGAGCGGATCAGCGCCGTGCCGGTGGATGTCGTTTATCTGGGCGAGACGGTCTGCTCCAAGCGCCGCGCCTTCAATACCGATGAGTGGCTGGAACTAGCCGAGCGGTTGACCGCCGCCGGTAAGGAGGTGGTGCTGTCCACCATGGCGCTACTGGAAGCGGAGTCGGAACTCAAAACCCTGCGCCGGCTGTGCGAGAACGACCGCTTCACCGTGGAAGCCAACGACATGAGCGCGGTGCGGTTACTGTCCGAGCGGGAAATGCCGTTTGTACTCGGCACCGGCATTAACGTCTACAGCGACCGGACCCTGCGCTTTTTGGCCGGGCTGGGCGCCAAACGCTGGGTGATGCCGGTGGAGTTGTCGCGGACGACGCTGGCCGCAATTCAGGCCGAGCGACCCGATAAGGTAGAAACCGAGGTGTTCGTGTACGGTCGCCTGCCGCTGGCTTATTCCGCCCGTTGCTTCACCGCGCGGCATCACAATCTGCCCAAGGACGATTGCCGGTATCGCTGTCTCGATTACCCGGAAGGATTGACCTTGAGTACCCGCGAGGGGCAAGCGTTCCTGGCGCTGAACGGCATCCAAACACAGTCGGCGCAGACCTGCAACCTGCTGCCGGAATTGGCGGAATTGCAGGAATTAAAGGTGGATGTACTGCGCATCAGCCCGCAGGCCGAGGGAGCGGAAACGGTGATCGAGGCGTTTGCTGCCTGTCTGCGTGGGGAGCGCGATCCAGTTGAAGCGGCGCGGGCGCTTAACGCGAAGTTACCTCACGGCGCTTGCGATGGGTATTGGCAGGGACAGCCTGGATTGAGACAAGTGGTGGAGGTGGTGTAGACGGGATATAGCTTTCCTATACAAGTCGTGGAATTTTCAATTACCATTCAATTTTGCTGAAATCGACGACCTGTCGATTCAGGAAATTGAAGAAACTGCTTTTAACCTGTCGAAAAGTTTTGTTGATGGACAACTCTAATATCTTCGGCCCAACTATTTGCTTGGAGCGAGCTTGAACATATATAGGACTTACGCATTGACAGATGAAAAAATCCGTGATTCTCATTAAATACAATGCATTACAAATTTTAGGCGAGTCGTTTTTTGACGATTTTCATGGGTTTGGTTGTTGGTAGAATATTTATAAGCTCATGATAATTATAGAGAAGACATAAAATTTAGTTTGTCAATGCGTAAGTCCTAATATAATAGACCTGTTCCTTAATAATTACAAATTAGGTAAACCCCCGGCTCTGCCGGGGTGACAGTAGCAGTTTGACAGTTCCGGGAGTCCACTAGGAGACTCCATGTCGTGAGCCGCCAAAGCACACGATGAAGGAGAATCCTGATGGACAGACCAGCAAGCCTAAGCCACACCACCCGGGTGTGCAAATATCATGTGGTGTTTATCCCGAAGTGTCGTCGCCGGACGCTCTACGCGCAGCTAAGGATCCGTTTACAAATAACCACTACTTTCATTGAATTGGAAGAGTTTGCATTTGAAAACAATAGCGCATCTTGAAAAAAATATTTAATTTAAATATCAATAACATATGATGTTTTTTTAGAAGAAAGAGGTTTTTCGACGCGTCCAATAGTAATTAAATTTTGCATTAGTTATTTCCTAACAGCTCCTAAGACGGCATCTGGGAGAGGTGTTTCACAATCTGGCCCGGCAGCAGGAGAGCGCGCTTGAGAATTCTCATTTAGCGCTCCTTTCCAAGTTGTGGAATTCTTCAATTCCGCTACTAATTTTTAAGATATTGAAAAAATTGATAAAAATTTTTCAGGTATTATGGATGGCAAAATAATCAATCTACAAATCATATAGGAGCGCTATTTTGACCATTTTTCATCAACATATTGTGATTCCAAGATGAAAAGGCACTATTGGTTTTTGTGGAGGATGCCAAGATGAGAATTGCTGTTGTGGCACACGCGCTTTTGCAAAAACCAGGGTTATGCGATATAATGTTTCAAACATTGCCGAAATTGAATGAGTGTGCCAAAAATTCTAACCTGCGATTTCCACGAATCTTTTTTATTAAGGGTGCGGAATGTCGGTTATAAATCAATAGGCTGCGCATACTTTGTGAACACAGCCTAGTTTCCTATACCTCTAGCAACAGAAAATGAAGAAAAATGTCAAACTTTGAATTCTAAAGACGGTGGTGAAAAACGGTGTGGCTACCTTTGCTGTACTCGGTCATGGCGGTCAACGGTTCAAACCGGCTTGTGTCTTAATGATATGACGGCGTCAAAGCCAGTGCTAAGGACTGAAGTCTCTCCCGCCTGAAGGCGGGGGTTTTTACCAAAAAGGTGACTATAAAATGTATTCTCTGCAAAGGTTAATAAAATCTATTAAATGGTTAATTGTTGGAAGTCCCGGTCAGCGCAGAAGAATAAGGCAAGAGCTTGCACGAATTAGCGCAAGCCTTTTTGGAGATTACTACATGGGAGATGATTCTGATCAAGAACTACTTAACGAAATAATCCGATTAGGGCCTTGGGTTGATCATAACATTCGACTATCGTCAAATGTTTCTACTATTGGAGTCGATAAGGGGCAAAACCATAAAATAATTCATGTCATGGATATTCTGGTGAGTTTATTAGGTCCTAGATTTGATAATTAGTGTCTGACCGGAAACCATATTTATTAATTAAATCAAACTGTTATTAGAAGGTCATGTGCTTGTTCTTATTTTTGATGCAGTATTTATCCTATTGATTTTTTTATATTTCTAATTCCATGCTATACTCTTGCAAAATTTCAATAGCTTTTTCTCATCATCTCGAGAAATAACATGCGCCAAAAAACCCGAAAATCGGTTGAAGAAATGCAAATCGATCAAGTCAACTTAGACTCCAATTCCCGTGATGATATTCCTCAACTGCTCGGGGGATTACAATACATTTTTCTCAATCCCATTTTGCTGGAACAGGTACTAAAAATCTTGGATAGTTTGTTTCCCAAAGATCGATCTTAATAATGGACGACCCGGTATGGATAGGTGGAGTATTTTGGTCATGGGCATGCTTCGGTTAAACTTAAATTGTGACTACGATCGGCTTCATAATTTAGTAAACAATCATCAAACGATTCGCCAAATTCTCGGCCATGGTGTGGTCGATGATCAAGCCTGTTATTATTTACAGACGCTTAAAGATAATGTCAGCTTGCTAACGCCTGAAATGCTGGATCGAATTAATCAAGTGGTGGTGAACGCCGGCCATCAGTTGATTAAAAAAAAAGAACTCGATGACGACCCCGTGTCGTTACCCGATCCTGCGGCTGAAGATCGACTGCGGGGCCGGTGTGATTCATTCGTGGTGGAAACCAACGTGGAATATCCAACGGATACCCGTTTGTTGTTTGATTCCCTGCGGAAAGTGATTCAACTGCTGATCCCGTTATGCCGACGTCATCAGGTTGAGGAATCGATCGACTTGGGCGACATCAAGCGATTGAAAAAGCTTTGGCGCTTTCTCCAAAAACTCAAGCCCTCGACCTCGAAAGATGAATCGAAACAAGCGTCTCGGCAGAAGGAAATCATCGCCGCGCATCAAGCCTATCTGGATTTCGCCAAAGAATTAGTCGAACGTGCCGATCAAACATTAGAGGAACTCGAGAAAAAAGAAGGAATAGATAAAAATAAGCTATTGAAGATAAAGGAATTTATGAATCATGCCCGGCGACAGATCGATCAAACCGACCGGCGGGTCATTCAAGGTCAAAAGATTCCTCACCCCGAAAAAGTATTTTCCATTTTTAAACCCTATACGGAATGGATTAATAAAGGGAAAGCCGGGGTACCGGTGGAATTGGGAGTCATGGTCGGTATCGTTGAAGATCAACATCAATTTATTCTTCACCACCGGGTCATGCAACAGGAAGTCGATGTGGAGGTGGCCGTCCTGATGATCCAGGAAACGCAGCAACGGTTTCCTGCCTTGTCATCCTGTAGTTTTGACCAAGGATTTCATTCTCCGAGCAATCAGCGTGAGTTATCCGGTCTGTTGGAGACGGTGATTCTACCCAAAAAGGGCCGTCTTTCAAAAAAAGATCAAGAGCGACAACAGGAAGTCGTTTTTATTGAGGGGCGGTGCCAACACGCCGCCGTCGAATCAGCGATTCATGCGCTAGAGGTCCATGGTTTGGATCGCTGTCCTGACCGGGAATTGCCGGCTTTTAAGCGGTATGTTGCTTTAGCCATCGTAGCCCGAAATTTGCAAATCTTGGGTCGATATATTCAACAACAAGAGCGAGATTTAGAAAAGGAGCGATGTCAAAAGGAGCGATGTCAAACAGCGGCTTAGTAAAAGCGGATCACCTTCAGATAGAAGAGAGTTTTAACTCTCTAATGAGCAATATTTTTTCAAAAATAGTAAAACTGAAGAAAAACATCAATCCGGAGCCATTTTTTTAAAAGATGTTTGAAAATATAGAAGCCATAAAGATAAAACTGGAAAAATCGACTAAAGTTAATCCAAAAATTATCACCCATTTTTTAGTATGATGGGTTTTCGTTCGGACACTAATTACTCATTTTTAGATTTGGCTTGCCTTGAAGGTGGTTACTCAATAGAGGCAGCGCTCCTTGGAGCTAAAGTATTAGGTATTGAAGGAAGACAAAAAAACTTAGATAAATGTAATTTCGCATTAGAGAAACTAGGATTAAAAAATTTAAAGTTTAAGCTTGGCGATGTTCGTCACGTATCTGTTAGTGAGTTGGGAAAGTTTGATGTGATACTATGTATGGGAATACTCTATCATTTAGATGATCCTGTGTCTTTCTTGGAAACCATATCCTCTTTGTGTAAAAAGTACATAGTGATAGATACTCATATTTCTTATGAAGATGAGGAAAAACATCAGTCTGTTGACCCTAATTTAAGAGAAAATTTATCAGAATTAACTAATTTAATAGTTAAGGAAAAATCATATAATGGAAGATTCTATCAGGAATTCCCACCCAATACCTCGAAAGATGTAAAAGAAGTATGTCTTCAAAGCTCATTGGATAACGAAAAATCATTTTGGGCTACACAAAAATCACTACTAGATATGTTGAAAGCTGCAGGATTCGACGGAGTTTGGCTGTATTTAACTTTATTAAGAGGAGGTGAATGGTCTTCACAAAGTTTCGCAAGAATTCTTATTGTAGCCTCCAAGTCAGAAATAACTTATTCTTCACCTATCTGGAAATAAATCACAAGCCCCCCGCTGTCGCCGGTGGGAGAAAGGCGCTCCGCGCTACCCCCCCACCCTTACTGGATAGCGGTAAGGATTCTGGTCAAAAACTCACGGATCCTCGTCGCGGTGCGCTGTCGCCCCGCCGAAGCCGAAGGCGCTCCTGCGGCAAAGCGAGCGTTTACTAAACCCCCGTGACAACAGCACCCCTAAGTTATTGAAAGCACTACAAGCAACTCGATTCGATTGGGGTGTTTACTAAACTATAGATTAGTGCACGCCATCGCCGTCGCCTGCGGTTGCGTCAGCATCGGACCGAACCGTTATCCCCTCCCACAGGTTCGACATACCCGCCTTACCGTCCCTCACGCAGTCCTAAACCGTGAAACCCATTCGTCCAGCTCTTTTAAGGTGAGTTAGAGACTGTCGAAAAACTCTTATTACCTAAGCCATTGCAGTAGTAGCCGCTGGTAATAAGGGAAGTTCTTGAGTGGTTTCCTGAGTACGCTCTTTAAAGATTCTGCGCAACATTAACCGGACGGAAGCCACATAAACATGGTTGGAACTGGATGTTGGTTTTCGTTCGTAATCCTTGCTTAACCGGCGGTACCGATTGAGCCACGCAAAGGTTCTTTCAACGACCCATCGCCGAGGTAAAACATGAAAACCTTTACCTTTCTTTTTCTTGACCACTTCAATGACGCAGCCAAATTTTTCTTTGGCCCACTTGATAAATTTTTCACCTTTAAAGGCTCCATCCGCCCAAATTTTTTTGATCGTCTTCCCGATAGAAAACAACGCATTCAGTACTCGTTCCGCCGCATGACCGTCATAAATATCGGCCGCATGGACGACAACAACGAGGGGGTAACCTGTTGTATCAACTACAATATGCCGCTTTCGACCCTTTATTCGTTTCCCCCCATCGAACCCCGATTCCTTGGCTGATTCAGGGGTGCCTTTAACCGTTTGGCTATCAATGATCCCGGCGCTCGGCTCTTCATTGCGGCCGAGTTCCTTTCGGAGTTTTCGATGGAGGGCTGTGTTAATCTTCACCCAAGTATTATTATTAACCCACTTATGATAATAATAGCTCACTAATTACAACGGGTAAACCCCCGGCTCTGCCGGGGGACTCAACAAGGTTTGACCTTTACGGGAGTCGAGTTTGCCGCGCAGCGCAGCGGACGTTGATGTGAGTCGCGGACTATTATTCATGTCACTGAATCTTAGTGATTTCTCAGTGGAGTAGATTTGGAGTAGCTGAAGAATTGTTGCTGAACATGAGTTTATCCACGCAGCCCTGCCGCCTTGGGCGGCTCACGGGTTTAAGGCGCCTTTGAGGCGCTCCCCAATTAAAGCCCCCGGCTCTGCCGGGGGATACTTACTTTACTAAAAAAGTTATTAAAATTCAATATCTTATTTTTTAGACAGCCTCTTAGGCTGCCTTGGCAGCCAAGACCCTCGGAGTAATTCCGTTGAGAAGCTTGGCAGTCGACACATGAGGATGCCCTTTGAATTGAGTACGCTCGGGCCGAGGTTTTTTAGGACCGCGGGGATTCTTTTCATATTTTTTCAAATCAACATAAGAGACCATGTTAAGAAGGATGATGGCTAATTCTGATGAGCCAAGTTTGGTAAAAAAGGCCCATTCATTTTCTGGAATCCCGACCGATATTCCATCCGTAGCGACGTCAATTTCCTAGGCAATATAATATTCAGAAACGACATCTTTAATTTAATCACTGAGGGTCTAATTCCCCGCAGCTTGCTGCGTTAAGAGATAGGTATAGACTTCCCAACTGATATCCGTAGGGGCGACTGACCTACCAGGCTGATCAAAGGCCAGATATGTCCGGATCATCATTGGAAAGACTATAGCAACAACCGGATCATGCTTGTCAGCGGCTGCATTACCAGAAACAATGGGGAGCGTTGGATCAACTGTGTCTGTGGTAATGGCCGCTGCCGGTGCGGATGCCACCAAATACCCCGCAGCTTGCTGCGGGGTCGTTTATTGATCAAAAGGTTGGAGAATAATCAGACGGAACCAGTACCCTCATCCCTGGCGCGCCCACAATGGGTAGTGGCTTCCGCACTCAAATGGATGCCCCCTAAATATTTTTCGTTCTTCTTCTCGTGTTCGTGAAATGATCTTATTCTCCTGGCAGGATTCATCCAGGCTTTCTAACAATCAGGCCATCGAACCGCTCAACCGCTCGTAAACTCCCATCAAGCCATTGGCGGCGCGCAGCAACGGTGGCAACGGGCCGCCGATGGCTTCGAAGTCCATCCCATCCAGCAGATTCTTCAATTCCAGCCCCAGGGCGGTATCGCCTTCCATCACCACCCGGCGGTTGAAAAACAGCGTATCGGAATCCTCGCGGCGGGTGGCCAGTGCCAGAAAATCGTAGATCGTGCCGCTGATGGTCAGATCCGGTTGTTGGGTGGTCTGACAGGGCACAAAACCAGCGGGGCCGGCGTAGCGAAACCGGTATTCTACTTCGGCGTCGCGCACCTTGATCGCCAGCACCCGGTCGCGCAGAAACTCAAAATCACCGCTTTGTTGAATCCGGGCAGGCGAATAGCACGTTCAGCGCCGTAGTCAGGACGGTCGAATGCACCGGGCCGGGAATCAGTTTCAATGGTCGCGCCAGGGGAGCGGGCAGGATCGGGCGGGGCGGAAAGAACGAATGGAGGGTGGACTGGAACGTGGGGTTCATAGGCATCGTGACTGCGTCAGCGCTTCATCGGCCTCGAAAAATTCCCGATTGGTCTTGTTGGCCTTTAGCCGCTCCAGCATGAACTCCATGGCCTGCAATTCGTCCATGGGATGCAACAGCTTGCGCAGGATCCACATCTTCTGCAAATCATCCTGTTCGGTTAACAATTCCTCGCGGCGGGTACCGGAACGGTTGATGTCGATGGCTGGAAATACCCGCTTCTCGGAAATCCGCCGGTCGAGATGGATTTCCATGTTGCCGGTGCCTTTGAACTCCTCGTAGATCACATCGTCCATGCGCGAGCCCGTGTCGATCAGCGTGGTCGCGATGATGGTCAGCGAACCGCCTTCCTCGATATTGCGCGCCGCGCCGAAGAACCGCTTGGGTTTTTGCAGGGCGTTGGCGTCCACGCCGCCGGTCAGCACCTTGCCGGAGGCCGGCACCACGGTGTTGTAGGCCCGCGCCAGCCGGGTGATGGAATCCAGCAGGATCACCACGTCGCGCTTGTGCTCGACCAGCCGCTTGGCTTTGTCGATCACCATTTCCGCCACCTGCATATGGCGGGTGGCCGGCTCGTCGAAGGTGCTGGCGATCACCTCGCCGCGCACCGAACGCTGCATCTCGGTCACTTCCTCCGGCCGCTCGTCGATCAACAGCACGATCAGATAGCACTCGGGATGGTTGGCGGCGATGCTCTGGGCGATGTTCTGCAACATCATGGTCTTGCCGGCCTTGGGCGGCGACACGATCAAGCCGCGCTGGCCCTTGCCGATCGGGCGCGATCAGGTCGATGACCCGCGCCGTGATGTCCTCGGTGCTGCCGTTGCCGCGCTCCAGCGTCAGCCGTTCATCGGCGTGCAGCGGTGTCAGGTTCTCGAACAGCACCTTATTCTTGGAGGCTTCCGGCGGCTCGAAATTGATGTCGCCGACCTTGAGCAGGGCGAAGTAGCGCTCGCCTTCCTTGGGCGGGCGAATCTTGCCGCTGACCGTGTCGCCGGTGCGCAGGTTGAAGCGGCGGATCTGACTGGGAGAAACGTAGATGTCGTCAGGGCCGGCCAGATAGGAGCTGTCGGCGGAGCGCAGGAAGCCGAAGCCATCCTGCAGAATTTCCAGCACGCCGTCGCCGGAGATATCCTCGCCGCTCTTGGCCAGCGCCTTGAGGATGGCGAAGATGACATCCTGTTTGCGGGACCGCGCCATGCCTTCGAGTTTCAGTTCCTGCGCGATGGCGATCAGGTCGGCGGCGGATTTCTTTTTTAGTTCGGTCAGATTCATGGAAGCTACATGCTCGGGGCGAGCGGGCGCTGGCACGGCGGCGCCCGCGAGGAGGGAGGTCGGGGTTCGCGTTTCGGGAAAGTGGGCCGGGCAACGGCGGAGTGGTATGCGGAGCGATGGCTGGGGCTGGCTGAGCGCGGCGTGCCGGATTAAGCTAGCATGGCCGCGAAACGGCGTCTACCCTTGGGCGGACGCCGTGCTGGAGGGTCTCAGCGCAAGCTGCTGTCGAGGAAGGCGACCAATTGCGACTTGGACAGGGCGCCGACCTTGGTCGCCTCGACTTGCCGTTGCGGAACAGCATCAGCGTGGGAATGCCGCGGATGCCGTACTTGGGCGGCGTATTCTGATTCTCGTCCACATTCAGCTTGCAGACCTTGACGCGATCCGCGTATTCCGCGGCGATTTCGTCCAGGATCGGCGCGATCATCCGGCAGGGGCCGCACCATTCGGCCCAGTAATCCACCAGGACCGGCTGCTCGGCCTTGCAGTACCTCGGCTTCAAAGGATATCATCGGTGATATGCACGATTCGCTCGCTCACGGAATGGCTCTCCGGTTCAGGAGTGGGGATTGGGACGGCGGATCGCCCGCGGGGCGATCTGGAAACGTGGGAACCGACAAGATGCGATCAGGTCGGGCGGATTCCAGGGATATCGCCGCCAGGAAGCGGCCGTAAAAAATCAGCGGCGCACGGCGTTCAACAGGGGATATTGTGGCAAAATAACCAGCCGGGGCACAAATTTCTTTCATTATTCGTGCGGCCCAAACCGGGCGTCTCGATGAAAAGCCCCCAACCCCCTGCTGCACTCGGGATAGTCGCTACACTCATGCAAAAAGATCATCTAACTCCTGTCCCGTTTTCCTCGCTCGGCCTGACCGATTCGCTGACTGGAAAGCCTGGAGGATGCCGGCTTTATCTATTGCACGCCGATTCAGGCCGCCACCCTGCCGCTGGCGCTCAAGGGCCAGGACATCGCCGGCCAGGCGCAGACCGGTACCGGCAAGACCGCGGCCTACCTGCTAGCCGCCCTGCATCATCTGATGGAAACCCCCGTCGCCGAGGGCGCGGTCGGTCCCTGGGCCATCATCCTGGCGCCCACCCGCGAGCTGGCGGTGCAGATTCATCGTGACGCCGAACTGATCGGCCGCTATACCGGTCTCAAATTCGTCGCGGTTTACGGCGGGACTGGTTATGACAGCCAGCGCCGCCAGCTTGAAAGCCGGGGTGGACGTGCTGATCGGCACCCCCGGCCGCCTGATCGATTACTTCAAGCAGGGCATGTACAAGCTCGACCAACATCGAAGTGGTGGTGCTGGACGAGGCCGACCGCATGTTCGATCTCGGCTTCATCACCGACATCCGCTACTTGCTGCGCAGGATGCCGCCGGCCGGCCAGCGCATCAACATGCTGTTTTCCGCCACCCTGAGCAACCGGGTCATGGAACTGGCCTACGAGCACATGAACAATCCCCAGGTGATCCGCATCGAAGCCGAGCACATCACCGCCGACAAGGTGTGCCAGGCGCTCTACCACGTTTCGGCCCACGACAAGATCCCGCTGCTGCTGGGCGTGCTGCGCCAGCAGGAACCGAAACGCACCATGGTTTTCGTCAATACCAAGCGGGCGGCGGATCGGGTAACCGGCTATCTGCTGGGCAACGGCTTACGAGGCCGAAGTGCTGTCGGGCGATATTCCGCAGAACAAGCGGTTGCAGGTTGCTGGAGTCCTTCCAGCGCGGCGAACTGCCGATCCTGGTGGCGACCGACGTGGCGGCGCGCGGTCTGCACATCCCCGACGTGACCCACGTCATCAACTTCGATCTGCCGCAGGACCGGGAAGACTATGTCCACCGCATCGGCCGCACCGCCCGCATCGGCGCCAGCGGCGACGCCATCAGTTTCGCCTGCGAGGAGTACGTCTACTCGTTGCCGGAGATCGAGGATTTCATCGGCCAGAAGATCCCGGTGTTGCCGGTCACCGAAGAACTGTTACCCGAGTACAAGCCGCCCAAGCGGCTGGAACGCCGTCGGCCGCCACTGTCCGGAGGCGAGCGTCGCGGCCGTGGCCGGGCGCCGCACCGCCGGCCAGCCAACCGTACCTGACGCGGCGCTCGTGCGTGGCGGCGCGATCATGACGGACCGCCAGTCCCGCAAGGGCGGCGTGGCGAGCGGCCATCCGCATGCGACCGCCGCTGCCTGCGACATCCTGCGCGCGGGCGGCAATGCTTTCGATGCGGCGGTGGCCGCCGGGTTCGTCGCCGCCGTGGTGGAACCGGCTCTGACCAGCCTGGGCGGCGGCGGCTTTCTGCTGGCGCGCACCGCTCAGGGCCGGGCGGTATTGTTCGATTTCTTCGTGGACACGCCGGGGCAAGGCCTGCGGGCCAGCGAACTGGAACCGCATTTCCTGCCGATCACGGTTCGTTTTCCCAGCAGCGAGCAGATTTTCAACGTCGGCATGGGCTCGGTGGCGGTGCCCGGCGTGCTCAAGGGTTATTTGCACGTTCAGCGGCGACTGGGCCGGTTGCCGCTGCGGGAGGTGTTGGCGCCGGCCATTCACCTGGCGCGCGAAGGGGTAGCGATCAACGCCAAGCAGGCCTATTTCCTGGATCTGCTGACGCCGATCATGACCCTGACCGCCGCCGGCCGGGCGCTGTTCGAGCCGGACGAGTCGTTATCTTGGCGAGCATGATGTCTATCGCAATCCGGAACTGGCGACGTTTCTGGAAACGCTGCCGCGCGACGGTGAGCGGGAGTTCTACGAAGGCGAACTGGCCGGACGCATCGCCCGGGACATGCGCGAGGGAGCGGGGTTGCTGACAGCCGATCGATTTGGCCGCCTATCGGGTCATCGAGCGGGAGCCGCTGCCAATGGATTATCGCGGCTACCGGCTGCTGACCAATCCGCCACCGTCGTTCGGCGGTTCGCTGATCGCCCTGTCGCTACGGATGCTGGAGGCGCGCGAAGTAGCCGAGCTCGGTTTCGGTTCGCCGGCCCATCTGGCGCTGCTGATCGCGGTGATGCAGGAAGTGGATCGCCGCCGCGCCGAGGGTTATCTCGGCCCGGCCGACATCGGCAAGCCCGGCTTGATCGAAAGCCTGGAGCGGGTCCGCACCGCGTCCGGCGGCACCACCCACGTCAGCGTGTGCGATGCCGAGGGCAACGCCGCCAGCATGACCACCTCCAACGGCGAAGGTTCGGGCTACTTCGCCGCCGATACCGGCATCATGCTCAACAACATGATGGGCGAGGACGACCTGCATCCAGAGGGTTTCCATGTCAGCCCGCCGGGGATGCGGGTGGCGTCGATGATGGCGCCCTCGCTGCTGCTGGCTGGCGACCGGGTGCGGCTGGTGTTGGGCAGCGGTGGTAGCAAACGCATCCGCTCCGCCATGATGCAGGTGATCAGCAACGTGGTGGATTTCGGACTCGATCCGCGCGCCGCGATAGAAGCGCCACGGCTGCACTGGGACGGCCAGCGTGCCCAAGTGGAGCCGGGATTCGCCAGCGCGGCGCTGGCAGCGCTGGCCGGGCGCTGGCCGCTCAACCGCTGGGCGGTGCCTGACGTGTACTTTGGCGGCGTCCACGTGGTGACGCCCGACGGTGCAGGGGCAGGCGATCCGCGGCGCGGTGGCCACGCGGCGGTGGTCGACTGATTCCCAAGGGCGACTGACGATGACGTTAAGAAAGAAAGTGATTGAGTTGAAGGATTTCCTGCTGATTCTGGCCCGCCGGGATGGCTCCGACATTTATCTGAGTACCGGGGCCCCGCCCTGCGGAAAATTCCAGGGCACGCTGCGACTGCTGGACAAGGAGCCGTTGCCGCCGGGCCGGGTCAAGCAGATCGCCTACTCGGTCATGGATGGGGCGCAGGCCGCCGAATTTGAGAAAACCCTGGAGATGAACCTGGCCATCAGCGAGTCTGGAGTGGGCCGGTTCCGGGTCAACATCTTCAAGCAGCGCGGCGAAATCTCGATGGTGATCCGCAACATCAAGACCGACATCCCCAGTATGGAAACGCTGGGCTTACCGGCCGTGTTGACTCAGGTGATCATGGAAAAGCGCGGGCTGGTGCTGTTCGTCGGCGGCACCGGTTCGGGCAAGTCCACCTCGCTGGCGGCGCTGATCGACTACCGCAACAGCAACAGCGGCGGCCACATCATCACCATCGAGGATCCCATCGAGTTCGTTCACCGCCACAAGCGCTCCATCGTCAACCAGCGCGAAGTGGGCGTGGATACTCTGAGCTACGCCGACGCCCTCAAGAACACGCTGCGGCAGGCGCCGGATGTGATCCTGATCGGCGAGATCCGCGACCGCGAGACTATGGAGCACGCCTTGGCTTTCGCCGAGACCGGCCATCTGGCGATTTCCACCCTGCACGCCAACAGCGCCAATCAGGCGCTGGATCGCATCATCAACTTTTTCCCCGAGGAGCGGCGGCCGCAGTTGCTGGCCGATCTGTCGGGCAATTTGCGCGCCTTCGTTTCCCAGCGGCTGATCCCGACCGTGGACGGCAAGCGGGTGGCGGCCATTGAGATTCTGCTGAATTCCCCGATGGTGGAGGCCCTGATCAAGCGCGGCGAGGTCAGCGGTCTGAAGGAAATCATGGAGAAATCCACCGGGCTCGGGATGCAGACCTTCGATCAAGCGCTGTTCGCGCTCTATCAGGCTGGTAAGATCAGCTTCGAGGAGGCCATCAAGAACGCCGATTCCGCCAACAATTTGCGGTTGCGGATCAATCTGTCGGGCGGTGTGCCGGGCGTCGAGCGACCGGCTGGTTTGGGGTTGTCGCTGGAAGCGATTGAAGAGCCGGAGGAGGAAGAAAAACTGGCACCGCTGGCCGGCCCGCGTCCGCCGCCGCGTCCGGGTGGAGCCTGACCGTGGAGGGCATCGCGTCGGTTCCAGTTTTGGTGGTGCCCGACGAGGTTCTGGGTTTGATCTTCGACTGCGACGGTACCTTGGCCGATACCCTGCCTTTGCACTATGCCGCTTGGGAGGAGACGTTCGCGGAACTGGGTCTACCCTGTCCGATGGAGTTTCTGATCCAGCACAACGGCAAACCCACCGATTTGATCGTGGCCCTGTATAACGTGGAATATGGCCAACATATTGATGTTGAACGGTTTACGGCAGACAAGGAACGGCGGACTTATGCTCTGCTGGACCAGGCAAGGCCATTGGAGCCGGTGGCGGCGCTGGCGCGGCGCTATCATGGTCGGCTGCTGATGGCGGTGGTGTCGGGCAGCAACCGCGCCAACGTGGAGCGGGTATTACAGGCCACCGGTCTGCGCGACCTGTTCCCCGTGGTGCTGACCGCCGACGATGGTTTGCCGCCCAAGCCCGAGCCGGGGTTGTTCCTGGAGGCGGCCCGTCGGTTGGGGGTTGAACCTGGGCTCTGTCAGGTGTTCGAGGATGCCGATTCCGGCCTGGAAGCGGCCCGCCGCGCCGGAATGCTGGCGACGGACGTGCGGCCGTTCGGGGGAGGATACAGGGAGCTGGGCTGAAAGCGGGCGGCGCTGCTCAGGCCGCGATCCCGCTCAGCCGCAGCAGCGGTTCGATTTGCGGTTCCCGCCCGCGAAACTCGACGAAACTGGCCAGCGCCGGGCGCGAGCCACCCACTTCGAGAATGCTGCCACGGAAACGCGCGCCAGTCGAGACATCGAAAATACC
Organism: uncultured Gammaproteobacteria bacterium; assembly: GCA_963696515.1. GTDB lineage: Bacteria > Pseudomonadota > Gammaproteobacteria > Competibacterales > Competibacteraceae > Contendibacter. The sequence goes on from CAVOKM010000011.1 coordinate 122,006, forward strand.
GTTCTCCTCGAAGGCGCTGAAGGCATCCGCCGACAAAACCTCCGCCCACTTGTAGCTGTAATAACCTGCCGCGTAGCCACCGGCAAAAATGTGAGTGAAGGCGTTGGCGAAGCGGTTGTAGTCGGGCGGAATGATAACCGCCACCAGGCGGCGCACCTCCTCCAGTATCTCCAGCACCCGTCCGCCGTGCGCTGGGTCGTATTGCCGATGCAACCGGAAGTCGAACAGCCCGAATTCCAGTTGCCGCGCCATGAGAATCCCGGCCTGGAAGTGCTTGGCCGCCAGCATCCGCTGGTATAGTTCCTCCGGCAGCGGTTGGCCGGTCTGGTAATGACCCGCCAGCAGCGCCAGCGCTTCCCGCGACCAGCACCAGTTTTCCAGAAACTGGCTCGGAAGTTCCACCGCGTCCCATTCCACGCCGTGAATGCCGGCTACCGGCAGATAGTTCACCGTGGTCAGCAGATGGTGCAATCCGTGGCCGAATTCGTGGAACATCGTCAGGACTTCGCCGTGGGTCAGCAGGGACGGATCGTCGCCCACCGGCGGTGTGAAATTGCAAACCAGATAAGCCGCCGGTAGCCGCACCCCGTCGTTCGTCGAGCGCCGCGCCAGACAGCCGTCCATCCAGGCACCGCCGCGCTTGTGGGGGCGGGCGTATAGGTCCAGATAGAACCGTCCCCGCGGTTTGTCGGCCGCATCGATGATTTCGTAAACCCGCACGTCGGGATGCCAGACCTCCACGCCATTCAGCGGGCGGATCGTGATTCCGAACAGCCGTTCCACGACGGCGAACAGTCCCGGCAATACGCGAGTGGTCGGGAAATAGGGTCGCAATTCTTCCTGCGACAGTTGATAGCGATGCTGGCGCAGTTTTTCCGAGTAGTAGCCGATATCCCAGGTTTCCAGTTGCTCGATCCCAAATTGCGCGCAAGCGAAGTCCCGCAGCTCGTCCAGTTCGCGTTGCGCCTGCGGCCGGCCACGACCGGCGAGGTCGTCGAGGAACGCCAGTACCTTGTCCGGTGAGTCGGCCATCTTGGTGGCCAGCGAGTATTCGGTGTAGTCCCGGAAGCCGAGCAACCGGGCCAACTCGTAACGTAGCGCCAGAATGCGCTCCATCACTGGCCCGTTGTCCCACTGGCCGGCGTTGGGTCCCTGGTCGGAGGCACGAGTGCAATAGGCGTCGTACATCTCCCGCCGCAACTCGCGATCGTCGGCGTAGTTGAGCACCGGCAGATACGACGGCAATTCCAGAGTGAGCAACCAACCGTCCAATCCTCGCTGCTGAGCGGTCTGGCGGGCCAGCGTCCGCGCCGATTCCGGCAGCCCGGCCAGTTGCGCCTCATCGCTGAGTTGTTTGGTCCACGCCTGGGTGGCGTCCAGCACGTTTTCGGCGAACTTGGCATTGAGTTGCGCCAACTCCTGCTGTATGGCCTTGTAACGGGATTGCTGTTCCGGCGGCAGGGCGATGCCGGACAAGCGGAAATCGCGCAGGGCGTTGTCGATGACCTTGCGTTGGGCCGGATCGAGCCGGGCATACTCCGGCCCCTCGATGATTTGTCGATAAGCCCGGTACAAGCCTTCGTGCTGGCCGAGTTCGGTGGAATAGGCGCTGAGTTTGGGCAAACAGGCGTTGTAAACAGCTCGCAGCGCTTCGGAATCGAGCACCGAATGCAGATGGTTGACCGGTGACCAAGCCTTGTTCAGGCGGTCCTCCAGGTCTTCCAGCGGTCGGATTAGATTGTCCCAAGTGTAAACGGTGTTTGTGGCCAGCAGCCGTTCGATTGCGGCGCGATTTTCCGTCAACAACTGATCGATGGCCGGTTCGACGTGGTCTGCTTGGATGGCGGAGTAGGAGGGCAGGTCGGCGGTGGTGAGCAACGGATTGATCATTGCGTGGAAATCCTTTGGTAACGGACAGGTCGCTAATGCGGTAGGACAAGACCGAACGTCAAGGTTCACCGGTCGGCGCGACCGTTCAGGGCTACAGCCACAGGACAAGGCCGCTGGCCAGCGCTACCGCCAGCAGGCATCCCGCGGCGCGCCATTGAAAATAGGTGATCAGTCGGCCCTCCTCGCGGAAGGCGGCGATGATGAACGGCCGGGTGGAATCGCCGGGGTCGGCCACCAGGTGAACGTCCGGTTGGGTCGCCTGTTGCAATTGTTGCCGCTGGACTTGCCGGTAGGCCGCGCGGCGAGCCGCTTCCCATTCGTCGGGATCGATTCGGCCGTTGCGGCGGCGGTCGAACATCGCCATTCGTTGTGGATCGCGCTTCCAGCGCTCCAGCAATTCCGCGACTTCCCGCCGGGTGTCGGGCGCTTCCCGCAGGCCGCCGACAGTATGAAACAAGCCGATGACGTGCAATTCCTCGTCGGGCAGAATGCGCTGCTCGGTATAGCGGTACGCGGCCCCGATGCCCCAGAGGGCGTGGGTGCGCGCGCCGCTGGCGCTACCATACCAGATATCGCGCCGGGTCTTGATGAAGTCAGCGCCTTCGGGGTCGATCACGCATCGAGCGGTGCCGTCGTCCAGCGCGAACAGGCTGTCGCTGTCGCCAGAATTAACCCGCCACCAGCGCCCGCCCGAGGATCGTTCCTCGACCCGGTAGCGATACCAGGCACAGGGCAGGCCGCTCAACGGGGCGAGAATCGGCGGTCCCGGCAACATTTTGGCGCGGCCGTACAGCTCCACATAACCCTGCGGCGCGGAGCGAATGCGAGCGATGGGCGTGTCCGCCAGCCGCCAGGCTCGCCGTCCGAAATACAGAGCACCGTACAGCCCGGCCACCCCGATCGTCAGAACCAGAGCCAGCAGTGGAATCGGCGATGGATGTATCGAGGTGGGGATACCCGGATCGGGTTGTCGCAGCAGCAGGAAAAAGCCGATCCAGACCGCGATGAACAGCAGCGCCCCTTTCAGGCTTGGTTCGCGCACGCGGACTTCCTGGTGCCGGTCAGCGGAACAGTTGGGCGAGATTGACGTCCTGTTTTTCCGGCTCGGTGAATTCCAGCAACCGGAACGGCCCGAAGTTGAAAGGCCGGGCAATCAGGACATCCGGGAACTGCTCGATGCGGACGTTGTTGAGATTGACGCTGTCGTTGTAGAACTCCCGCCGGTCGGCGATGGCGTTTTCCAATCCGGTGATACGCGTTTCCAGGTGGCGGAAATTGTCGTTGGCGCGCAGTTCGGGGTAGGCTTCGGCCACCGCGAACAACTGGCCCAGCCCCAGGCGTAACTGGCTTTCGGCGGTCCCGAGCTTGGCCAGGTCGCCGCGTTGCTGGGCGTCGGAAACCGCCTGACGGGCGCGCATCACCGCTTCCAGGGTGTCCCTTTCGTAGCGCATGTACTGTTTGCAGGTTTCGACCAGCTTAGGTAGTTCGTCGTGGCGCTGCTTCAACAGCACGTCGATGTTGGACCAGGCCATGCCGACGTTGTGCTTCAGCGTCACCAGCCGGTTGTAGAGGACGATGCCGTACAGGACGAACAGCGTCAGAGCGACCAGCAAAAAAATAGCAAAGGGATTCATGGCGGCTGCGTGTGGCGGATGGTGAATGATAAACACAATTATAACCCGTCTGGTCCGCGATAGTGTAAAGCAAACGGGGCGGAGAAACGAAGATTTTGTTCTGGTTGAAGGGGCTGCTGATCGGTTTCGCCATCGCTGCGCCGGTGGGGCCGATTGGCCTGCTTTGTATTCAACGCACGCTGGCGCGGGGGCGGTGGTCGGGCGTGTTGTCCGGACTGGGCGCGGCCAGCGCTGATGCCGTCTATGGTTGCATCGCCGGTTTCGGGCTGGCGTCGCTGGCTGGGTTGTTGCTGGCCTGGCAGATGGAGCTGCGTTTGGTTGGAGGACTGTTTCTGCTGTATCTGGGCTGGCGGACCTGGCTAACCCCGCCCGCCGCCGAGCAGGCACGGGTTCGTCCCGCCCGCGCCGGATTGCTGGGTGATTATCTCTCCACCTTGGCGCTGACCCTGACCAACCCGGTGACGATTCTGGCCTTTCTGGGCATTTTCGCCGGGCTGGGTCTGGCCGGTGGGGCAGGGGATTTCGTGGCGGCTGGCGCGCTGGTGCTGGGTGTGTTCGCGGGTTCGTTGCTGTGGTGGCTGCTGCTGGCGGGCGGGGTGGGCCTGCTGCGCGGGCGGTTCAGTCCGAGCATTTTACGCTGGATCAACCTCGGCTCGGGTTTGGTGATCGCCGGATTCGGGATTTGGGCGTTGCTGGCGGTGGTTCGGGGCTGAGCGCGGCAGGATTGGCTGTCACTGTTGCCGATCCCATCATCCACCGGTGTCGCTCCTTCAGCCGCCGGTAGTTCTCCGCCGAATATTCCAGGAACTCCAGTTCGCGTTCGTTTAGCGGCCGGACCTGCTTGACCGGACTACCGACGTAGAGAAAACCGCTTTCCAGCACCTTGCCGGACGGCACCACGCTGCCGGCGCCGATGGTCACCCGCGCCCGCACCACCGCCTTGTCCATCACGATCGCGCCCATGCCGATCAGGCAGTAATCCTCGATCGTGCAGGCGTGGAGGATGACCCTGTGGCCGACCGTGACGTCGTTGCCGATCAGCGTCGATTGGCCGCCCGGACAGAACCGGCTGTCGTGGGTGACGTGGACGATGGTGCCGTCCTGGATGCTGGTCCGCGCGCCGATGCGTATGCTCTGGATGTCGCCGCGGATCACGCACGTCGGCCAGACCGAACTGTCCTCGCCGATTTCGACATCGCCGATGACCACGGCGGTGTCGTCGATGAAGGCGGTCGGATGGATGCGCGGGGTGTGTTGCTCGAACGTGCGGATCGGCATGACGGTTCTCGTGGTTGGGAAATCAGCGTTCGTGCTGGAGCAGCCAGCCCCGTTCGGTTTTGTGGAAGGTCACCTTTTCGGCGCGATGCTGGCGTTCGCCGGCCTGAAACTGACCGTACTTCAAGCCCAGCGCCATCAAGTCCAGCCCGGCCAGCAGCGGGTCGTCCCGGTTACGCAGGTTCAGCGCCAGATCGGCCAGACTTCTTTGAAACACCAAATCGTATTCCACCTCGGCAATGTAGACGTTCTGACCGGGCTCGAAGCCGTTGGTCTTGCGGAAGTTCTCCACTATGTAGAGGCCGCCGCTCCCACTCAGTAGCCGCTCGGTGACCTGCCGCTGGATGTCGCCATCGCCGGGTCGGTTGGCGCAGGCGGCCAGCAGCAGCAGGGCGAGCAGCGAGATGATCAGGCGTTTCATGCCGGATATCCTCGCGTCAGCGCAGTGTGACCAGCTCTTCGGCGCTGGTGGGATGAATGGCCACGGTATCGTCGAAATTGCGCTTGGTTGCTCCCATGCGGATGGCGACCGCGAAGCCTTGCAGCATTTCGTCCACGCCTTCGCCGATGAGATGGCAACCGACGATTCGCTCCTCCGGGCCGACGCAGACCAGTTTCATCAGGGTATGAGTCGGACGGGCCGTGAAGGCGTGATACATCGGCCGGAACCGGGTCTGATAAGTCCGCACCGCATCGCCATGCTGTTGCCGCGCTTCCTCCTCGGTCAGCCCGATGGTGCCCACGGGCGGATGACTGAACACAACGCTGGGGATGTTTTCGTAGGGTAGCCGGCGTTCCGGTTGCTTGCCGAACAATCGGTCGGCCAGCCGGCGGCCAGCGGCGATGGCGACCGGCGTCAGGTGAAAGCGTTCGGTCACATCGCCGAGGGCGTAAATGCCGGACACGTTGGTGTTCTGATACGGATCGGTGGGAATGGTACCGTCGGCATTCAGCGTCACGCCCGCCGCGCCCAGGTTGAGCGCGTCGGTATTGGGGTCGCGGCCGATGGCCCAGAGCAGGGTATCGACGTGCAGAATGCTGGCCTGGCCGTCGCAGTGCAGGCTGAGCGGGCCGCTGGCCAGCCGCGCCACCGCGCGGATCTGGGTACGGGTCAGTACGGTGATGCCATCCTCGCGCAGCCGCTCCATCAATTGTTCGCGGATCGTGGCATCGAAGGGACGCAGCACCTGATCCTTGCGCAAGAGCAGCGTCACTTCGGCCCCCAGGGTGTGCAGCATCCCCGCCAGTTCGACGGCGATGTAACCGCTGCCGGCGATGGCGACTCGGGGCGGACAGGTGCTCAATTCGAAAAAGCCGTCCGACGTGATGCCGAATTCGGCGCCGGGCAGGTCGGGAATGCGCGGCCGGCCCCCGGTGGCGATGACGATATGCTCGGCGGTGAAGTGTTCGCCACCGATTTCCAGGCTGTGGGCGTCCACGAACCGGGCGAAGCCGCGGATCAATTCCACCCGCGCCTCGGTCAGATAGCCCAGATACCACTCGTTGATATTGCGCACGAAGCCGTCGCGGGCGGTTTTGAGCTTTTGCCAGTCGAAGCCGAAGTAATCCAGCCGGAAGCCATAGCCGGGGGCATCGTCGAGCGCGTGAGACAGATGGGCGGCGTACCACATGACCTTCTTGGGCACGCAACCGACATTGACACAGGTGCCGCCGAGACGGCCGGCTTCGATCAGGGCGCAGCGGGCGCCATAACTGGCCGCACGTTCCGCCACGGACAGGCCGCCGCTGCCGCCACCGATGGCGATTAGATCGTAATGCTTGGCCATGCATCCTCCCCTGGTGGGCGTGGTTGTTATGATGATAGTGACAATCGGATTGGTTTCATATGATGGGGGTTGGGCGAGCTGTTGTTTGCCGTAATAACATCTCCGCAGGCAGCGCATTTTGGTTGATGGGTAACAAACTGTTTTATAAGAGGGTCGCAGGTTAATTAACCGTGCGGAAATGGTATTACTATAGCCCGCGCCCAACAGGTATGCCTGCCCGGGGCGGATAGATCGACACAAAAACGGAGACGATTGATATGCACCGATTCGGGTGGCTGTTCGCCTTGCTGCTGTGGCCGTCATGGACCAGCGCCGGAGAGTTGAACTGGCGCGGGCAACTGACCCAGGGCGGCCTTATCGTCGGCCAGGCGCCGCCGGGAACCCGGCTGGAACTGGACGGGCAGTCGGTGCCGGTCGCGCCAGATGGCGCCTTCGTGTTCGGTTTCGGCCGCGACGCTGCAGCGCGGGCGCGGTTGCGGGTTATTCCGCCCGGCGGCGGCATCGAGGAACGGTCGCTGACGATAACCCAGCGCCAGTATGACATCCAGCGCCTCAACGGTCTGCCGCCGGAGAAGGTCACGCCGCCGCCGGAACTGCTGGAGCGTATCCGCCGTGAGAACGCCCGGGTGGATGAAGCCCGCCGGCGGGAAATCCTGCAACCCTATTTCCTGAGCGGCTTCATTTGGCCAGCGACCGGTCGCCTCAGTGGGGTGTACGGCAGCCAGCGCATTCTCAACGGCGAGCCGCGCCAGCCGCATTACGGCGTGGATGTCGCCGCGCCGGTCGGTACGCCGGTGCGCGCGCCGGCGGACGGTGTCGTAACCCTGGCCGAGGCCGATCTGTACTACACCGGCGCCACGCTGATCATTGATCACGGCTACCGCCTGAGTTCCACGCTCATGCATTTGAACGAGATCAGCGCCCGGGTCGGGCAGCGGGTGCGCAAGGGTGAAGTCGTGGCCACGGTGGGCAAGAGCGGCCGGGTGACCGGGCCGCATCTGGACTGGCGGATGAACTGGCGCGAGGCGCGGATCGATCCGGCGCTGATCGTGCCGGCCATGCCATAACCTGGTAATAAATCCCCCCAGGACGGGGGGATCGGACACTGAAAAGGGGTATGACGGTTACGCCAGCGGCATTTCCGGCAACTGTTGCAGCTTCCAGATTTCGTCGTTGTACTCCTGATGGTCCGGTCGGTGGAGAACTTGCCGCTGGTGGCGGTGTTGAGGATGCTCATCCGGGTCCAGCGCTCCCGGTCCTGATAGGCCTGCGCCGCCAGGTTCTGGGCATCGATGAAGCTGCGGAAGTCGGCGGCGGTCATCCAGGGGTCGTGCGGGCTGGTCGAGCGAGTGCATGATCGGATCGAAAAGACCCGGCTCGAACAGGTTGAAATGCCCGCATCGCAGCAGATGCATGACCCGCTGCGAGGTCGGGATCGCCGTGGATGATCGGCCGTGCGGGTCGTAGTTGCCGCGCGCTCCTCGACCTCTTCGCGGTCAGGCCGAACAGGAAGAAGTTCTCGTCGCCGCACCTCCTCGCGGATCTCGATGTTGGCGCCGTCCAGGGTGCCGATGGTGATGGCGCCGTTCATCATGAACTTCATGTTGCCGGTGCCGGAGGCCTCCTTGCCGGCGGTGGAAATCTGCTCCGACAGGTCGGTGCCGGGACAGATGAGCTCCATGGCGGTGACCCGGTAGTTGGGCAGGAACGCCACCTTGAGCTGGTCGCCGACGGCCGGGTCGTTGTTGACGACCTCGGCCACGTTGTTGATCAGCTTGATGATCAGCTTGGCCATGGCATAGCCGGGCGCCGCCTTGCCGCCGATCAGCACGCAGCGCGGTCGTCCAGTCGGCGGTGTCGCCGCGCTTGATGCGGTCGTAGAGATGGATGACGTGCAGGATGTTGAGCAGCTGGCGTTTGTACTCGTGGATGCGCTTGACCTGGACATCGAACATGGCGTCCGGGTTGAAGACCACGCCGCATTTGGCCTGCACCAGGGCTGCCAGCCGCTCCTTGTTGTCCTGCTTGATCTGCGTGCCACTGCGCCCGGAAGTCCGGATCGTCGGCATAGGGGCGATCAGCTGGCGCATCTGCTGCAGGTCGGTGACCCAGCCCGTCGCCGATGGTCTCGGTGACCAGCGCGCTCAGGCCGGGATTGCAGTGGGCCAGCCAGCGGCGCGGGGTGACCCCGTTGGTCTTGTTGTTGAATTTGTCCGGCCAGAGTTCATAGAAGTCGCGGAACAGTCCCTGCACCAGCAGCTGCGAGTGCAGGGCGGCCACGCCGTTGACCGAAAAGCTGCCCACGATGGCCAGATAGGCCATGCGGACCTGGGGATCGTGCCCCTCCTCGATGATGCGACATGCGCCGCATGCGGTCGCATGTCGCCGGGCCAGCGGCTGGAGACCTCGGCCATGAAGCGGGCGTTGATCTCCAGGATGATCTCCAGAATGCGCGGCAGCAGCTGGCCGAAGAGCGGCAGCGGCCATTTTTCCAGCGCCTCGGGCAGCAGGGTGTGGTTGGTGTAGGCCATGGTGCGGCGGGTGATCCCCCAGGCCTGGTCCCAGCCCATGCCGTGATCGTCCATCAGGATCCGCATCAGCTCCGGCACGGCGCAGCTCGGGTGGGTGTCGTTCAGCTGGAAGCAGTTGTTGGCGGCGAATTCGCTGAAGTCTCCCTTGCGCGTCATCATCCAGCGGTCGACCACGTCCTGCAGGCTGGCCGAGGCCAGGAAATACTGCTGGCGCAGACGCAGTTCCTTGCCGTTCTCGCTGGCATCGTTGGGGTAGAGCACCATGGTGATGTTTTCGGCCTCGTTCTTGGTGGCCACCGACTTCGGCATAGCTGCCGGCATTGAACTCGCCCAGGTCGAAGGCATCCGTGGCAGCCGCCTTCCAGAGCCGCAGGGTGTTGACCGTGCCGTTGCGGTAGCCGGGGACCGGAATGTCATAGGGGACCGCCAGCACATCGTGGCTGTCGACCCAGCGGACATGCAGTCTGCCATCGTTGTCCGACGGTAGTGCTCGCTGCGGCCGCCGAAGCGGACGCGCTGGGTGAATTCCGGCCGCTCCTGCTCCCAGGGGTTGCCGTCGCGCAGCCAGTGATCCGGCTCCTCGATCTGGCGGCCATCGTCGATATGCTGGCGGAACATGCCGTATTCATAGCGGATGCCATATCCCATGACCGGCAGCTGCAGGGTGGCGCAGCTATCCAGGAAACAGGCCGCCAGCCGTCCCAGGCCGCCGTTGCCGAGACCGGCATCGATCTCGCATTCGGCCAATTCCTCCAGCTTCATGCCCAACTGCTGCATGGCCTGGTCGGCGGCATCGGTGATGCCGAGGTTAAGCATGGCGTTGCCGAGGGCCCGCCCCATCAGGAATTCCAGCGACAGGTAGTAGGCGCGGCGGACACCTCCATCCGCCTCGTAGGCATAGCGGGTGTTCTTCCAGCGTTCCCACAGCCGGTCGCGCAGGGTGAGCACCAGGGCTTCGTACATGTAGTAGGAATATCTGGAATGCCGGTCGCGGCCCAGGGTGTGACTGAAGTAGTGCCGGAAGTCGGCGGAGATGCTCTTGGCGTCCATTCCCAAAGGAGGCAGTTCCGTCAGCCAGGACGCTGGCGTGCTTTTTTCTAGCATTTTGATCGACATGGGGATTGGGTCCGTTGCGTGTGCTTGAGGATCGGAAACACCCGGCGGGCCGGGACGGATGGTATCGGTGCTGCTTTGCTGATTTTCAACCTGGGCCCGTGGCTTGAGGTGGGTCGTTGCGGGTTGCCGTCAACCTTAACAACGATAGTCTGGCAGTTGTTAAATGCAAGTCGCCGGTCGGTATGATGGGCGAATTAAGGGGGCACGGATAGTTTAGCGCCGGTACAATGCGCGACGGCAGGTGTCGGTCATTACCGCCCGAGGGGCGGGGATTTTATGGCGGGGAGCCGCGCGTCAGACTCGCGGCTGTTCGAGGCAGCAGGCGGCCTGCTCGCGGGTGTAGAAATGGCCCAACCGAATGAAGCCGGCAATGACGCTGGATTTAATGGCCGTGATCCGACCGCGCGGACCACGGGCCAGAACGAGATGGTCGGGCAGGCCGTCCAAGGCATGGAAGGGGGCCGGGCTGCCATCGACCCAACAGGAACAGTAAACCGCGCCGGTTTCCTGATCCAGAAAGCCGGGCATGAAACCAAAGCGCTGGTTTTCCCGACTGATGCCACCCGTGCCGGCAAACAATTGATTGTCAGCCGCCAGTGTCTCTGCTGTAAGCATCTGTGCCATAGTGATGCCCTCACGCTTGGGGGCTGGCGCTGGTCCTGAAGGGACTCCGCACCATTCCGCGCAATGTTTTGTATCAAAAAAGACACTTAAAAGACACTCTTTGTCTTATAGAGACAAATTTGTTGTAATTATGCTTATCACAACTCACATGAAATTGCAAGCAAGTTGTCATAGTGCAAAAGCGGATGGAATAGCCGCTGTCGGTAGCCGATTAGGAACAAGGGAATGAGCAGATTGCCGCGCCTATATGTCGCACTGTCCGGCCATGGCTTCGGACATCTGGCGCAGGTGGCGCCGGTGCTAAACGAATTCCACCGCCGCTGGCCGGAGGCGCGGTTGACCTTGCAAAGCGTGCTGCCGGAAGCGGTGTTGCGCGGGCGCGTCACTGGCGAGTTCGCGGTCGTGGCCGGCGCCGCCGATTTCGGCATGGTGATGGTGGATGCCGTGGAGGCGAAGGTCGCGGAGAGTCTGGCAGCCTATCGGGCTTTCCACGCCGAATGGGACGCGCGGCTGGCCTGGCAGGAGGGCGCGCTGCGGGAGGCGGTGCCGGACCTCGTGCTGGCCGATGTGCCGTATCTGAGCCTGGCGGCCGCGGCCCGGCTCGATATTCCCTCGCTGGCGCTGTGTTCGTTGAACTGGGCGGACATTCTGGCCGGCTATTGCGCGGACGCGCCCGATTTGGAAGAACTGCGCGCACCGATGTTGGTCGCCTACAACAGCGCCGTCGCGTTCCTGCAACCGGCGCCATCCATGCCCATGCCGGACTTGAGCAATACCCGACCAATCAACCCTATCGCCGCCCTGGGCCGGGACCGGCGTTCGGAGATCGACCATCGGCTCGGCTTGCGGGAAAGTGAGACGCTGGTGCTGATGGGGCTGGGCGGGGTGGACATGCGCCCGCCGTTGGAAAAGTGGCCGGATTTTCCCGGGGTACGTTGGTTAACGCCGCCCAACTGGGATGTGGCGCGACCGGATATGGTGAATTGGGCGGTACTGAACGATTGCACGATGCTGGATTTGATCCGCTCATGCGATGTGCTGTTCACCAAACCCGGCTATGGTGCTTTCACCGAAGCGGGCTGCAACGGCACGCGGGTGCTCTACGTGGAGCGCGACGACTGGCCGGAAGAGCCCTGGCTGAGCCGCTGGCTGGTGGAGCACGGCAATGGCGTCAAGATCAATCGTCGGCAACTGGCGACCGGTGAATTGGCCGAGCCCTTGCGGGAGTTGCTGGCCCAGCCGGCCCAGCCGGCGGTGGCGCCAAGCGGCGTCGCCGAGGCTGCCGGCTGGCTGGAACGGCTGCTCGGTTTAGTGTAGCACCTGCTGGTACGCCTGCCGGATCGCCCGCATGCTCGCTGCAGCACCCGAGGCCAGTTTGTATTCCACGAAGCGGGTGACGTTGGTATCGGTCGGGTTGATCTCTACCGTAGGGATGCCCATCTGGCTGGCTTGCACCACCGGGCCGGCGATGTAGGGAAAAACGCTGGTGGTGCCGATGCTGAACACCAGATCGAAGCCCTGATCCAGTTCCGCGTACAAATGCTGGATGGCATGGGATGGTAGCACCTCGCCAAACAGCACCACGCGTGGCCGCACCAGGGCATGGCAGTGCGGGCAGGAAGGCGGCATGTCCAATTCGCTGTAGTCGGATACCGTGACCGCGTAGTCGCAGCGGGTGCAATACAGATCGTGGATATCGCCATGGATTTCGATCAGATTGCGGCTGCCGGCGTCGCGGTGAAAACCGTCGATGTTCTGGGTCAGCACGCAGACTTCAAAATAATTCTGCAATTCGGCGATGATGGCGTGGGCGTCGTTGAAGCGGGCACCCCGGCAGGAATTTTCGATTTGGTGCAGGTACTTCCAGGTGATGGCCGGGTTGGCTTCCATCATCGAGCCGGACAGAGCGGTTTCGATGGAAAAGTTGTCCTCGGTTGCTTGGTTGTTGTACAGGCCACCGATACCGCGATAGGTCGGCAGGCCGGAATCGGCGGAAATGCCGGCACCGGTGATGAAGAGAAGCCGGTGGGCGCGGCGCAGTTCTTCCGCGACGCGGGTGACGAGGGTGGGATTGGGGTCGGACATGGCGCGGCCTCGCTGGGATGGTTAGGGGACTCGTGAAAATTCTAATGCTTTCGGACGTGTATTTTCCGCGCGCGAACGGCGTGTTTGCTTCCATCCAAAATTTTCAGGGCGAGTTGCGACGGTTGGGGTATGAAATTCGCCGGTTCCTGGATGATGCCCCTCTGCGCCAGCGACTGGGCGAGATCGGGTCGGGCTGACGGGATTGCGCCCGTCAGCCCTCCCACACCACCGGACATGCGGTTTTCCGCATCCGGCGGTTGAGCCCAGCGGGCTTAGCCCGCGAGCACCCACGGTAGAGTGAATTACTGATGTCTACCGTGTTGCTCATTGAACCTCTTCTGACGTCTGTGCTCGCTGTCCGCCGCGACTCGATGGGCACGTGCCGCCCCTCCGCAGGAATCCACCTGCTCGGCTTGGCCCGCCGGTCCGGGAGCTGCCGCAGTTGCCGCTCCGAACCCGTGTCGCCCGTCTCCGTGCCGCTGGGAACGGATGCAGACTGTGGTCCTCTCGTGACTCTTCGGCCCTTCGCTCGACCGGCCTTTCGGCCGGTGTCCACACTACTACGGCCTCTGCTGACTCCTGGCACGCTCTCACGCGTCAGGTCTCCCCGAGTAAGAACAGATACTTTCGACCCGTGCCGCCAGGCTCTACCGGATACGTCTTTCGGTGACGGTTGGATTTCGCGTTCCCTAGCACGCTCATCGCCCGTACCCGGCCTCACTGCCTGTTCGTGTTCCTGCGGTCGTGTCTTGGCTACGCCCTTCTTTCAGCTTGGCCTCGCGGCTTCCACCTTGGGTTTCGCTACGCTTCTCGTCACTCTTCGCGGTTACCTCCTCTCAGGTAACAAGTACATGCCCATGTCGGGCACACCAGGGTCGGGTCTACGCCCGGCAGTGGATGGCGGAAGGTCCGGCTCAGGCGCTGCTGGCGCGTTACCCCAGGATCTCCAGGCCGCCGGGGGGCTGCTTGATCGGTCAGGCGGCCAGCAGGCTGTAGAGCGCCTCGAATTCGCGAGTCAGCTTGTGCCGGGGATCGAGGTGGATCATCGGTAGCGCCTGGACGTGCGACTCGCGAATCTTGATCGAAGCGGACAGGAATGCTTCCAGGATGGGTAGCCCTTCGGAACGCAGTTCCTCGACCAGGCGCACCGGCAGGTTGGCGCGGGCCTGATAGTGATTGACCACAATGCCTTCCACCCGCAGGGCGCGATTATGGTCGGCCTGGATTTCGCGCACGCTGTCCATCAGTGTGTACAGGGCGCGGCGGGAGAAATCGTCGCAGTCGAAGGGAATCAGACAGGTATCAGCGGCGATCAGCGCCGAACGGGTGAAGAAATTCAGCGCCGGTGGCGTGTCGATGAAGATCTCGTCAAAGTCCTTGAAGGTTTCCAGCGCCTCTCGCAGCTTGTACATCTTGTAGCGCGATTCCAGCTTGATTTGCAGCTCCTCCAGCCGGGGATCGGAGGGCAGCACGCTCAGGTTGGGAAAGCGGGTTTCGACCATGTAGGCGGCCGGTTTATCGGCGAACAGCTTGTAGGCCAGGATGTCATCGAAGAAGTGGGCAAGGGTTTTCTTCTGCTCCTCCAACGCCTTGCCCAGCAGGTAGCGAGAGGCGTTGGACTGTGGATCCAGGTCCACCAGCAGGGTCCGCCGGCCCCGTGCGGCGCTGATGGCGGCCAGGTTGCACGCGATGGTGGATTTGCCCACCCCCCCTTTCTGGTTGAACACAACTCGGCGCATGGTGATTTCCGTGGATTTGATGGGGTTTCAAGCAAGTGTAATCAAGTCGCGGGGAGGCGTCGAGGCTTGCTTGAACCTGTAGCTTGACGTGAGGTGATCGCGCACAGATAAAGTGGAAATTATTGAACATGGTGTAATAATAAAGCTTAAACCATCAAACGAAGAGCCTAACGGCTATGGATATTCCTGGTTATAAGATCGAACGCGAGATCGGCCGGGGGGGCATGGCCGTCGTCTACCTGGCGCAACAAGTGCCCTTGGGGCGGCCGGTGGCGGTGAAGGTCATGGCTCCAGCCTTGGCGGCGGACAAGAGCTTCCCGGAACGCTTCCTCAAGGAAGGGCAAATCATCGCTCAACTCGATCATCCGAACATCGTCAGGGTATTCGATCTGGGCACGCATCATGAAATTTATTACCTTTCCATGGAGTATCTTGTCGGGGGTACGCTGGAACAGCGGATCGAGCAGGGACTTTCGGTGGAGGATTCCGTAGGAATTATCATCAACATAGCGAAGGCGTTGGGGTATGCCCATAGCCAGGGTATCGTGCATCGCGATATCAAGCCCCAAAATATCTTGTTCCGCAAGGATGGTTCTCCGGTACTAACCGATTTTGGCATTGCCCGGTTCGTGGATAGCAACACACAATTGACCGCTCCCGGTCTGGCCATTGGCAGCCCGTTGTATATCAGTCCGGAGCGGGTGGCGGGAAAAAAGACCGATGCCCGTTCGGACCTTTACAGCCTTGGCGTGTTGTTTTATCAGATGCTCACGGCCAAGATGCCCTACGAGGCGGACGACCCCGTCGCCATCGTCATGATGCATTGCACCGCGCCGTTGCCGGTGTTGCCCAGAAATTTTAAACGGTTTCAGCCCATTCTGGACAAGCTGCTGGCGAAGAACCCAAATGATCGGTTCAATAGCGCCGAGGAACTGATCCAGGCCCTGCAAGTAACCGAGTCCCACCTGCCGCGCAGAGGCGCTGAAACGGATCGAACTATTAACGTTCCGACGCCGTTATCTCTTCCAGGCGCTTCGCGACCTTCGTGGCTAACCGCTTCGTCAATGCGGAAAGTGCTTGTCGCCGGTGTGTTGTTAACCGCGACCGGCGTAGGTTTTTACTTGATTTCCAATCATAGCCTTCCACCGGAACCCGATAAGTTGTTTGCGGATGCCAAAGAGTTCTATGCTGAAGGCAAATACCGGGAAAGTCTCAACCGCATTGAGGAGATTACCCAACTCGTACCCGACTATCCTGGTTTGAGCGCCTTCAAGCATGAGGTCCAGGGAGCGTCGGCGAATCGACAAGCCGAAAAATTGTTTGCGGATGCCACCAAGCTCTACGCTGAACGTAAATACGAGGAAAGTCTCAAGCTCATTGAGGAGATTACCCGGCTTAAACCTGACTATCCTGGTTTGAGCGCCCTCAAGCATGAGGTCCAGGGAGCGTCGGCGAATCGACAAGCTGAAAAGTTGTTTGCGGATGCCAAAGAACTCTACGCTGAACGCAAATACCAGGAAACTTTCAACCTCATTGACCAGATTACCCGACTCGTACCCGACCATCCTGGTTTGAGCGCCCTCAAGCATGAGGTCCAGGAAGCGTCGGCGAAGCGACAAGCCGAAAAATTGTTTGCGGACGCCACTAAGCTCTACGCTGAACGTAAATACGAGGAAAGTCTCAACCGCATTGAGGAGATTACCCGGCTTAAACCCGACTATCCTGGTTTGAGTGACCTCAAGCAAAAGGTCCAAAGAGCGTTGACGATTAAGGAATTACTAACGAAAGCGCGCGATACCCACTCTTACCAGTTTTTTAAGCAAGTACTCGATCTGGACCCCAATAACTCCGATGCCAAGGCCGGACTGAAGGCGGTCGGCGACGATTACTACCAGCGAGCCAAACAATTTTTTGAGCAGGCAAAGCTGGAAGACAGTCAGAAACTGCTGGATGAACTTTCGGTATTTGCACCTAGTTATCCCGGCCTCCCCGACTTGCAACAACAAGTCAAGGAAGCGTTAACCAAACAGGGGGAAGTTCAAGCTTTATTGGCGCGGGCGGAGCGGCAACTTCAAGACAAAAAATTTGTTAATCCAGATAATGATAATGCCTACGACAGCTACCAAAAGGCGCTCGAACTGGAGAAAGACAATCCCAAGGCGCTGGAAGGTTTAACAGCGATAGCTAACAAATACTACCAGATACGAGCACAGCAGTTATTCGAGCAAAACAAGTTCCCAGATAGCTTGAATTTGATTGAAGAGGGGCTTCAAAAATTTTTCGGACACCCTGGTTTGCTGGCGTTACGCGATGAAGTGCAAAGCAAACAACGGATCGAGAATGAGAATGAAAATCTTAACCAGCAAGCCACTACCGCGCTAAATGAGGCACGAGATTTTTTCAAAGCCGACAAATTTGAAGACAGTCTGAAACGTATTGAAGATGGGTTGCGGGTGATGCCAGATCATCCTGATTTACACAAATTAAAACGGGAAGTGGAAAAAAAGAAGGCCCTTTTAGCAGAAATACAGGATCTTTTGAATCAGGCGCAAGAACAGTTTGATAAAGAAAAACTTGACGATGCCCTTGAGAATTACCTAAAGGTGCTTGCTAAAGATACTAAGAACCAAAAGGCACGAGATGGATTGCAAAAGATTGCCGACAACTGTCAAAGGCAGGCAGAGCAGCTTATCGTAGATAAAAAGCCAAAAGAAGCTAAGGAGTTAATCAACATAGGATTGATGGCTGTGAAAAACCATAAGGGGTTGCTGGACTTGCGGACGAGAGTAGAAATACGTACTGGCAGAATCATTGGCGGGAGTGCCGGCGGGAGCAAAGGAGGGGGTAAAGGAGGAGTCGCTGGCGGGAGTGTCGGCGGGAGCAAAGGAGGGGGTAAAGGAGGAGTCGCTGGCGGGAGTGTCGGCGGGAGCAAAGGAGGGGGTAGAGGAGGAGTCGCTGGCGGGAGTGTCGGCGGGAGCAAAGGAGGGGTCGCTGGCGGGGGTGCGGGCGCGATTTCTGGTGGGGTCACTGGCGGGGATGCTGGCGGGGATGCTGGCGGGGATGCTGGCGGGAGCGCCGGCGGGAGCGCCGGAAAGAAAAAAGATCCACCACAAATTGGAGGTTTTTAGGGCGTGTTTAAGACATTCGGAAATGAGTGACTACCAAGTGTTGAATTTCACCGTACATTTCCGGTTATTTGTTTGTTGTTAAGCAACTATCTTTCATAAAATTGGCCTGAGGCATTTATTAATATATAGGGGTATTCCCTTGGCTCCAGTAACCACTATATCTTGTGGTTCTTGGGTTTTGGGATAGTGTTCTTAAATGTGGAATAAAGGCTTGCAAGTCGCTGATTATAAATTTTTTGGTGAATCCGACATCCACATCTGGAGCGCTACCACTCCATGCCTCAAGATACTACATATAGTGGCTACTGGAGCCAAGTGAATATCCCTATTATTATATTTTATATAGTTTATTTTTTTTCGAAATCCAATCCGAGTTGGCACCACAAGTGCTTTATAACAACCATAAGGTCAAGCTCGATAATGGATGTTAAGTTAGTCACTCGACCTTTCTCTCAATTAAGAGGAGTAAACAATCATGGCTACTATCGTCATTAAAGATTTGGAAATGAACCACGAACTAGATAAGAAGGCATTGAGTCGTATAATGGGTGGTTTTCTGTTTTCCCCTTATCCATCCAATTATCGCTGGGAGGTTTTTCATCCCAATTATGGTTATATCGGCTTGGGGAACGCCGCTCTTTTCACAGCCATTGATAGTGCTGGGGGACTGTACAACAGGGGCTGGAGTTTTGGGAGATATTTATAATACCTATCGATATGTTCGTAACAATATTTATAGGTAGATTGCTCTTATTAAGCTACCCTTGTTGCTAGGCGGCCGAATGCAAAAATCGGTGGCATCAATCGAAATCACCTATTCCCTTGCGGATGGCAGCCCAAAAACTGCTCGTTTTACAGACAGTTTTATTGTCGGACGTCAACAAACCTGTGGGGTGCAAATTGAAGATACCCGCGTCAGCCGGGAACATCTGAAGATTTATCCAGAAGCTGGGCGCTGGTGGGCTGAAGACATGGGAAGTCGAAATGGGACCTTTGTGGATGGCCAACCCATCCATAATATTCCGCTGGAGGGTGACACAACGCTTGAACTGGGCCTGGGTGGGCCGGTCGTTCATTTGCATCTTTCCCAAACAGGCCAATCGGAGACTTCGCGTCAGCCGGTATCCGCTTCACCACAGCCGGTTTCAGCTTTGCGTCAGCCGGTATCTTCGGATGATATTACCGAGCACTACTTCAACCCTGCCTATCGGGGACCGATGGGCAAGCATACCCAGATGATCCGCTTGGCGTTTCAGAAGATCGCTCGCAAGCAGTCGCGGCGTTACTGGGGCATCATCCTTTTGCTGTTTATCCTGTTTCTGGGCGCCGGCAGTGCGGGGTGGTATTACCACCATCTCAAATTGCGCGAGGCCAGCGAACTGGCCATCAATATCTTTTACAGCATGAAGGCGCTGGAACTCCAGATCGCTAACCTGGAGGCTGCCCTCAGCGAATCCGCTAAAACCGAGCAGGCTACCGATCTCGCCGCCGATCTTGCCGTGAGAAGGCAACAACTGGCCGAACTGAGCAAGCAGTACGAGGATTTCCTTGAAAAAATCAAGCCCGTGGTGAAGGCGCAGGACGATGTCGAAGGCATCATCCTGCGCATGGCCCGGCTGTTCGGCGAATGCCAACTAGACGTTCCGGATGACTTTGTAGATGAGGTAAAGCGCTACATCGCCCAATGGAAAGCCACTCCCCGCTTGGAGAACGCTATCCGGCGGCTCAAGGACAAGGAGTACGCGCCGATCATTTACCGCGCCATGACCGCGCAGCAGGTGCCACCACAATTTCTGTATCTGGCGCTTCAGGAGAGTAATTTCCAGGAGCGAATCGTGGGACCGAGCACCCGCTACGGCTACGCGAAGGGCATGTGGCAGTTCATTCCTGAAACCGGCCTACGTTATGGGCTGCAACCAGGGCCTTTGAAGGATCTGGGGGAATACGACCCCCAGGACGAACGCCACGATGTCCAGAAAGCTACCGTGGCGGCCGCCAAGTACCTCAAGTACATCTACCGAACTGACGCGCAGGCTTCCGGTTTGCTGGTGATGGCGTCCTACAACTGGGGAGAGGGGAATATCATCAGTCGGATTCGCCAGATGCCCGCTAATCCCCGCGAGCGTAATTTCTGGCAACTGTTGAAGCAATATAAGAATAAGATACCCCGGGAAACCTACGATTATGTGTTTTATATTTTCTCGGCGGCGGTCATCGGCGAGAATCCCAAGCTGTTCGGATTTGGGTTTGATAATCCTTTACGGGATTTGATGCCTGCAATGTAATTCCAAATTTTTTCTTGCTGTAAATTTTCCAGTGATAAATAGAAGTATGCTATTTTGCAGAAAAACATACATCCTTAATCTTTTTTCAAAATAAGAGGCTATCGATATGGCAATAATAGAAATCACGATCCGAGATGACCATGGCAACCGCATAGAAGGTCAAGCACGGAGAACCTATCAGTTAGAATTGGGTAATCAAAGCTTTAATGCGATAGAAACGGCCGTGGGTACATTAAAAAATATCGCCTTACCTGACCTGAAGGCTGATCTTTTAAAGAAAGCCCAAGATAATTTTATAAAAAAACGGGCAATTAACGCGGAATGGTCAGAATCCGGTGACGATCAAGACCCTAGACGGTGGCTTTGAATTTAAGGTGCAACGGTTAGCCCTTTTAAGGTGAGCTAGGCGGCCTTCGCCTTCACCACCTTCGGGGTGACTCCTTTCAAAAGCCTAGCTGTCGATACATGAGGGTGACCTTTGAACTGATTTCTCACCGGTCGGGGTTTTTTCGGGCCTCTGGGACTTTTTGCATACTTTTTCAAGTCAACGTAGGAGGCGATATAGAGCAGGATACTCCCCAATTCCACCCGGCTGACTTGAGTCAAAAGAGTCCATTCCTTCTCCGGAATCGCAATTAACATCCCATCGGTCGTCGTGTCGATTTCTTGGGCAATATAATACTCAGAAACCACTTGATTAATCGCCTTATCTGGATGCGTTGCCCGCAAAGCGGCCATCACAATCGCGTAAAGATTAAAGGCTACTAAAGCCAGACAAAAGCTAAACAAGGCCGCCTTCGGATACCCTAACGTATTGATTTCAGAATTCAGGTGACTTTCCAGCTTTTGAAATGCAGTTTCAATTCCCCATCGAGCACGATAAAGTTCGGCTATGGTGAAGGCCTCCACCGTTGCTTCGGGAAGATTGGTCAGTAAAATAAGATGGTTGTCACCATTCCGCGTGGGCTGATTTAATTTCACCACGACCCGGCGAAGCGTGAGCGTTTCACCCAAAGGCGCGGTGATTTCCACCGCTTGTTCAAAGACCTCTCCGGTCGCTGATTTGCCCACAAACTTTAGTTCAGTCAATCGCTTATAGGGGGTGTTGCCGTGTTGACGGATGACAAAAAACGCCGCTTTTCGATGGCACTCGAACAAAAATTCCAAGACGCAAAAATTCCGATCAGCGATCCAGACCTCCCGGGCTTGGATGGTGTTCGCGACCGCCGATACTAAGGACCGTTCCTGCGCATGGCCATCTTCACCAGGAAAGACATCCACCGCAAGGCCTAATTGCGGATCAAACACGACCAACGCTTTACCGGGTAACGCGCCCGCCTTCGTCCCCCGCAGAACCTCTAAGCGATGTTCGGTGGCTTCGATCCAGTTCCCATCTAAAAACTTGACCCGATACCCGGGGAGTAAGGGCGGATTCGTTCCCCCGATGTGATGGATGAGGGATTCCGCTTCTCCCGCAATATCACGCACTAAACCCTGCGAAGTCGTCGGTTCCAGATTTTGTAATTTGCCATACAGGGCGACCACCGAGGTCTCTATTTCAGAATGACGATAGGCGGAATGAACGCTGGGCCGGATGTTGCACACCACGTTGAGCATCAAACCGACAATGGATGAAAACAAGATGTCTTTGGTATATTGGGACTGGCGAACCGTGTTAAACCAGCGATCCAAGTGGTCGGCATTCAACAAGCTTTCCAGCAACACGCGTACCATTACCGCGATAGGTCGGTTCTGGATAAACCGCTCGAAGACTTCGCTAAACATGCGGATACCTCAAAATATTTCAAAAATTGCGTTATTATACAATAATTTATCACGGACCTTAAAAGGGCTGGGTGCAACGGTTTATCCTTGATGAGGCCGGTCAAGAACGGCAAGTCGATTACTTTGAGTTAACCGACCAGTTTCAGACGGGTTATTTCAGCGACCGTCTCAAGGAGTTTGCGGCCTATTATAGTAATCGACTCAGTTACGAAGACAATGAAGAATTAATTAGGAAGCTAGCCGGTAGTCAGCAGATCAGCGATCAAAAAATCCACCAACTGGTGGTCGGAAAAGCCCTCGAAGTCAGTCAAGCGCTGACGGAAGAGACCCAGCGGATCCTGGGAGACCCGACCCAGCAGTTACCGCCCATCAACGAGCAAGTGAACATTTATGAGGCGACGGAAAAAGAGATTCTGTGCATGGACGATGCGATTCAAGTCAAGGGTCAGAAGGCGACGCGAGAACGAATAAAAGATCAGGAGGATCAAAAAGTTGCAGTCGATCCCCTGAATAACGAGGCGGCGGGGAACCGGGTGTGGGGGCGGACGGAGGTGGTCGTGTTGGAAAAGAAGCAGGGCGGCTTTGAGTACCTCACCGGAGTGATCGATGAGGCGGGTAACGAACCCGTGCCCTTGGCGGCCCTTGTCAAAAGTAAAGTCATCCAAGAATACGGTGACGAGCGAAAACCACTAAATATCGTCGCGATCACCGATGGAGCGAAAGACATTCGCGGCCGGTTACTCGCGATTTTTGGAGTCACGGTAGTGATTATTTTAGATTGGTTTCATCTCGGTAAAAAGGTCAAGCAGCTGATGAGTATGATTGCCCCGACCCAAGCGGACAAGGAGACGTACTTAAAGTTTATATTTTGTCAGCTATGGCAGGGTCAGACGGAAGCCGTTTTAAACTATCTAAGAACGGGGATAAAAACCAAGAATCCGGAAAAACTATCCGAACTGATCGGCTATCTAGAAAGGCATCAATCAGAGATCATTGACTACCAGCGTCGTCAGCAATCCGGTAAAGTGATTGGGAGTGGTCGAATAGAGAAATGCTGTGATCAAGTGATTGGTCATCGTCAGAAAAAAAAGGGGATGAGTTGGAGTACAATAGGGAGTAGAAGTTTGGGTATTTTGAAAGTGGCAGAGCTGAACAATCAGTGGCGGAAACTCTGGTTTTCTAACGAGGCCGCCAATGATCCAGATATAAATAGCCCTCGTCTTGTCTTAGCCCTAGCGGGTTAATCTGAATCTTATCACTGGAAAATTTACAGGAACGATTTTTTTCGTCATGTTGATTAGGCGATTTCCTGCAAAGGTTATACCGAACCAGGCTTAGTCTCCACCTTTGCTAAAGGGGGAAACGGCTTCCTCCATTTCGCAGCCAAGCAGGTAAGCTTTTTTCCGGAAATCGTCTTAACATCACTCCATCATGTCACATAATTCATCACCACCTCACAGTCGTATCGCGGTGCAGCAACGAGGGTCGCGACGCTTAGGACCCGTGCCAAAATAAATTGACTGTTTAGATGGATTCATGCTGTGCTTGCTGCATGGGCGACGTGGGTTTGGTCAGACAGAAGTTTGAAGCGCTCCGTCCGTTGATGGACGAGAGAATGCGGCGTTTGTGGGCGGGTTCTGAAGCCATCGCTTTGGGGCGCGGCGGCATTGCCGTCGTGGCCGAGGCCACGGGGATGGCCCGAAATACCGTGGTCGCCGGCATCCGCGAGCAGCGGCAGCGCAGCGGAACGCCTTTCGAGCCGTCCATTCGGCGGCGCGGCGGGGGGCGCAAGCGACTCACGGAGCAGGACCCGGCGTTGCTGGCGGCGCTGGAGTCGCTGGTGGAGCCGGTGACTCGGGGCGACCCCCGGTCGCCGCTGCGCTGGACCAGCAAGAGCGTGCGCAAGCTGGCGGACGAACTCGGCGCGCAGGGTTATCGGGTCAGCGCGCGCACGGTCAACCGGCTGCTGGGGGCGCTGGACTACAGCCTGCAAGCCAACCGCAAGACGCGTGAAGGCAGCTCGCACCCGGACCGCGACGCCCAGTTTGCGCACATCAACGAGCGCAGCAAGCAGTTCCAGCGCCGGGGTCAGCCGGTCGTGTCGGTCGATGCGAAGAAGAAGGAGTTGGTCGGCGCGTTCAAGAACGGTGGACGGGAGTGGCGGCCCAAGGGCGAGCCCGAGCCGGTCAATGTCTATGATTTCCGTACCCAAGCGCTCGGCCGGGCGGTGCCCTACGGGGTATACGACGTGACCGCCAACCGGGGTTGGGTCAGTGTCGGGATGGATCATGACACCGCGGAGTTTGCGGTCGGGACACTGCGGCGCTGGTGGCATCAGATGGGCCAGGGCTGCTACCCAGCGGCCCAGGAGTTGCTGATCGTCGCCGATGGCGGGGGCAGCAACGGGTCGCGCACCCGGCTGTGGAAAACCGAACTGCAGCGCTTTGCCGACGATACGGGCCTGGCGGTCGCGGTCTGTCACCTGCCGCCGGGCACGAGCAAGTGGAATAAGATCGAGCATCGTATGTTTGCTTACATCAGCCAGAACTGGCGTGGGCGGCCCTTGGTCAGCTTCGAGGTCATCGTCAACCTGATCGCCGATACCACGACCGCCACCGGCTTGGAGATTCAGGCCGAACTCGACACCAACGCCTATCCGAAGGGCCGCAAGGTTAGCGACGAGGAACTCGCTTCGGTGCAAATGGTCCGGGATGCCTTTCACGGCGAGTGGAACTACACGATCCAGCCGCAAAAACATAGCTAATAGTCAAATTATTTCCTCCTGTAAATTTTTCCGTGATGGAATATTAGCTTATACTAATACACAGAACTATATCAACCTAACTTAGGGAACGACGAATGCCTACTATTGAATTAGCTCTGCGAGATGATAATAACCAGATTATGGGTCGTCAATCGGTCAAGAAATATTCACTCGATTGGAAAAGTCAAAGCTTTCATGACATCGAAGGGGCGGTTGAGAACTTTAAAAACCTTGCATTACCTGATATTGAACTGGCTTTGCTGGAAGCAACGCAACGCGCTTTTATTGAAAATAAAAAAAAGACCTGATTTGTAATGGTAAAACACCGGTGACAATTAAAACACTATATGGCCAAATTATTTTTCAGGTTCAGAGATTTAAAGATGCAACACGGCCTGACGAAAAAGAGCAAACTTACTTTGATTTAACCGGTCAATTTCAAGAAGCTTATATTAGCCTGAGATTACAGGAGTTATCCGCCTACTACAGTAATCGCCTAAGTTATAAAGAAGTCGAAAATTTAGTGGCGCGGGTGACCGGAGATCGGCAACTCAGCGATCAGAAGATTTGGCAGATTGTCCATCACAAAACCGTAGAAATTAGCCAGGCTTGGCAAATTGAAGTAGAACAAACGCTTGGCAATAAAGCATTATCATTCCCAAAGATTCAGGATAAAATTGATATTTACAACAGCGAAAGTCGAGAAGTGATCGTGTTTGAAGATGCGATTCAAGTGCGTGGCCAGAAGAAAAATCGTGTTCAAAAACAGAAAGATAATGAAGAAAGACCAGCCCAAACGGTAGCAAAAGAGAAAGCGCCACCGGTGTTTACCAATGTGGTGATGCTCCAAAAGAAAAACCAGGAATTTGAATATATTGCTGCGCCAGTTGATGAAACAGGTCAAGAAATAGTTTCCCTGCCTGACGTGCTTAAAAGTCGAGTAATTAAAGAGTATGGGTCGGAAGCAAGGCCAGTACCCGTAATTGCAATTACAGATGGGGCTCAAGTGATTCGCCAGCATTTGCATTCGGTCTTTGGAGTGGTGCTCATTATTATCTTAGATTGGTACCACTTGGGTAAGAAAGTACGAGAATTAATGAGTATGATTGCGCGAAATAAAGACGAGAAAAATCTTCATTTAAAGTTCATTTTTTACCATTTATGGCGTGGAGAAGTTGATACAGTTATCGATTACTTAAAGACAAAAGTTCAGCCAAGAAATGAAGAAAAACATCGCGAACTGATTAACTATATTAACAAACATCGTGATGAAATCATTGATTATCGACGCCGGAAAAAGGCCGGTAAGATTATTGGTTCTGGGCATATCGAGAAAGGTTGTGATCAAGTCGTTGGGCATCGTCAGAAGAAGAAAGGGATGAGCTGGCGTGAAGCTGGAAGTCGTGGCCTAGGTATTTTAAGAGTTGTAGAACTCAATCATCAATGGAAGCGTTTCTGGTTTCCTACTGAAGCGGCTAACGATTCGGAACAATTACGATTTGCTGCAAATTCGTAAGCGATCACGGAAAAATTTACAGGAGGAATTATTTTGGCACGAATCCTTAGTCAGGGTGGCCGGGGAGATTCATTATCCTGATACTTTTAAATGTGTTGGTTAAAATACAACAAATAAACACCACATCTGTCTGTTAATAGCAGACATATACCGGGAACATCCTGGTTTTTTGATTCGCTTTCAGCTTTCAGCTTTCGGCGAGCGATTTTCCCCGTCTGGGGTTGCTGGCACGTTTGCCAAACGCTTCGTGCAGGTCACCGGAATTCGTTAATACAGGCTGGCATTGATATTGCCCTAAATAATTTATCCAAGGGCATGGTTGAATTAGCGACCCGATTCGTCTATAGAGATATTTAACATTAATATTGATCAATAAATACTTGGCCATATCTTATTGGCAATGATGCGATTGCAGGGTTTAATTGGCGATATTGAAAATACGTTTAGGAAACAGTATGCAATTTATAGCGGTATGATCGAATAAAGTATCATACAAATAACACCGAATTAACTCTGAGAAATAGTCTTATCATAATACTCTATTGCTAATAGAGAGGAAAAAGAAAATTGATCGTTCGCATCTCACGACCGCCTGCTGGAATCGAAACGAGTACTTTGCAGTCAAGTGATCCATGGGTAAATGGGAATACGGCGCCGGCACTCATGTCGGCCGGGTTCGAGAGCTGAACGAGGACCGTTACGCGGTTGACCCTCAGGCCGGTATATGGCTGGTTGCCGATGGGATGGGGGGCTGCGAGGCGGGAGAAGTCGCCAGCACTGCTGTGGCGGAAGCGGTTCTGGCTTCGATCAAGCGAGGGTCTTCCTTGGTTAAGGCCGTGACTGATGCCCACCAGACCGTGGTGGACCTGCTCAAGCAAGGCAAGGGCGCTGCTGGCATGGGCAGCACGGTGGTGGTCCTGCAAATGCGGGGCAATCATTATGGTATTGCCTGGGTCGGCGACAGCCGGGCTTATCTGCGGGAGAAAAGAGGATTTCGCCAGTTAACGCGCGATGACACGGTCGTGCAGACTTTGGTGGATGGTGGCGTTATCGACGCCCAAGAGGCCAGGAATCATCCCGAGCGGAGCAAGCTGACGCAGGCGCTGGGGCCTGCCGATGCCGCGGCGCTGAAAGTGGGTACGATCAGTGGCAAGCTGCATCCGGGCGAGCAGATTCTGTTGTGCAGCGATGGCCTGACCAGCGAGCTTGGCGATGAGCAAGTCGCCGCCATCCTGAAAAAGAACCTGGATGCGCAACAAAAGGTGGATCGCCTGATCCAGGCGGCATTGGCGGCGGGCGGCCATGACAATATTACAGCGTTGCTGGTGGGCATACCCGAGGAAACCGTCAAGCCCGAACTGACGGCAGAGACCACGGCGGGCTTCGAGGTGATCACCCAGCCCATTCCGCTGGTGTGCGAAGAATCGCCTTCCAACCGCAGCTTTGGGATCGCATCGTGGCTGGTACCGCTGGCTCTACTCGGGTTGGCGTTGTTCGGCTGGTGGTGGCAACAGAAAAACAATTGAAACTTGTTCGATGGGATTCCGGCAAATTGCCGGTGGTAATGGTGGTTTGTGAAGTATAAACCCATGTTGTACTAACTAAAGGGGAGAAATCTATGAAAACGTCGTCTTCTTTATTCGCTTTGGCCGTTTCTTCAGTTACCCTGTTTGCTTCCAATTCGGTTGAATCGGCAGACCTAGGTGGTGTTGATGTCAGTATCCGACCCAGGCTTGAAGTAGGAGTGATGAATTATACTTTCGAGCAGGGGGCAATTGGAACATTGCTCCAAAATTCTGACCTAAGTGGCAACTATACCCAAGAAAGTTTTAAGTATCAGGATAACATGCCTTTTTTTGGAGGAGGGTTGACATTGTTTGCCGACCGGTTTTATTTTGATCTGAATGCATATAAAGCAGTCGATGGTAATGGTAGTGATACGATTAGTTTTTCTGAATTTGCTTTTGGGCCTGCTTTTACTGCTTTCTTGAAAGGTGACCCTATCTCATCGGAAGCTGATTTTGATCGTGAGGATTATGCTGTAACTATAGGATACGGCATCAATGATCAGTTTTCTGTATTTGGTGGTTATAAGTGGGCAAATACCGATTTTGATACAACGGTTTCTGGACCAATAACGCTAACATCTTCCCTTTTTCGATCTGTAACAGGAACTTATCTTGGATCAATTGGCTCTTTGGGAATTGCCGGGGCATAAATTCTGTTTAAAAACAGAATGTTGTCGATCATCAATCACTTTTTATGCCTCAATAAATTCGGAGTAAATTTCGGTAACTCTATGATTTTTGGTGGGCATACAAAGAATATCCACAAAGGTCCAGATAAAGATGTTGGAAAAGATGCCCGATATTTTTCAAACCATAGCACCGTCGCTTAATGACTTTGATCTTGTTATTAAGCCCCTCAACAAATCCACTGGTCAGTCGATCTAAAAAATAATTGACAACTTCATTTTTATAGGTTTCCAACGTCTTTAAGAAAGTATCAAAGCAACGGACTGAACTCTTTTTAACTCGGTTCATCCATCCCGTGATCCGCTGCTTCCCACGACGGCGATTTAGGTCACTATCCAACAGAGCCGTTAACTCGTTTTTTAACTGATAAGCTTGTTGTAAAAGTGGTGAATACTGGAATAACTGGTCTAACGTTTCTTGGTCTTTTGGTGTTAAATCATCCAGCCGTTTACGCAAAATCCACAGCACGCCTTCCAGCTCTTGATACTGCTCTTTTGGTAAGGTCTTCCGCAGGCGTGCCAACTCTTTTTTGCGTAACTCATCCAGCCCCTTTCCATATAACTTAGCCACATGAAATCGATCGACGATGATCTGGACCTTTTTCCCAAAAACTTCTTTCGCGGCATTGATAAAGCCGACGTACATATCCGAACAAACGAAACCCACTTGTTTGCGTAACCTCTTGGGAATACTCATGAAAAATTCCTTGACGGTCTCTTTCTTCCGATCGGCCAACATCCCCAGAATCACCGTTTCGTCACCCATACGACCCGTCACAATCGTCACAAAATCTTGGTGTCCTTTTTTTAAAGAGATTTCATCAATCCCAATAATTTTCAGATTTTTAATCGCCTGCCAATCCACTTCCTTCGCAATATGGCGATCAATAATTCCGCGCACTGTTTCGTAGCCGATTCCCTCTTTAATGCTCACATCCCACACGGTACTATTCACACAAGCTAGCAATATATGATGCTCGAAGGCTTTCGTACAGCGACTTCGAGCGTCATACCAAGTCGCCCTTTGCGTGGTCGTCGGCTGCCCTTGGCATCGTTGACATTGATACCGTGGTGGACGAAGACGCAGTTCAACCTGCCGACCGAACAGCGCTAAATGTCTTAGCGTAATGAACTCACCATGTCCATAAAAATGATCGATAAAATGACCGCACTGATGACAACGCGTTCCGCGCTCTGTACTATGGATCGTGACCCGATAATTCCCTTCTCGATCAATTTCCACCTCATCGACTTCAATATTAGGAAGATCCAAAAGCACATTAAAAGCGCTCTTCAACTCGTCTAATGACTTATCCGTCATGGAATTCTCACTTGATGTTGGCAACTAATTGATAGTATTATACTTTGCAACCCCTTGAAATACCAGAGAGCCCCCTTGAAATACCAGAGAGCCGATCAATTAGCACTAGGTTCGAATATCATGGTCCTTATATAGGGGTAATTTATGGCCTTGGCATTGGTGAAGGTTCTTATAAGGGTACCTTAGCATTTAATGCTGCGATTGCGTTTTTAAGTGGTAAAGTAGAAACTCGTTCAGCTTATACCCAAATTTTAATTGAAGGAACATCTTTTGAATTTCCAGGGATGAAATTGAGTAATACGTTTGATAGCAGTGGAGACACAATCGGCTTGGCGTTTGGGATAAGTTGGCGAGGGCTTACACCGGTGAAGAACCTTACCTATTCGCTAGGAATCAACGGGTATAATTATGATTTTAGTGCTGATTCCTCACTCCAGTCTGATATCAAAGAAACCGTTGTCAATCTTAAAGCAGGTGTTGAGTACACCTTTTGAATGACTGGCAAGTGGATAGTGCTTCAGTTGTGATATTGACTTTATGAAGTGCTTTTAAGAATAAAGTGTAGAGTTTTTATCCACTTATGAAGCGCTATCCACAGAAACACTTATAGTGTGGAAACTATAATACCGAAATAAGCACGTTGCCAATTAAAGACTCATAAGGAGTAGAACATGCGGTATCTAATCCTGTTGTCGTTGATGATTCTCACGTTGCCTGTAACATTGGCAGGTGAACGTAAGGGAAGTTCGTGTAACGATACGGAAATCAACCAGCAGTGGGAAAGGGCTGTGGCCGCTTACCCCCAAGATCGTCTGATCATCAAATTATCCGCTACCCGCACTGGGCTTTGTAATCTGGTCAAGAGCGGGCAAATCGATATAGAAACGGCGCGGTCTATTTGGGAAAAAGCTTTGACCACGACCCTCTTGGATCGCGCCAAAGAAGAGCAAAAACAGCGTGGTTTGTTGAGGCTGTTCGCGACATTTTAGGATTTTCTTAACTGTTTGTTATTTTTAATCTAGCTTCAGTTACGTTTGCATAATAACAACAACTACACAGTCTTAGAGACTGTCAAGAAACTAACCGATTGGTTGCACTGATTTTCTTATCCGCGGCAAACCAAAAAAGCGCCGCCAAGTCAGTTCCAAAATCTACAAGTGTCTGATTTTGCAAAGATTAGTTTTTAGACAGTCTCTTAGATTAAGCCAGTATGTATTCTATAACAATGGTTCGGACAGTTTTGGTTTTCAGCCTCGTGGACGAAAGGTCCATCAGGTTCATGAAACTTCTTTAAAAGTCAGAGCTTCGAGCATCGGCAGCAGATCAAGCAAAATCAGCAAGTTATTTTTATCAAACTCCGGTCAACCCCTGAGTTTGATTTAATGCCTCCTATGGATGCTAACCTGTTGATTGTGATTGTCAGAACTGTCCGAAGTATTGCTATAAATTATTTTAAGAAAACTAAAAAATGGGTTCTGGCACAATATTGTTCGGCACAATAATTGCCGCTACTGTAAACTGTGATTTTTCAAACCTTAATCGAGTCGCTCCACCCTGGGAACAGGACGTTCCCGAGCCACCATCGGGCGGGGAAGCCGGCGCTTCTGGAGAGCGACTCCATCCGAACTCCCTGAAGAACCCTCGATGGACGGATGCGGTAAAAACATGGTGACTATTTTTGAAACGATCATTCAGCCTCTGCTTCCCTTACTCAAAGAAGAAGCGAGTCGATTAAAAGAGGATGCGCAACTTTATAACTTATCGCTCTTCTATTTTACGCTCAGCCTCAGTTATGCAGTGATCAAGCAAATCCAGTCTATTCGGTTGCTGATCACAGAAATAAAAACGAACCCTGATTTAAAAAAGTTCGATTTTATTTTGGCATCACCCTCCATGTATTCTGAAGCTTTTTCACGCTATAAGCCGCAGGTATTTCAGCGTATTTTTATCCGATTACTGGAGACGATCAAGCTCGCAGATCTTCCTGAAATCAAAACGCTGGGACGGTTTATTTTATTCGATGGTTCGCGATTTCCTGCGTTTAAAGCCATGGAATGGGCCGGGTATAGTTCGCAGTGCCAAGCGTTAAAGCTGCACTTAGCGTATGAACTCAATCGGATGATTCCGGTGCAATTTATCAGTACCGCCGCGAATGATTCGGAACGGAACGCGTTGATCGCCCTCTTGGAAGCCGGGGTGACCTACATCACCGACCGAGGTTACCTGGCTTTCGATATTTTTCAGCAGATTACCGCACGGCACGCTTTTTTCATCATGCGGATTCGCTCTAATATCAAAGCCACCGTCCAAACCGTATTGGAGGTGCATCTTCCCGAATCGTGGGACCTCTTTCTTTCCGAGGTCACCGACACCTTAGTTATTTTCTCGGGTGATCCATCGAAACAGACTTATCGGTTAGTCTGTTTTGTTGCTTTGGGTGAATGGTACCGGATCACTACCAATCGTTTGGACTTAAAAACCAGCGAAATTATTATGCTGTACGCTTATCGCTGGCAAGTAGAACTGTTTTTTCGGTGTCTTAAACGCACGTTTAATGCCCTCCATTTATGGAGTCATGAAGCCGATGGTATTAAAATTCAATTCTATATTTATCTCATTGTTTACGTTCTTTTAATTCACTTCAAGCAAACACTCATTCAACAAAAGCAAGACGAAACGGTCAGTCAACAAACGGCTATCGATGCCTCCCCGCCCCAAAAAGCTTCCTCTCGACATCAGCATTCCAGGCTACCGGGGTGTGGTTTGGTTTCTGTGCTGGGAGCAAAACTTAAACGGCTATGGAAAATTTCTGTCCACTGGTTAACTTGCATTAAGAATTTATTATTTTATCCAATAACTGACGAACATCGAGACACTATTTTGTCTATCCAATAAGTGTGCCGAACAGTATTGGTTCTGGCATCATTACTGCTCTACGAAAACAAAAATATTTCTTGGTGTATCGTTAGGGGCTTAAAGTAAAAAAAGAACGCATGCATAACAATTTTCATGGGGGATAAGGCATGATCGCATATATTGACCGCTCTAAAAAAATTCCTCCTGTAAATTTTTCCGTGATGGAATATTAGCTTATACTAATACACAGAACTATATCAACCTAACTTAGGGAACGACGAATGCCTACTATTGAATTAGCTCTGCGAGATGATAATAACCAGATTATGGGTCGTCAATCGGTCAAGAAATATTCACTCGATTGGAAAAGTCAAAGCTTTCATGACATCGAAGGGGCGGTTGAGAACTTTAAAAACCTTGCATTACCTGATATTGAACTGGCTTTGCTGGAAGCAACGCAACGCGCTTTTATTGAAAATAAAAAAAAGACCTGATTTGTAATGGTAAAACACCGGTGACAATTAAAACACTATATGGCCAAATTATTTTTCAGGTTCAGAGATTTAAAGATGCAACACGGCCTGACGAAAAAGAGCAAACTTACTTTGATTTAACCGGTCAATTTCAAGAAGCTTATATTAGCCTGAGATTACAGGAGTTATCCGCCTACTACAGTAATCGCCTAAGTTATAAAGAAGTCGAAAATTTAGTGGCGCGGGTGACCGGAGATCGGCAACTCAGCGATCAGAAGATTTGGCAGATTGTCCATCACAAAACCGTAGAAATTAGCCAGGCTTGGCAAATTGAAGTAGAACAAACGCTTGGCAATAAAGCATTATCATTCCCAAAGATTCAGGATAAAATTGATATTTACAACAGCGAAAGTCGAGAAGTGATCGTGTTTGAAGATGCGATTCAAGTGCGTGGCCAGAAGAAAAATCGTGTTCAAAAACAGAAAGATAATGAAGAAAGACCAGCCCAAACGGTAGCAAAAGAGAAAGCGCCACCGGTGTTTACCAATGTGGTGATGCTCCAAAAGAAAAACCAGGAATTTGAATATATTGCTGCGCCAGTTGATGAAACAGGTCAAGAAATAGTTTCCCTGCCTGACGTGCTTAAAAGTCGAGTAATTAAAGAGTATGGGTCGGAAGCAAGGCCAGTACCCGTAATTGCAATTACAGATGGGGCTCAAGTGATTCGCCAGCATTTGCATTCGGTCTTTGGAGTGGTGCTCATTATTATCTTAGATTGGTACCACTTGGGTAAGAAAGTACGAGAATTAATGAGTATGATTGCGCGAAATAAAGACGAGAAAAATCTTCATTTAAAGTTCATTTTTTACCATTTATGGCGTGGAGAAGTTGATACAGTTATCGATTACTTAAAGACAAAAGTTCAGCCAAGAAATGAAGAAAAACATCGCGAACTGATTAACTATATTAACAAACATCGTGATGAAATCATTGATTATCGACGCCGGAAAAAGGCCGGTAAGATTATTGGTTCTGGGCATATCGAGAAAGGTTGTGATCAAGTCGTTGGGCATCGTCAGAAGAAGAAAGGGATGAGCTGGCGTGAAGCTGGAAGTCGTGGCCTAGGTATTTTAAGAGTTGTAGAACTCAATCATCAATGGAAGCGTTTCTGGTTTCCTACTGAAGCGGCTAACGATTCGGAACAATTACGATTTGCTGCAAATTCGTAAGCGATCACGGAAAAATTTACAGGAGGA